>SDZD01000114.1 GCA_004172935.1 bacterium | reverse complement strand
CACACCCAATGTTCCAGAGCGTGGATGCTGTGGGCCATGATTCATAAGATGCTAGCCACCCTTCATCCCAAACCCAAAAAGCATCCTTTCGCTTATCAATCTCTTTGAGTACAGACTCTAATATACCCAGTTCTAATTTATTTCAAACATTAAAATTTTCAGGTTTCCGAAGCAGGGGGGAGCCTTTTGTGCGACTCACTCCCACTTATATGCACGAACTTGCACACCCACAACTATTTCATGTTCTATTGAGTCGAGAACTGCCACCAGTCGATGTTCAGCATAGATGGGGCGGTGCCTACAAACTTGAAGTACAGGTCTTGAACTCCCTGAGCGTCGGTTACGCTACAGGTGGCACTTTTCCATGTCTGATCGCCACCAGTAATAGGAACCTCGCAAACGCCAATAAGCTTGCCTTCGGGACTTCCCAGACGTAGCTCAATTTTTCCCCCTGACTTTGCACTGGCCACACTAGCTGTAAAGCGCTTGGCTCCTGAGACGCCGAAATCTACGCCCTTCACTTTGATCCAGTCCCCGTTATCGATGTCACAGACATTCATACCGCCTGCGTTGGAGACTTGGGTTTTTATGCCTTTTTGCGCGTTCATTGTCTCTGCTTCGACGCGGGCTTGGTAAGGGTTAAGAGGAGCCACTTGAGGCACACCATCTGGTGTGAAAGTCACTTGCTCTATCGAGCCGTCTGCCTTGTGGTTGAAATATTCGAGTGCGAGGTTGCGTTTGAAGCCGCCCGGTATGCCCGCATCTTTAGCGGCAGCGCGATTGTGATAGGCCTCATACCATTGACCCTTGAAATTGAAAATGGCTTGATGGTTGTTATTGTTGTTGATGGGAGGCTGCCCCGCGAGAATGCCGCCATAAGTGAAGCCAGTGGTTGGTTTGTCGCTCTTGAGGTAATCGATGCGCATCCCATTCTGTGGATTAGTCGAGTAGGAAAAGTAATAAACGCCGTTATATTTATGCATCCACGCTGCCTCAAAGAAGCCTTTGGCAAACATTGACGTGGCGGGGCCATCGACCTTAATCATGTCGCGCTTCAGCTTGATAACACGGATGTTATTCTCGCCGTTACCACCGAAGTACAGATAGGCTTGCCCGTCATCATCAATGAATGCCATCGGGTCGAAAAGCCACATTTTTTCCGCTGGCATAACTCCCGGCGTCTCGTTGGTGATAAGTTTTGAACCTTTGGCGTCTTTGAACGGGCCTGTTGGAGTGGCGCTAGATGCGACGCCAATACCATTGCCGCCATTGCCAAAGTACAGGAAAAATTTGCCATCGCGTTCGATGGGGCTGGGTGCCCATGTATTCCTCGCCCAATCCGCACCTTCGGGAGCACTAAAAACCACACCGTGGTCCGTCCAGTTCTTCATGTCACTGCTAGAAACGCAAACAACGGAGCGAATTTTATATCCCCCCTCGACCGGATTATCATCGTCGTTGGAACAGTAAAGATATACGCGCCCATCGTGCACGAGCGCACCGGGATCGGCCAGATAGCGATGCGATGCAATTGGGTAATCTGCCGAGACAGGAGAAGACAGTCCGCAAAATGCGGAGAAGGACAAAATGCCAAGTAGAAGGTGTTTTTTCATGGAATCGTAACTTGTTTTGAAAGATGTTTTGCTGATTGGATTGAGCAGGAAATTACTCCCCACGAAGAGAGCGAATTCCTTACAAAATGCCTGCCTACTTCTAACTCGATTATCGCTTCTGTGAAATTTATCACTTCGGCATGAGCCTCCCTTTGCAAGAAGGTGTAGTTGTGATGACGCGAGTAATCTAACTGGGTAGGCGCAGTATAACCGTTGCTCTCTGGTTTTCAACATTCGTTTGCTGGTCTTATCCGAGGTGCCCGCGCAAGGCTTGGACCCAAAAAGCCCCATATTGTGCAAAGGTGGGACTTGCTAACGGAAAATCGATGAATATGTTTGAAGCGGGGTGGTAATTGGGTATATTGATGACGCGAGTAATCATGGCTGATGTTGCCCTGACAGAATCGGCGAAGTTCAGATGTTCCAATGAAATGCGTGTGGAGCAAAACCAGTTCTGAATCCCTGAAAGAATATGCGTATCCATCCACTATCCGTGTCTAAAAGGTATCTACCTACCTCCAGATGGCGGTCTGCTCATCACAACACTGCGACCTTATTGGTAATGCTTATCCCCGCTGCCGCTCGTGCCCAAGTTATGCCAACTGCGAAACATCCAGAAGCCGTAACTCCTTCCGCAAATACCTCGCTTTTCCGCTTTCGCAGGTGCGCCTCCTCAAAAGTCCTTTTGCTGAGGCCGTCGAAGCGAACCGAAAGTACGTGCTCGCACACGACCCAGATCGCTTATTAGCTCCATTTCTCAGGGAAGCTGGGCTTAATCCTAAAAAAGAGCCTTATCCCAACTGGAAAAGTCAGGGGCTAGACGGCCATACCGCTGGGCATTATCTCAGTGCTTTGGCTGACATGATAGCAGCGGGCAATGACACCGATGGCGAGATGGGGCGAAGGCTTGACTATATGCTCCTTGAATTGGAGCGTGTCCAGAAGGCGAATGGTGACGGATACCTTGGTGGGCTGCCGGGCAGTCGTGATTTCTGGCCGATAATTGTTGCTGGAGACACGGGTAAAATCTGGTCAAAATGGGCACCTTGGTACAACCTCCATAAGATGTTTGCAGGGCTACGCGATAGTACAATCGCAGCGGAGAAACCAAAGGCCCGCGAACTCCTCATCAAATTTGGGGATTGGTGCGTGAATACCACTTCTGGACTGACCGATGCCCAAATGCAGGGGATGCTCAGCAACGAATATGGTGGTATGAACGAAGTGATGGCTGACATTTATGCCATGACTGGCGACAAAAAGTACCTGGACACTGCTGAGCGCTTCAACCATCGTTCGTTTTTTGAACCGCTCCTCCGCGGCGAAGATAAGGTCACTGGACTCCACGCCAATACCCAAATTCCCAAAATTATCGGACTCGAACGCATTGCTACTTTAACTGGTAATGAGCGGCAAGACTCGGCGGCGCGGTTCTTTTGGGATACCGTCGTCAAACATCGCACCGTCGCCTTTGGTGGAAACAGTGTCTCGGAACACTTCAATGACCCTACCGATTTTCATCCGATGTTGGAAAGCCGGGAAGGTCCTGAGACATGCAACACCTATAACATGCTGCGCTTGACCGAGCAATTGTTCGCGACTAAGCCTGAAGCATCCTACGTCGATTATTACGAACGTGCGCTTTACAATCACATTCTCTCGACTATAGATTCTGAAACTCCCGGGTACGTTTATTTCACACCAATTCGCCCAGAACACTATCGCGTTTACTCGCAACCAGAGCAGAGTTTTTGGTGCTGTGTTGGTACTGGCATGGAGAACCCTGGCAGATACGGGCAGTTCATCTACGCTCGTGCTAAAGAGGGAATCTACGTCAACTTGTTCATACCCTCCGAATTGCGAACTAGTGATGGTCTTACGCTACGCCAAGAAAACAATTTTCCCTCCGAACAGACCACACATCTCAGTTTGAAATTGCAAAAGCCTTCAAATTTTGCTTTGTATATACGGCATCCCCAGTGGGTGCCCGAAGGCAAGCTCACGGTGCGTGTCAATGGTAAAGTTGTCCCCATTTCTTCAAAGCCACCAAGCTACGCCATGGTGCGTCACCAGTGGCGCGATGGAGACAAGGTCGATGTTGATTTGCCCATGCGCATCACCGTCGAGCGTCTTCCAGACAAGTCCAACTGGGCGGCTATTTTGTACACGCTTCTAGAAATCCTGAGCGATGGCGCCTGGTAGCGCTTGAAGATGATTTGACATCGGAATTGTTAAAACCGTCTCGCGTGTGTGTGGTGGCTGCGAAGTTCATGTAATTTGTACCGAGTGCCGTTCAGTTAGTTGATGAACTTTGGCTACAACTACATGAGGCGTAGAGCACTAAAATGATCCTGCCTCGTTGCCCATACACGGTGATGCCTGACCATAGTTCGTGATCTTCGTTGCCTGTTACGAGGCAATTTTAAAAGTGCCAAATAAACGAGCTTGGCTAATGTATTCCTCTGTCATCGAGGTATGCGCGTTAAGATGCCACCTCACAGTTCGACTGGTATGGTGGCATCAATGACTTTTACCTTGGTCTGAAAAGTAGCTTTCGCGTGTGCTTAAGAAGCCGGCAAAATTCTCGTTAATCCCCATGGTGATTGAAGTTGCCATTGGCACTGAGGAATCAGATGTATAATTTTAGGTAACAGCAGTTATGCGTGTTGTATTTGTGTAGATGCATAGACTTGTGAAAAAGGGTGTCGTGAACCGTGGGTGGGATTCCAAAGGTTTTATGTCCTGTAAGGACTAGGCGTAAAATAAATGGTAAAAAAATTGTAGAAGGGCGAAAAATTTCAGTAAACTAGATAGAGAAATGGAATGGAAGGAATCTGCAAGTTGAGCCCCTCTAAATTTCTATTTTCTAATATTTGAAATGATTGAGCTTCAAATTACACAGGGCACAGTTGTCCAAAAAGGAGGATTGTTATCGAATATTGTTATACCCTCGCTTACTGAGAAAACCGATCAATTAAGTTCTTCGCGACGACGGGAACTCATCACCGAAATTCTTGCTGGGATTGCCCTGAGAATGGTCAGTCAACTGTCCTGGAAACAGAAGATGAAAAATAAACTTACCCCGAATTCACCTGCGTTGCCTAATTGTAACGCGCCTCGTGTCGTGCTTTATGCGCGTGTAAGCAGTGATGAGATGGCTAAGTCCAACTATAATAGCTGCCAATTCCAAATCGAAGAACTGGAGAAGTTTTGTGCTGCCAATGGGTACAAGGTCATTGAGGCGATCAAGGATGAAGGATTTAGCGGTGTAAACTTAAATCGTCCTGGTTTGACTCGCGTGCGTCAACTTGTCGATGAAGGGACAGTCGATTTTGTTTACTCTACGTGGTATGACCGTTTTGTTCGTACCCGCGAGTTCTATCAATTGGACGGAGATTTTCGGCGTAAGAACGTTCGGTTCAAAACCATCCACGATGCGACAAACACTGATACCGCTTCTGGGCGTTTCACAGAATCGCTTTTAGTCGCAGTTAAGACGCTAGAGCGAGAACAGACATCTGAGAAGATTCGCACTAAAAAGCTGCAAAGAGCCGAAAAGGGAATGTGGAACGGGGGGAAGGTGCCATTCGGTTTTGTCGCGACTGACAAGGGCGGTGCTATCGTTCCTGATATAGGCAAAAAGACTCTGGTTGAGCAGGTGTTTCGCATTTATATGGAGGCAGAATCAGATACCAAAGTGCGCCAATGGCTGGAGGCTAATCAAATTCCTGCTCATTCGGGAAGTGCCCACTGGCAGGTTAGCTCAATCACAAAAATCTTGACTAACCGACGCTATATTGGTCAAATCGAACTGAATCGAGAGAACAAAGGATTAATCGGTGTGCCTGATGAAGCCAAATATCGTATTATCGATGCTCCTCATCCTCCTATTATCGATATTGATCTATTCGAGACTGCACAAGGTATTCGTAATAGGAGCGCGGAAGATTCCCCAAATAGGGTAGGGCGCCCTCGCTCCTTCTCTCAAACACAGTGCAATCGTTGTTACCCCCTGCAGGGAATTTTATATTGCAAACATTGTGGGCATTCCATGACTCCCTACTATGTTCGTCATAAGGCCGGTACAGAAAAGAATGGAAAAAAGCGCAAGACGGATTCATTTATTACCTACTACGCTTGTGCAAAACAATTCAAGGGATGGAAATCATGCGATCATCGAAATTGCATTTCAGCATCCAAAACAGAAAAATGGGTATTGGAACTGATTGCCCATTTTCTAAATCAAGAAGCGCTACTCGATGAAGTTGTGGAAGTTGCTGGACGCAAGGCGCAATCAGAACTTGGCCCTGCTTTTGAGGCACTAAAGCAAAATTCACAGGCGTTGCGGTCTCTGGTGATTGCAGAAGAAAAGTTGTTGCATTTGGCTACCAACAGCGACATATCACCCGACCTTCTGCACATTTTAAATGGGCGAGCTATCAAGATACGAGGCGAGAAATCACAATTGGAGTTAGAGAGGGTTCGACTTCAGTCAGTAGTGTCATCACAACAGGTCAATTTAGATGTTGAGAAACTACGTTCTACTTTGCGGGATTTCGAAACCCTGATTGCGAATGCGCAACCAGAAGAACTGCAACAGCTTCTGAAACTTCTCGTCCTGCGCATTGACTGCCAAAAGATGGTGGCAATCACGTAGTCCAACTCTATCCTCTAGGTCAACAAGAAAAAGTTCCTAACCTCTCAAGGGAGCAGGAACATGGGGTTTTAAACTGTGTTACGAACAGATGGATCTGAGGGGATTCGAACCCCTGACCTCCTCGATGCGAACGAGGCGCGCTCCCAACTGCGCCACAGACCCGAAAGATGCCAGAAGTTTCAGCTATTCTTCATCTTCTGGCAATACAAAAAATAATGATCGCGCACCCTCGCTTTGACCACACGCTTCCAGGCGGAAACGCAAAAGAAAAACTCAAAGCAGGTATCCCGCGGCGCACGACACTAATTGCTTACCGTTGCTGCTTCCGCCCTGGCGGGGTTCACAACGCGCCGTCGCACGAGGCCCACTTATCAACGTCCCCTTTTGCGCGCAACCCCACAAACGCGGGCCGGGGCAAAGGAATTCAACTCTGCTATGCGGATTGCAGATACAGGGCACCGCAGCCTCCCCGCTTAGCGCGATCAAACCTTTTCAGAAAATAGAAATGGAACGGAAGGGCCAGAATTTAGAATTCCGGCCCTTCCAATTCATTCTGATTTCTGGACGGACAGAGAGGGATTCGAACCCTCGAGGCTGTTACACCTACACGATTTCCAATCGTGCTCCTTCGACCACTCGGACACCTGTCCAGAAAATAATGCGGAAGCCAAAAATTTAAATTGCGAAATGAAAAGTAATCTTCAATTGCGCGTTTCGATTTCCGACTTCCGCGTTGGAAAAGCAGACAGGAAGAGATTCGAACTCTTGATACGAGGGTTACCCGTATGACGGTTTTCGAGACCGTTGCCTTCAACCGCTCGGCCACCTGTCCAGCTATGCCCCTTTCGAGGCGAGAAAACATTTTACACACTTTGCGCGCGTTTGTCAGCCCTTTTTTCGAGGAATGCAAAATTTAATTGCTTTCGGTATCACCTGACACACAAACGGAGCTGTCCCTATGATCTCTCCATCCGCCAAAACAGGCACTTTTTCTTGTGATTCGATGCGTATAGAACGGCAACGCCGCATCGTCACTTTGGGATGATTGGTGTGTTTACCCGCGAACACGCCGGGAAACGCGCGCAGAAATTCGAGGCGGCTGACATTTTCTATCAGGCACACATCGAAAAAACCATCGCCCAGTTCGGCATCAGGGCAAACTTTCATGCCGCCTCCATACGATTGGGCATTCGCCACCGCACATAAAACAGCCGAAGTTTCTAACCTCTCGCCGTCAAGTTCGATCTTCAACTGAAACGTATGGAAATCGCTCAGTTCACATGCGACTGCCAAAAGATAGGCGCTGAGTCCGCGCACATGTCGCATCGTTTTTCGCTGCCCCCATTGGTTGATGCGTCGCGCTACCAACGAATCGAAGCCGCATCCTGCGACGTTGATAAACGTGCTGGTCTTTCCATCTACTTCGACGCGCCCCATATCAATTTCGCGTGTGTCTCCGTCAAAAATGGCGTTTACGGCTTTTTGTGGGTCGCCCCATATCCCCAGAGTGCGCGCGAAATCGTTTCCAGTGCCTATAGGCAGCACTCCCAGCTGAACTTGCTTACCTGATGCCAAAACCGCTCCTGCGACCTCTCCAAGCGTCCCATCGCCGCCCGCCGCCACGATAACCTCTGCTCCCTGTTCAATGGCTTCCAAAGTGAGCGCGTGCGCTTCGCCCGCCCGCTGCGTAGTGCGAATCTGTCCGCCGCGCTTAAGGATTTCGGTTTCATAGTGCGGCCACGAACGCGCTCCGCGTCCAGCCGCAGGGTTGAGAATGACAACAGGGGATGACACCACTTCGGTTTAACCTAAAAACATCATCGGCTTTTCAAAAAAAACAGCGCCGCAAAATTTTGCGGCGCTGTTGGAGTTTTGGTCTGGGCTAGACGTTGGGAATGCGGCCCCAGATAGAGATGGTCAAGTTCGAGGCACCCATCCGTGTCTGTACATAAACCGGATAGGCCGCTACGTTGCGGAACTTGAAATCCTTATAAGGCCAAGCCACAGTCGCATCCAGCCCACGAGGAACATAGGTGACGGGTAGTGAATGGCTGGTGCGCTCAACAATCTTCAATGGGTTGACCTCGGCCTCGGCGTTGGTTTTTCGAACCGCGTTGAACAAGGTTGATGATACCTGACATACGCCTCCTGCCAATCCATCCACGACCTCTGATTCCGCCGCGCCGGGTTGGCGCATGAAGATGTGTGCCATGCGGTAACCCTTGTCCACTGTGCGCTCGCCAGTGCAACCGTTGAAGGAAAACGTCTCGCCGGGCATTAGCACGTGGTTCTGGATGGCACGGCAAGCAATGCGCAGGTTCTCGGTGCGTCCCGCCAGACCTGAATTGAAGCGGGTCGTGTAGTGCGCCAACTGGACATCGCGTCCTTCCAGTTCGTTGGCTTGGATGTTCGCCTTCACTGCACGCTCCGGTACATGAAGCGAGGGCATACCGACATAAAATTTGCGTTGTAG
>SDZD01000189.1 GCA_004172935.1 bacterium | reverse complement strand
CGCTTCATCAAGGGACTGGCACAGATGAAGAAAGAGGGCGGCAACGTCATTGGCACCCTGACTGATTTGGGCTTGGGCGAACGCCGCACCCGCTCCACGATTCTCGCTCTGGCGGGCAACACCGAACTCTTAGAGCGCGCCCTCAAACAATCCAGCACCGCATGGAAAGAGAACACCGCTTTGGCGCGCGAGTCGGGTATTCGCTACAAGACAACTGCCTCGCAACTCAAGATCGCCACCAACAACCTCACCGACTTTGGTATCAGCGTTGGCGCGAGCGTGGTGCCGCCTCTGGTGTCTCTGCTTCACAAAGCAGACCCCTTGCTCGATAAGTTCCGCGCGCTCGATAAAACCGCACAAGAGAACACGGTGAAGTGGGTAGCGCTCGGTGGCGCGGGCTTGCTTGTGGCCGGACGCCTCAAAGGTCTGGTGGACACGGCGTTACTTGCGCGCACGGTGATGCTTGGGCTTGCAGCGGCAAGGGCGCGCGACACGGCAAGCCTGACAGCCAATACCGGGGCGCTTGGCACCAACACGGCGGCGCTCGGCGCCAATAGTGCGGCGGCAGGAGCGAACGCGGGGGCAGTCGGCGCGGCGGGTGCAGCGGCCACAGAAGCGGGGGCGGGTGCGGCTTCTGGCGCGGTAGGTATTGGGGCCTTTGGTGTCGCCTTTGGCATTGCGAGCGCAGCGGCCATAGTCGCAACCACAGCGATTGGACTCTACAAAATTAATGCGGAAGTCGCCGCCAAGAAAAACACAGAACTGACGGCAAGCAATAAAGGATTAGAGTTTTCGACTAAGGGCGTTTCGACGTCCTTTGATGCCCTGACCAAATCAGCCAAAGGCAACGGCGAAGCGGCGACATCGGTTTCCAAACTGCGCACCGAATACGAAAAGCTCAGCAAAACCGACCTCAAGAAGTTCTCGGTTGCCTCTCTCCCCAAAGCACGCGCCAACATCTCGCTCAACTCAAAGCTCTCCAATTCCGACAAAGACGCCCTGCTCTATCAACTGGATGGACTACAGGCGCGCGTCCAAGACCAACTCGCGGCTAAGAGGCTTACCATCAAAGTCAAAGCAGAAGCCGATAAGGGGGCACTCGACAACCTGAAAGGCGCATTCTACAACACATACGGCAATCTCTACGATGGATGGAAAACCGTCTTTCTTCATCCAACCGTTGATTCGGCCAAATGGGCATTTGGTCAGATTGGGTACGTTGCCAAAACCAGTTTTGATGGTGTTGCGAAGGGCATGGTTGATTTACGCAAAGGATTATCCGATGCGTGGTATTCGCTCACAGGTGGTTTTGAGTCCGGTTTCAATCGAATGCTCAGGGGCTTGAG
>SDZD01000188.1 GCA_004172935.1 bacterium | reverse complement strand
CGCTTCATCAAGGGACTGGCACAGATGAAGAAAGAGGGCGGCAACGTCATTGGCACCCTGACTGATTTGGGCTTGGGCGAACGCCGCACCCGCTCCACGATTCTCGCTCTGGCGGGCAATACCGAACTCTTAGAGCGCGCCCTCAAACAATCCAGCACCGCATGGAAAGAGAATACGGCTTTAGCGCGCGAGTCGGGCATTCGCTACAAGACAACCGCCTCGCAACTCAAGATAGCCACCAACAACCTCACCGACTTCGGCATTACCGTTGGCGCGAGCGTGGTGCCGCCTCTGGTGTCGTTGCTTCATAAAGCAGACCCCTTGCTTGATAAATTCAGAGCGCTCGATAAAACCGCACAGGAGAACACGGTGAAGTGGGTAGCTCTGGGCGGCGCGGGCTTGCTTGTGGCCGGACGCCTCAAAGGCCTGGTGGACACGGCGTTACTTGCGCGCACCGTCATGCTTGGGCTTGCAGCGGCCAGAGCGCGAGATACGGCCAGTCTCGCGGCGAACACTGGCGCACTGGGAACGAATACGGCGGCGCTCGGCGCCAATAGTGCGGCGGCAGGAGCGAACGCGGGGGCAGTCGGCGCGGCGGGCGCAGCGGCCACAGAAGCGGGCGCGGGGGCCGCTTCTGGCGCGGTTGGTATTGGGGCCTTTGGTGTCGCCTTTGGCATTGCGAGCGCAGCGGCTATAGTCGCAACCACGGCGATTGGACTCTACAAAATTAATCAAGAGAAGATTGCGCAGAACAACGCCAAAGTCGAAGCCAGTAACGCGGGACTGACCTTCTCCAATAAGGGGGTTTCGGCGTCTTTCGATGCCCTGACCAAATCGGCCAAAGGCAACGGCGAAGCGGCGACCTCGGTTTCCAAACTGCGCAACGAATACGAAAAGCTCTCCAAAACCGACCTCAAGAAATTCTCGGTTGCCTCTCTCCCCAAAGCACGCGCCAACATCTCGCTCAATACGCGCCTCACCAACTCTGACAAAGACGCCCTGCTCTATCAGCTCGATGGACTACAGGCGCGCGTCAAAGACCAACTCGCGGCAAAGAAGATAACCATTGAGGTAAAAGCCGAGGCCAATAAAGGCGCTCTCGATAATCTCAAGA
Organism: bacterium; assembly: GCA_004172935.1. Taxonomy (GTDB): domain Bacteria; phylum Armatimonadota; class Abditibacteriia; order Abditibacteriales; family Abditibacteriaceae; genus Abditibacterium. Next base: position 232 of record SDZD01000188.1, on the reverse strand, counting down.
GTGCATTCTACGACACATACGGCAATCTCTACGATGGATGGAAAACCGTCTTTCTTCATCCAACCGTTGATTCGGCCAAATGGGCATTTGGTCAGATAGGATACGTTGCCAAGACCAGTTTTGATGGTGTTGCGAAGGGCATGGTTGATTTACGCAAAGGATTATCCGATGCGTGGTATTCGCTCACAGGTGGTTTTGAGTCCGGTTTCAATCGAATGCTCAGGGGCTTGAG
>SDZD01000187.1 GCA_004172935.1 bacterium | reverse complement strand
GTTCTTCGTGTCTGTTATGGTCGATTGTTACTCCTGATAGCCAAGCATTGCGCCGGAAAGTCGCAAGCCACTTAACGGCGAATTCTTTCTGAGCGTTGGCCTTTGAAGGGGCGTGTGTATATGAGGGTTCGTGAATACGGTTCTCTTCTGTTAAATGGATATAGGAGTGGGATGAAGCGCCAGTTAGCGTGCAACGAGTTTTTCCATTCTTTTCTAGTGAGAGCATCACGTGTGTATCGTCTGACAGAAGCGCATGGTAGTAGAAGTCGTATTCTTGCCCCGCTTGTTGCCATACGTTGATTTGTTGTGGCTGCCAGATGCGCGTCCACAGCGCTTTAAGAGTTTCGCCTGACGAACGCTTCCACACCAATTTTTCGTGAGCACTGCATTCGATATTCACACCCGACAACCAAAGGTTACGGCGAAAGGTTTCTCGCCACTCATTGGCGAAAGCTTTATCCAGTTCATAAAGCCTTTGGTGTTCTGGATGTGGGGAGTTCTTGTAGAGTTTTCGGCTCTCTACATTCAATTCATCGTTTGAGTCGATATTGCAAGAGAGCTTAGGAGGCTCTTCAGAGGCTGTCTTCACGGATTCCTGTATCGGAACGGTGGTCCTTGTGAGGGCATGGGTTTGAGTCGTCGTAACCATCGGTGAATGTTGGCCACTTGAATGGTGGCCCGACTGATGTACTGTTTTTGCTCGTAGTCTTTGGCCAAACGCCGATTGCGGCCCTGACAGCCAAAGACTTGCTCGATAAGCCACCTTTTGGGCAACACTATAAAACCCTCCTGAGTGGCATCACGACGCACGATTTCCAAGGTGTAGCCCAGCTGCTCCTTGATTTGCTGCTCGAACTGTGCCCCGCCAAAACCATTATCAGCAAAGATGGTCTGCAAATTCCGGCTCCAAGGGGCTTTCTTCACTTGAACCAACAGGCATAAGGCACAAGTACGCTCATCTATGTTGGCCGGAACAACGATGGCTTCGAGCAAGTTGCCACTCATGTCGCACAATTCGACTCGCTTGCGCCCTTTGATTTTCTTGGCTCCATCGTAGCCGCATCGCCCCCTTTTTCCGTCGTCTTGACGCTTTGCGTGTCAATGACGGCGGCAGTGGGCAGGGCTTTGCGACCCTGCTCATAGCGCACTTGCACCCGCAAAGCATCTACGACTTGGTCCCAGGTCCCATTGAGGCTCCAACGACGGAAACACGAGTACACCGTCTTCCAGTTCGGATAACTCACGGGCAAAAAGCGCCACTGGCAACCCGTTCGGAGCACATAAAAGATGGCATTCAAGATGGCGCGACGCGGTACTTGACCCGGTTGACGAGTGGCGTTGCGCAACACAGGCGCTACGATTTGCCAT
>SDZD01000073.1 GCA_004172935.1 bacterium | reverse complement strand
CTCCTAGCCTTCACAGCGTTCAACGGTGCCTTTTCCCGCTGGACCGACCCCATTCCCAAAAATCTCCCTTCACCAATCGTATCAGACGCTATCCAAGCGAAGACCCTTGATAAATTACTGGATGATGAATTTGGGGATGAAGATGGATTAGATATTGAAGAGAGGGGGGAGGGATTTGAGGAAGGGGCGAACCAAGGGGGAAAGATATTTAGTAACTAAATTGGTTTCAAATTTAACGGACTTTTAGGGTGGGTCGTGCGTCACTAAGGGCGTCTTTTGGCGGAGATTCTGTTCGGGAGGGGACAGCGGTTCAAGGGACGGCCAGGCAAAGCGAGATTATGAACAAACAAACCGTTGGATTAGCAGGCGCTTTTTTCGTTGCTGTGTGCATTGGTTCGACATGCGTGGCTCAGGAAACACAGCCGTCCGCCCAATCGAGTGGCCCTCAGGACACGCAATTGCCCGCACAGGCGGCACTTGTTCAAGAGGTGCAGCCCTCGACTCATGGCACAAAGTCGCAGAACTCATTGCCGCTGGGGACGCTGCGCGTCACTTCATCGCCGCTGAAGGATTCGTTCATCATTGAGGCGAATCAGGCGCCGATGGAATCGGTGCTTCAGGCCATCGCGAAACAAGCCAATCGCAAAATCGTTATTAGCGATGAAGCGCGGCAGAAGCTCACTAAAATCAAGGTCTTCTCCAACAGTCTCAAAGAAACCACGGCGGATGAGGCTTTCGAGCGCTTCGCGAAGAACAGTTTCTCGTGGGGGAAGTTGGGGGATGACACCTATCTGTTGGTGCCACGCCTCGCTTCGCCAGTAGAGAAGGCCGTGAAGCAAGCGGGAGTGATCGAGCAAGGGGGGACTTACAAACTGGTGCCATCCGTTGAGACTGAAGTCAAGAAGCCGGAGTTACATCAACCATCGATGCCATCTTCGAAAGGCAGCCCGTTTCGGTTGCTGAGTGGAGCGAAGAAAGCGGCTTAACAGTTTGCCTTCGCTGACAACCCTCCCCATAGCCCTCCTTTTCAAGAGGAGGGGACCTTGAGAGTACGCTGGATAATGCCAGATTAGCCATCAGCAGTTTTGAGGTTATTTATTAATAGCAAGGAACTGATGGAGGGCGAACACGAGGTTCGCCCCTACAGAAGATGTTCACAGTAGAGGTAATCCTTCTCTACTCATGAACGATGAGCAAGCTGGATTTGCTCGTCTATAGTGAGCCATGTTGAGAATTCGTTAATTAATTTTTGCGGGCTTCTTACACTCAACTGTCATCGCGACACCTATTTAGTTTTATGTCGGAAAATCGCAAGTTACAAACTGCTTCTGAAACGGTAGACGTTCTACCCGAACCTTCTCCCCTCCCTTCTCCAAACGATACTTCGCCAAGTGATGTGACATCGGCCCGTGACCAGAAAATCATCGGGACTTTGCTGGTCGCGGCGTTCATCGTGATTCTCAACGAGACAATCATGAACGTTGCGGTGCCGAAGTTGATGACGGAATTGAACATTTCGGCTTCGGTGGCGCAGTGGCTTTCGACGGGCTTTATGCTCACGATGGCGGTCATCATTCCGACCACCGGATTCCTGATTCAGAAGTTCACGACGCGCACGCTTTTCATCGCGGCGTTGAGCCTGTTTTCGCTGGGCACCTTGGTTTCGGGGGCGGCACCGGGGTTTCCGGTGTTGCTAGTGGGGCGCGTGCTACAGGCGTGCGGGACGGGGCTGATGATGCCGCTGCTGATGACGGTGATTTTGACGCTGATTCCGCCGCATCGACGCGGGGCGGCGATGGGAACGGTAGTTATCGTTATCGCGGTGGCGCCCGCCATTGGGCCGACTATTTCGGGGTTCGTCGTCAACTCGTATTCGTGGCGGTTCCTGTTCTTTCTGGTGCTACCGATTGCGCTGGGAGCATTGGCTTACGGATATAAAACTCTCGTAAATGTGGGCAAACCGAGCGAACCGAAACTCGACGTTGTTTCGGTGCCGATTTCGGCACTGGCCTTTGGCGGCATCGTGTACGGGTTTAGCGCGGCCAGCGGCGGACATGGCGATGGCGGCGCGGCGGGGGGCTGGAGCAATCCGGTGGTTATCGCTTCGCTTGCCATTGGGGTCGCTTCGCTGATTGCGTTCGTGCTGCGGCAGTTGAAACTCGAATCGCCGCTGCTCAATCTGCGCGCCTTTGGCTACAGCATGTACACGCTGTCGGTGATTATCGTGGGAACTTTGTCGATGGCGATGTTCTCGACCTTCCTGTTGCTGCCGATTTATTTACAGCAGGTTCACCATTTTTCCTCGCTGAAAACCGGGCTGTTGATGCTGCCGGGCGGCGTGTTGATGGGCATTTCGTCGCCGATTACCGGACGGCTTTTCGACCGCTATGGGCCGAAGGTGCTGACAGTTACGGGCGCAACGTTCCTGCTGATCGTGCTGTGGCAGTTCACGTCGGTTAACGAAACGACACCGTGGGTGAAGTTGGTGCTGATGCACTGCGCGATGATGCTGTCGATTTCGTGCGTGATGACTCCGGTGAACACGACCGGACTCAACCAGTTGCCGCGCTACCTGCACTCGCATGGCACCGCGATTTCGAGCACGACGCAGCAAGTCGCGGGCGCGGTGGGCACCGCCCTACTCGTCACCATCATGTCGAATGGCGTGCAAAGCTTCTTGAGCAAGGCGGGCATTAACGCCAAACAAGCGCTATTGCCGAGCAACGCCGAAATCGTGCGCGACGCGACGAATTACGGCATTCAGAGCGCCTATGGCGTGGCGGCTCTGCTCGCCATCATTCCGTTCGTGCTGGTGTTCTTCCTGAAACGGACCCATGCGCCCGATGAGGGCGAGCAAGAGCGTATCGCGATGGCTCACTAGGACTCAAAAGGGATTTTTAAACACAGAGGACACAGAGGAGCATAAGAAGCACAGAGGGATTTTTGAGAGGGTTGGTGGCTTTGGCGGTGGGTTCTTTTTAACCGCCAATGGGTATTGGCGCTTGATTACCTGGCGGGGACAGAATGGGGTTTAATTTTTAAACCGCAGAGGCGCGGAGACACAGAGAATTGGCGAGAGATGCGATGTGAGGAGTTAAAATCATAGCGAGAATTTGGCAACGGCTTCGCTGAATTCAGGGTGTTTCGATGAATTACATTACTGGGCGTAGGGGGAATAGAGTGGCGATTTTGCCGGTGGGGTTGCTAATGGGGGCATTGCTTTCGAGTGCTGGCGCTCAGGAAAAGGTCGTTGTGCCACCGACGGCAACAAACGCGAAGACTGAGGTAGCGGATGATTTGGTGTCTCAGGCTCAGTTAGTGGCGGAGTTGGAGAAGGCTATTTTGGCAGGGGATAAGGCGCTGGCGTTGATCAAGAAAGCGGGAAAATCTGACGATGAATCAGTCCCCGTGATTGGAAAATTTTTACAGCAGCAGCAAGAACTGCGGGATGGATTGTTGGACAAGTTGGCCAACAATCCAAGAGCGTCCTATTTGTTAGTACAATTGGCGGCCGACGACTTAGAGCGAGAGACGATCAATGTGTTGACGAGGCGTGATCCCCCCTTTAAGTTGGAGGAGGATATAGACCCAATACATTTGTTCCTTTTCGGCCAGTATGTGCAGAACTCAACCGGTCGAGATGCAGGGAAGACAGCCATGCTACTGGCTAATGTTAAAGGTTATTTTTCGCTTTGCTTCCCACCGATTTTAGCTCGCTTTAAACGGGAGGTTGAGTATCCGACTACCGATTACCTAAGTGGATTGGGGCATGAAACGCCGCCATATTATGTGACCCTTAATCTGTTTCTGCTTGCATTCTCCCAATTCGAAGACACGCAGGAAGTCATCGCTGCGTTGCAGAAAGAGAGTCAGGGTAAGGTAAGCCCAAAGTTACGTCAGTGGCTTACTGTGGCACAAGGATTTGCGGGGGATAAGAGCGTCGCCGCGCAATTGCAAACGTATCTGGAACCGAACTATAAGGAAAAACAGGCTGAGGATGTGTTGCGTCCTCTTATCTTGAGTGCCTATGCAAGATCAGCGCAACAGGAAGCTATCCCCACTTTAGAGAAATACCTGGATGCAACTCACACAATGTTTGGACCGGATCTCCCATACGTGGCGCGAGAAGAACTAAATCGCCTTCGTAACGTTGCACCTACAACGGGAGTTATGGTCAGACAGTGATTATGACCGCTGATGGCGGTTGGAAAGTTAAAGGCCCGTTCGGTTGAACGGGCCTTTGGTTTATTTGGTTTCGTAGATGAGGAAGGCGTGGAAGTAAGGAGAGTCTCGGTCAACGGTGAGGTTGATTGCGATGGCGTTGTTATCTCGTAACCAGCGATTGATGGTTTCGGCTAACTCTTCGTGGTTTGTGACTCGGAATGCTTTGATTTGACGCATGGGGCTTTGAATTGGCGCAATTTCAAAGCCTTGACCTGCCCCGCTTGAATCGGCGCCTTTCCCGCCAACAACTGGTATACCAGACAGTTGATTCGAAGCTGCTGCCTGTTACTGTCGCTGTCCTTATATGGCGATGAGTTCGGGAAAGGGGTGTCGTAGCTTTACTGGTTCATGCACAAATCGCCTTTATTTTCGCGTAAGCCTCCGGTTCGGCGGCGAGAGCCGCGCATTGCGCCGGGGACGCCTTCGCATTTTGCTGTGGAGTATTTGCAGCTGTTTTTGGGGTTGGCGCTGATTGCCTGGAGTTTCAATGTCTTTTTGGTGCCCAACTCGATTGCTGCCGGGGGAGTGGTGGGCATTTCGACGCTGCTGTTTGTGCGTTTTGGTATTGAGCCTGCCGTTTCGCAGTGGGCGATCAACATTCCGCTGCTGTGCCTTTACTGGCCGCTGATGGGGGCGAAGATGGGACTGAAAACCATCATCGGCTCGTTGTTGTTGCCGGTGTTTATTCTGGGGGTACAGCGAATGCATCTGTCCCCACTGACTCACGATGCCCTACTCGCCTCGATTTTTGGCGGCGTGTTTTATGGCATCGGGCTTGGATTTGTGTTTCGCGCCGAGAGTTCGGTAGGCGGCGTGAGTCTGGTGGCTCAGTTGGCGCAGCGCTTTTTGGGAGTGCCGCTGAGCGCGGCGCTATCGGCGCTGGACTGCGCGATTCTGGTAGCGGCGGCGCTGCTGCTTAATCCCGAAAAGGCGCTGTATGCCCTCATCGCGGTGTATGCCACGCGCCGCCTTATTGATGCGGTGCGCAACGGGTGGCACTTCTCGAAAACCGCGCTGGTGATTTCATCGGCACCCGAAGAGGTGAGTCAGGCGATATTGAACGACTTGCATCGAGGGCTAACGGTGTTGCAGGGTAAAGGCGGCTTCACGGGGCAAGACCGCGCGGTGCTCATGGTGGTGTGCAGCGCCACCGAAATCGCACGGTTGAAAACCTTAGTGGCGAAGCATGACCCCGATGCCTTCATCATCCTGTGGGATGCGATGGAAGTGCTGGGCGAGGGATTCAAAGTGTTCCCGGCTTAGGGGGTGGAGCGTCGGTTGCCCCGCCTCTTGCGCTTACGCGACCTTGGCGCAGTAATCTCTCGCGGACACGGCAGGCCATGTCCCTACAAATACCACTGCGTAACTCCTATTAAATATTCCACAGTAGGGGGTCATTGGCGCAAACTTTGACACGGTTTATATCGAATGCAGTCCGAACCCTCTGTGCAGGAGCTTTTTGGGGAGAATCCTTATAATGCGTTGGTCGCGGAAATCCGTGATTTCGCGATATTCCTTACTGATAGTGAGGGGCGTATCGTTTCGTGGAATGAAGGGGCGCGATTATTGTTCGGCTACGATAATGACGAGATTATCGGGCAGTTGGCTCATGTCTTGTTCGTGCCTGAAGACTGTGAGGCGGGAATCCCGCAGCAGGAGTTGGATACGGCTCGCGCTGAGGGGCGGGCCGAGGATGTGCGTTGGCATTTGCGCAAAGATGGTTCGCGGTTCTGGGCGAATGGGGTAGTGACGGTGCTGCGCGACGACAAAGGGGAGTTGCGAGGATTCGCAAAAATTGCGCGCGATGATACAGCGCGCCACAACAGCGAAGACGAATTACGCACCAGCAAAGAGCGCTTCGATTTGGTGGCGACGGCCACCAACGACGCGATTTGGGACTGGGACCTTACCAACGATACGGTGTGGTGGAACGAGAACGTGAAGACGCTGTTCGGCTACCCGCTGGCTGAAGTGGATAGTTCGCCGGATTGGTGGAAAGAGCGCGTGCATCCCGACGACCGCGAGGAGGTGGTGCATAGCATTCATGACACCATCGATGGGGGCGGGCAGACGTGGACGAGCGAGTACCGTTTTCTGTGCGCCGATGGTAATTATGCTCCGGTGTTTGACCGGGGCTATGTGCAGCGCAATGAGGCGGGGGTGCCGCAGCGCATTCTGGGCACCATGATGGATTTGACGGTGCAGAAGCGGCTGGCAGAAGAGCGCAAAATATTCGAGAGGTTGGCCGACAACAGCCCCGACTTCATTGGCATCTGTAATCTGGAAGGCCAGTCCATCTATTTGAATGATGCGGCGCTCAATTTGGTGGGTCTGGGAGAACTGGAGGAGGCGAAGCGAGTGCCCGTCGCGGAGTTCTTTTTCCCCGAAGACCGCGATTTCGTGTTGAACGACTTTTTCCCGAACGTCATACGGCAAGGACAGGGTGCCACCGAAATTCGCTTTCGGCATTTCCAGACTGGTGCCGCGATCTGGATGGTGTACGTGGTGTTTGTGGTGCGCGATGCGGACGGCAAGACTGCCGCCCTCGCCACGGTGAGCCGCGATATTACGGCCAAGCGCCAAAGCGAAGCCGAGCGCGAAGAGTTGTTGAGACATCTGGAGTTCGAGCGCGCACGGCTGGCGACCGTCTTCCAGAAAGTCCCGGCGTTCGTTGCCATTTATCGGGGAGCCAACTTCGTGTACGAGGTGGTGAACCCGGCCTATTATCAAGTGGTCGGGCACCGCGAACTGATCGGTAAGCCCGTGCTGGAAGCGATCCCCGAAATCATGGGGCAGGGCTACATCGAATTGCTGACGGGCGTGTTCACGACCGGGCAGCCATACGAGGGCCGTGAAGTGATGGTGAGGTTGCAACGAGAGCCAAACGGGCCACTCGAAGAGCGCTTCCTCAATTTGTTGTATCAGCCGTTACGCGAGCCGGACGGCACGATTTCGGGGGTGTTTTCACATGGCGTAGACATCACCGAACAGGTGCGCGCGCGTCGCGTGGTGGAGGAAGCGCGCGCCGAAGCCGAGGCGCTACGCCTTCAAGCCGAAGAGGCCAACCGCTTGAAGGACGAGTTTTTAGCGACATTATCGCACGAGTTGCGCACGCCGCTAAACGCGATTCTGGGTTGGTCGAACTTGATACAAACCGGACAACTCGAACCCGAAGACGCGCAGCGCGGGCTGGCGACCATCGAGCGCAACGCGCGCGCTCAGGCGCAACTCATCGAGGACATTCTGGATGTATCGCGCATGATTACCGGGAAGATGCGCCTCGATGTGCAGTCGGTCGATCTGGCACGAATCATCGAAGAGGCAATTAACACTGCCCTACCCGCGACACAGGCCAAAGATATTCGATTGCAGCGTGTGTTGGATGCAGGCGCTACCACGGTGGCGGGCGACCCGGCGCGCTTGCAGCAAATCGTGTGGAATTTGCTGTCGAACGCTATCAAATTCACCCCCAAAGGCGGGCGCGTGCAGATTCGGTTGGAGCGCGTCAGTTCGCATATCGAAATCATGGTTAGCGATAGCGGTCAGGGCATCGCGCCACACATTTTGCCGCATATCTTCGACCGCTTCCGTCAGGCCGATTCGAGTTCGACGCGCTCTCATGGCGGGCTGGGATTAGGCCTCGCCATCGTGCGGCACCTGGCCGAGCTGCACGGCGGCAGCATCGAAGCCTACTCCGAAGGATTGGGCAAAGGCTCGGTTTTCACGCTCAAGTTGCCGCTGGTCGCGGTGAGGCAACAGACGAGGGAAGAGAGAAGATCTCACCCGACCACCGATAGGCCAATTGAAGGCGAACTGCCGCATCTCGACGGGTTACATGTTCTGGTGGTCGATGACCAGGAAGACACACGCATCTTCCTTACTGTGGTGCTGGCAAAGTGCGGCGCGCGCGTCACGGCGGTAGCCTCAGCGTCCGAAGCCTTCGAGACACTGCTGGAGTTGCGGCCCGATGTGCTGCTCAGTGACATCGGAATGCCAGACGAAGACGGCTACTCGCTGATTCGGCGCATACGCGCATTGCCTCCCGAACAGGGCGGGCACACTCCGGCGACGGCGCTGACAGCCTTCGCGCGCGCCGAAGACCGCATCAAGGCGCTGCGCTCAGGGTTTCAGAGTCATATTCCCAAGCCCGTCGAACCGCTGGAACTGGTGACGGTCATCGCGAATTTGGCGGGACGGCACGGGTGAATTTAAACACAGAGAACACAAAGGAACATAAGAAGCACGGAGGGATTTGAATGGAGGAAAGAGTTTGGTGGCAGGAAAAGGGACTGGGATAGGTATTTTTGGGGTGAGGGTGAAAGTGAATGATATTTGTTGTTGCGAACCTTGCGGTTTATTGTTTGATGTGGGGACTTGCTGTGCATGTACGGCGACAACCTGCGTTGGGCGTGACGGAGCGGAGGAATTACTTTGCTATCATCAAGCTCAATTTGCTTCTGGGCGTGTTGGGTTTTGCTTTTTTCGATTACTGCTCTCGTGGGGTCGTTTGGTTTACGGGCAATAGGCAATCGCACGCATTTTTCTATCAATTCGGTATAGCGCCTGGAGAGTGGCTGGCGCTGGCCGTGGCGAGATACCTGACTTGCTCGGTGGCTGTGTTCCTGATTTCGCTGGTCATTTTTGGATTCAATTATCTGCTGCTACTTTATTCGAAGATAGGGCAAAGACCGCAACGCGCATTTTCTATTACTTTGGCGTGTGTGACGATATATTTACTGGCGGCGGCGGGCGGGTGTGTGGTGTTCTATCTCGACCACTAAGCGCTGAAGTTGGCAGGGTTCTCGTGACTTGTAGTGGTTATATTTTGGGTGTGAGCAATGGAGTTCTCAATGATAGTGGGATGACCGAACTGCATTTGGCGTGCATTGATACGAATATCGGAAAATCGAATGGATAATAAATTGGTAAAGAAAGAGTTGCTTCGAGCTGGACTTGTATTTTTATTTGCGATAGCTCAAACCTACCTACTGTATCAAGCAGGGGTCAAATATCATCTGTTGTTTTTGCAGATTATCCACACAGTCATTTTTATGAAGTGCCTTAATTGGGTGAACAGTCGAAAGTAGGTAGTGGTCAAATCGTTTGCTCCTGACTTAACCACTACTCGAAGAATGGCTATTTGAAGATGGGTTTGCCGTCGCGGTTCAGCGAAAGCGAGGCGGGGTCTTTGTCGGTGGGGGCAGTGTTCCATGTCCACTCGTCTTGCCAGCCGTCGCCCTTGACGAAGATTTTAGTGGTGGCGCCATTGGGCTGGAATTGGAGAGTGAGGTTCTTGTGGCCCCACGGGTCGAAAAGGGCGGCGACGCGGGTTTGAGCGGCGTTGGTCGTGAGTTGCAACTGCTGGTAGCCCAGTGGTTTGCCGCGATTTTCGGAGGTGGAGAGGCCAATTTTAGCGTTCCAGGTGGCATCGCTGGCGACTTGGAAATCGCAGGAGGAGGCGCCGTTTTGTAGGCGGAAGCGGTTGGCGGGGGCATCGACGATTTGAACCCCGACTCCCTGCATGAGCCATGTCAGGTCGTTGGCTTTAGCGCTGCGAATATCATCGAGTAGAAGGACATAGCGGCCTTTAACCCACAGCATATCGCGCCGGAATCGTTGCAAGCCGTTGTACATGCCTCCGGCTTCGCCTTCGATGCGGAAGACATCGCCCTGTTGGCTTTGCGCTGTAATGAAGGCCAGTTTGGTCATGTCGGCGTCCGGGCCTTTGAGTGGTTGAGTCCACTGTTGGCCCTCGCCTTTTTGGCCTTTGCCGTTGACTAAGATGGTGTTGTGGGAACTGGTGAGTTTGCGGTTGGCGTAGCGGTCGTCGTCGGCAAGTAGGGCGCCGTTGGCATACAACACAAACATGTTGGCATCGGGGTCGTCGTGAGCGACGTTGATGTAAGCGAAGTTTTTTTCGTTGCGGAACTGGTTGAGGGTGAGGCCGCCGTAGGGCGCGCATTTGAACAGGGCGGCGACGTTGTTTTGCTTCCAGCCATCGCGCACAATGCCCAATCCCACATCTTCAAAGAATTGGCTGTGGGGCAAATTGTCAATCGAGCCGCCTTTCAAGGTGGCATCGAACCACAACAGCGAAAACCAACCATAGGTGAAGGCTTTGGGCTGCACGTTGGCGAAGTCGAGCAAGGCCGCTTGCAGGTCGGGTTCGTGGTATTGGCTGACGGTCTGGAACAGATAGTTATGGATGAAGCCGACGCCGTCGCTATCGGCAAAGTTGAGTACCTCCTTCAAACCGGGAGCCAGCGTTTGCATCCGAAATGAGGCGACGTTCTTGAAGAAATCCTGTTTTAGATAGCTGGTGCCCAGACACCTATCGCTGGCCTGAAGCGCCAACACCAGATAAGGGGCGCCAAAAGTGATGTAGCCAGAGCCTTCGTGGCTGCTTCCATCGGCGGGAAGCCAACGCGCGATGTAGGCCAACTCTTTGTTGGTTTCGGCCAGAATCCAATCGTCTTCGGGACCATCATCGGCCACGGCCAACACTGCGAGGGCGAGTCCAGCGTCGCGGTGCCAGCGATGGTTGTTTTGCGGGTCGTTTTGCCAGTAGGCTATGCCTCCTCCACCGTTGAGGTGGCCGCGATAGTAGAGGCGACGCGCTTGCAACAGCAATTTCTGGCGGAATTTGGCGCGGAAATCTGGCTCTAGGTCGTTGTACAGCCAGTCGTAAGCGAGTGCGGCGCCGGTTAGCATGTTGGCCGCGCCCATGCCGCTGTCCTGTTCGCCACCGATTTGCCAGTGGTCGGTAGCGAGCAGCTTGTCCAGAAATTCGTGCGAACGCGTCAGTGATTGGGGGTTGCCAGTTAGCACATAATCGAGCGCCACCGTTGGCAAACGCCAGAACCCCTGCCGTTGCGCTTCGGTGTCGTCGGAGGCGAATTTGGTGTCCTGCGGGGCGATAGCTGACGGCAGATAGGCTTTGAGTTGATCGAGGTAGGGCTTGCCATCGGCCACAGCGAAGGCGCGCATGGCCGGAATTTGCGCGGCATTGAACAACAGGCGCGGGTGCTGGGCGCGCTGTGCGGGCAATAGGTTAATGGGATTTTGAGGGCGGGGGTCGGTGGCGGGTTCGACGGGAGCAGCGGGAGGAGGCGCCGTCGGCACGTTTTTCATGGCGCCGCCCAGAGTGACGGAGACATCGTCCACCCACAGGGTTTGGCTGCGGCCCTGCGCGCTGTCGCCGAAGAGGGCGATTCCGTTAAAGCCCTTGATTTTGGAGAGGTTCCAGTTGAAACGCCCCGGCTTGCCATCCTGCGTGAAGGAGAGGCCTTTATCGGGGTCGAAATCGAAGACCCAGCGGTGCCAACCCGCCTGACGCGGCAAGGCGGTGTACTGGACTTCGCCCCACATCTTCTGGTCGGAATCGGCAGTAGCATAGGTCTTGTCGCCGCCTAAATAGGGCGCATAAAGCGCGCCGACAACCAGAACACGCCCGTCGCTTTGCAACAGCCCCCAACGCGGCCCAGTGCGACGTTCTTTGGGGTTAATGGCGACGGTGCCATCATCGTAAACCCACATCTCGACGCGGCCCGCGCCATCGGCGGGGCGCAGCGTCCACAGGGCGCTGGCATTGGGAGCAAGCCGCAGCGCCGAACCGACGCCCTGCCGATCTTTGGCGGCGTCAAGCGTCGCGTCTCCTGTGATTTTCCATGAGGCGAGGCTTTTCGCGTCGTTGAAATCGGCGCTTTTGTCTGGTTGTTCTCCCTGTGCCCATGAACACGAGGCCAGAGAAACCAAAGCCAACAGGGAAGCCACGGAGAAAGTGAGCCACGCACAAGGAGACAACTTTGAAACCATGATGGAAGCGAATCGGCAAGCGTTTGGCCGCTTAAGACCTATGGCCCGCGTTCAGGTGCCATCTCAATTTCATCATGATCGGTTAGATTCACCACAGAGACACGGAGGGATTGGGGAGAGCTTTTAAGTGGCGAAGTTAATTAGGCCCGCGTGACGGTTACCCACGGGGCGCGGGTGAGGAGGAGTTGGGAGTCTTCGCAGATGTTTTTGATTTGCAGGGTCTTGCCCATTTCTTCGTAGCGTTTGCTGAGCGAGTGGACGGCTTCGAGGGCGGAGTGGTCGTGGAGACGGGCGCCCGCGAAGTCGATTTCGGTTTGTGATGGGTCGTTTTTGGGGTCGAATTGGCTGGTGAAGTTTTTGATGGAGGCGAAGAAGAGCGAACCGTGGACGCGGTAGATGGCCCGCTCGCCTTCGAGGCTTCTCGTGATGCGAATGGCGGTGCCGTGCTTCCATGCGAAGCTGAGAGCCGAGGCTAGAACGCCGACTAGAACAGCGACGGCGAGGTTACTTACTACGGTAACGACCGTGACCAGAACCAACACGAAGGCATCGGAGCGGGGGATGGCGCGCATGATACGCAGGCTCGACCATGCGAATGTTTCGATAACGACGATGAACATGACGCCGATCAGGGCGGCCATTGGGACGCTTTCGATGAGGCGCGAGGCGAAGACGATGAAGGCCAGAATGCACAGCGCCTCGACGATGCCGGACAGGCGGCGACGGCCTCCCGATGAGACGTTGATGATGCTCTGACCGATCATGGCGCAACCGCCCATGCCGCCCATGAATCCGGTGACTAAATTGGCGATGCCCTGCCCACAACATTCGCGGTCGCTATTGCCTTCGGTTTGGGTTAAATCATCGACCAGAGTGAGGGTCAGCAGCGATTCGGTGAGGCCGACGCCCGCCAGAATGAAGGCGTAGGGCAACAGGATGCGCAGCGTTTCGATGTTGAATGGTACGTTGGGGACGTGGAAGGATGGCAAAGCGCCTTTGACGTGGGCCAAATCGCCGACAGTCTGGGTGTCGAGTTTGAAACCGATGACTATGAGCGTGACCACGATGATTGCGGCCAGAGACGAGGGGATGGCTTTGGAGAAGCGCGGCAGAAAGTGGGTGATAGCCATGGTAAGCGCGACAAGGGCGCACATCATCCAGAAGGAGCCGTGCAGCCAGAAAGCCTTACCATGCAAGGCGGGTGGCACGAAATGGGGCAATTGGGCCAGGAAAATGACAATCGCTAAACCGTTGACGAAGCCGAGCATGACTGGATGAGGCACGAGCGCGATGAACTTGCCCCACTTGAGCAACCCGGCGCCGATTTGGATGCAGCCCATGAGGGCGACGGCGGCGAACAGGTACTGTTCGCCTTGGGTGACGACGAGCGCGGTTGAGACGACGGCTAGTGAGCCAGCGGCGCCCGAAATCATGCCGGGGCGCCCACCCAACAGGGCGGTCAAGATGCCCACAGTGAAGGCGGCGTACAGTCCGACCAGCGGGTTAACCCCGGCGACGAAGGCGAAGGCGACGACTTCGGGCACCATCGCGAAGGAGGTGGTGAGGCCCGCCAAAACCTCGTTTTTGATGTCGACGGCACTAAGCGCCGCCTTTTTCGGTGTTTCGATTGTATCTTGCATATAAAACCTGAACGGTTGTGTTGACCAACGAAAATGAATGCGCTGGAGAGGTGTTGTGGGATGCTGTCTGGTGCTTATGCAGGGGCGCGTGAAAACATGCGATGCCCGCGCACGCAGACGACGAACGCCGAAAATCCGATTTGCGTCAAATCGAAACGGGGGCGTTCAAATTGGGTGGGGGGATTGCTTCAGGTGGGAAAAACCGCGCCCGACGTGCGCCGCGCGGCAACCGCACAGATAGCGCGGCGGGCCAAAAACGAGCGGACGGAAGTCGAGACGAGCATAAAGCGGTGGCACCTTCGATTAAAGGTGTACATTCAAGGTTTGCCAGAGGGCTGTCTGAAAGTCAACATTCAGGGCCTATAAAGCCGAACATGCACAAATAATGGGGGAAACATAATTGGGGACTATAAACAGGGCTATTGGCTTTTGATTCTCTAGTCCGTTAATAACAGGGAACTGTTTGAGGGCGAACACAAGGTTCGCCCCTACAGAGGGTTGGATACGCCCGACTGACAGATTGGATAACTGGGGTGATAAACCAAGGGGATGGCGATTCCGAGGAAAGGCTCACGCCCTATTACCGTGGGGGGAACAGAATACCGGTGGTATGTACGTCGGAAGGTTTCGTATTGGCAGCATTACGCTGTATGGAATGGGGTAAATAGCGGGACGACCATTGCGGTCGAACAGGCGCAGACAGGGGGCAGCGTTCTTGTGGTGACATTTCCTTATGCCCACCCAAGCATCTACCTGCGCAGAGATTTGAGCAGCAAACTCAATAAAGATTTACCCATAGTTCCCGTTGTGCCATCGCAGGTAGCTCAGTGCATCGCTCAGGCACTTGAAGAGGGGTGGCAACCGACGAAAGCGGGGAAAGCGTTTCATATGAATGTCGCTGGCTAACCTCCACCCTTTGTGGCATTTCTGTTAGACAGTAGCGAGTTAAGGAATAACCATGTCTTCAGATAATGTTCAGCTCACGAAACGTTGGTTCAATGAAGTTTGGAATAAGGGCGATTTAGATGTCATTGACGAACTGTTCGCTCAAGATGGTATCGCTTATGGTTTGGGGGAACATGGGCGCGACGTGCGCGGCCCCGAAGGCTTTAAGCCCTTTGTGCAGCGTTTGAGAGCGGCTTTTCCCGATTTGCAGATCACCGTGGATGATGCCATCGAGCA
The DNA here is from genome assembly GCA_004172935.1 of bacterium. Classification (GTDB taxonomy): domain Bacteria; phylum Armatimonadota; class Abditibacteriia; order Abditibacteriales; family Abditibacteriaceae; genus Abditibacterium. Next base: position 11,517 of record SDZD01000073.1, on the reverse strand, counting down.
AGACAATCGAGTGGCCGCCCGCTTTAGTGCCGTGATGACTCACACGGGCGATGCTCTGGGCTTTCCGGCGACGGGGCGAGAGGTGCGGGTGCAGGGAATCTCCTTCTCCCATTTCCACAATGGTCAGCTCGTCGAGGCCTGGAACAACTGGGACATTTATGGCATGATGCAGCAACTTCAAGTTCCGGTCGCTCCTGTAAGCACGACATTGCTGGAAGAAAGTGATACAAGAAGCTGTTAGAGCAAAGCTTTTAGCTGTTGGCTATTAGCTTTTAGCTGCTCAGGGGATGCGAATCGGGCTGGTTTGGCGCGGTGTTGTTGGCCCGGTCATGGTGAAGTGGGGAGTGCCGAAACAGCACTCCCCACTTCATTCAGAAGAGGTGGGGACCGGGGCCTTGCTGGGCGAGTTCATCGTTAGGGTTTCGCAGCGGGCACTCTTTCAGAGACAGGCAACCACAGCCGATACAGGCGTTCAATTGCTTTTTGACGCGCGTGAGCAGGTCGATTCGGCTGGTGAGTTCTTCTTCCCAGGCGCGGCTCATGTTCTCCCAATCTTCTATCGTGGGCGGCTTATCTTGCGGGAGGGTGCTGAAGGCGGCTTTGATTTCTTCGAGAGAGAATCCCAGTCGCTGCGCCACTTTGATGTAGGCAATGATTCGGAGCACGCCACGCGGGAATCGGCGTTGATTGCCCTGATTTCTCAGGCTCTGGATGAGGCCCTTCGACTCGTAGAAGTGGATGGCCGAAATGGCAACTCCGCTTCTTCGCGACAGCTCTCCGACCGAAAGCATGTCATTTTCATTGTTCTCCATTATTTAAAAGTTACGGCTGTGTTTCACGCGAACACTTGACCTCAAGTTTACTTGAGGTTTTAAACTTTCGGCAGTCGATACAGACGGAGAAGTTATGGAATGTACGCCTATAGTTGCACCGACCAGTGTTGATGCACAAATCGAAGCAATCCGAACCCTGTTGTGGTCGGTTCATCGTAGCCTGACTGGAATCGAGACTGGCCCAGTCGCTCTGAATCTGGAGGAGATGATTCGCTCGCTGCTCAGTTATGGCATCACGCGGCAGGAAATAGCCTTTCTCTTCTGCGAAGCCTTGCCGCTGTAGGCAGTTAAGGGCGCGAAGATATTGCCCGCGATAATTTTCTACGGGCATAGCCAATTCCAAGACAGGCCACGAATATCACGCCAACCACTTGATAACCATCGAGGCTAGTGTGGGTCACTAAAAAGCTAGATGCAGGAAAGAGAACTAACCCTAATATGCTGCCGAACAGCACATTAAAGAGAAGGCGGAGTGATGGTTGATTGATCATAGGGCGCTCATCCGTGGCCTGTGCCTTCGACAGCGAGTAATTTGCTGTCGGTGTCGGGGCCTTTTTGCGGGGGGAGTTTAGCCAGTTGCCTTTTCAGAATCGGTGGGGCGATGATGGAAGTGAGCAGGCTCATGGCGATGATGAGCGCGTAGACGTAATCGTTGAAGACGTTGGCATTTTTGCCGAGCGCCGCGACGATGATGCCCACTTCGCCACGCGGCACCATGCCCATGCCGACGATGTAAGACGACTGGCGACCAAGTGTGCGCGCCCCCCAGGAACCGCCGATGAATTTCCCGATGACGGCCAATGCGGTGATTAGAATCAGAGTGCCAATAGCCCCGATGGAGGCCAACTGACTGAGCTGAATCTGCATCCCGGTGATAACGAAGAAAAACGGCGTGATGAAGGCCATAATGACCTGAATTTGGCGTTCGAGTTGATGGCGCTGCGGCGTTTCGGCGAAGGCCATGCCCGCCAGAAAGGCGCCGATGATGGCTGCCAGACCGATGTAAGAGGCAGCAACGGCCAACCCCAGACACGCTGCCAGAGCCAGCGTGAGAGGAGATAGCGGATTGATGGGCGCATCCAGAACATCGGAATTTTTGCGGAGCAACCTTGTGCCGCCGATGGCGACGAGCGCCACAAATCCGATAGCCATGACAAACGAGGTCGCCAGATGAACGAGCGAAAAGCCTTCGGGGCGCGCGACCGAGCCGACGACTCCCAAAAGCAGCATCGCCAGAATATCATCGATGACAGCCGCACCAAGAATAACGCGCGCTTCGACGCGGCCCAGCACTCCCAGTTCGCTCAACACACGCGCCGTAATGCCCGCGCTGGTGGCGACGAAAGCAGCAGCGATGAAGAGGGCTTTGGCAGTGGGGAAGCCAGAAAAGTAGGCCCACAACGCCCCCAGAATGAAAGGCAGTATCAAGCCCGCCACCCCCACCTGAACAGCGCTTTTGCCGACCTTTTTTAAATCGGCCAACTGCGTTTCCAGCCCGACCGAAAACAGCAGTAGCACGGCGCCAATTTCGGACAGCATCATAAGTGGCGCCTCGGTGTGTTCGGTCAATTTGACGAGGCCAAGCAGCGATGGGCCAACAAGACAGCCCGCCACAATTTCACCAACGACCGAAGGGAACTGAAGCCGCTGCGCGATTTCGGCCCCGAATTGGGCCGCCATGAAGATAACAAATAGCGCAAAAAGAATTTCGGTCTGGTGCATGATTTCTAACCACTAAGCCATTTCAGGCTAACAAGCGAGAAAGCGGGCAGCAGCACACACTCCGCGAGGAAGGGGACAGTGCATCCTGTTAATGTATGTGCAAACTTGTGTGGCTTCGGGGGTATAGTGAACACTCCGCACTTTATGTTGGCTTTAGCCTGAACATGTGTGCAGGTTGGCTTGCGAACAGAGGATTCGCCCCCTTGTGAGGACGAGGTTAAATTTAACCTAACAGCTGTTACTAAATGATATACCGCAAGGGCAAATATTCTTCGCTCTGCATAAAGAGCCGAACTTATGAAAAAATTTCACTTGATTTTGGCGTTGATAGTGGCTTCGGCAAGCGCTGCACATGCTCAAGGCACAACAGCCCCACTTGCGGCGCCCAGCAACAAAAAGGTGTTGATTATTGGCACCGATGGCACCCGTCCCGACAAGCTGGAAGCGGCCAACATCCCTAATATTCGCGCCCTTATGGCTACCGGAGCCTATACCGGAAAAGCCCACACCCGAATGCCCACTGTCAGCGGTCCCGGTTGGTCGAGTATGTTGACGGGCGTGTGGAGCGATAAGCACGGCGTCAAAAACAACGCTTTCACGGGCAAAAACTACGATCAGTACCCCGATTTTTTGACGCGCCTCGAAAAGCTCAACCCTAAGTTCTCCACCTTCGCCGCTGCCGATTGGGAGCCAATTGTGACAGGTGTGAGCGGTGGGCCGCTCATCAGCGACAGCGTCGATGCCAAGGTCTATTTCAAAGGGCACACCGCGCAGAACGACCAACGCATCGCGGATACCGCTTCCAATTACCTCGCACACGAAGACGTGGACGCGGCTTTCGTTTACTTTGGCAATGTGGATGGCATTGGACATAGCCTTGGGCCAGTCAATCCGGAGTACACAAAGACTATCGAGACAATGGATAAGCAGGTCGCCCAGTTAGTCGCCGCGATTCGTAGCCGTCCCACTTATGCGAAGGAAGATTGGCTCATTTTGATGAGTACCGACCACGGACACGTCGATAAAGGCGGACATGGTGGCCCCTCTGAAGTCGAGAAAAGTATCTTCGTGCTTGCCAATGGTACGTCTGTCGCGCCCCAAACCCTGCCGGATGATACCGAAATCGTGGATGTGGGCCTGACAGCGCTGAACCACCTTGGCGTTGCCATCGACCCAACATGGTCGATGGACGGCAAAGTTCTGGCCTTGAAAGCGAAGTAAGACTCTACCCGGAGGGAAGCGAGAGACGGCTCCTCAGAGGTGGACCGGAGGTATAAAACCTCCGGTCTACCGTTTATTATCAGGCGCTTTTGGCGGATAAGATTTCGTCTACTTCGGTGAGGTCGGCTTCGGTGAGTAGCCAGTTGGCGGCAGTGGCGTTGCTTTCGATTTGAGAGGCCGAGGTGGCACCCGCGATGACGGAGGCGACCATAGGGCGCGAGGCCAGCCATGAGAAGGCGAGTTCCAGAATGGTGTGGCCGCGCGCCTCGGAGAACTGGATGAGCTTTTCGACCTTCGCCAGATTTTCGTCGTTAAGCGCGGGGTTATCGGCTTTGATGCGCGTGCCTTCGGGGAAGGGTTGGCCCGCGCGGTATTTGCCGCTTAGAAGACCACTTGCCAAAGGAAAATAGGGCAAATAGGCGAGGCGCTGCTTCATGGCTTCGGGCAGCACTTCAGCTTCGGTGTCGCGCTTGAACAGGCTGTATTCGTTTTGAAGGCTCACGAATGGGGTGGCCCCGACTTCGACGGCGGCTTCGGCTTCGCGCAGTTGCTCGGCGGAGAAGTTGGAGGCGCCGATTTCGCGCACCTTGCCCGCTTTCACCAGTTCATCGAGCGCGCCCAGAGTGTCGGCGATGGGCACGCTGTCGTCGGGACGGTGCAGTTGGTAGAGATCGATGTAGTCGGTGCCGAGGCGCTTCAAGCTGTCCTCAACGGCCTGACGGATGTATTCGGGGCGTGCGCCCTCCTTGCCCTCGGCCACCTTCATGCCGAACTTGGTGGCGAGGATGATGTCGCTGCGGCGTTTGCCCAGTGCCAGCCCCAGATACTCCTCGCTTTTGGTGCCACCGTAAATATCGGCGGTATCGAAAAAGTTGATGCCGTGTTCAATAGCGGCGTCAACCACAACTTTCGTCGCCTGAGCGTCGAGGCGCCCACCAAAATTATTGCATCCTAGCCCCACTACCGAGACATCGAGCGAACCAATCTTGCGTTTATCCATTGTGTGTGTGTTTTCCTTCGAGTAGGACCGTCAGTAGAACCGCCCCGTTGGGGGCTGTTCCCCTACTCGCCAGATGGCCGAGTTGCTGCGGACATTGTGCCAGAGGGGTTAGGCGGAGGTGAGGTAGTGTCGAAGCAGCGATTCGATTTCGGCTTCGGGAGTGATAGCTGGGGTCGAAGTCAAGAGTGCGCCAAACGCCCTTGCCATGCGATGCTCCCGGCCCTGTCGGTTGAACATAGAATTGTGCCACACGAACACCGGGAATTCCCACGTGGTCGGCAAAACGATAGGACTCGATGCGCTCCCATCCAAAACTAAAACTGTGCTGCCAATCGCGGCTCGATACACCTATGGAAGTGAGTTGATATTTAGCCCCACTTTTTCTGAGCAATTGGGGCAAAAGTTGTGTTGAGGAAAGCAGCGTAAAGAGAGAGGGAAAGAGAACGCCCAGCAAAACCACGAACTTAAACAGGTTCGCGAAGTCGGATGGGGGCAGAGTTGTGCGTCCCCGATAGTAGGTGAGTGGCAAGACAAAAATCCATGCCAGCAAAACCACCTGGGTCAGCAACCACCAACAAAGCCAACATATTCTTCTCGCCTCCTGCTTTTCCCAACTGCAAGCGCCTGGGGGCTGCTGCCACCTTAGTTGTGGCTCTACAACGTGCATTTTATGATGTGGCATAAGTCCGCTTCGGTTACTCCTATGCGGGAGGCAAGTAATGATGAAGCAGCGATTCGATTTCGGCTTCGGGGGTGATAGCTGGGTTAAAGTCGAAATCCCACCAATGGCCCTCAAGAATGGTGACTCCGGCTTTGACGGATTTGACTTTGAATTGTAGCACGCGGATGCCGGGGAGTTGCGCGTGGTCGGTGAAGCGATAGGATTCGATGCGCTTCCAACTGACGGTTCCTCTTCCCTGCCATCCAGCACCTTTAAAGGAGAGGAAGTACTGGTGTCCCGCTTTACGCAATTGGTCGGGGAAAAACTGGAGATATGCCCCAGCGATTATCAGAGTGGGAAAACACAACCCAACCATAACGATGAGTTTTAACCAGTTCGCCAGTTCTGCGGGCGAGAAAACAGAGGCTCCCCAATAGTAGGCGAGAGGCAAAGCAATGGCCCATAGTACGCAGACCGCTTTGGTCATAAGGAGCCAAATTTTCCACAGTTCGGCCCTCGTGCTTTGTTTTTTCCAGTTCCAGACGACCTGGGGTTGCTGCCATTCGATGTGTGTCTCCAAGATGCTTAACGCATGTTATCAAAGTGCCAATAAAGCTCGATGAACAAATTTGGCGGTCGCTCAGTCGAAGCAAATATGGATTGCTTAAAGAGCAGTTAACATGTGGCAAAGAGGGTGCTTATAACAGTTGTAACCACTGCCACCCAAAGGAGTTGTAATGACCGTCACACAGGAAATTATGTTGATTCGCACCAGCGAAGCCGCTTCTACCCACGAGGATTGGCTCAGCCTGATGCGCGTCACGATGGAGGCGCTGCTGAGAGAGCCGCGTCTGCTCGCCGAACTGATTTGGGGCGAAGCTGCCCGTCAGGCGGCGCGCCATCAATGTAAATACCCCACCTCTAGCGAAGCCCTGAAAATCTTCGATGAGTTGGGCACACCGCGCCACTGAACAGGCGCCCTTTAACCCCCTGGGGCTTATTAGCATAAGCCCCGACTTTCCTCGCTCGTATTTGATTGCATCATTGAGGATTGGTGAAGCTTGATTTGAATCGTCCGCCAGTGGACGAAGGCCAGTCGGTGGCATTCGTCTCGCATCGGAAACTGCTCTCCATCCATATCAATCATGTCAATGCTGCTTAATCGGCTGGACATTACGCTGCCCATCATTCAGGCTCCTATGGCGGGGGTATCGACTCCGCAATTGGCGGCGGCGGTTTCTAATGCGGGGGCGCTTGGTTCTATTGCAGTGGGAGCAAGCAAGGCCGATGAGGCACGCGCGATGATCGCGCAGGTGCGGGCCGCGACTGATAGGGCATTCAACGTTAATCTGTTCGTTCATGCGGCGCCCCAAAGCGACCCGCTTCGCGAGGCGAATTGGCTGCAGGGTTTGGCTGCCACCTTTCATAGTTTCGGTAGCGCACCTCCCGCATCGCTGCGGGCGATTTACAAAAGCTTCGACGAAGATGACGAGATGTTGACGGCGCTTATCGAGGCGGCTCCGCCAGTGCTTAGCTTCCACTTCGGACTGCCCAAAGCGGAGCGCATCGCGAAGCTCAAGGCGACAGGGGCATTGCTGTTGGCATCTGTTACCAGTTTGGATGAAGGTTTGGCAGCTCAGCGCGCGGGCGTGGATGCCGTTGTGGCGCAGGGCTTCGAGGCGGGTGGGCATCGCGGCATTTTCGACCCGACTGCTTTCGATGATTGCCTGAGTACGCTGGTTCTCACGCGCTTACTGGTGCAAAAGTTGGAGATACCAGTGATTGCGGCGGGCGGCATCATGGATGGACAGGGCATCGCGGCGGCTTTGAAAGTGGGAGCTATCGCGGCGCAATTGGGCACGGCTTTTATCGCCTGTCCCGAAACGAGCGCCAACCCAGCCTATCGAGCCGCCCTACTCGACAGCGAAAACGTGCATACCGTGATGACGACCGCAATTTCAGGGCGTCCGGCGCGCTGCCTTGTCAATCGGTTCACAGCTCTAGGCGAGCAACTGGCTCATCTGCCTCGGCCCGACTACCCGATTGCCTATGATGCCGGGAAGGCGCTCCATGCGGCGGCCAGTGCCAAAGGGGAGTTTGGCTATGGGGCACAGTGGGCGGGACAGGGAGCGGCACTGGCGCGCGCGCTTCCAGCTCGTGAGTTGATAGAAACCCTGGTAGGAGAGATGGAAGCGGCGCGGCGCTTTTAGTGCGCTGAAAGCTTCATCATGACGAGGCCACAGATGATGAGGACGGCGGCACCAATTCGCATGACGCTGACTTGCTCGCCCAAAACGAGGATGCCCAGCAGAAAGGCGCCAACTGCGCCAATACCCGTCCAGATGGTGTAGGCCGTCCCTAATGGCAGGGTTTTCATGGAATAGGACAGCAGCGCAAAGCTGGCAAGCATTCCAACGAAGGTGATGAGGGTTGGTGTGAGCTTGGTGAAACCATGAGATTGTTTCATGGAATAGGCCCACACGACTTCTAGCAATCCGGCGATAACAAGTGAAATCCAAGACATATATCGGCTCTCCTAAAAAGAGCCGGGCCGTCCCGGACATTACTCCCACAAGGGGCGAGGGCGTGGCCTCAAAAATCCAATGTGGCATCTCTGCCAGCGATTCACCAGACCCGCAAAAAGGCTTGATGCTCCAAAATACTGCTTATAAGTGAGTGATTATGGGGCACCTTCGTCCCAAACCAACCTTCTTCACTGCCATACCGCTCATGGGGCGAGACATGTCACAAATCGTGGGCTAAAATTGGTACTCAGAATGAAGCACTCCCCTCCACTCTCTTCTGTGCGGCTGCCCCTGCTGTTGGCGGGTTGCCTGTTGTGCGCGCCCCTCGCTCAAGCAGTGGCTCAAACCACGAAAGTTCCTGTCCCCTCCTCCTCCCCTCAGTGGGAGAAGTTGTTGGCGGCCAACTCGCGCATCACGGCGGCCCATGTGGTGTGGAAACGGTGGAGGCACATCGCCCCGGCAAACAATGACAAAGAAGCCGACAAATGGGAAGCAGTAGTTGTCGCGGCGGCTCGCAAGCGCGGACTGAGCGAAGCCGAGGCGAAGAAAGAGGGCAAGGCGGCGCGGCAAGATGTGGCGCACACAGCGCAAACGCTGCAAACGCAGCTCGACTTCACGCGGGTTGGGAGTTCGGTGCTATGCACCACCGATTACTTCGATGGACGCAATATTCGTACTATCGAGTTCTCGGATGGCACCGACGACCTATCCATTCAAAGCACGACGGGCGCGGCGAAGAAGAATCTCGATGGCACTCTGTTTCGCGAGGTCGATGAAGTTCTCGGCCATTCGGTGAAGGGCTTCCAGTTGTTGCGCCTGCTGACGGGGTTGCCGCTCAACGAGCGCTTTTCGGAGTCGAACCCGATAGCCTCGGAGAAAGATTCGACGCTCGTTACCCTGCCTGGCGGCGATGTGGCGATGCAGCGGATGTTGCACACAGAAAAGCGCGGCCAAGTCGAGGAAATGCTTGGCCCCGATGAAGTCGTGTTCGAGAAAGAGCAGCTTTACCCGGTGTCCGCGAGTTCGTTCGGAATCGCAATGAACTTTAAAAACGGAAAGATGATTGCGAACCGAGGGCCGCGAAGATTTCACGCCGTCGCTTCGGATTACAAACAGTACCCCGGCGGCATCTGGTTTCCTTCCAAAATCACGGTGACGAACTTTATGGGCACCTCGGATTTCGTGCTGGACAAAGCCGAGTTCAACGAGCAGGTCGATGCCAGCAAGGTACTACTGCCGCCCAACTTGCGAGTCGCCGACGTGCGCTTCGGGACAGAGCCAATTAATTACACCATCAAAGACGGCAAAATCCCCTCGGACGAGTACGTCAAATCGCTGCTGAAAAAGAAGTAGTTGCGAGGTGATAATTAAACACAGAGAACACAGAGGAGCATAAGAAGCACAGAGGGATTTTTGAGAGGGTTTGTGGGTTTGGTGGGAGTTCATGGGAGGTTATCATGGGTTATTTTTGACTGCCGCCGATGCTGTGCCAGATGGGTAGAGAAATTCACCGCAGAGACGCGGAGCCACAGAGGCCAATCCAGAAATGCTTAACAGCGGAAACGCCATGCAGGCTAAAACTGGCAGATGCGACGGCAAAAGCGAACGAAGGGCGAAGTTCATAGGCGGTAACGATCTCATTAATACTTTAGCTTTCCGACTCAAAGAGTGATGTGCCATTTTCGGTCGATGAAATCGAACTGTGGGAGAGGGGCTTCGGGGTTGAGCGCGCTCCAGGTGGCGAGGGTGGCAGCACAGGCAACATCTTCGGGCGTGGTATCGACTTCGACGCCCACGACACACTGCACAACGACATGGCATCCGGTGATGACTTCCTGATGGAGCAAGGCTCTGGCTCCGCGCTTGGCGCCACTTATGGCGGCTTCAATCCACTCGGATGCGATGTAGGGAATGGGGCTGTTGGACTGATATTCAGTTAACCTCTCGACTTGCTCCGTGACCTCAACACCCGATGGCATCAATTCGACTTCGATGGTGACGTGGGCGAAGTGACAGATTCCCTGTTTGACACGCAGCAATTTGTATTCGCCTTGCATGTATAGATTGTAAACAGTAGGCATCCTGCAAGGAAAACTCCCCATGTCTGTAACTCTCGATGGTGGCGACTATGCCCATGTCAAAGGGACTTTGAGCGCTCATATCAACGCCAACTCGTTTCATACCGCTGCGACAACGCAGCTGTATTGGTCGCTCAATATTGATGCACACAATGAATCGGAAAAGGAGGGGCGAACATTAGTAGGAGAGCAGCTTCGCTTTTACTACGATGTATTCTTGCTTCCCAAGCGGGCGCGCCGTTGGATGGATGTGACGGGGCAATTATTGGAGTGGAGCAGCCTCTCCGATTTCGACGAGGACACCAACCCGCCAGCGCTTTATCAACAATGGCATCACAGAGTTGAACGCGGATTTATTCGCTTCGTGGAACGACGGGAAAACACGTTTCGAGTGCAATGGGAAGGATTCGCAGAAAACGACGCGAGCTTCTCGATTGACACATGGGTAACGTTTGAAGACTTGCAGGTGTATCACCAGGAGGGGGAAGATGCGCGCAGGATTGTGTCGCGGCATCTGGCAATCGAAGACTTTATTCAGCAGTCCAGCCAACTATCTGACTGGGGCGGAATCACGACTCAATTCGCGCCCAAACTGGCTTGATATTAGTATCTTGCCCCCTATGAAAAACTCCCTTTTCAATATCTCTCTGGTGGGGCTGTTGTTTGGTCTGAGTGTCCAGCCCGTTGTGGCGAAATCGGGCAAAATCCACCGCAGGTTGGAGGAATTCCTCTCGTTGCCGAAGGCGCTCGAAACTATGTCGCGCGCGCTGGAAAGCAACAGCGGAGGGCGTCTCTTTCGCGTTAGTTGGAGTAATAATGCGCCTTCATCGAGAGGGCATGAAATTGTTCTTTATGACCGGAGCCGGGGCACGTTGAAATATTATCGCAGGGCCAATTCGCTTGTCTCGGAGGAGAAACCTATCCGAAGAATCACTTCTGATAGCATCGTTTATCGCGGTGTGAGCGCCCAGGTTATCCAGCGGATGTTGGATTCGGAGCCAAAGGACAGATATGGCTTTACTACCGACGAGACTCTGCTGCAGTTAGTTTGGTTGGGCGAAAACAAGCAGATCATCCGCAAGAAGTCGCATCAGTACACCGCGAGATAACTTCCACGCTTCTCATGCCGAACAAATACGACGACATCGTGAAACGGATCAAGAGTTTTAATCCTGATCCCCCACGCCCTCCACTCACAGAGGAGCAGTTGAACGAGCTGGAAGCCTGGCATGGCTATGCCCTACCCGCCGATTATCGCGAGTTTTTGCGCGACTATGGTGGGATTGGCGCCAATGCCGCCTATCCTCTAAAAGACAGTCGCCGAAAAGGATGGGATGGAGGAGTTTTCGTCTTTTTCGATATTAGACATCTTTCATAAGTGCTGATTGTGTATAGCGGCGATGAGGTTGAATCGGAGAGTGAATCGTTTTGTGCGGTTGCGGTAAGGACCTCGCAGGATGGCAAAGCGCTTGAGGTC
>SDZD01000001.1 GCA_004172935.1 bacterium | reverse complement strand
TGTTTGGGGCGTTCGATGGGGGAGGGGATTCGTTTGGTTTGGTCTTTCTGAACCCGTATTCTTTAGGATAAGTGAAAACGATGTAACATGGTAAGTTACAAAATGGGGTTTGGGGGAAATATTTTTGAGGGGGATTGGAGTGTTTTCTTGTCTCGTATTTGTATGTAAAGTTTCGCGGAGGTTTCGTTGAGTTGGTGTCTTGTTTGCATTAGGGCAAAAACAATGAAGTTTTTGAGTCTTGTTGCCCTCCTGACGGTTTCGGCGGTTCCTGCCTTTGCTCATACCTACGATAAAGGTACTGCGGTTGGTGGTGTTTCGATTAGTGAACTGAACCAGACAGAGGCTACGCGACGGCTTACGCGCGAACTGGCGCCTCGTCTTGAAAGCAAATTAGCTCTTGTGGTGGGGAATAAAAAGGTTTATCGGCGCCGGAGCGATCTGGGGTTTTCGTTGGATGTTGGTAAGATGCTGGCTCAGGCTAAGCAGCAGCAAGTGGTGCCTATCGCTTTTCGGGTGGATGCTTCGGTGGCATCGGGCGCCTTGAAGCGGCTTACGCCTGACCTTACGACTGAGGTGCGCGATGCTGTTCCGATTTATGTGAAGGATGAAGTGCAAATTCGCCCTTCTATCGTGGGGAAGAGACTTGATGCTTCGACTTCGGCAGCGCGGATTAAAATTCTGGCTGAGAAGGAGCCGACACGGACTCGCTTTGATCTTGCCGAAACTGCTACACAGCCGAAGGTGAGTAGCGATGATTTGAAGGGGATTAACTCGGTCATCGGCTCTTATACGACGCGCTTTAATCCGGGAAAGATTGGGCGTACCGAGAACATTCGTGTTGCTATCAGGTCGATTGACGGCAAGGTTATTCCCAACGGGGCTACTTTTTCGCTGAATAACGCGGTGGGAGAGCGCACCAAGGCGCGCGGTTACAAGGATGCCATCATCTTTGTTGACGGCAAGGAAGAAGAAGGATTGGGCGGCGGCGTGTCGCAGGTGACTGGAACGCTGTTTAATGCGGCTCTGGAAGCGGGATTACCAATCGTGACTTACCGGACTCACTCGCGCCCGGTGGTTTACATTTCGCTAGGACGCGACGCGACTGTGGCGTGGGGAAACTTCGATAACAAGTGGAAGAACGACACTGGGGCGCCCATTTACATCTCGTATCAAATCAAGGGGCGCAATCGGTTGAAGGCTACTTTGTTTGGCAAAGACCTGGGGCGCACCACGAAAATCCGTGTGACTTCGAAGCGCAATGGCGCGCGCGATATTCGTGCGAACCTTTATCGCGTCATCTACAAAAACGGCGAGGTGCAAACCAACGAGAAGGTTGGTAGTTCGCATTACAAGTGGAAGGCTGACGACGAAGATTGAGTGGGGATAGAAAAGCAAAAAGCGGCTTTCTGTGTATGTCACAGAAAGCCGCTTTTTGTTTCCTTTGCTATCAGAGCAACCGTCAAATGAAGTGATAGTGCATGTCGCGCTAGAAAATCTGAACTGGGGGTATAGATCCTTCGCAGGCTCAGGATGACGACGCTACTCTATCCACACTTAACCTATCACTTCATTTGGAATCTGCTTTAGGTGAGTGTTAGCTGGAGGCGCGTGGGTCGAACATACCTTTGATGGGCACTGTTTTAGAGTAGTCGATTTTGTAGGCTTGCTCCCACTTGACCCATTTGGCGTGGCCGTCCACGAAGCCCGCGTTGAAGCCGCCAAGGTGTCGAACTGTTTCCAGGTCGCCGGGATAGCTGGGATAGTAAGGGTGGCCTACGACGGGAGTGCCCTTCCAATCGCCCGCGTAGCCAGCAAAGGAGCCACCTGCGGGAACGGGCCATGCGAAAGCGTGGAAATAGCTGCCACCCCATGTATCGGGCGCTTCGCCCGTCAGGATGACGGAAGCGGGTGACTGAATGCTAACCATTGAGCTATTCTTGATCGAAGGATCGGACCAAGGGTTGGTGCTGGGAGTTGTGGAGGTGGAAGGAGCCGACGCTGGGAAGAAGCCATTCAATACATAGGACGTTGTGGCGACTGCGAGAGGCGTGACGCTCCATTTGGGGCCTTGATCGCCGGGGCAACGCAGGATTTGGATGCTCTTCAGGTAGGGCTGAACGGCGCCCTGTGGCCATGCGGTTTCTCCTTTGTTGGGTGGGAACTGTTCGTCGTTGTCCTGGAAATATTGCATGAAGCCGAGGCCGATTTGCTTCTGGTTGGAGAGGCAGGAGGTGCGACGGGCGTTTTCGCGTGCCCTGGCGAAAACGGGGAACAAGATGGCGGCCAGAATCGCGATGATCGCGATGACGACCAGCAATTCGATAAGGGTGAACGCATTTTGCTTGCGTGATGGAAAGCGGCTGAACATGGTGTTTGGAAAGCCTGGAAATTTTCCAAAGCTCAAATACAATTACCGAATTTACAGTCGGAATTGATAGAGGTCAAGGGGTTTAAGATTCTAATCCGAGTTAGAAGGTCGGTAATCTGGTGTAGGCTCCGATTAACAAAAGTGAAGTAATGTTTGTCGGAGCTTAATTTGACTAACGCGGATTTAAAGTTCGACCTTTGTTGGGTAGTTAACGGAACGGAGGAATGTTGCACTGTTGCTCGTCGGGCACAAATGCGCGATGGTAGTGGATTTCTCAGGTCACGTCGCTCTCTTCGGAATGCTATTTCGGAGTGGTTCACAGACACTGATTGAACGCAATGAATCAGTGGCAGCCCTGGCAGTGGCCTATAGACGATGCTTCTTCAGTACGGGTGGAGACGTTTCATCATTCGCTTAACGGGCGTCGCCTTTTGTGGGAGGCCTTCGTTATCCCCATCGTTGGAAAGGATTTGAGCCATGTGTTGCTGCGCTACGTTGAAGGCGATGGGGTGTTTGCGGTCTGCGATTCCTACGGCAATCTTGTGCAGGCTCGATTGACTGAGTCTTCGGATGCGTGGTCGGTGAGAATGGTGGGGGCCGATGCGCTCAATAAAGGGAAGGTGGCTCGTCTCTTTTGTCTTGGTGATTCGGGGCAATTGTTAGAGCGCGGCGAGGCTGCGCGCAAACTCGCCATTATTCGGGCAAACGGCAAGGGGATGTGGAGTTCGTGGGCAAACGCAGGTTACAATGGAGATAAATTTATGCTCTTCGATGATGATGGCATCGAAAGTTTTATGGGGCGCCCAACTCTGGAGATATGGAAAGGCTTTCAAGATGTACTGCAAGACCCGCAGAGCGATGCGGCTTTCGCGCGTGATTGGATGGATATGAGCGAAGCGCAGCGTGAGAACGCGGTGTGGAACTGGGAAGTTGAAAGCCGAACACGCTTGCGTGCTGAAGTGGAGGAGTTGCTGAAATGTGTGTTGCTTAGCCATGAGGCTTTGTGGCAAGGTAATGAGTCGTGGGGGCTTTCGCTGGCAGACCCTGAGAACATGTGGCTTTATCCTGAGGAGGAGTGGGAAGAGCATGACATTCCTGATGAAGTGCGCGGAAATATCGAAGAGATATGGCGATACTATGCGCCATTCGACGCGGAAGTTTTAAAACACGAATGTGCTTTCGATTGGAGACAGGGCGCCATTAAAGCTTTTCAGGTTGAGGCGCGTGAACCGACCGCCCATGAACGCCTTGAGGCGATGCTGCGCTTGCGCGATTGGTTCGATGAGGCGCGCGAGCAGGAGGGCGGATGAACAAATGTCCCTCGTGGCAGTGGCCAACTGATGATATTTCCGGGATAGATGTCGAGGAGTTCTCACGCTCGTTTGAGGGGCGACCCACCCAGTGGCAAGTTGTGGCGTTTCCCTGTCTGGGCGAAACGATCAACTATATCTGGTTACGCTCGGATTGGAACAAAGACCTGTTTTGTATCTGCGATTCGGCGGGCAACTCGGCGCAGGTTAACCAACTTGTGGCTGTCGAGGGCTGGCAATTGCGAACGATGGGCATTGATGCCTTAAATCGGGCCAAGATTGGGCGTTTGTATTTTCTCGATCAGGAGGGGCAATTGCGCCGATATGGCGAAGTTGCCAGGGCAGCCATCGTTATCCGCGCCGATGGGCGAGGTATTTGGAAGAGATGGATTGATGACGAGGATGTGGATTGGACGCAGGTGAAGGCGCCATTTCGGCTTTTCGATGAGACGAGTTTGAAGGAGTTCACCAGCCATTCGGCACTATATATCTGGTGGCTTCTGGAGGAGGCGTTAGGCGACCCCAACAGCGATGCCTCATTTGCACGAGATTGGGTGAGTAAGAGCGATGATGAGCGGGAAGACCTGTTGTGGAACTGGTCGCGCGCCGAGCGAGAGCGACTGCGCGCGCAGTTTCAGGCGTTGCTTTTGTGTGCCCTGTTGAGTGACGACACGATATGGGAAGAAGAGGGGAGTTGGCAGTGTTCGGTTTCGAGCGCCTCGGAGATTTTGCTGTCGCCAGAGCCTGAGGCGGAACTGCGCGATGTGCCCGACTGGTTGAGTAAGGCAATCGAGCTTCTGTGGAATGGAATGGCGCCCTTTAACGAAGATGTTTTGCGCCATGAATGTGTTCGTCAGTGGAAGCAGGGGAAAAGCGAGTGGGCATCGGGGTATTCGCCGACGTGGGACACATTTTTCGTGGAGACTCGTGAGCCGACCGCGCATGAGCGAATGGAAGCTATGATGCGCTGGCGCGACTGGGTGGAGGCCAAATGAACTCTATTCATTCATGGCAATTGCCCTGTGACGTGATGCTGGAGCCGAATGTCGCTTCGTATGTGCTGTCACTCGAAGGTTTGCCCCGCGAGTGGGAAGTTTTTACTATGGGTTTTCCCCATAATCTGTTCTATACCATTTACTTGCGCAACATCGAGCGTGACGATTATTTTTGCGTATTCGATAAATTTTGCAACGCCGAAAGACCTTTTAATGGTGCTTTCTTTGATAAAAGCTTGCTAGAAGAAGTGCTTATTCAGGTATCGACGGGAACGATGAAATTCAGGGCGGGGCGTGTATTCTTTCTCAATGAAGCAGGGCAGTTGCGGGGACGAGGTGAAATCGCGCATTCATTGGTTTCTATTTGTCACGATGGGGAGGGGAGTTGGATTTTGCCTGATGGCTGGGCGCGGCAACGGGCTGCGTTTCAATTATTTTCGGATGAAGGGGTAGGGGCATTTATAGAGCGTTCGGCTTTTGATATTTGGGGGCAGCTTCAAGGGGCATTAGATGACCCCTCTGCGCCAGCTTCCTTCGCTTGGCAATGGTCTTTGCTGGATGACGAAGAGAAGACCGATAGGTTTTGGAATTGGCCTCGTGATAGTCGTGAGGCGCAGAGCGCCGAATTTCAGGATTGGCTTTTGTGTGCGTTGCTGTGCGAAGACTCGTTGTGGGAACAAGGGAATGAGTGGACTATATTTGTCTCGGAGCCAGACAACTCATGGGTATTTGGTTTCGACAAGCACGATCATTGCGAGGCGCCGCCACAATTAGGGGCCGCCGTTGAGCGGTTATGGAATCACTTTGCGCCCTTCAATGGGGAATATTGGGGGCAACGCTGTGTTATGCGCTGGATGCCGAGTTTGATGCGACAATTTCAGGCCTATGCCTTGCAACCCAGCCAGCATGAGCGGATGGAAGCCAAGTTGCGCTGGCGCAACTGGTTGGCTGAACATGGTGAATAGGTGCAATAAGCTGTCACACTATTCGGCTTGAAATGCTCCTCCAACTCTCCACTACGCATTATCCTGCCACCGACTTAGGTTTTTTACTGGCAAAGAATCCGGCCCGCGCTCAGGAGTTCAACCTGTCGTTCGGGACGGCACGCATCTTTTACCCCGAATCTAGCGATGAGAACTGCACTTGTGCGCTGATGCTCGATGTTGACCCCGTCGCGCTGGTGCGCGGCAAAAATTCGGGCGAAGGGCTTTTGTCGCAGTACGTCAATGACCGACCATATGCGGCGACTTCGTTTTTGAGTGTCGCTATCGCGCAAGTGCTGCGCTCGGCGATGAGCGGGGTTTGCAAGGAAAAGCCCGAACTGGCTCAAACCGCGATTCCATTGTTGGCTCAAGTCGAGGGCGTGCCCGCTACTCCGCAG
The DNA here is from genome assembly GCA_004172935.1 of bacterium. Taxonomy (GTDB): domain Bacteria; phylum Armatimonadota; class Abditibacteriia; order Abditibacteriales; family Abditibacteriaceae; genus Abditibacterium. The sequence continues at coordinate 296,580 of SDZD01000001.1, read as the reverse complement.
TTTCTAGAGCGGCTGTTTGGGCCGCTTGGCTATGAAGTCGAGGCGACTGCGGTTGGCAAGCGCCATAGCCGCCTTGTGTTGCGGGCGACGACCAAACTCAGCGACTTGCTGAGCCACCTGTATGTGCTGATTCCGGTTCTGGATGACAATAAGCACTATTACATCGGCGAAGATGAGGTCGAGAAGTTGCTGCGTCGCGGGACGGGATGGCTCGAACAGCATCCTGAACGCGAACTGATTGTCGCTCGTTATTTGAAGAAGCAGAAGCGACTTATTCGTGTCGCTCTCGAACGGTTGGCTCCCATTGAGGAAGGCGACGAAACAAGCGATGCGGCCAAGGATGAAGAAGAACAGCGCGCCGAGCGCCCACTGTCGCTGCATGAGATCCGTCTTAATACCGTCGCGCGTGTTCTTAAAGAAGCGGGGGCGCGGCGTGTTCTCGATCTGGGGTGCGGCGAAGGGCGATTGATGCGCGAATTGCTTAAAGAAGGGCAGTTCGAGCTGGTGCGTGGCATTGATGCTTCGCACCGCGCCCTTGAGGCGGCCTCCGATAAGTTGCGGTTGGAGCGAATGTCTGAGCGCCAGAAGGAGCGCGTCGAGCTGTTGTTCGGCGTGCTGACTTACCGCGATGAGCGTTACTCCGGCTTCGATGCGGCGGCATTGGTCGAGGTTATCGAGCATCTAGACATGGCTCGGCTTCCGGCTTTGGAGCGAGTGGTGTGGGAGTTCGCACGGCCCGGCATGGTGGTTGTGACGACGCCGAACCGTGAATATAACTCGGTGTGGGAGTCGTTGCCCGCTGATTCGATGCGTCACCGCGATCACCGCTTCGAGTGGACGCGCGCTGAGTTCGAGGCGTGGGCTACAGGCGTCGCCGACAAGTTCAATTACTCGGTGGAAACCAGCCCGTTGGGGCCAGAACATGAAACTCTGGGAGCGCCATCACAGATGGCGGTTTTCCGTCGTAACGCGATTTAGGAGTTGTGAGTTGGGAGCGATGAGTTACTGGCTATTGCTCCCCATTAGTCGCAGGAGTTTCAAACTCTAGCGCAAAATAAATTATGAAAATTTCTCTTCCCGAACCCTGTTTGGTCGTGCTTGTTGGCGCGAGCGGAGCAGGAAAGTCGTCTTTTGCCAGACGCCATTTTCTCGCTACGGAGGTTGTTTCCAGCGATTTTTGCCGAGGTCTTGTTTCTGATGACGAGAACTCGTTGGAGGCTACCACCGATGCTTTTGCCGTTCTGCACTACATCATCGAGAAGCGGCTGAATAACCTGCGACTCACTGTTGTTGATGCGACTAACGTCCAGGCTGCGAGTCGGCAGGCATTGATTCAGTTGGCGCGTAAGCATCACCTTTTTCCTGTCGCTATCGTGCTTAATGTGCCGGAAGCGGTGTGTCAGGAGCGCAATGCGTTGCGGCCAGACCGCGATTTCGGGCCGCATGTGGTGCGCAACCATACACGCGATTTGCGGGGTTCGCTTCGTTATCTCGAACGCGAAGGGTTTCGTCGTGTTTTCGTGCTTAATGGCGTCGAGGAAGTCGATAAAGCCAGCGTTGAGCGCGTGCCACTGTTCAATGATCGCCGCGATTTGACTGGACCATTCGATATTATCGGTGACGTACATGGATGCGGCGATGAGCTAGAGGCGCTTCTGGGCAAGTTGGGCTATGAGCGCGACGAGAGCGGAACTTATCGACATGCCGAGCGCACAGCGCTTTTCGTGGGCGACCTTGTGGACCGAGGACCGCGCGTTGGTGATGTGCTTGACATCGTGGAGAGCATGGTTTCGGAGGGGGCGGCGTTTTGTGTGCGCGGCAACCACGACGATAAGCTGTTGCGCTACCTTGAGGGAAAGAAGCCGAAGGTTAATCATGGGTTGGCGACCTCTATCGCCGATTTGGACGCGCGGGATGAGCCGTTCCGCGAGCGGATGCGCGCGTTTCTGGATGGGCTGATTTCGCACTATGTGTTGGATGGTGGGCGTCTTGTTGTTGCTCACGCGGGCTGTAAAGCCGAATTTCAGGGGCGTAGTTCGGGGACCGTTCGCTCGTTTTGTATGTATGGCGAAACGACGGGGGAGACGGACGAGTTCGGCTTGCCCGTTCGCTATCCGTGGGCACAGGATTATCGAGGCAAAGCGGCAGTGGTTTATGGGCATACGCCGGTTCCGCGCGCTCAGTGGTTGAACAATACCATTGACATCGACACTGGATGCGTTTTTGGCGGCAAGATGACGGCGCTGCGTTGGCCCGAACGCGAATTGGTGGAGGTGGTGGCGCTTGAGACTTATGCCGAACCTGCGCGGCCTTTGGGGTTTGTCGATTCGGATTCCATTATGGCCGCCGATGAAGTCCTCGACTTCGCGGATGTCAGCGGCAAGCGCATTCTGGAAAACCAGTGGATGAACCGCATCACTATTGGGGCAGAGCAGGGCGCCGCTGCGCTTGAGGTGCTGTCGCGCTTTGGTACTGACCCGCGCTGGTTGATTCATTTGCCGCCCACCATGTCGCCTACTGCGACGGCGCCCGCTGATTTGGGGTTATTGGAGCATCCGGCGACGATTTGGAGCTACTTCCGTGAGAATGGGATTGGCACCGTGGTTTGCGAAGAGAAGCATATGGGGTCGCGCGCAGTGGCAGTGATTTGTCGCGACGAAAAGGCGGCATTGCGTCGTTTTGGTATCGAGGGCGAGTCGGGGGCGATCTGGACGCGCACCGGGCGGCGCTTTTTTGATGACCGCAGTTTGGAAGGCGAGGTTCTCGAACGACTGAGAGCAGCCATGACGCGGCTGAACTGGTGGGAGGAGTTCGACACCGATTGGTTCTGCTTCGATGCTGAGCTGATGCCGTGGTCGGCGAAGGCTCAGGAGCTGATCGCGCGCCAGTATGCTCCTGTCGCTGATGCGGGGGCTTCGGCTTTGACGGTGGCTCATGCCGCTTTGGTCGCGGCGGCGAAGGCGGGAGTCGATGTTGGGGCGTGGGTAGAGGAAGCCGCCGTTCGCGAAGATGCGATGGGGCGTTATCGCTCGGCTTTCGAGCGCTACTGCTGGCCTGTGAACTCGGTTGAAGATTTGAAGTTCGCGCCTTTTCATCTGCTGGCGAGCGAGGGCACGGTTCACATCGACAAGTCGCATGTGTGGCACATGGAGACGCTGGCGAAGCTGGCGTTGCACGAACCGATTTGCGTCGCGACGCCGTTCAAAGTCGTCGATTTAGCGGACGAAAGCGCTGTGGCGGATGCCGAGAAGTGGTGGACGGAGTTGACAGCCAGTGGCGGCGAAGGGATGGTGGTGAAGCCGTTGGAGTGGGTGAACCATCACGACGGGCGTCTGGTGCAGCCCGCCCTCAAGTGTCGCGGGCCGGAATACCTGCGCATTATTTATGGACCGGAGTACCTGTTGCCGCAGAACCTCGAACGGCTGCGCAAGCGTGGGCTGGGAGCTAAGCGCTCGCTGGCATTACGCGAGTGGGCGTTGGGGGCCGAGGCATTGACTCGCTTCGTCGCGGGGGAAGGGCTACGCCGAGTTCACGAGTGCGTGTGGGGCGTGTTGGCTTTGGAAAGTGAACCCGTAGACCCCCGTTTGTAGATTCACACCAATTCTTCGTAATCGAGCGTCATGAAGGCTTCAACGACTTTCGGGTCGAATTGAAGTCCGCTATGGCGCTTGATTTCGGTGACGGCATCATTGATTGGCCATGCCGCTTTGTAGGGGCGTTGGTGGGTGAGGGCATCGAAAACGTCGGCTACGGCTACGATACGGCCTTCCAATGGAATGTCCTCACCCGCGAGTCCGTTGGGGTAGCCTTTGCCATCCCAGCGTTCGTGGTGACTCCCGGCGATTCGCTCGGCCATCGCGACTGCTTCGGATTGGCCGTCCGCCAGTAGTGCCGCGCCTGCGGCGGCGTGGGATTGCATGGTGATGAACTCTTCGCAGGTGAGTTTTCCCTGTTTCAAGAGAATGAGATCGGAGACGGCGATTTTGCCCACGTCATGCAAGGGGGCTGCCTGTCGAATGAGGGTGACTTGATGTGGCGGCAAGCATAGCGCTTCGGCCAGACGAGCCGAAGTGCGGGCTACCCGCTGGGTATGTTGGCCCGTGTCGTCGTCGCGTAATTCCGCAGCTTGAGCCAAACGGTCGAGCATTTCGACTTGAGCCTGAGCTAATTGGGCTGTGCGTTCGCGCACCCTATCTTCGAGGGTTGAGTGCAGCTTTCGCGTCGCCAACAGGTTGCGGATGCGCAACACGACCTCGGTATGGTCGAAGGGCTTTTGGATGTAATCGGTGGCTTCGCTGGAAAGGGCTTTCCTTTTGGCATCGGCGGTTACATCGGCGGTGAGGATGAGGATGGGCAGAAACGACTCTTCGGGAATAAGGGGGCTGAGTTGGTCCATGACATCGAAGCCACTCATGCGCGGCATCATCAAATCCAAAAGGATGAGGTCCGGCTCGGCCTCCACGAAGAGGTCGAAAACCTCGCAGGGGTCGTTCGTGCTGCGCACGTTGATATACCCCGCTTTTTTGAGGATGCGTTCGAGGAGCAATACGTTGGCTGGCTCGTCATCTACCACAAGGATTTTGGCGTCGAGAAAAGGGAATTTAGGCATTTGGCAATCTGGAGCGGCCAGTTCTTTTAACTGGGGAGAGGGGCGGCCTCGTTACTCCCTCCTTTGGGTTGGTCTTCTTGTAGGTTCTCACTCAATACGTCGATGAATTGTTTGACATCCAACGGTTTGGTGAGATATTCGGAGGCTCCTGCATCACGCAAGCGCTTGATTTGTCCGGTTGTGGCGTCGGCACTAATCATGACCACGGGGATGTGGCGAGTGGCGGGCGTCGCTTGAAGGCGGCGCAATACCTCGTCGCCCATCATATCGGGCAAATGCAAGTCGAGAAGAATGAGGTCGGGATTATGCTGCTCTGCGAGTTCCAACCCCAAACTTCCCTGCATCGCTGAGAGCAGGGTGACGTGTGTTTGATGCTGTAGAACGCGCTCGATGAGGCGCAAGTTCGAGAGGTTGTCCTCGATGCAAAGCACGGTGCGTTTTGGCCCGGAATTCCTGTGCTGGTCGTGCGCTTCGGTATGAATGCGCTCGTGGCGTTCGAGCGGCGCTTCGACCAATGGCAGATCAATCCACAGAGTGGTGCCTTCGCCGACCTTGCTTTTTACGCCCATTTCGCCGCCCATCGCTTCGATGAGGCGCTTAGAGAGAGCCAAACCAAGCCCCGTGCCTTCGATTGTGCTGTGGATGGCATCGAGTCGCTCGAAGGGGGTGAAGAGCTTCTGAAGGTCCTGGGGAAGAATGCCCAAGCCGGTATCGGTGATGGTGATGTGGAAGAGTTGGCCGGGGATTTTCTCGCATTCGACTGTCACGCTGCCACCCTGACGGTTGTATTTGATGGCGTTGGAGAACAGGTTTAAGAAGACCTGTTTGAGACGCTGACGGTCGGCCACGACGTGGCAACCGCAGCTTTCGAACGGATGCACTAGCACCTGTCGTTGTTGGGCCAATGGCTTAATCAATGACAGCGCTTCCTGTAGGGTTTCGCCGACGCAAACGGGTTCGAGCGAGACGTTGAGGTGTCCGGCTTCGATGCGGGAAATCTCCAGCACTTCGTTGATGAGGTGCAGCAGATGGCGACCCGCTTTGAGGATGTGAGCGACTCCTTCTTCTTGCTCTTCGTTGAGGTCGTCGAGTTCCAAAAGTTGAGCAAATCCCAGAATGGCGTTCATGGGAGTGCGCAACTCGTGGCTCATACGCGACAAGAACTCGCTTTTGGCGTGGTTGGCTTGCTCGGCTTCGGCTTTGGCCTGTTGAAGAGCGAGGTTTGTTTCCTTTTCTTCGGTGATGTCGCGGAAGAACCAGATGCGGCCCTGGCTAGTGTCATCGCCCATTTTCAATGGGGTGCTATAGCAGTCGAAGATATGTCCGTCAGTGAGGTTGATTTCGTCCTTATATCTCTCGTCGTGGTGATTATAGAGATGTGTGACCTTCTCTAGGAAAACGTCCGAATCGGCGATTTTGGGCAGGGAATATTTGAGGAGCTGTTGGTCTGATCGGGAATCCAAGGCTGCTTGAGGGATGTCCCACATTTCTTGAAGGCGCTTGTTATAAGACAGCACTTCGCCTTGGTTGGAGACGACGAGGATGCCTTCGACTGCTGCTTCGCCCTGTGCTTCGAGCAGGGCATTTTGAAGGCGAATTTCGGCCTGTGCCTTCTGGTGACCTATTACTTCGGCCTGAAGCGCGACGTTGGTCTTTGCCAGTTCTGCTGTGCGTTGCTCGACGCGATCTTCCAAATCGTCGTGGGCACGTTGCAGGGTTTCTTCTGCTTCTTTGTGTAGAGTGACATCGCGCGTGATTTTGGAGAAGCCGCGCAACGCCCCGTTTTCATCGTAGAGAGGGGTGGAAATGACGTTGGCCCAGAAGGTGGACCTATCGGGACGGACACGCCAGCCTTCTTCCTCGACGCGGCCCGCTTGCGCGATTTCCTCCATTGTTGGGGTCAGAGTGCGGTCATCGGCGAGGTGGAAAATCGAAACGTGTTTACCGAGAATGTCCTCGGCCTCGTAACCGTGAACTCGCTTGGCGCCTTCGTTCCAGCTGGCGACATGCCCTTGAGGGTCGAGCATGATGATGGAGTAATCCTGTACGCCATCCACCAGCAAACGGAAGCGCTCTTCGCTGGCTTTTACTTCGGCTGTGCGTTGCACAACTTTCTCTTCGATGATTTGGTTGGTGATTTCGAGTTGGGCGCGTTGTGTGGCAATGTCGCGCATCTCGCGTGTGCTACGCAAGCAGGAGATGACGAGAAATATGTCTTCGAAGATAACCCATGCGCCATGCTCCACAGTACGCCACGGGCTTGCTGTCAGCACGCCATATACCGATTGGGGCCAGAAGATGCCACGGAACAAGTGATCGAGGCAGACGATGAGTGTGGCTGGGACCAAGACGCGCCAATCGCGGTAGAAGGCTAGAAATGCCAGTGAACCGAAGATGTGAAAGTGGGTTTCGATTCGCCCGCCGGAAAGGTGAATCAATAAACCAGACATCAGCATTTGGGCTGTGCTGATGGTGTAGCGAGTCAGGGGTTTGCCAGGATGCGCGACGGCCAGAAAAATGGGGAATATATTGATGGCAGCGCCCAGAAAAATGGCTGCCAGAACATGGGGGTGAACGGAACTACTGGCTCCTTCCCATGTGCGCGGCGATAGTATCAAAGCCGCGATAATGCCTGCTACCCACTGAAACAACAACAACCCGCCGAAAAGACGGTCGGTATTGGTGAAAATCTCTTGTTTATGGCTTTTGAATAGTTCCTCGGCTCGCTGGTTTGTGACCTGTTCGCGATTGGAATTGGCGTTTGCAAAAATAGTTTGTAGCATTGGAATTAGGGGGAGGGGTTTCTTGAACCTTGATTGAACAAGGAGCAGCCGTAGACAAACGTTTTCTGTCGTTCGGCTTTTCCTGTGGTTAATAGAGAAACAATAGCATCGCGTCCTGCGTTATCACCAATATGGCCACGCCCCGCAGTGATGCCACCGCTGAAAATCAACTTGCCTGTGGGGTTGAAGAGGAATACCTGGCCGGAAGTTGAGGCGTGAAAACGGTGGGCTTCGACGCCGCCTTCATCTGTCACAACTTTGACGCCGGGAATGGCAGCCGCAGCGCGCCAAAGCGCGGTTTGTTCCCAGTTTTTAGGGTAGCCTTTGGGCTTCCAGAAGAGCACATTCACCTGTACTTTGTCCTGGCAGCTGGCGAGGAGATTATTTAATTCTTCGATGGTGGCTCTGGTGCAGGGGCACTGGGGGTGTGCCATGACCAATAGAGTCGCTTTATTCGTAGCTAGTTGGAGATGACTGGCTACAGGCCAGTCGCTGGCAGTCGCCGCAACGCCGGGAGTCGCTTCATAATTCAGGGTAAACCCTAGACCAGCGGTGACTAAAAAGAGCCATGCCAAGCCTAGAATAATTAAAGATGATGTCGATTTAAGCAAAATTCTTCTCCCGCGCGCAGTGCATTTTAAGGGCTAAACACAACGCTTCTGCCATATTGTTCGAAGACCCTTGTCGGGGTCTCATCGCCGAGCGTTTTTCTCGGATTATCGCCCGAAACACTCAATTCTCTCAGGGGACATCTCTGATTATATTGAATAATTAAGTGATTAATCTGTTAATTTTGATATGAAATTGTATTGGGGAGTGAGAGCCAGTGGTTTCCCTCGGCAGTAAGTAGGCTTTTCATTCGAGATGGGCTACTGCGCAGCATTGCCCTTCGGTGGTGTATCGCCACGAAAAGTCGCTGTGCGACAAGGAACTGGCGATGCTTTCTGGGATTATTGCAATCATATAAACCATTATTTTGATGTAAATATTGAAAAACGTTGATCAATGCAAATGACAAAGCTCCATTTGGTACTCGCGCTCTTCTTCTGTTCGACATTTGCGGCCAAGTCAAATGCCGCCGTGCAAAATTCGGTTCCATGTCAGCCGCCAGAAATTAGTGCGGCGGTTTATAATTTCGTTCCCGAACAGGGGCTTCAGACCAGTGATTTTCGTCCGCTGATGAAGTCGGAAACGGCTTTCGTGCTGAAACTGCGCGATGCGGAAAATTTCGATGTCGACGACTACACGACACAGATTTTGCCCGCCGAGATTCAGCCTGAAGCGCCGCCGATTTCTGGCGAACTTCAGCCGCCACCCAAACAGCTTCCTGATGCGTACTTCTTTGTCGGACAGATTACGAAAGTTGGAGATGGGTTTTTATTGTCGGTGCAGTTGAAAAAGTGCGCGGATAGCTCGCTGCTGAAAGAAGTCAAAACGCCATTCGCCGATGCCGCGAACGCTGAAACTGCCGGAATCCAAAACGCCACGGCGATGTTGACATTTTTCCAGACGCTCGCGATGAATGCCCACATGAATCGTGAAAAAAGCGACTACGCGATGGACCCACACATCGTTTTGACGATTAACAAACTCTTCCTTAAGCCGAACGAAACTTCGCCCGTTAAAATCGTGTTGACCGATTGCGACGGCGTCCGCTTGAAAAATCGCAAGATCGAAGCATTCTTACAGTTGAAACATGGCGCCGTGACGGTTCAGCAAGACACGCTGGTTCGCATTACCGATCAAAATGGCGAGCGCAATGGTGTAATTGGCGCGAAAGCACCGGGTGTTATCACCTACATCGCCAAGTTCAAATACAAAGATATGATGGGCGTTCCGCATGAACGAACCAACTCGAAAACCATTGTCATTTCGGGTGGTGAAGCGCATTTGTGGCAGTTGCGGGCGGACATTCAAACTGAACGCTCAACGTTTTATTTCAGCACCGACAAACAAAGCGGGAGATGGTCGGGCAGACGCTATTTGATTCGCAAAAAAGCCAGCATTGTTTTCGTGCTCAAGGCTGACGATACCGACCCTTCTGGTGAGGTGGCGACCGACGAAATCAAAAATTTCAACGGTTACGGGGAAGTCTATTTGCGTGATAAAACTATCAACGCTCAGGAAAGCGCGGAAGTTCGCACCGCTTCCGGGAAGCTCGATCTCAGCCAGAAGGCCACCGAATCACTGCAAGCGGGCTTTAACATCAGTCCTACAAACCACACATTTCAGGTTTCGGTCGGCAATGTCCAATTTGGAGGCACGGAAGAGCTTTTTGCGGTGCGGAGCAATCCCTATAATTACGTCCATAGAACCGGCGTTGAATACCGCGAAGGAATGGGCGGCGGTGGCGGCGCACCGATCAGCGCGCAGATGAAAAAAAGCGGCGTTTACACGTTCAGCAAATTCGAACGGAAGTTAATAAACATTCCCGAAAATGGTGTACTCGTTAAAGGCGGAACGAAAGGTTACGAGTTGACGAAATATGACTTTGAAGTTCGCAGAGTCAATCCGAGTGGCGGGGGCATGATAAAGAAGTGATGCTTAGAGTGAGTGCAACGAGTGTTAAATGCAGAAGGGCACCCCATGTGGGGTGCCCTTCGTTTTGTTATTTGGCTTTCTTTTGCTCGAAGACTCCGTTTGCGCCTAGTTCTTTGGAGAAGTCGGTGCGTAGCCAAGCCAGTGCTTTGGCGTCGCCTTTAAGGTAGGCGTTCCAGAAGGCGAGACTCGATTGCTGGATGAGGGCGTGGTTGCGGTCATCGGTGGCTACTGGGGCCGTATTGCGGGGGCGTCCAGAAAAGACCATGTGGTCGCCGCCCGTGAAGGTATTGAGGTAGCTGTCGGCACCTGTGATGTGGTCGTAAGGGATGCGCCTATCGAGAGGAGTGGTGTTCGCACGGTCAACCGGGCTAGTGTCTTCCGTTCCGGTCATGTGGAAGGTTGGGATTTTGATACTGCCGTAGATGGTATCGTAGTTTTTGAGCATGGGGGCTGGGGCGCTCATTGGGATGGCGCACTTGATGCGCGGGTCGGCCACATTTTGGGTCGCCAATGGCATTTTCATGCCCGAAACCATCAGAGTGGTATTGGCGCCGAAGGAGTGTCCTGCCATGCCGATATGCGACAAATCGAGTTTGCCGTGGAGCGACCAGGTCGGGTCGGTGTTGAGTTTGGTGATTTGGTCGATGCAGAAGCTGACATCGTGGGGGCGGTCTAAGGCATTCTTGGGAGTGATGGCGGCGCGCAAACCTGCCATACCTCCGCCTCCGCGCCAGGTGGCGTCGTCGCTACCGATGTGCTGCATGTGGACGACTATGAAGCCGTGCTGTGCCCAATATTCACCCAGATATTGGTAGGTTTCGCGGGTGCCACCCAGACCGTGCGAAAACATGATGACCGGAAACGGGCCATTGGCTTTCGGATAGTAGATTTTCACCGGGACATCGCGGTTGCGCTTGGCATCGTGCCATTGCGCGCGCCAAACATCAGTGCTTTGTACCGGACTCTCGTAAGGTGCTGCCCAACTGAAACGGGCCAAACAGAGTACGCCCATTCCAACCAATAATCCACGTCGTGTGATGCCATTCATTGCCATGTCGCTTTAGAGTACGCAAGCGCTGTCGCGTTGCTTTGTTACCGCCTCAGTGGGGTGAATACTCAGCATTACTGCCGTTTAGATAGGATAAACGGCCCCTTTTTCGCAAATTATGTTCTTATGACCTGTGCATTGTGTGGTCGGGATGTCGAAAACCTGACTGAACACCATCTGACACCGCGTTCCAAACTCAAAAAGGGGGAAATGACACCAACCATCTACATTTGTTCGGCGTGTCATCGGCAATTACATGTGCTGTTCACCAATGGTCAATTGCATGACGAGTACAACACCGTCGAGCGGTTGCGTGATGAGCCGCGCATGGCACGCTTTATCGCCTGGGTTCGCAAGCAAGACCCGAACAAACGAGTTCGAGTGCGCCGCTGATTGTTAGGAAGAAGCCCTTTTCTCACGTGCCAATGGTAGGCGCAGATTCCATCTGATGGCTGCCATGCGCAACACGAAGCACAACGAAACGCCCGTCCAGAGAGCGAACTCACGCTCGACCCCGACGCGCAGTAACAAGCCGAAGCACGAAGCCCCCAATAGCGCTGCTGTCGCATAAATCTCTGAACGCAACACGAGTGGCACGTCGCCACAGAGGATGTCGCGAATGGCTCCACCCGCCGAACCGGAGACTGTGCCCAGTAACACGGCGACGAACAGCGAGGCGCCCGCATTGAGCGCGCGTTCGGTTCCCAGCACCGAGAAGAACCCCAACCCCAAGCCGTCTAGCACTAGCATGAGGCGCACCGGGAGCGAGATGAAGCGCAACAACACGAAGGCGGCCAAAGCGCTGGAAAGCGCAATCGCCGCCGGACGTGGATCGCGAATCCAGGCGACGGGAGTTAGCCCCAGAAGCAGATCGCGCACTGTTCCGCCGCCAAGAGCGCAAACGAACGACACCGACAGGGCACCAAACAAATCCAGTTGCTTCCGCGCCGCTCCCAAAACTCCCGAAACCGCGAATACCCCCACACCAATCGAATCAAGCCATGCCAGCGTTGTCATTGCTTCCAGTGTCGCGTAGCGGCGGGTTTTGGCGCTTCGCCTGATTGTGCCTTGATTCGGTAAACACTGCAAACGCAATGGAAGCTCTCCTCTTTATCGGCATTCCCGGCGCGGGTAAGTCGACCTTTTTTCGCCAGAACTTTTTCGATACCCATTTGCGCATCAACCGCGATATGCTGCGCACCAAACCCCGTGAGACGGCGCTGATTGAGGTGTGTTTTAAGAGCAAAATTAGCTTCGTACTGGATAACACCAGTCCGACTCGCGTTGTGCGAGAGCCAATTATCGCTTGCGCGACGGCGGCTGGTTTTCGAGTTGATGCCTACTACTTCGAACCGGATTATGCCGCCAGTTGCGAGCGTAACGCGCTTCGCAGTGGGCGCGCTCAGGTGCCCGTCGTCGCCATCGGCAGTATTCTCAAAACTCTCGAAGCGCCTTCGTTCGAAGAAGGATTTAGTCGCATCTTTTCGGTATTGAACCACACTGGCGGCGGTTTCGAGATTCGGGAGTGGACTCGTGAAATTTGAAGAATTGGAGGGGCGCTTTCGTGAACTGGAATCGCTCCATGTAGAAAAGCTGAGTTTCGAGGGATGGACTATCGCCCGGTTGGATGGGCGCGGATTTACGCGCCTGACCAAGCACTCGCTGGAATTGGAGAAGCCGTTTGATGTGCGCTTTCATGAGGCGATGAAGGCAACGGTTGCTCATCTATGCGACTGTGGTTTCGCGGTTCGGCTTGCCTACTCGCAGTCGGACGAAATTTCGCTGTTGTTTGAACTTACCGAGCGCAGTTTCGATGGTAAAAAGCGCAAATGGCTATCGGTATTGGCTGGCGAAGCCTCTGCCGCCTTTTCTCTTCAATTGGGACAAATTGGGGCTTTCGATTGCCGACTTATCGAACTTCCCGATGCTGAGATCGTGAGCGACTATTTCCGTTGGCGTCAGTCCGATGCATGGCGCAACGCTTTGAACGCGCATTGCTACTGGATACTACGCGCCCAGAACCTGTCGCCCAATACTGCGACGAAACAGCTCAGTGGGCTTTCTATCGAGCGTAAAGAGGCACTTCTGGGTGAAAATGGCATTGACCTCCAAGCTCTTCCGCTATGGCAACGTCGTGGTTTCGCCGTGATGTGGCAAGAGTTCGAGAAGGTTGGCTTTAACCCGAATACCCAAAGCGAAACTCGCGCCGTACGAAAACGCCTTCACTTCGAGACTGAACTACCCGATGGGGATGAGTTTGGATTGTGGTTAGGCGGGAATCTTGGTGCTTAGGGGACGATTGAGATGCGGGCGACTTTCCACTGGCCGTCTTCGGGTTGGATTTGGAGCATTCCGGCGCCTGATGTTCCATTGGTGCCCGTCATGAGACGTGATTCTTCGACGTAGCGGGGGAAAATGGAGATGCGACTGCCGTACATCGTTGGCACCTGCGCAACTTCCCATTTCACTAAGGAGCCGTGCTTTTTCTCGAACTTGTTGACGTATTGGGCTAAGGTCGCTTTTGAGATCACTAGTTGGCGTTCGCGAGTCAGGAGCGAGCGGGCGCCTTCGTAATCGTGCCTATGGAGGTAGGTATAGAAAGAGGCGCCCACCTGATGGGCGGCGACGCTATCGCCTTTGGCCTGTCGCACTGCATACAGCACTGCTCCCGAAAAGATGAAGCAGATGGAAACGAAGGCTGCGAGAAGAGAGAGATTATGACGGGCCACGAGTTCAGTTTGGCGGTTTATGCGAAATCGATTTCGCCCTTTCGTAAGCGATGTGCGAAATCGGCTAAATAAGGGAATTTGTCGGCGGAGGCTTCGGCTTCCAATAGGTGGGACTCCAAAAGAGACGAGTTGATGTGTCGCCATATTTGTAGGGCATTCATGCGTGCCCACTGTTGATTGTCGTCTTCTGTATTCCATTCGCGAAGGGCTAATTGTTCGGTGCCAATAGCTCCTAATCGAACCAGTGATTGAAGGGCGCGCCGCCTGACATATTCCTCTTCGTCATCGACGAAGCGACGTACTAGTGGTTCTGTACGTGTATCTGAGGGAAAGTAGCCCAGCACATCGGCAAGTTGCCAGCGGGCATCAAAGTCACTCTTATCCAGTGATTTTTCAGATATATATATCGCCGTTTCTGAGGAGTGTTCCTTCAGACTTTCGGAAATAGTTCCAAATTCCCAATCGCGGGCGAGAATGTAGAGTAGGTCTTCTGTTTCCTGCTCGCTCCATAGAGAAGAGTCTGTTTTCAAGAACTCTTCTACGGATGTATAAATCGCGTCCCAGTGCTCATAATTGCATTCCCACTCGGCTATCTGAATTTGTGGTTCGGCCCAATCGCGGAACTTGCGGACTTCGCTTTGCCAGTCGGTTTGCATGGTGAGGGGCTTGGAGAGTTGTTCGGTGAATAAGAAAACCCGCCGACTGAACGGCGGGTTTTCGAGGTGTTTCCGAAACTGGAAAGGCTTAGCCTTCCAAGAAATCGACTGCGCCGGAACCGATTTCGTAGAAGGCGCCGACGACTTTAATCTGGCCGTTGGCGATAGCTTCCGCGATCACTTCATCCTGTTCCAGATTCTCTCGTTGCTGTTTCACGTTCAGGATGACCGCCTCGCGCATTTTTGCTTTGCGGTCTTGAATTGGCGCAATGTCTTTGAGTGCGGGAGCGATTGCATCCAGCAAGAAGCGGACATGCAAGGGTTCGCCTGAGCGCTCTTCGGGAGTCAGCAAAGAAGCGGCTACGGCGCCGCAACCTTCATGGCCCAGCACGACGACCAATTTCACTTTGAGGTGTTTGATCGCGTACTGGATGGAGCCAACAGTTGCTGGTTCGGCGACGTTACCAGCGACGCGAATCGAGAAGATGTCGCCGGGACCCTGGTCGAATACTAATTCGATAGGCACGCGCGAGTCGGCGCATCCGAGCACGACTGCGAATGGGGTTTGGGCCATGATTTGGGAGCGGCGCGAGTTGACACTGGAGAGGACGCGGCTCTGTTGCCCTGAGAAGAAGCGAGAGTTGCCGGTTTGCAATAATTCAATAGCTTCGTCGGGGGTTTTTGCCGTCGGATCTTTCAAAAGTGCGACCTGAGCCATGGTCGCGCCACGTTTTGTTAATTCGTTAATAAGCTCTTCGGTTGTTGCCATCAATCAAATTTTGGGCATGATTCGCACCAAAGGGGAGGTTAAAAGAACGAATTAATGCAAATTTCGCGTCAACAAGAGCGAAAATAGAGTCTCAGAATGCTCCCAGAAAGCGCAACTTGGGGGCTAGTTAGTTGTCGCGAGGGGGATTATTGGCAAATTTCGCTATAAAAGCGAAATTAAGCGGCTGGCCTCGTCTGGTGTGGTTTTACCTTCTAACCAGTCCTTCAAGAGCAATCGAGCTTCGATTTGTTCGTGCATCGTTGGGGGTGAGGTGAGTTCGACCTCACACAAAGGGCGGTAAATCCAAAAATTCCGTACACAAACATACTTTTCTATCCAGTCTTTACGCCACTGAGGCATGAAGTAGGATTGCAAAAGTTGGGACCATTCCTCCATCTGCTCGTGTGCCATCAGCTCATCTGTTGGATTAAATTGCCCATCGGAGTGGTTGCGCAACCAGTAATTATCTTCATCCGTTTCTTCTCGACTTTGGCCCCATATTCCCCATTCCCAACATGTGCCATGTTGCCACAATTTGGGCGAACAACTCAATGTCCACATCATTACCTGTGCTAATTCGGTGGCGTCGCCTTTGGCTCCCGTTGTTTGTTTGAAGCGTTCGGATTCATCCCAGTTCGCCCACTGCCAAGCGAAGCGCAGCTCCGATTCTGGTTGATTCCATCTGGTTTCGGCTATATCGAGCATCTGTTCTGGTGTGAGATGAAGGGGGGCGGGAGACCAATCGAAGGGAGTCGTATTTTGCAGTGTCCAATCTTGAGACCATAAGGCTCCTTTGGGGTTCCATATCAAGAGAGTCTTGCCACGGAGAAAGTTGTAGGATTCGGGCGATATGGAAATTGTCGCTCTCGAAGGCGCGCTTTACGATGCTCTCCAACTTTTCTAGCCGCTCTTGTTTGAATGAGAACACCAGACAACGCTTACGAGTCATAACGCTCCATGCTGCATCTTGGTGCAAAAGTTTATTGGGAGTGCTGAGGAAATAAGGTAATCCCCCGGCGACCATAACAACCCACTCGCCATATTCTGGTTCATCCATGAAGTGGCAAACCAAGACATTTTTGTTGGAGTGGGGCCATTGCTCGACGCGCGTTTCAACCGGGCGAAGGCGTCCACCCCACTCTATTTCGAGTCGGATAGGGAGTTCTTCAAAATAGAGGGCAGGGGGAAACATGGGACTTCATGTTTACGAGGATTCCAGTAAATTCATGCGGTCAGGGGCGTTTTCTTGGAGCCAATCGCATAGGAAGAGGCGAGCTTCGAGTTTTTGATGGGCGTTAGCGTCTTCGCCGCTGACGCGAAGTGTGCTGATTTCCTCTATCAAATAGTCGCGTAGTAATGGGGAGATCTCTTCGGGGATTGGAGGGAGTGGCAAATAGTGCGGTTTTATGAGTTCGCTCCACGTTTGTAAGCGAGTCACCAGCGGTTGGGGCGGGGGCGACCATTTTGCGGCGTTTGGTGAGTAACCCACGGAGGATGGGTTGATTTGGTCACCCAGATACCACACCAGATTTTCGTGCAGTTCTTCTTCGTTAAAGGCGATGGCGCGCAGGAATACCCTTAGATTTTGCCATGAGGGGAAGGCCGATTCTGCGTAGGAGGAGCGTTCTTTTTCATCCCAATCGAGCCATGTCAAGGCGAATTTGGCTTCGGATTCGGGGCGTTCCAATTCGGTTGTAAGCCACTCGAAAATGCATTGAGATGGAGCGGTCAGATGAGCGAATGGGAGGGCAAAGGCGGCGAAACCCTCGTCTTCGGTGAGCCAACCGCATTCGTTGCGATTGATGAAGCAACAGGCATCACCCACATAAAACAGGCGTCCCCAATAGGCTGCCGCTGTGTTAGCAACCTCTTTGGGAAAAGCCCAAGACCATTTTGGAGTTTTGGTGAAGGCGGGGCGAATTGGCGCGCGGTTTTGGGAATCGCACGCGACGAAATTAATATCGCCCTCGTTTTGAGGGCGAAAGAAGACGAAGCCCCGGTTCTGCGTGCGCTCGACTCGGCAGAGAAGGAGGTTAGTTTTTTCGCCCTGCCAGTAAACCGGGCCAACGGAAATAGGGGGATTTATTTCTGTTCTATCAGGAGGGAGTTCCCACGGCTTGAGTACAAATTCGCTCATGATGCAAGTTCATCAAGTGTCTGAATGAATGTGAAGCCTGTAGTGGGAAAGTCACCAGCCAATTCTTCGTTCAGGATTTGTTGGTTTGTTGAGAGAGCAGGTGGTGGAGGCGCAGAAGGTCTTCTTCGGTGATGTCCACGAAAGAATCGAGGCTGCGGAGGGCGTTGACCACGGATTCGTGCGATGGCATTTCTTGTGGTGATGGAGCCTGCTTTTGGTTCCAGATTGCCGGATATTTTCGCCAGTCGAAGAGGAAGTTGAAAGCTATCGCCACGCAGACAATCGCGAGGGCGTTGAGAAGGACGGGACTCATGACGAAGCGATAGCCGAGTTCTTTGATGGCTGGGCCGCCAATGACCGCTGTTAGGGCAGTGGCTCCGCCGGGTGGGTGAATGCATTTGAGTTGATGCATGGTCACGATAGCCAGACCTACCGCGCAGCCCGCCGCGAGAGGTGTTGAGGGGATGAATTTGGCGCATGTGACTCCGATGATGGCGGGAAAGAAATGACCCGCGATGACGGGCCACGGCTGCGACAGCTGGCCATGAGGCACAGCAAAAAGCAGCACGGCGCTGGCGCCCATCGAGGCGATGAGCATGGAAGCGCCTTGCAGATGAAGGAGGTTCTGGCTGATGGCCATGATGAGGACCATCGACACGAACCCTCCGAGCATGGAGACAAATTTCTCCTTACCACTGACGGCATCGAGTTCGATGCCCAGCCACTGGCTTAGGGTATTTTTCCTGATTGTTCTCGCTCTATTCATTCCGGTGAAGACTTTTAGTGTGGCTTGTACTATGCTCTATCGGAGCGTGTTCTCAGGATTAGCTCGATCAGTTGGGGAAGGCTTTCATTTTGCCAGCGGGGTTCTCCGTTAAATAAATTAGGCGAACGGTGCGACGACTGCTGCGTCTCTTGCCCCGATTCACACTCCAATTTAGAAAGACAAAAAAATAGTCCTGTTATACTCGGCGCGCAAAATTTAGCCTTGTATATGCACGGCTCAAAGAAGGAGCACATCTACTCAATATGCCAGTTAAAGTCGGTATCAACGGTTTCGGTCGTATTGGACGCATCACTTTTCGCGCCCTCACCGAACGCTACGGCGACCAGATCGATGTCGTCGCCATCAATGACTTGAGCGACCCCAAAACCAACGCCCATTTGCTCAAGCACGACTCCAACTACGGCCACTTCTCGAAGTCGGTCGAAGTCGTGGAAGACGGTTTCATCGTCGAGGGCGAGAAAGTCAAAGTGTTCGCCGAGCGCAACCCCGGCAACATCCCCTGGGGCGACCACGGTGTTGACGTTGTTGTTGAATCCACCGGATTCTTCACCGACGCTACCAAAGCTCGCGCTCACATCGAACAGGGCGGCGCCAAGCGCGTTGTCATTTCGGCGCCTGCAAAGAACGAAGACGCAACCTTCGTGATGGGCGTTAACAACGATCTGTACGACCCCAGCAAGCACTTCGTCGTGTCGAACGCATCCTGCACGACCAACTGCTTGGCCCCTGTCGCCAAAGTCTTGCTCGATTCCTTTGGTATCGAGTCGGGCCTTATGACGACGATTCACGCTTATACGAACGACCAGCGTATCGC
Source organism: bacterium (assembly GCA_004172935.1). GTDB lineage: Bacteria > Armatimonadota > Abditibacteriia > Abditibacteriales > Abditibacteriaceae > Abditibacterium. The sequence continues at coordinate 277,707 of SDZD01000001.1, read as the reverse complement.
CGACCAGGTTCACGAGGACCTGCGCCGCGCTCGCGCTGCCGCTCAGTCGATCATCCCGTCCTCGACGGGTGCGGCCAAAGCGATCTCGCTCGTTATCCCTGAATTGAAGGGCAAAATGCACGGCACCTCGCTGCGCATTCCTACCCCAGTGGTTTCGATTGTTGACCTTACCGTCAACACCGAGAAATCGGTGACGGCTGAAAGCGTCAACGCTGCCTTCCAGGCTGCCGCTGATGGTCCTATGAAGGGCATTTTGCTCGTCGAAAACGAAGAACTCGTTTCGATTGACTTCAAGGGCAACCCTTACTCCTCCATTGTCGACGCCAAAAGCACCATGACAATGGGCGACAAGTTCTTGAAAGTCTTCTCGTGGTATGACAACGAGTGGGGCTACTCGAACCGTGTTGCGGACTTGATCAACTTCATGTCCACCAAAGGTCTGTAAGAACAGTCGAATCACAATGAACGCCGCGAACCAATTGGTTCGCGGCGTTTTTGTTTTTAAAGCTATTGGCCGTTGGCTTTTAGCTATTAGAATTGCAGGGGCGCTTCGCGCGCTGAATGAGAGGGCGATGTAAAACCGCAGCCAACGGAATCGTCGGCCTTCGCCGACGAATAGAGCCAGTAACAGCCGCACGTTTTATGGGAGTGGTAGAGAACTGATGGAGGGCGAACACAAGGTTCGCCCTTACATGCGAGCCTTGAGAGCCATATAGGGTTATTTCAAAACTGTGTACGGGCGGAAGAGCAGGTTGTTGCGGTTGCCTAGCCAAAGTCCGGTTGGAGTGGGGAGCAGGGTTTGTATCTCGCGTTCGTCTGGGTCTAGGGAGGCGTTGCGGGCTTGGATTTGGCCTTGTGGGGTGCAGCAGAAAAGGCCGTAGCGGGTGGCAATCCAGGTGTTTCCAGTGCTGTCGCTGACTAGCGCGGTGATGCCTGTTTGTTTGAGTTCGGTGGGGGCTTGCCAGATTTTTTCGCCATCGTTTCGGATGGCGAGGCCAGAGCCGAAGGTGCCGACGAAGACGGTGTTTCCGGTGCGCTTGATTCCTGTGATCCAGTGGTCGGGGAGGCCATTGCGTTCGTCGGAATGTTCAAGAGTTTGTGTGGCTCGCTTCCAGTGGAACAGGCCACGATTTTCAGTGCCTAGCCAAACGTCGTTGCCATCGGGGACGATGTGTTGGAGGGGGACGATTTGAAGTTCGGGAATGCGCAGGTGGTGGGAGAATGTTTTGCTGTCCCATTCGCTCCAACCTCCCCACTGGCCCAGATAAAGGCGCTTGTTGTCGGCGGCCATTGAGATGATTTGCTTGCGTGGCAATGTGGGGAAGACGTTGCGCTTCCATGTGGTGCCGTCGAACTGATCGACGACTTCGTTGGAGTGGCGGACATACAACTTGCCCGCGAACACGACCATCTGGCGCGGGGCATTCGAGGATAGAGTGCCTTTGCCTATGTGTTGCCAGCCTTTGGCGTCGCGAATGACTAGGCCATCTTCGAGAGTGCTACCCCACAAAGCGCCGCGATAACTTTGCAGATATTGGATGTTGTGGGCGAAAGGCTCATTCGGCTCCAAATGCTGCTTCCATGTGCCATCGGAATATTGCCAGACCCCTTGGCGTCTTGTGCCCGCCCATACGAGTTGCCCGTTCGCGCTTTGGGCTAGTGAAGTGATCTCGCGGGCTTGATCGGGTAGTTGTAGAGGTGGCCCGCTCCATTTGGCTCCATCCCATGCCCAAATGCCATCGCCAAACAGAGCGGCCCACAGAACTGAGCCGCGTGGTAGCAGAGCACTAATATGGGTGCCGCTGGAATTGGGGAGGGGAACTGGGCGCGTGCCAACGGCCAACCCCTCGATTGAAGCGCTGACCGTTTGACCGCGCCATTTGAGTGGGGGGAGTGGCGCGCCGAGTTCGGCGGGCGCGGCATTGAACTTTTTCCACTCACCGTTTTGGAGGCGGAGCGCGCCGCCACTGGTCTTCGCCCACAGCGTACCATCAGGAAGCACGATTAGGCGGTCGATTTCGCGGCTGGAAGAGTAGGTCTGGGGGCTTGGTGGCGACCACGCTGTTGCTTGTGCGGTGGCGCGCTGTGGGCGCGCCACGCAGAGTAGCAGTAGTGAGGGGAGAATGAATCGCCGAAAGCGCATTATTGGGCGGTTACGGATTCGGCTTCGATGGAAGTGATGTTGTGGGCACGGTCGACCAAGATGTAGGTGACTTTGATGGATTTGCCTTCGTACTCTTGGGGAATGCGTGTCAAAGCGAAAAAGCTGCGGGCGTTGATAGTGGAGGGCAACAGCGAGACTTTTTCGCCCCACGGCATAAGGGCGGTGATTACAGCGACATCGCCGCTATGCTCGACTTCGAGGCGCAGAGAGCGTTCGCCATTGGTTGCGGCACGCGGCGCCAATAGAACCTCGCCTTTGCCGGAAGGTGCTTTTGTATCGACGCGGAAGGGCATCGCGTAGCGATTGCGGGAGCCGTTGGCGTTGACGACGAGGATTTGGATTTTATAGTCGCCATCGCTAGTGCCTACGGGCACGTCGTAGTTGCCTTCCCAACGCTTTTGGTTCTGGTTGTAGTCGAGCGTTTTGATTTTGCCATCGGGCATGATAGCCACGACTTGACGGGCATCGGCAGGGGCAGTGACATATATAGGCGGGTCGCCAATGCCGTTCACGAAATAGGCGTTGTGCGAGTTAATTTTGCGCTCTTTGTCGAGTTGGGCGAGCTGTGTCGCGTTGTTGGTCTTTTCGGCGGCGGTGGTTTGGGCTTCGAGTTCGCGTGCTTTGAATTGTGCTTTCCACAGCGAGGTACGAGGGTCGCGAACGATGCTGCCGTAATATTGGGTGAAATCCCGTTCCCATGTGCGCAACTGTGCGAAATCGGGATGGGGTTTGCGGTACTCATCCATGATTTTGGTGCGCAACGCATAGAGACCCCCATTTTCTTCTTTTATGGGCAGCGTTTTCAGGTACTCTTCCTGTTCCTTCGTCAAGTACGCGTAGCGCTTCTGGGCGGGGGTTTTGGGAGTATCACGGTAGAAGTAGCCTGTCACTGCAGCGTAGTTGAGGGCCGTACCTAAACGAGCGTACAGTTCGTCCTGCATGGTAAGCCCATTAGCGGTGCTGATTTGGGTGATGGACTTTTTGAGTTGGGCGACGCGCGCTGTATTCCCCTTTCCATCGGCCATCTTGAGCCAATATTCGCGCACCAATGGGTCGAGTTGGCTGGAGACGAGGACTTGACGGTAGATTTTGCGGTCTTCGGCTCCGACTGCCAGCCAGGAGGTGAAGGGTGAGACTATCGAATATTGCTTGCTGAGGGCGATGATTTGCGAGCGATTAGACGCCGTGCCAAGTGAGTTGATTTTTTGGGTGGCCCACAGCGAATCGGCGGTTGGGTTTGGCAGCGCTTTGAGGGAAATATTGACGCCGCCATCGGCCGTTAATGTGGCCTGCATTTTTCCGGCTTCGCCTGTGTAGGTGCCAGTGCCTGACACAACCTCGCCCATGTTGACCGACTTTTTGGGGAGCATAACGCCTTCGATGCCTGTTCCCGACACCGACAGGTTTTTGAGGGCGCGATTGGCGATGAATGAAAAGGCGAAATGAGAGCTTGCGTCTTTTTTATCGGGAGTTATGAGAGCGGTTATCGAGGGGCGCGATTTTGGGGTTTTGAAGGTGAGGGTTAGGTTGCGAAGCACCCGGTAATTCTTCTGACTTAGAGATAGGACTCGTGCGCCGTTTTGAGTTTTGAGCGGAAGGCTGTAGTTATTGGTGAGAGTTGGAAGGGCCGCGTCGCGTGCGGTAACTTTGACATTAAGTTCTTTGAGGCGTGTAGTAGCGCCTTTCAGGGCGAGTAGAGGTAGTGAGTAGGTAGAGCCTGTGCGAGAAGTCGCGAGGGATTGAATCCATGTGCCGCGTACAGTTGCTACCTCCCATCCGCCGAGAGGATAGACGGTCGCTCGGAAAGAGTTGCCAGCATTGAGGCCGCTGCGTAGCAAGGGATCGTTGGGAGCCGCTTTGAAGGCGACGCGGGGGGCAATGAAGCCTCGCTCTTCGACTTGTCCGACCAAATCACCAACGCTAAATGCAGTTACTTTGGCATCGCGAGGGCGGGCACAGATGAAATCGCAAACTCCGCCTTCTTGATACAAACTGCCGAAGCCAATGTTTTCTACTGACATCGTCATCGTCCAGTTGGTGATGGCGACGGCGCCGATGATTTCGACTTCGGCGCGCAGGGTTTGCACACGTAGGGGGATGGCTTTGGCACCAGCGGGTTTGGCAAATACCTGTGCATGTGCCGCATTGCCTGTAAAAGCGCACGCTCCACCCATCAACATCAACGGCAATAATTTTTTCATAGCGAAATTTTTACTGTTCGGCTTCGTTCTGTTTGCCCTTCTAACTGGCTTTATAGTTCAGAGCCTCGCCGCCGATTCCAAGTGCGAAGGAGAGGCCCGAACTCGAATCGTCAACGCAGAAATACGTGACAATATTGATGGCTAATGTTACCCCACCTATCAGTGACAAAACCAGTGCTACCAAGGCACTGAGTATTGTTAGGCCGATTGGTAGTCGAGAGTAATGTGTGTCTTTTAAATTGGGTGCTGGGACGTAGGGGAGTAGGGCGAAATCATTTATCCTCGTTCCTGATGCTTGAGGTTCATGGGCGGGAGCAATATTTTTGGACGGATGAAACGGTTTCGTTTCTGGCCGATGTCGCGGGACAATTTGAGAATCCGTGCTGTTTGTGTGCGCCGCTTTTGGGGCAGGAGTTGGAGCGGCGCGGCAGTTCGTGTGCGACTTTGGATGTGGATGAGCGATTCGCGGGGCTGAAGGGATTCCAGAAGTTCGATGTTTATCGCCCGACGTGGCAGGGGCAGCAGTTCGGGGCGGTTTGGTGCGACCCACCATTCTGGATTGTGTCGCTGTCACAGTTGTTCGCGGCGATTCGCTTGCTATCGCACCACGATTATTCGATGCCCCTCGCCATTTGCTATCCGACACGGCGAGGGGCGAATTTGATGGGGACCTTTCATCACTTTGGATTGAAGGCAACCGGATATTTTCCGACGTACAAGACGGTGAACACCGACGAGAACGAGCGCAGTCGCATCGAGTTCTTCGCGAACTTCGATTTTGAGCCTGCGCCTCTTACTCCTCCTCTCCCGGCCAAAAAATGAACTGGGCAGCACTCGAAAGTAGAGGAGCTGCATCGGAGCGAAACTCGACCAATGCCTCGATTCGAGCGGGCGTCCAGCCTTTGGTATCAGAAGCCAAACTGACGAGAAGCGCTAACGCGAGACGCCGAAGAATGGGTGATGAGGCGTGGCGCCAGCGATTGAAGATGTACTGTCGCGAGACAGTCGTGCCGTAATAGCCGCCCATTGAGGTGATGAGCGAAAATAGTACGCCTTCATGAATCTTGTTTTGTTCGGCGAGTGCCTCGATTTGTGTGGCGCACTCTGTCACTGGTGAGACGGCGAAGGCAAAATCAAGGCGCTGGATGAGTAGGGTCTCATCGCACTCCAGTATTTCCAACACCATCTGGGCGCCTCTGGTTATGTGGCCGCGCGAAAAAGCAGCGTCTTGTTTGTAGGTATTTAGCACTCCTGTTAGGGCGCGACGGCGAGGCAATAGGCGTTTGAAAGTGCTTTCGATGGCCCGACGCGCTACGGCTTCGGAGCGTGTTTTGGTGTAGGTGCTCCAAATAGTTTTGGCAGCGGTGAGGTACTCTGTTTCGACCTTGGAATCGAGGCAGTCCAGTAGAGGCTCAAGCAGTTGGTTTTGCGGGTCGGAGATGGCGCCAATAGCTCCGTTTTGAAGCACCTGCAAGCGCACACGGGAGTCGGGATGACGCAGCAGCTGAGCGAGAACGGTGTTGAGGCGGGAGCGAGATTCCAGCGATAGGCGTGGATTGGTGGTGCGCGCGGCCATTGTCGCTACCGCTGGGTCGGGGTTAATGGCGGCTGCTTCGAGAATCGGCCATGAACGCGGGTCTTCGAGGTGTTCCCACAGGGCACGTAGAAGCGCAACGCGCACGTCGCGGTGTAAATCGCGCTGTCCCATTTCCAACAAATAATCGAAGGCTTCGGGCAACTTGAGGTCGCCCAGTAAACGCACTACCTCCTTGGCGACGGTGACTTTTTGCAACGGTACGGTGCGCAAAATATCGAGCGCTCGCACGGCGGGCATTTCGAGCAATGCGCGACGGAGGCCATAGATGGCGATGCGGGCGCGTTCGTCGTCGAGCGCTTCCAACAGGGTTGGCACACCCTGACCTGCATCAAGGCGCGACAACACGCGCAAGGCGGCTTCGCGCCATGCGAGTTGAGGATTGGAGAACTGCGCCTGTTCGAGCAGAACGGTTGGCACTACGTCGGGCAATTGGCACAGGCGATTGATGGCGAAGAAGGCGCCGGGGGAGTCGCGCGAAGTGTCGTACAGAACCTCTGCCAATGTTTGGGCGAACAAGCCTTGCTGTGTTGGTGTCCAGCGCCAGAAACCTGTCTCCGCTGGAAAGACCTGGCGTGTTCGACCTGAGGCGAAGCGCCCGTTCAAGCGGCGATGGCCTAAAATGGCGGGCGTGAGCAAGTCCTGCCGCTTGAGCGTCAGGAACTTCGTCATCACATGCTGCAACGCCCAACTTTCGTCGCTTGCCAGAAGTTGAGGCGCGACTTGCTTCCAGAGATCGCCGCGAAATTCGGCCAGAATATTGGCGACTGCCGCGACGTGGTGATCGGGGGCAGCCGTCAAGTAATCGACGAGCAACTGAGCGCCCTCGTCCCACGCCTTGAGGCGCCGCCCGAAAGCACGCATCGCGCCGATGAAAGGAGTGTGTTCGCGTAACGCCCATGCGTTGAACAGCGGTAGTAGACGCGGGCCGATGGCGCGCATCTGCGAATCGTTGAGGCGGTGTTGTAAATCGAAGAACGAAATGCTGCCGCGCTCTTTGAGCAGTTCGGTGATTTGTACGCCCGCCCATTCGGGGTAATGGGGCAACAGGGCGACGACCAGCCGCTCTAGTTGCGCCGCTGTGCCATAAGACAAATCGCGCGCATTGAGTGCCTGTCGTTGGATGGTTGCCAGAGCTGGTAGATGCTCCTCTGTGAAAATTGAGGGCGGCAACTGCGCCAGAGCGCCGAGCATCGCCATACGCACCGGGTCTTGTTCGTTGGCGCGCTTTTGCAGCAATTCCAAAATGGCGCCGATGTTATGGCGCTCGTAGCGGGCGTTTCGCACTAATGCCGCCAGTGCCGCTGCACGAAATATGGGGTCGGGGGCACCCACAAAAGGCTGTGCGTTTGCCGCAGCTTCGTCGGCAGGAAGTAATGCGATATAGGGAAGCCAATTGGCGGGCGTCGCTTTTAAATCGGGGATTTGAAGATGGCGACGGGCCTGTGCGTTGCGTAAGTCGCGTGGCAGCAATTCTAAAAGCGAGATGGGGATAATTCCAAATTTGCCGCGCCAACTGGCGTTGAACTCGTTGTGGAGCGTGGCGCGAGTTTCCAGTGGCATGTGCTTTAACATCTGATGCCAATCCCATTTGATGTGCCCCTGTGAATGCATCAGCGCAACTAAAACGCTTTCTTCAATGTGATGTGCGCGCGCCGCCCATGTGAGCTTGACGACCTCATCACTTGCGACTACCATTTCTGCCAACTCCTGAGCGCTTCCCGAAAGAAACAAAGGGTTCAACTGGAGTTGGGCAAGGGGGTAGCGGCGGTTCAGTTCGCGCACCAATTCCAATGCCAGTTCGCGTTCACGTGGGGTGCGGAATGCACCGGCCGCATCTAGCACCTTGTTGGCTTTTTTCAGCACCACTCCATCGGGTTCGCTTAAACCACGCACCAGTTGCAGGGCGTATTCGAGTGCGAGTTCGGTGTGCCAATAGGCCAGACGGCCTAAATCGTTTTCGGAGGCGCGCTCGAAGTCGGTTTGCAGTAGTTGGCGTGCCAATTCGAGCGAGGCGAAGGGAAGCAGTTCGGGTAATTCGCTGCTGGAGCGTGATTCTATACAGGCATTGATAACAGCCTCAACCGTTGCCTCGCGCTTGTGGCGCTGTAGATAGATCAAAAGGCGGCGCAGCGACTTTAGAGCAAGTTGGGGAATTACGCGCGCAATTTGCTCATCGGTTGCGGCGATAGGAAGCATACGCAGCGCCATGCTACGCACAAGGCGGGACGAGTCGAAGATGAGGCGCAGCACTCGTTCGCCGTCGCGCGAAGTCGCACAACTTTGCAGGGCCAAACGCCGTTCGTAAGAGGTTTCGCCGCGTTCAAGTTCATCGAATAGGGCGGAATTGGAGGAGTCGCGGCCTAACTCGACCATGCGCTGTTGGCGTGTCGAGTAGGGCAGAGTTTCTAGCTCTGCGAGGAGTTGGGTGGAGAGCATGAGGCCAAGGAGTTTGGCCGAAGTAGCAGAGGCGCCGCTATGCTTAGAGCGCTATGAAAAAAACCATCAAAGACATTGACCTGGGTGGAAAGCGCGCGCTAGTGCGCGTGGACTATAACGTTCCGGTAGACGAAACAACCGGAAAAATCACCGATGATGCGCGTATTCGCGAGACGTTGCCAACGTTGCAATACCTGCTTGATGCCGGTGCTTCCATTGTGCTGATGGCGCACTTTGGGCGTCCCAAGGGCAAAGTTGTCGAGTCGATGCGACTCAAACCCATCGCGACTTATTTGCAGGAGTTGCTGGGACGCGACGTTCATTATTCGACCGAAGCAGTTGGCCTGGAAGCGGACGCGATGGTGAAAAGCCTTGCGCCCGGACAGGTATTGGTGTTGGAGAACACGCGCTTTTATCCCGGCGAGGAATCCAACGACCCTGCGTTCGCGGCGGCTTTGGCGGCACCGGGTTATGACGTGTATGTGAACGATGCTTTCGGCGCCGCGCACCGCGCACACGCTTCGACACAGGGCGTGGCTCAGGTTTTGAAATCTGAGGGCAAGCCCTGTGTGGCTGGCCTGTTGATGGCGAAGGAACTCGAATTTTTGGGTCAGTTGCTGCAAAGCCCGCAGCGTCCCTTCGTCGCCATTTTGGGCGGCGTGAAGGTGAGCGACAAAATCGGTGTCATTCGCAACTTGCTGCCGAAGGTTGACACTCTGTTGGTGGGTGGCGCGATGGGCTACGCCTTCGAGCGCGCTCAGAACCGTCCCGTTGGCACTTCCTACTTCAAGGAAGAGGACGCTCCTATCGCCGGAGAACTCATCGAGCTGGCACGTGAGAACGGCTACGATTTCCGTTTGCCGAGTGATTTTCTGGTCGCTGACCGTGACGCGGTAGATGCCACCACCAAAGTTGTGCCCGCCGGCGAGATTCCCGACGACATGATGGGTATGGACATCGGCCCCGATACCATCGCCAACTATGCCGAGGTTATCGAGAACGCCAAGACGGTGTTGTGGAACGGCCCGATGGGCCGCTTTGAAGTGGCGCCGTTCTCGAACGGCACTCTCGAAGTTGCCAGAGCAGTTGGACGCGCGACCGACAAGGGCGCGCTCACCATCATCGGCGGCGGCGACAGCGCAGCGGCCGTGAAGCAGATGGGCCTGGATGAAAAGATGAGCCACGTTTCGACAGGCGGCGGTGCCAGCCTCGAATTCCTTGAAGGGCAAGATTTGCCTGGCGTTGCTGTATTGGATCCCAAAGTCAGCTAAAGTGCTATCTGCACGTTAAGCAACGGTTCCTTACACTCGTTTTGAGGGCCATGCGTCCTAAATATGGTGCCGAAATTGCATTAGCTCTTTCGGCACTACTTCAATGCAAAATCAACCTTTCAACCAGAATCAATCGAATCCGTTTGATTACTCCTCAGCTTCAATTCCTGTAGCGCAGGCCTCCGTCGACGAGCGCATGGGCTTCATCCGCAAGACCTATGTGTTGTTTCTTGCGGGCATCTTGTGCTGCATCGTTGCGGGCATCCTGACGCTCCAAATTCCGGCACTTATGGGCGCGGCGCTTACCGTGCTTCGTATTCCTCTGCTGGCATTGGCTCTTATTTTCGGCCTCTCTTATGGAGCACAAGCTGTGTCCCGTACCGAAGGACTGAACTATGCGGCTCTGTTCGGCTTCACGGGCATCATTGGCTGGCTCTTCACACCAATCCTCGCGATTTATGAGGGAAGCCAACCCGGTATCCTGGTGCAAGCGGCAGCGCTTTCGACCATCACCTTCGGTGCGCTCACGGCCTATGTATTCGTTTCCAAGAAAGATTTCTCTTTCATGGGAGGCATCCTCTTCGTTGGTTTGATCGGCCTGGTTCTGGGCGGACTGGCGAATGCGTTCTTCTTCCACTCGCCACTCACTTCCTACCTGATGGCGTGGTTCACGTTGCTGTTGTTTTCGGGCTATGTGCTGTACGACACCTCGAACATCATGCAGCGCTACGATACACGCGGCTACTGCTCGGCAGCGCTGTCGTTGTTCCTCGATTTCTTCAACATCTTCATGGCCATCTTGCGTATTCTCGCTGGCTCACGACGCTAAGAAGAGGGAATTTGGAAGCGGACTTCGCTTTCAAAATTATCAATTTTGTGGTAAGGAAAAAGGCGACGCTCTGAAGGGGCGTCGCCTTTTTTAGTTTTTTTATGCGGACACCTTTTATTGCGGGTAACTGGAAACTCAACAAAACCATCAGCGAGGCGCGCGCTTTCGCCGCCGAGTTTGGGCCATTAGTGAAGGACGTTACGGACGTTCAAATCGGGCTGTTCCCGGTATTCACGGCGCTTCCGGCATTGAGCGAAGCGTTGGATAGCTCGAACGTGGAAGTGGGCGGGCAGGATTTCTATTGGAAGGCTTCGGGCGCTTACACCGGCGAAGTCTCGTTGCCATTGCTGGAAGATGCGGGCGCCAAGCTCGTTTTGATCGGCCACTCTGAGCGTCGCGGACGTTTCGGTGTGCCCGAACCCGATTTGGAAGGCGAAGCAGGACGAGTGTTCGGCGAATCCGATCATTCGGTGAACAAAAAGTTGCTGGCGGCTCTTGGTTCGTCGCTAACCCCCATCGTTTGCGTCGGCGAGACCCTCACCGAGCGTCAGAATGGGCACACGGATGCTGTTGTCGAGAACCAGACCGTGATGGCTCTGGAAGGTGTCGAGGCCGGACAAGTTGCGGGTATCGTGTTCGCTTATGAGCCTGTGTGGGCAATCGGAACTGGCGAAGTGTGTGCTGCCGACGAGGCCAACCGCGTGTGTGGCGTCATTCGCGCCACAGTGGCTGGTAAGTTTGGTGCGGAGGCTGGAGAGGCTGTTCGCATTCAATACGGCGGCTCGGTGAAGCCAGATAACGCGCGTGAATTGCTTGCCCTGGAACACATTGATGGGGCGTTGGTAGGCGGCGCGAGTTTGAAGGCCGATTCATTCGCCCAAATCGTGTTGGCAGCGCGCTCTTAAAAAGCCCTCGCTGCACACAACTGCATTGAAGGGGATGTCCCACGCTCTCGGATTTGTTTTTCGGGGGCGTGAGGATTTCCCTGAAGATGTTTAGGCGTCAGTAGTTCCTTAGCGGCAGAACCGGATATGGCGGCGACACTTAGTTCTTCTTCTTCCACCAAATTACATTGTCGTCATTGTGGCGGCGAGATCGAGTCGAACTCTCGGCGGGTGCAATGTGCCCATTGCGGCGCGTTGTTTCCTTTCGCCTGCCTGGTTTGCTCCCGCAATCTGCGTTCGCCATTTCCTGTTTTCGACGATGAGCGCTATTTAACCTTCGAGTCCACCGATGAGGAATCGGGAGCTGTGGTTGAAGCCAAGCCTCTGTGCGGAGAACATTTTCTGCGTCACTGCCCCGATTGCAAGCGTTGGTTTCATGCTCACGAGAACGCTGGTTTCTTTCGTTGCGCACAGTGTGCTGCTGAAAAAGAAAAGCAGGATGCGCTCGAAGAAGAGGCTCGAATGGCGGCGGAAGAGCCGGAACCAGAAGTTATTGACCACCCAGAATTAATATCTCTCGAAGAACTTGACCCCGAAAGTGCGCGTCAACTCGACCTCAACAAGATCGCCTTATCCATCGGAGGAGGCGCGTTTATAGGTCTTATTTGCTGGTACTTGCTTAATTTATAGTCAGAAAGGCCCAAAAGGTGCGCTATAGGGCGCACCTTTTGGTCATTTTCGAGCATCTACGATACCCTATAAACGCTAACATTGGTGCGGCGACTTCGCCGCTAACGATTTACGTTTCACGTTTGCCCATGCACAGCCGCCCTTGCCTTCGTCGTTTTTTTGCACATGTGCCGCTTTTGCTCGCGCCCGTCTCTGCCGTAATCTCCATTCCGGGGGTATCGGCAGCTCCTGCTGTCAATCGTCCGGCGCTGTCTAATCCAGCACCTTTTGGCAACACTAATTCCGAGCACGAACTCGGGGAGATGCCTATGGGCGGCCCCGTCATCAAAGCTAATGCCGCCCAAACTCCGCTTGCCGGAGACCCCGGAATCAACTGGCCGGGAGCTAACCCGCCTATCATTGCCACGAATGGTGGAGCAGCTGCCAATGCGGCGGATGACAACACCACTGTAGCAGGACAGCCGCCAACTGCTCTTGGCCCTGCTCTGATTCCCATCGACTCGGTGCGCGCCGTACAGGTCGGTTTACAGCGAGTGAACGAAACCCCGATGCGTGTCGGGAATCTCGACGTGTTGGCGCCACTGGTGGACGAAATGCCACTGTTGGGGGCCACCGTCACCAAAGCCGATTTGAACAACGTTCCCGGCAACCCCAACACGCCCATCGAGAACCAGTTCTTCCAGATCAATCGTCCTGGCCAGCCCCCTATCGTGATGTGTATGGGGCAGAACAAGGCGTGGATTGATAAGAACGAACAGACACTGCGCGCTGCGCCATTGGTCGTCGCCAATCAAATCTATCTGCCGATTTTCTCGATTGCCCCGTTGTTGGGTGCTTCGGCGCGCCTCGACCAGTCGGGAACTTTGGTGTTGACTCCGACCATCGAGTCGGTGCAGGTTTTCCCTCTGCGCGATACCATCGCCATCACGATTAAGACCAGCAAACCGATTCCCGATGGACTTCAGTTCAAGTCGATGAAAGCGGCGGATGGAAGTTCTCGTTTGTACGTCGATTTCGAGGGCTATTCGATGGGCTTTGACGCTCTCAGCACCACCAACGAGCGTGTGGTTGCCAATGGTTCGGGCGATGTACTTCGCGCCCGCGCCGGAATGCCCTCGAAATTTCCCGGTACGACTCGTATCACTCTCGACTTGAAGAAAAACCTGTCGGGCACCGTGATGGACGCACCTGACCCGACCATCTTTGCCTTTGTCGTTACCAATCGACAGGCGCCGCCTCCCGGTCCTGTGCCAGCCGACCCCGTTGGTTCGATTACAGCCAATAATTTGCGTGGTTGGAAGATCGTGTTGGACGCCGGACATGGCGGGCATGATACGGGCGCCCAGGGCGCCCGCGCCAAAGAGAAAGATCGCGCGCTCGACCTCATCTTGCGTCTCGCTAACAATTTGCGTGCGCGTGGTGCCGACGTGTTGTTGACCCGTGCGACTGATAACTTCATTTCTCTGCAAGGCCGCGTGGACTATGCGAACACTCGCAAAGCTGACTTGTTCATCTCGATTCATAACAACGCCTCGCCGAGCAAGAGTTCGAACGGAACAGAAACCTTCTACTACACCGCGCAATCGGTGGGATTGGCCCGCGAAATTCACCGCGAATTTTCCAAGGCAACCGCCCTTTCGAATCGTGGTGTGTCACAGGCTCGCTTTTTCGTGATTCGCAAGACGTGGATGCCTTCGGTTCTGCTCGAAGTGGCATTTGTCACCAATCCTCGTGAGGAAGCGTTGCTCAGTTCGGGCGAATGGTGCCAGCGTGTGGTTGATGGCGTGACTCGTGGTGTCAGCAACTACGCAAGAATCTACGGCAAAGGCTCAAACAACTAATACTCCACTCCTCGCAGGAGTTCATCGTGAAACCGTTCGTAAATTTTGTTCCTTGTGCGCTTCTTGCGCTGGCGTTGGCTGGATGCTCGCCTTCGAGCGGTGGAAATAATGCCGCAGTTGAAAATGCTTCGGCGCAGGTTTCCAATGAGGCCACAAATAATTCGGCTGTCGTCTCGACGGATGCCACCCCTACGGTAACGGAGCGCGCCTCGTTGTTATCGAATGTGTGGGTACCGGGCAAAGACGACAAGTTGCATTCCAAAGCTGTATCGAAAGAGGCTCTCGATTCACAGAAGAAGTTCGGTGACCCAACGGCAGCTCTTGCCGACATCATCAAGATGTCGCCGCAATACTTCCCGCCCAAAACCTCCGTCCTCGATTACCATGATGATGGCAAATCGGTGTCGGTGAACCTGAGCAAAGATTTCAATGACACCGAATTCTGGTCGAAGGCTGGCGAAACCACGGTTCGTCTCGCGGTGTATGCCCTTGTTAATACCGCTTCGGACGCATCGGGAGCCAAGAAACCTGTGGTTCTGAAAACCGATAATAGCCCGCTTTCGACCCTCGGTGAACTGGATGTCAGCGATGCGATTGAACCTGACGCCAAGCTTCAGGCCAAGGCAGGCGCGGCTTCGGCACCATCAGCCGGGAGCCAAGCGGGCGGCGCGTGAAACTTTCCATTGGTGTGCGCGACTCTGGAGTGGGCGGCCTGACGGTCGCCCGTGAGTTGCGAAAGCGCTTACCGGGAGCGCGCCTACTTTATTTCGCCGATACGGCGCATGTCCCTTACGGCGATAAAACCAGCGAAGAGATTCGTCACTACGCGCTGTCGATTTCGGGATTCTTGAAGCGGCAAGGGGCTGAGGCACTCGTGTTCGCGTGTAACACCACTTCGGCGCACGCGCTGCCATTGGCGCGCGATAAATTCGCGCCAACACCCGTTTTCGGTGTCATCGAGCCTGGGGCGCGTCTGGCGGCACAGTGCGGGCGTAAAGTGGGCGTGCTGGCGACCCAGGCCACGGTTAATAGCGGGGTTTATACCCGCGTGCTGCATCGCCTTAATCCTCGTATTCAAAGCTGTGAAATCGCCTGTCCGGCGTTTGTTCCGTTGGTCGAATCAGAGCAAACCACCTCACGCGAGGCACTCGAAGCGTGCCGCCACTATCTGGCGCCGCTGCAACGCTTTGGGGCGGAGGCTGTGATTCTGGGCTGCACCCATTATCCGTTGTTATTGCCGCTGATGCGCGAGGTCGCGCCCGAATTGCATTTCGTCGACCCCGCGACGGCGCTCGCCGAAGAAGTCGCTACTCGATTCCCTTATATCGAGCCTAGTTCCGAGCCTGACCGTTACTGGGTGTCCGGCCCGCGCGAAGGTGTCGCAAACTGGGTGCGTACATTGATGGACATTGAGGAACCCAACCTTGAGGTTGGCCCCGTTTTCGATTTACACCAAGCTCATGACCATTCTACTCGCCACCACGTCGCAGCATAAAGCCGGAGAAATTGCCGCTATGCTGAGCGGTGTTCCTGATTTGCAGCTACAAACACTCAACGATTTTCCCGCGACCGAAGCCCCCGAAGAAGATGGCGCGACGATGGCGGACAACGCGCGCATCAAAGCCGAGTTTTATTCCCAGCATTTCGGCGTGCGCGTCCTCGCTGATGACTCCGGTTTGGAAGTCGATGCTTTAAATGGCGAACCGGGCGTTCATTCGGCGCGCTGGTCTGAGGGTTCTGACTCTGATCGGATGCTCGCTATTCTCGACCGCATGATAGATGTTCCCGTCGAAGAACGCGGTGCGCGCTATCGCTGCACGTTGTGTCTCGCGACACCCGATGGTATCGAATGGGAAGCAGAAGGCGTTTGTGAGGGAGAAATCGCGCTCGAAGCGCGTGGAACAGGTGGCTTTGGCTATGATCCTATCTTCGGCATCACGCTCGCCACAGGAGCCGACTCCGAATATGTTGGAAAAACGGGCGGCGAAGTGTCACCTGAGGTGAAAGCCACCGTTTCGCACCGCGCACGGGCTGTGAGACAGTTTGTGGAGTATTTGAAGACTCGCTAAAGCAGTTCGAGTTCGCCGCGCACAAAGTCGAGGCACAGTCGGTGCCCCCGCAGGAAATCGAGGCCAAGCACGCCGTCAACTGGAAGTGAAGAGCCTATGTCATGAACGATGACGACGAAATCTTCGCGCATTTGTCCAAGCGCAAATAAAGCCGGGAGGCGTACTCCAAACGTGGTGACGCGCCCGTTGGCGGTCTCAACTTCGTATGCTCCAGCCATATACCCAGAGACATCGCCCAAAAACGATAGTGCCTTGGGGTTGATAACTGTCTGCGTTGCTCCTGTGTCGAGTACCAAATTCAAAATTCGGATATAACTTCCCGTTGAATAGGCGGCTTTGACTTGAATAGACGAAGCCGCTGGATCAAATTCAAAAGTCATTAAAGTAGGATTGCGACATCCTTAGGCCATTTTTTGAAGCATAGGCGAGCCAAATTACCCGACTCTTCGGTCATTTGTTGCTGAGCAGTGTCGATAACTTCTCGTTCTGGCGAGTGGGCGGCAACAATGCCTCTGGTGACGCGCCATTGTTCGTCGAACTCGGCATTTTTGACCAGTACCCACTCGCCGGGGTAACGAGCGCCGATTTCGGCTTCGCTCAAAAATTCAGTGTTCATGGGATGAAGTTTAGAACGTATTGTGCGGAAACTGCGTGTTTTGCGGTAAACGAAAATCGGCCCCATTCTATGAAGAATGGGGCCGATTTTCGTGCGATTCGCTTTAGCGGTTGCGAATGATGCTGACGGTGGCGTTGCGAATGTCGTTGCTGTCCTGGCGGACGCCTGTGACTCGGACGCGGTCGTTTACATCGAGTCGGCGTGGTGCGTTTCCGCGCAGATAGACGTTGTAAACGCGGCCCGCTGCGTTGATGTCGAAGCTATTCCATGAGCGAACTTTGGTGACGCGGCCAGTGAAGGTCTGGGTGCGAACGAATGGACGGCCACCGGGGCGATTGCCGCGACGGGGTTGCGCTTCTGCGGACGAAATCGTGCCGCCTACAGTAAGAGCACCGAGCAAAGCGGCGCCGAGTAACATTTTCTTGGTGTTGATGGTTTTCATGATCTTCCTTGAGGAGCTGAAAGCAATATTGGCTCCGTTGTCTTTATGGACGGCCCCTTTCGTGTCATTGTTGGTTAGCCATCCTTAACGCCTTCTCAAGTTTCTGCGTGATTTATCTTAAGAAACCCTCAACTAAGGAAATTACGCCGTTTCGCATCAAAAAGGGCCACCGCTTGAACAGCGGTGGCCCTTTTATGTGGCAGGTGCTTAATTTAGAGAACCGTTGTGGCGACTTATTTTTACGAGTCAGGTGGTTCGGACTACACCCGCGAGGCGATACGGAAGATGGCGGCGGCGAGTTTGCCGGGGTGATGGCGCACGACGTTGGATACGTCGATGAAGGGGCCGTGAATGGCGCGCACGCCCATCATTTCGATTTCGGTCTCTTCGGGCTGGATATATTCGGCGCCAATGGCGGAATAGCGTTCTAAAACTTCGTCGGGGACTTTGGCCGAATTGAGTAGTACGTGGGTCACAACCCCCGGCCCGATGTGGCGAATGATAGCGCGCACATGGTCGGCGGCGCTGTAGCCACAGGTTTCTTCGGGCTGCGTCATCACGTTGCAGACGTAGATTTTTGGGGCGTCGCTTTTCTTGATGGCCTCGGCGATTTCGGGGACCAACAGGTTGGGGATAATGGAGGTGAAAAGCGAACCTGGGCCGATGATGATGACTTCGGCATCGTGAATAGCTTCGACTGCGCCGGGAAGCGCTCTTGGGCTATCGGGGATAATGAAAGCCCGTGCAATGTTGGAGGCTTGGTTGACGTTGACCTGCCCGATGATTTCGGTGCCATCCTGAAGTTCGGCGCCCAGACGAATGTCGTCGAGCGTCGAGGGCAACACGCGACCCCGAATCGCGAGAACCTTGGAGACCTCGCGCACAGCCAAATCGAAGTCGCCGGTTTTCTCGAACATGGCGGCCATGAACAGGTTGCCGAGCGAGTGTCCCTTTAGTTCACCCAACCCCTTGAAGCGGTACTGGAATAACTCGGTCATCAGCGGTTCGGCTTCGGCGAGGGCAGCGATACAGTTGCGTAAGTCGCCGGGAGGCAGCATTCCATGTTCGCGCAGTTTGCCCGTCGAGCCGCCGTCGTCGGCCATAGTCACGATTGCGGTGATGTTGCTGGAATGCTCCTTCAAGCCGCGCAGCATGGTCGAAAGGCCAGTGCCGCCGCCCAACGCCACGACCCGTTCGGCGGAATCGAGCTTTTTGCGGGTGCGGGCGACATCAAGGAAGTCGCGGTGAGTTTCGTTAGCATATACGCGCTCAACGGCCTTGAAGACGCCTCGCACACCGAAGACGATTGCTACCACGCCCAGCGTCAGCAGCATGGTGCCGAGGGCGACCGAATCGAGGAATCGGCCTGATAGGCTATCGAGAAAAGCGACGACGCTCAGCGAAAAATCGAGAGCGACATAAGCGAAGGCGAGCGCCGCGCCCAGCACCACGAGGACGATGCCTACCACTGTAAGCAATGCCCAGCGTTTGATGCCCAGTCCCAGAGTCAGCCAACCCATTGATATTGGGCGGGTGCGCGGAAGGAAACGGTTCATCGGCGCGCGTCCTCACCCAACAATGCTTCTTCGTCGGAGGGGGAGGCGATTTCTAGACCCGCGTTCGCGGCATTGGCCGCGCCAGTTGATGCAGTGGGAGCGCCGAAGGTTTGGCTGGGGGCGCTTTGCGTGGAAGTTGGAGCCGGGGTGACAGCCTGGGGGCCGCGCACGAGGTCGCGGTGCGAAACCTGAACGCGAAAGCCGGAATCGCGCAGCCAAGCCCCCATCCAGTTCGTGAGAGCCACGCTACGGTGCCGTCCGCCAGTGCAGCCAGTGGCGATGGTGAGATAGGCTTTGCCCTCTTTGCTGAACTGCGGGATAACGAAACTCAGAAAATCCTGCCAATGGGTGAGGAATTCTTGAGTGACGGGTTCGCGCATCACGTAGTCGATGACGGGTTTCTCGAATCCATCAAGATGGCCGATTTCGCGGTCATAGTTGGGGTTAGGCAAAAAGCGCACGTCGAAAACGAGGTCGGCGGAAGAGTGTGGCCCGTGCTTGAAGCCGAAGCTCTCGACTTGAATGAGCATTCCGGCGTTGGCCTGTGCTTCGCCTGAAACGAAGGTGCGCTCGATTTCGGCACGTAACTCACGCGGAGTGACGCGCGAGGTGTTTACGACTTTATCGGCACGCTCACGCAAGGGTACGAGCAGTTCGCGCTCGCGCTCGATGGCGGCGATGAGTCCGATACCATCGTCCAGTGGGTGCTTGCGGCGCGTTTCGGAGAAGCGCTTGAGTAGGGCATCGTCGTCGCAGTCGAGGAAGAGGGTTTTGAATTCGAGGTCGCGCTTTTGGAGGTCATCGAGCGCTTGAACCAATTCGGGGAAGAACTCGCCGCCACGCACGTCCACGACGAGGGCGGCTTTGCCAATTTTGCCGCGTTCGAGCAATTCAGCGAACGAGGCCATGAGCATGGGGGGCAAGTTATCCACGCAGAAGAAGCCAAAATCTTCGAAGTGGCGGGTCGCCAGACCTTTGCCCGCGCCTGAAAGTCCGGTGATGACGATGAGTTGCATAAATGTGCGATTTAGCGACGATTGGCCCGCGCGTTACCGTCGTTTTTGGTTAAGCCTGTGGCGATGGAGTTCACGATGGACAGAACGATACTTGCTACGATTGCTACGCCAAATGATTGGACACCGAATCCCTGAATTACATTCGCAACAGCGTAAAACAAAAAGCCGTTAATGAGGGCAGAAAGTACCAAACTCCATAATCCCAGAGTCAGACACGAGAGAGGGAGAGTGAGTGCGCCCAGAATAAATTCGAGAATTGGTTTCACCAGTGCGTTAACCAACCCTAAAATAAGCGCGGAAATGATGGCGGCACCCGTGCTTTTGACAACGATTTGCCCATTGGAAGCGCCCGCCATAAACAGTAGTGTGGCGGTGGAGACTGCGAGACGAATCAAAAATCCCAGCATGAAGAATCCGCACTCGGCGGCTTATGCAGTATAAAGTGGCTCGTATGTGGTTCTGGTGTTGCGCCCTGACAAGGGATGTGAACAAAGAGTTAGGATTCCATTGCGGCGCGAAGCCCTGCCCATGTGCGTGCCCAACTGAACTCCTCGGCGCGCTTGCGTGCTTTTAGGGCAAATACACGGCGCAGTTCGGGGGCATTTAGCCAGAGCGTGATTTGATGGGCGAGGTCGGCGGCGTTATCGCGCTCGAAGAGTTGTCCACTGTCGGCGATGATTTCGGGGGAGCCGCCTGTATTTGAGGCGATGGTCGCCAAACCACATGCCATACCCTCAATGGTGGTGAGGCCAAACGGCTCATCCCAGCGCGAAGGAACGATGTGGATATGGGCGCGGCGGAATTCGTCGGCAATACGAGCGCGTGGCACATGTCCGGTTTGGCGCACTTTCACGCCGTTCTTCTCGATTTGGGCCGATAGCTCTTGTAGCTTACGCTGGAATTCGTCGAGGGTAACTTCGCCCCAATGATTGGAGCCGACTAATTGAACGCCGAAGTCGCGGCGCGCCTCGCTGAGAAGTCGGGCCGCTTCCAGAAAGATGTCGGGTGCTTTCTCATGTCCGGTGCGTCCTACGAAATTGAGAACAGTGGGGCCAGAGGGGGATGTTAAGGCCGGAGTGAACTCTTCGAGGTTGACCCCATCATAAACCGTGCTTGCTTGAGTAGAGTAGTATTTTTCGATCCAGCGGCTTGTGAAGTCGGACACGCAGAGATTGGCACTGGCCGCATTGCCGAGTGCGGCGCGCACGCGCGGCTTCGATTCCATTTGATTGTGGAAGCGGTGATATAGGCGCGCTTGCGGGAAACATGAACGCAAAAAGACGACGCCATCGGGATCGTTGGAGGGGAAGAGAGGGGCGTTAGTTAGGCCGTTCTCGCGCAGAGTACGGGCGAGTCGGGCCGTGTAGACGCGCTGACCGACGTGGCGCCAGCCAAGCAGACGCCGTTCGAATCGTCCAATCCTTTCGGCAAACGAGCCTGTTGGAATATTAGGGTAGGGGACGAAATAGCTTTTCACGTCGTCCCAGGGGGCGATGTCCGGTGGCCCCTGGCGGGCGATGACGATGGGGTCGAAGCCATCCATACGGGCTTGCAGGGCGCATTCGTGGATGTCGGTGCTGAGTGCTCCCGAATGAGTGGGAGTAAAGGTTCCAGTGGAAGGAGCGACGAAAACGACGATGGGACGGCTCATGGATGCGAGAGCAGTTCCTCTTTGTACTCGACTTCCTCCGAGAAACGGGTGCGGGTGGTGATTTTAACTGGCTTGTGGGGTAGGGGGAAGTTTTGAACGAACTGTGCGCAAAGTTGGCCCCCTGCAAAAAAGTTGAGACAAGTTGTTTAAAAAGCAAACGAGATGGGTATAATCAGTTTTATAGTCGTTTAATCGGTTAAACGTGCAAGGCCAAAAGATGAGTTTCTCGCCCGATACCAAACCCACCATCAAAGATGTCGCCCGTGTTTGCGGTGTCTCGGTGGCCACGGTGTCCTATGTCATCAACGGTACCCGCGTATTGAAACAGGACACGCGCGAACGAGTTCTCAAAGCGATGGAGGAGATGAATTATCATCCCAACGCCGTGGCGCGAGGTTTGTCTTCCAAGCGGGTTCATACGCTGGGAGTGCATTGCGGGGTTGTCCACTCGCACGAGTTTTTCGCTAACCCTTACGCTTCGGGCATTTTGCAGGGCGTTTTGAAGCGCGCAGCTGAAGAAGGGTTCGATGTAACGCTATTTTCCCGTCGTTGGGAAAATGCGGCATTATCGGCGCCCCCGCTTTCCGATGGGCGAACCGATGGCATTTTAGTGATCGCCCCCTCTCTACAGAGCGATATTCTTTCGAGTTTGTCGGCGAGTCAGATGCCGTTGGTGGCGATTTCGGCGGCGTCTCAACCTCATCTTCCCATCGTCGATGTCGATAACTATGAGGGTATGAAGATGGCAGTGCGCCACCTCATCGAACTGGGGCATACGCGCATCGCGGCGATTCTGGGCAACGACGACCTTTCTTCATTCGTGCCACGGCGCCAGGGCGTGTGCGATGCGCTTACTGAGGCTGATTTACAGGTGCGTCCCGACTGGATTATGGCTTCGCGTTTTAGCGGCGAATGGGCGTTTGAACAAACCAGCGCACTTTTGCAGAGTAGTGAGCCACCGACCGCTATTTGCGCTGGAAACGACACCATCGCTGTGGCGATTATCGAAGCTGCCCGATACGCGGGAGTGTGCGTTCCTGAACAGTTATCGGTGGTTGGCTTTGACGATTCGCCCAGCGCGACTCTGGTAACACCCAATTTGACGACGGTTCGCCAACCGCTATTAGAAATCGGCAATTGCGCCGCAGGTCTGCTCATTGATCGAATGCGTGGTCATAAAGTGGCAGACGATGAGCGCCATCATTTGCTTTCGCCCGAACTTATCGTTCGTGGCTCGACCTCGGCGGCTCCCTGATACCGCCCCAATTTCGAAGAAACCACCATGAACTTTTCATCCGTTCGCGAACCAAAAATATTTAGGTACTCGGCTTTTACTTTGATAGAGCTGTTGGTAGTTATCGCCATCATCGCGATTCTGGCCGCCATCCTGTTTCCCGTCTTCGCCAGGGCACGTGAGAACGCCCGCAAAGCCTCCTGTCAGAGCAACCTCAAGCAAATCGCCTTAGGCATCATGCAATACACGCAGGATTACGACGAGAAGTTTTTTATGGCCGAATATGGCGGTGGTGCCAGCGGTGTCCCGCAGATGCAGTGGTATCAGGCTGTGCAACCTTACATGAAGTCGGGAACACAGTACGGCAAAGGCGGCGTGTTCCAGTGCCCATCCTACACCTCTTCGAGCAACGATTTCGCTCAGGCGTATGGCATTCACAGCGATTTGTGCCCCAGCTACTATGGCTCGGCTCCTGCTGATGCTAAAACCTATTCGCTCAGCATTTTGCAGAACCCTTCAGATAAGGTTCTGGTCGCCGAGAAAGGTAACAGCGGCACCAGCTACAGCTATCCGGTGTTCGTGACTTCCGAGATTTATTGGACCACTGGAGTTGGCAACCCCAAAGGCAGCAAGGATGACAACGATAAAGTCGGCTCCAGCGATTGCGACGATGTTGGTGGGGCCAGTTACGAGTGCGCTGCTATGCCGCGCTATCGCCACCTCAACACTTCGAACATGCTATTCGCCGATGGACATGTTAAAGCCATGGTGAAGGGCCGGGTGCGTTGGTTCACCAACATCTATATCGCGGGCACTTCGCGTCCAGGCGATTCTTATAACGGCTTCCAATGGGACGGTGAGCGTGCAGGCTGGTATCCGTGGGCCAGCTAAATCAGGCGAAGACGATTATGAAAATTTCAATTCTGCTGTTCGGTTTGGGGGTTATAGGAGCTTTGGCTGGTGGCTGTAGTTCGTCTGCGAGTCGGGCCGAGCTTTCGGCTCAACAACGTGTTTCGATGACCACTGGCGATAAGAGCATTCCCGCCCCGGCTCAAAATCTAGTGGCGCAACAAGATATGCAAAAGCGTCAAATGGACTCGATGCGAGCCGCCGACGCCAAAAACGCCCGCTAATAATTTCACTGCGAGCGGCGCGATAGCCTCAGAAAAGGGCTGTCGCGCCGCTTTGTGGTCTGCGTCCCTATAAATCAATGAGAAATAGTTTTTGGCTGGCTGTGGTCGCTCTAGCAGTGCTGGCTCCGATGTGTCGCGCGCAACAGAAGATGCCGTTTTTGAAAGCACATGGCTCCCGTATCGTGACTGCCACCGGAGAGCCTGTTGTGTTGAAGGGGTTCAACCTCGGTAACTGGCTAGTCGAGGAGATGTGGCTGTCGCCCTTCGATACCGATCCACCCGCTGGCTCCCAGTTCAAAAAGGTCAACGACCACGTCCGCTTGCGCCAGACATTCACGACGCGATTTGGTAAAGAGAAGGCCGACCGTTTGCTCGATTTGTGGCGGTCGAACTTCATTACTGCCGAAGATTTTGCTCGCCTGAAAGCCGATGGCGCGAACTGCGTGCGTTTGCCCTTCACCTATGACTTGGAAGATGAGCCGGGAGGACTGTTTCGCTGGCTCGATTTCGCTGTGGCACAGGCCAAAGCGAACGGAATTTACGTGATTCTCGATTTGCATGGCGCTCCCGGTCGTCAGGGAATCGAACACCATACTGGCGAAGAGGGTGTTAACCAATTCTTCGCCGACACCAAGTTCCGCACCCAGACAGCGCAGCTATGGGCCAAAATCGCCGCTCATTACAAAGATGAGCCTACTGTGGCTGGCTACGATCTACTCAATGAGCCTGTGGGAGCGCCCAATGCCGCGTCTGTGCATTTTGCTCATAGTCAGCTTTATGAAGCCGTGCGTACCGTCGACCCAAACCATATCGTCATCATTGAGGACGGCTACAAAAACCTCGACCAGATGCCCGACCCACGCATTATGGGCTGGCAAAATGTGGTGTACAGCCTGCACTCCTATAAGTTCGACGCAAAAACGGCAGACGACCATGACGGTCACTTGAAGTGGTGGGTTATGGCGCAGTCGAAGGGCGTGCAGGACAAATGGCAGGTTCCGGTTTACGTCGGCGAGTGGAACCTCGAACCGCACGGCAACCCCGAAAAAATCCGCATGTATGCGCAGGCATTCAACGACGCCAACATGTCATGGAGCCTGTGGACATACAAAACCACCAGCAAATGGGGAGGCTCGATGTGGGGCTTATATACGCCCAAAACGGGCCTCAAAGCCATTAATCCGTTCACCGATTCATTCGAGCAAATCGAGGCCGCCATCCCCGAAATACGCACCGAGAATCTGGTGCGTAACGGGGCATTGGCAGAGGCTCTTTTTCACTGAGCAACTGGCGTAAGCAGTTAAAAGGTCGATTCCTCGAAGTCTTGCTCAAGCAAATCCATATCGTTGCCGTTCCAGTTCCACAAGTGCTTTGACTCGAAGCCGCAGTTGGGACCCCACAAATCACCGAGGGTATGGACGCGGAACTCCTGTGTCGGGAGGTTCGGGAAATTTTCTTCGGCTCGCTGTAAAAGTTCGGCGCTTGGCGACTCGAAATAGCTCCAATGATGGATGTGCCACTGATAACTCTCATCGGCACCGTAGCCTTGCCACGCTTGAAATTCGGTTTCCAACAGGAAAAAGAGATGCTCGTTTGCATCTCCAAAAATCTCTTCCGCCGCGACGATACCGGGTAGGGTACTCGTCAATACAACCAATGGTTCTGTATCGAACTCCATGATTTGTAAGGCATGGCGTGTCTGCAAGATGCCGTTCAGGCTCTGTTCGCACCAGCCCATCAACTCGCCCCCGACGAGACGGCACTGCATCTCTTCTTCGGGTGTAAGGCTCTCCCGGTCGGGAAGAGGCTGTGATGCCCTCTGTTGGCGGATGTAAGCCTTTAAATTCTCAGCCCATGTTTGCTTGTTCATGTGTTTTATTGAGATGGGGGTAATTTTCAAGGAATTGAGTGGAGTTCAAATACCCTTCAAACAAAAAAGCCTTCCGATTCAGAACCGGAAGGCTTTTTTATGTTTTGCAATCGGGATAGCCGGATTTGAACCGACGACCTCTTGACCCCCAGTCAAGCGCGCTACCAAGCTGCGCCATATCCCGTTTGTGCGGCATTAAAGCTTACGTGGAGGCGAGAAGAAAGTCAAGTGCAATATTAATCCATGTGGGAAAGGATTATTGTTTCTGAGCGGGTGGCTAATTGCTACCCGCTCAGAAACGAATATTTAGGCCGTCGCGTTATTTTCGGGGCGCACAAAGCGCGAATACAGCCAGGAGATAAACAGCAGAGCCGCTCCCAAGCCGCCGAGAGAGAGCACGCGCAAGCCGCCATCAAGGAACGATAGGTCGAAGAGAAAGACCTTGCAGACCGCGACTGCGCCCAGTGAGAGCGCTCCGATGCGCAGGTTTTGCACGCGCTTTGAGATGCCAATAATCAAGCACAGCATGGCGTAGAACGACCAGCACAGTGACACGCTCAACGAGGCGAAACGCTTCCATTCAGGCCCGAAGTAGGCTTGATTGGCTGCCACAACGTTCCATAACTCTTGCGTTGTGGCCCACAGTGGCAACAGCGACAGGGCCAGTAGCCACCAATCTTTATTCGGGCTTTGGCTATCGCCATCGACTTTCTGTGCCAGCAACGCGACCAACCATGCCACCACGAAGGCTACCAATCGCATATTCGCGACTGGTACGAGGCTATCGGGAACTAATAGCGATTCGAGCAGCAGTACGCCCGTAGAAATGGCGAATAGGCTTTCGGCGAGTGCCCACATCTTGGGCCATGTTCGCGCCAGAGAAAGCGCGCCCGCTCCCGCCGCAAAAATGCTCCATGAGGCGCACAGGGCGAACCATGCTATCGAACCCATCGTGGGTAGGGCGAACGTGCCATTATGCCAGTACGCCGCGATTTCTATCGTCATGCCCAGCGTAAGCCAGCAAGAGGTGGTAACTGCAACGGCCTCGTGAGTGAAGGCCTGATCGCCTTCTTCGTGCCGTGCGTGCCAGAAGCCCATCGTTACCAGTGCCGCCGCACCGATGATAAAGGCCACGATACGCAAACCCACCAGCGGGGCATTGCCCCATAATCCGACGCCCGCGATGGCACACAGAGCCAGGACGAGCATCAGCCACGAGTCGGCACGCAGTATGTTTTGGCGCCGCCACCAACCCCATCGCCAGAGGAACAGTGCCCAGAGCGCAATCGAAGTGGCGCCTAGCAAAAGTTCAGTTTCGGGGGCGTACTTGGGAGCCACCAGTCCCAATCGAGGTACCATCAACCATGCCATGCGTCCCAACCAGTAGGCTCCGCCCCACGAGAGAAACAGTCCATAAATCGGCATCCATGTCTCATCGTCCTCGTCCCACAGACAGACCGCCGTCGCTGCCAGGCAAAACAGCAGGCGCAGCGAGAACGCATCGAGCGGCGAGTTCGTCCCTATCGAAGAGAGCATGAAATCGCCAGCCAGAGCGATGACTGATAATCCCCATAGTAGGCGTCCCGTGTTGAGCAGCATTGTATGGCCCGATTTGCGGCCCACACAGACCAACGCGACGCTTTGAGCGGCCCAGCCCCACACCAAACCGTTCTGTCCGAATTGAATTGGGATGAACAGGGCACCCGCAACGCAGGTCAGCGCCAGAAAAATGGTGTGCAGCGCTTCGTCTTTGGGGACTCGTTGTTTAGACAGCCACCACAATGCTCCCAGAACGAGCGTGAAAACCAGAGAAAAGGCGCCGGGGAACGATTTAAGCAGCGGGAACAGCAACCACTGTGCGGTGGTCGCATAAAGCCCGGTGGCCGAAAGCAGCAGAGGCGTATCTTCGGTTTCGCTCTTCTCGCCCCAAATCAGGGGACGGAAGCAAGCTGACCCCGCGAACAACACCCAGCCCAGAGTTGCGAATACCCACAACATTGGCCTGAGCGATTCGAGGTTGGCTTCGCTGCCCCAACCCGTCACTAATAGGACTGTGGTTATAAAGGCGCCATAAATGATTTCGCGCCACTTCTTCGCTGCGCATACGCTAACGATGCCGATATTCAAAACCAGCAGGTAACTGAGGAACACGAAGGCCAAATGCTGAGCGTTGTTGTTGCGAACCAGAACGGGCGTTAAAAATCCGCCGATGGACGACAGAATCAGCAACGCTTGCGAGTTGCGCCGATACGATAGGCCAATACCCGCCGCCGAATACACGCTGAATCCCAATAGCGAAACCGCGAGCGGCCACAGGTTGAAGTGAGGCCCACCACCCCACACGCTCAAAAATCCGACTGCCAGACCAGTGCCTAACAATCCATCGACGAACCAGCGCTGCCCGCGCTTGCGTGCCGCTAATCCACACACGAACAGCACGAAACTGCCCACGAAACCTGCCGCTACTCGTACCGAAGGCGTAGGCGGCGGCAATGTTTTGCCAACATAAACGATAAAAGAGGCTAGAGCGAGGAACAGACAGAGCGCCCCTACCCATAGTGCCAGACGCCCGCCGATAAGGTTCTCCCATTCCAGCAACGACTTTTGAGGCGGCTGATTCGCGGGCGAGTCTGGGAGTGGGAATAAATCCTTGATTGTCGGTGGCGAGAATGGCTCCTCTTTCCGAGGTGGCGCGACGGGCTGTTGCTTTGGTTGCAGCGCCGGCGCCGGAGGAACGGGCGCTTTTTCTTCGGCCTTCACTGGCGGGGGCGGTGTCACCTGTACAGGCTTTGGCGATGGCGCAGGTGGTTGTGGTGGTGCCACAAATTGAGGCAATGGGGCCGGAGCCTTTTCTACCTCGATAGGTGGCGACCATTGGCTTGGCCAATCTGGTTGTTTTGGGGGCGGAGGGGGAGAGACAACCGGAGGCGCTTGCGGTGTTAAATGAGGTGCGGGCGGAATCGGCGGGCGACTAGATTGGAGCTGCTTCTTGGTTTCAAGCTGTTTGAGAAGCGCTTCCAATTCTATTACCCGCCCGCGTAAATCGGCGAACTCTGGGTCTGAAAGAAGAATCGACATGATGGCTATTCCTAAAAATTGGTGATCGGATGTTGCAAGGCTCTTTTGCGTGCTTTGAACACGCTGACGATGAGGGTGGCCAGCGTCCCAATAACGAAACCAAGGCAACCTCCGAGAACGACTATGGCGATGATGGCGAAGCCCATACCCGTCGACTGAGAACATGAACTGCCTAATTTGGGGTTGTAGGGTGTGTTAACCGCGAATAGGTAACCCAGCCCTGTTCCAGCTACTAAGCCCACGATGGTTCCCAGACAAGCCCCAACAATGGTTTTGAGGACGACTTGCATCCACACGGGTATGGTTGGCATGGTGATTAAATACTGGTGTTAAGTAGAGGGCGCAAACAAATTTCTCTTGAGCGATTATTGGCGGCCTCATAGCCCGTTATTTAGGCAGTGCCTCTTCGTCCTGCTTATCGTGAGTGGCTGGTGATTTAAAAGCCTTCAGTAAGAAGCGCAAAACGGTTTTGCTGATGAAGGAAGCCAGACCACCAATGAGCGCTCCAAACACTGCGGCTACTGGTGGGTTGATGAGTGCTGATAGGCCCCCTAAATCTCCCTTCGCATGGCTCGCCACCTGATAGGCAATAATGGCTGAACCCAACCCTGCTATCAATGCACCTACTCTTACTTTGGGAATCAAAAGCATGGCCGCATACAAAGCGTATTGAGCCATTTGCCCGTTTCTGGAAATCTCTTCGGGCGGTGGTGTGTAGTTGAAAGACATATCGGCTTGTCCTTAAATAATGGTGTTAAGCAGAAGGCAAAAAGATTATCTGCCTCGCTTCTCCAAAGAAATTGTTGGCCTGACGTGTTTGACCAATTGGCGCCAAATGGTTTGGCTGATGAAAGAAGCCAGACCTCCAGCGAGTGCCCCAATGGCTACTGCGCTTGGTAGGTCGATTAGCATCGAGAGTAGGGCCAATTCGCCCTGGGCGTGGCTCAGTACGTGAAAAGCAAGAAGCCCTGAACCCAGGCCGCTTATCAACGTGCCCAGCCACACTTTGGGAATCGCAAGCATGGCTGTGTAGAGAGCATAGGTAGCTATTTGGCCGCTTCTAACCATTTCTTCCGGCGGCGGTGCGTAGTGAAACTGAAAAGACATTGTTGATCTCTCCCTTCTGTCATGAATGTTTGTTTTATGGCTCCAGCCCTCGGATAAGGGTGTCGAGCAGTTCGTCGGCGACGGAGCGGGCGTGTTCGGGCGACATCAGCGGACTGAGCGCCAGAGCGGTGAGGCCATGAATACCCGCCCACAGCGCGTCGGCTTTGGCGATAGGTTCCCCAGCGCGAAATAGGCCCGCCTCAATGCCATCGCGCACAGCTCCTACTAAAAGGTCTTGGGCGATGACGCGGTGAGCCGAATCGGGGTCGAGCAGGGCAGCGGCATGGAGTTCTTCACTGGCAGCAGTGCCAACCAACCGAGGCAGCAGGAAGTCGGCGCGTTGCATGAACATCAGCCGATAATGCGCAGCGTTGTTCACCCCAAATTCGAAGTAAGCTCGACCCAGCGCGCGCAAACGTTCGCGCGGGTCGGACTGAGTTGCGGCTGCTTGAATGGTGGCATCGAAGGCAACGAAGCCATCGCGCGCCGTCTCAAACAGCAGTTCGTCTTTATCGCGAAAATAAAGATAGATGGTTGTCGGGGTGTAGCCGACGCGCTCCGCGACGCGGCGCAACGAGAAGCCTTCGTAGCCATGCCCTAAAAATTCTTCGGACGCAGCGCGTAAAATAGAGGCGCGCAGTTCCTGTTTTTCGGCGTTATCCCGCGAACGTGACTTCTCACGGGGGCGGGTCGAGCGTGATGGCGTTGATGATGTTCCCATTGCGTTGCATCTTATTTTAATTAACGGTGTTAATTAAATGCAAGGGGTGTAACGAAATTTTTATAGGGAGATTCTCAAGGTTGCCATTATGAGACCAGTCGCCGACAGCAGTCCGCATAAATGGAAGGCCGAAAGGGTAGGGGAGGGGTAAGTTACTGGTTGGTCGTTAAAAACTTGTTCATTCCCTGCGCGCGTTGTTTCAGGAAGCGGCGCAAGTGCCACGCGACCACGGGTTCGGCCATGCGTCCGAAAATTCCAAAAGGTGCCCTGAATTCTATGACATCGCGCATCAAGGTTTGATGAACGGAATGTGCCTCAAAGATGTGGGTGTGCTTCAAATACGCGAAGGGGCCGCGTATTTGTTCGTCGGCGAACAGGTGTGGGGCATTAAATTCGGCGATATGTGCCGTAAGTTGCAGCCGAATCCCGAAATGAACGGCAGAGAACGTGACCCACTCACCGGGGCCGATTAAGCCCTTCACTCGCCCCGCGATGGCCCGTTCGCGTGTCCGGCTCGCCAGTCGAACGTGCAAACCGATGTCGCGCGCAGCATCAAAACACTGCTCGATGGGAGCATTGATTAGGCTTTCGAGTTCGATACGTTTCATAGGGGATTTACCTTCAAAACTTGCCTTATAGAGCAAGCTTATTGTAACTTTGCGAATGTGTTGATCGGTGGTTTAGGCGCCTATTATGGTCTGGAATGAACTGGTGTAATGAGCAATCGCCAATTCCGACCTTTATGCAATAGATTAGAAATCGTATATTTGGGAGTTAGTCGAAGCGCCTAAACTGCCCTCAGTTCCCGACAATCTCCCCGCAGTGTCTCTGCGGAGAGCAACCGAAACATTTTCTTATGTCCCTATTCGCTTCGCGTTCGCCCCAAGCTGTTCAGGCGCACGCTGAATTCGACAACCCGGTGCCCACTAAATCGCAGCAACGTTTCGCGCGCTATGGTTGGTTCTTGGTGGCTTATACCGTCCTCGTCATTTTATGGGGCGTGTATCTGCGTGCGTCGGGTTCGGGCGATGGGTGCGGCGTGGACTGGCCTTCGTGCGGCGGTGCCTTCACCGTAAAGTCGGGGGCACACGTGAAAACGTTCATCGAATACGCGCACCGCGCCTCGACGATGTTGCTCGGCGTTCTGCTACTGGCTCAAATCGTGTGGGCGTTTCGTGCGTTTCCACGTCGCCACCCGGTTCGCTTTGCCGTGATGGCAGCGCTCTTTTTCACGCTCGTTGAATCGTGGGTCGGAAAAAAACTCGTCAACCTTGGGCTGGTTGCTTATTCGCAAGCACCCGAACGCTTGCAGTGGTTCGCTGGGCATCAGGTCAATACCCTGCTTCTCGCGGCCTCTTTTGCGCTGACGGCTTGGTGGGCGACTAACCGCCCATTGAAGTTGCGCGGGCAAGGCCCAATGCTGGGATTGGCGGCTATCGCTTTGCTGGCCACGCTCGGTTTATCGGTTACGGGGTCTGTTTCGGCGTTGGGCGATACGCTTTATCCGCCAGAAAATCACCTCGAAGTGATGCAGAAGGCCATTCTGCCCACGGCTAACACCGTGATGAAGGCGCGCCCCATGCACCCATACACAGCGGTTGTTGTTGTGATGGTGCTGTGCCTCGCGGCGGGCTTGCTCAATCATTTGCGTCCTTCGCCTCAAACTCGCCGCTTCACTCTCGGCGTTTGGTTTGCGCTGGGCTTGCAAATGGTGATTGGCCTCTTCAACGTCGGTTTGCTTGCGCCCATCTGGATGCAGGTGTTGCATAACCTTGGTGCCGACGTTTTGTGGCTCGTTCTCGTGCTTTTGAGTGCGGCGGCGTTGGCCGAGGGCGTGCGTCAGGTCGAAACCGAGCACATCCCTCATGCCGTGTTGGCCGGAGCTAAACCTGCGCTCAAAGACTTTGTGGCGCTTACCAAACCCCGTGTGATTTCCCTGCTTTTGTTCACCACCCTGACGGGAGTGTTCATAGCGGCTGGGGGCTGGCCGGGCCAATCATTCTTGCAGGGTTTGTGGCTTCTGGTTGCGACGGGAGCCGGACTTTATGCGGCGGCTGGAGCCTCGAATGCCATCAATATGGTGTGCGAACGCGACTTGGACGTGCGTATGGAACGCACGGCTTCGCGCCCGACCGTCACGGAAAAGGTACATCCTCGCACTGCGCTTTGGTTCGCTTTTGCGTTGGAGGCGTTTTCATTTGGGATTTTATGGGGCAGTTCCAACCTATTAGCGGCTACTTTGGCCTTGGCGGGACTGGTCGTATATGTCAACGTTTATACGCTATTGTTGAAACGGCATACGTGGAGCAATATCGTAATTGGCGGCGCAGCAGGGGCATTTCCTCCTCTGGTTGGCTTTGCAGCGGCGTCGGGAGAACTCTCCTTATTGGCGTGGGTGACGTTTGCCCTCGTGTTTGTGTGGACACCAGTTCACTTCTGGGCTTTGGCGATTCTTATTAAAGATGACTATGCCAAAGCAGGTGTTCCCATGTTGCCTGTCGTTAAAGGCGACCGTTATACGGTGTCACAAATCGGGTTGTATGCGATTGTGACTATCGCGTGTTCGTTTGCGCCGCTGTTCATGGGCGCAGGTCCTGGATATGGCCTTGTCGTTTTGGGGCTAAATTTGGCGTTAGTTCGGGGGTGCGTACGGCTCTATCAACAAATTGATCGGCCCCGCGCATCGTCGTTATTTCATTATTCGATGATCTATCTGGCATTGCTGTTCCTCGCGTTGGCTATTGACCAATCGGGGCGCTGGATAGAATTTCTCATTGTGTTCAGTGTGTCGGCGGTCTTCTACTTCTTGAAGTTCCCGAAACATCTGGACATCGTGTTAAGATGGTTTGGATCGCTAGTTTCTAAACCGCAGGCGTTGTCTTAAAGAAAGGTATTGCTGTTACATGGCGCAACTGTTTCATCCGTCGAGCAACACGATTGCTAAAGTGTCAATTGTGAGCGGCGTTCTGGGTATTCCAGGCCTCATCGGGGTCGGGTATGCCATCAACATGACCTATGGCTATCAGGTCTATAAACCCATCGAACAGCCGGTGCAGTTCTCTCACAAGCACCATGTGCTGGACGACGGCATCGACTGCCGCTACTGCCATACGGCTGTAGAGAAATCGACTTCAGCGGGTATGCCCGATACGCATACCTGTATGTCGTGTCACTCCCAGATTTGGTCTGACTCACCGGAACTGGCGCCTGTTCGCGCCAGCTACATATCGGGTCAGCCCATCAACTGGAACCGTGTCCACGACTTGCCGGACTTCGTGTTCTTCAACCACTCGACGCACGTTAACAAGGGCGTCGGTTGCGAAACATGTCACGGTCGAATCGATCAAGCGCCGCTTGCGATGAAGGTTCACACCATGTCGATGCAATGGTGCTTGGATTGCCACCGTCACCCCGAAAAATTCTTGCGACCCAAGGAAGCGGTGTGGACGATGGGCTGGAAAGCTTCGGACGCTGGTGTCAACCCCGATACCGGCAAGCCCTTCACTCAAATTGAGCTGGGCCGAAAACTGGTCAAAAACTACAAGATCGCGCACGAGCGTTATCTGACCGACTGCTACACCTGCCACCACTAAAGGTTGCTCGGTTGTTTGGTTGCCCCGTGGTTCGCCACTCTGACAACCAACCTGACCACCCAACCACCGAAACCAACCTTGTCCAAATGAACTTGATTCAGATTTCCGATAACAGCGGAAAACCACTCGAAGAAAAGCAGCTCGACGTTCAAAAAGTGCGCGAAAAGCTGGCCTCCAAGCGCGGCCAGGAGTACTGGCGCTCGTTGGAAGAAGTCGCGGGCGATCCTGATTTTCCCGAAATGCTGCGCCGCGAGTTCCCCATTGCGCCGCGCGATTGGGCACCGCTGCCACGCCGCGACTTCGTGAAGCTGATGGGCGCCGCCCTGGCACTCGCCGGTCTTTCGGGATGCGCTTTCCAGCCGCAGGAAAAAATTGTTCCTTACGTGAAGGCGCCCGAAGAAACGGTCGCGGGCATTCCGCTTTATTACGCGACGGCGATGCCATTCATGGGCTATGCGCTGGGTCTGCTCGCCGAAGCCAGCGAGGGGCGTCCCACCAAAGTCGAAGGCAACCCCGATCACCCCGTCTCGCGCGGACGTACCGATGCGTGGGCGCAAGCGTCGATTCTCGATATGTACGACCCCGACCGCTCGACCGATATTCGGCTTGCGGGTAGCACCTCCAGTTGGAGCGACTTGGCAGGCGTCCTCAACACCGAGTTCCAGAAAGCGCGTGCTACTAAGGGGGCTGGCCTGGCGTTGTTGACGGGCACCATCACATCGCCTTCCACTCTGTCGCTGATCGCGGAAATGAAAGCCGCGCTGCCGGAGATGAAGTGGGTTTCGTACGAAGCCATTAACCGCGACAATGTGCGTTTGGGTGCATTGGCAGCATATGGCAAAGACGTTCACACGCTTTACCACTTCGACCGCGCCGACGTTATCGTTTCGCTCGACTGCGACTTCTTGCTTGAAGAACCAGGCCACATCGCTCACGCTCGCGAGTTCATCTCCGGGCGTCGCATGACCGACGAAACAGGCAAGGCCAAAGACGCGGCATCGGCCACCATGAACCGCTTGTATGTTGTCGAGTCCACTCCAACAACGACAGGCGCTCAGGCCGACCACCGTTTCCCGGTTAAAGCCGCTCAAGTCGATGGCATTGCTCGCGCATTAGCAGCAGCTGTTGGCGTTGCGGGAGTTACTGGCGAAGTTGACGCCAACACGCAGAAATGGATCACGGTTATCGCCGATGACCTGAAATCGAAGCGTGGACGCGCTCTGGTTTGCGCGGGTGCGCACCAGCCAGCGGCGGTTCACGCCCTCGCTCACGCCATCAACTCGACCCTCGGTTCGGTTGGTGCAACCAGCGCGGTTTCCTACCACGATCCTATTGAGGGCAACCCCGTTCGGCACGAGACGGGCTTGCGCGAACTCATCGCCGATATGAACGCTAACCGCGTTACCACGGCGATTGTTATCGACACCAACCCGGCTTACACCACTCCATTGGCTTTGGGCTTCGAGAAGGCGTTTGCGAAAGTGCCGCTCAAGTTCCACATGGGACCATACAAGGATGAGACTTCGGTGCTGTGCGATTGGCACGTTCCGATGGCTCATTATTTGGAATCGTGGGGCGATGCCCGTGCTATTGATGGCACGGTTTCCATCATCCAGCCGATTATCCAGCCTTTGTACGAGTCCGCGCGTACCCCGAACGAACTGTTCTCCGCCATGTTGGGCCGCCAGAACGTTTCGGACTACGACATCATTCGTGGCTACTACCAGCAGCAATTGACTCGCACCCCCGCGACTCGCCTGCAGGAAGGCCAGACGAATTTGGCATTCGACCGCCAATGGCAGCGCATCGTTCACCAAGGTTTGATCGACGGTACGCAAGCCCAAGTCACGGGTGTTGCTTTGCAGCCTCTCACCTTGCCTGCAGTTACGCCAGTTGCAAGCGGTCTGGAAGTCAACTTCCGCCCCGACCCAACTCTGTGGGATGGCCGTTTCAACAACAACGCTTGGTTGCAGGAGCTTCCCAAAGCCTACTCGCGCATCACCTGGGACAACGCATTCTTCGTTTCGCCGAACACGGCGCACGAGAATAAGTGGAACACCGACCAAGAAGTGACTCTCACCCTGAACGGGCAGAGCGTTACTGGCGCTATCTATATGCTGCCCGGCCAACCCGATAACGTGATAACTCTTCACCTCGGCTATGGTCGTCGCCAAACCGGCAAAATCGGTACGGGCACTGGCTTTAACGCCAACCTTGTCCGCCCCGCTGATGGCAGTTGGTTTGTTGCAACCGATGTTAAAAACATCAAGCCGACTGGTGGCATTTACAGAATCGCCACCATGACGCAGCACAACCTGATTGCGCCCAAGGGTAAAGAGACAACGTGGCAGGATGGCACTTGGATGTATTCAAACGACGCCAAGACCAAGCTCATCAACAACGTTCTCACGCCTGACACCGCCGAGTTGGATATGGACGGCACTCAGGGACGAGACGTTATCCGCGTTGGTACATTCGAAGAATTCAAAGCCGGAAAACTGCCGACATCGATTCACGATAAAATCGGCGTTCCTCTGGCCTATCCGCTTAACCCACCCGAAATCCGCGCAGCCGTTGCCAAAGTGGCTCACGGCGCAGATCGTTTGCAAGCCAACCGTGAACTGGAAGGCAACCCCTCGTTCTACCCGCGCGATTCCGACTATCTAGCTCTCACGCCTTATCGCGATGCTTCCGTCGAACGCGATGCCGAGGCGCAAGCGGCTAAGGAAAAGCGCAACCACGTTACTCAGCAATGGGGAATGAGCGTGGACTTGCAATCGTGTATCGGTTGCAACGCTTGCGTTATCGCCTGCCAGAGCGAAAACAACTCGGCGACGGTCGGTAAAGACCAGGTTCTCATGGGGCGCGAAATGCACTGGATGCGTATCGACACCTACTATCGTGGGTCTTACGAAAATCCAGAGACCTATTTCGAGCCGATGTACTGCCAGCACTGCGAAAAAGCGCCGTGCGCTCCGGTTTGTCCGTTCAACGCGACAATGAACTCGCCCGAAGGAATCAACGAGCAGGTTTATAACCGTTGCGTCGGCACCAAATACTGCGAGAACAACTGCCCGTACAAAGTGCGCCGCTTCAACTTCTTGCAGTACTCCGACCAGCAGACGCCCGTCATCGAATTGATGGCGAACCCGAATGTGACGGTTCGCTCTCGTGGTGTGATGGAAAAATGCACCTTCTGTGTGCAGCGCGTCAACGCGGCCAAGTGGCAAGCCACCAAAGAAGGCAACCGCGACGTGCGCGACGGCGAAATCGTGGTTGCGTGTCAGCAGTCCTGCCCGACCGATGCTCTGTCGTTCGGTGACATCAACGATCCTAACGCCAAGGTTTCCAACCTGAAGCGTGGTCCGTTCACCTTCGGCATCCTGACCGAATACAACACAATGCCGCGCGTGACGTACATGGCGCGCTTTAAAAACCCAAACCCTGCTCTCGCAGACATCCCCGACCAGAAACCAGCCACCCTCGAAGGCGAAGTTGAAGAAGGTCATGGCGAAGGCGGAGAACATGGTGGCGGCGAACACGCAGGCGCTTCGCACGAAGCGGGCGCCGCTAAAGAAGGCACCCCAGCACATGGAGGAGCGCACTAATAAACCTACGAGCGACCAAGGTTCGCTTTGAATTATGGCCGTAATCACACCACGCGAAATTTCCCGACGGTTGCCATCCCCCGTCGTGGACGCTGACGAAACATTTGATGTCGTCGGCAAAGGCAACACGCTCGCGACCGTCACCCAAAAGGTGTCGGACGCCGTGTTGCGCGACCGCTTGCGTCCAGGCTGGGTCGCCTTCCTCTTGTTCGCGCTCCTTTTGCTCGGCGTCATGGCTGTTGCCGTCGTTGGCATCGTCGTGATGGGCGTCGGTTTGTGGGGCATCAACAACTCAGTCGGTTGGGGTTTTGACATTATCAACTTCGTGTGGTGGATCGGTATCGGCCACGCGGGAACCCTCATCTCCGCTATCTTGTTGCTGGTTCACCAGAACTGGCGAACTTCGATTAACCGATTCGCTGAAGCGATGACGATCTTCGCCGTTTTCTGCGCGGGTCTGTTCGTTTTGTCTCACGTCGGACGCCACCAGTACGCTTACTGGTTGTTCCCCTTGCCCAACTCGATGGGCATGTGGCCGCAGTTCCGCTCACCGCTGGAATGGGACGTGTTCGCGGTTTCGACCTACGCGACGGTTTCCATCTTGTTCTGGTACGTCGGTCTCATCCCCGATTTGGCCACGCTGCGCGACCGCGCTGTCCGTCCGCTCGTGAAAAAAGCCTACGGTATCGCATCGCTGGGCTGGCGCGGCTCGAACCAGCACTGGCACCGCTACATGGCGGTCTACCTGATCTTGGCCGGTATCTCGACACCTCTGGTTTTGTCGGTTCACTCGACCATCTCGTTCGACTTCGCATTTTCGCAGGTTCCCGGCTGGCACGCGACGGTGTTCCCACCTTACTTCGTGGCGGGCGCTCTCGTGGGTGGTTTCGCTATGGTGCTTATCCTGGC
This sequence comes from bacterium, assembly GCA_004172935.1. Taxonomy (GTDB): domain Bacteria; phylum Armatimonadota; class Abditibacteriia; order Abditibacteriales; family Abditibacteriaceae; genus Abditibacterium. The sequence continues at coordinate 239,191 of SDZD01000001.1, read as the reverse complement.
GATTCCGCTTCGTGAAATCTTCAACTTGAAGGACCTCATCACGATGCGCCACCTGGAGAACTGCGCGAAGATTTTGGTATGTACAACTATCTTCGTTTCCTATGGTTATGCCATGGAAGCGTGGACTGCTTATTACTCCGGCTCCATTGACGAGCGCTTCATGGCGTGGAACCGCGCATTCGGCCCCTATGGTTGGTCCTACTGGTCGCTGCTGTTCTGCAACATGGTCATGCCGCAATTGCTGTGGTTCCGCAAAATTCGCACGAACCTCGTCTGGCTGTACTTTATCTCCGTCGTTCTTTCCATCGGTATGTGGCTTGAGCGCTGGGTCATCATCGTGGTTTCGCTAACCCGCACCATGTTGCCCTCGACCTGGCATGGCTACACCCCGACTGGCTGGGACTGGGCGCAGTACATCGGTACATTCGGCTTGTTCTTGACTTGCTTCTTGTTGTTCTGCCGCGTTTTGCCCGTCATCGCGATGGCCGAAATGCGCGAACTCGTGCATCACGAGATGCATCATGGCGCACATGCTCACGGGCATGGCGACGCCGAACCCAACGGTGGATTTTCCGGCTCTGACCCTTCGGTCACCCCGGCGCACGCTTAAGGAACTTTTATGGCTCAACACGCAGAACGAACCTCACCTGAGATCGAGTTCCCCATCGGTATTGGCATCAACAATCGTGGTGCCGACATCCGCGCCGCCGAAGTTGACCGAGCGCAGCGCAAACACTCCGTCTGGGGCATCACCGCCGAATTCGACGAAACCGAACCTATCCTCAACGCCGCACGTGCGGCGCGTCGGGAGGGCTACACCCGCATGGATGCCTATACGCCCATGCCAGTTGAAGGTTTGTCGGATGCCATCGGCTATCGCAACAAACAAATGCCCGCACTCATGTTTTGCGGCGGCTTGTTCGGTTGCTCACTGGGCTACTTCATTCAGTGGTATTCGCTGGGTTACTCCTATGCGCTCAACCACGGTGGACGCCCCTATCACTCGTGGCCTAACTTCATCGTCATCACCTTCGAATGCACGATCTTGTTCACGGCTTTGACGGGTGTATTTGGCATGTTGATTTTGAACGGCTTGCCAACTCTCTATCATCCAATGTTCGGTGTCGAAGGCTTCGAGCGCCATTCGCAGGACAGGTTCTTCCTGACCATCGAGGCGCGCGATAAAAACTTCGACTTCGAGAAAACGCTCGCGTTTATGCGCTCTATGGGTGCGCTTCGCGTCGATGTGGTGGAAAAGTGATTTCGATGCGGACACTCTTCAAACCTCTGTTGTGGGGGGCGCCACTGGTTTTGGCGACTCTGGGCGGCTGTACCCGCGATGGGAAATTCCAACCCGTCGACATGTGGAACAAGTCGCGCCTCAAACCCTACGAGCAGGTCAACTTTTTTGACGACAATCGCTCTTCGCGCGTGCCTCCCGCTGGGACAGTGGCACGCGGCCAGGATCGCTTGAACGAATCGCTCTATTACGGAACGCAAAATGGCACGCTGGTCGCGACCAATCCCCTGTTCGCGGCAGCCACGCCGAAAGATAAGATGGCGCTGCTCGAACGTGGGCAAGAGCGTTATCAGGTGTATTGCCAACCCTGCCACGGCCTGGCTGGCTACGGAGACGGCATGATCGTGAAACGCGGTTTTGCCAAACCACCTTCATACCACCAGACCCGTATCCGTAACGTTACCGATGGTTACATCTTCGACGTTATCACCAACGGTTATGGCTCGATGTACTCCTATGGTTCGCGCGTTCCACCGCGCGACCGTTGGGCCATCGTGGCCTATATCCGCGCTTTGCAGCGTTCACAAAACGCTAAGCCCGGTGACGTTCCCGCTGGTGTCGATGGCAGCAAGGAAAAGGTGGAACCACCTTTGGAAGCTGGCGAAGGGACGCACGCAGAGTCGGGTGGGGCAGAGCATTCTGCACCACACGCTCCTGAAGCAGGACAGGCTGCCCACTAATAAGGGCGAAGTCAATCCGTAAATTAACTGTTGGGGTGGGCTCTCCCATCTCTAGTGGAGCAACTGAAGGAATTCTATCTCGTGGCAACACACGAACAATCGCACGAACGAACCGACGTTCGCATTAACGACCTAATCGGCCCGCGCCTGGATGCGCTCGCTGCCAAAGCCCCCATCGCGGCGGGTATTGGTGGCGTGCTATCCGTGGCCGGTCTCGCCATGACCTGGGGAACAAACTCGTTCTTCCAGTCTTATCTGTTCGCCTTTTTATTCTGGTTCGGAGTAACGCTCGGTTCGACGACGTGGCTCATGGGCCACCATGTCACGGGCGGCGGCTGGGGCTACATCATTCGTCGCCCTCTGGAAGCAGCAACCCGCGTATGGCCAATCGTATTCGCCATGTGGGTACCCATCATGATCGCGATGTTCCTTTCCATGTCGAACGGACATCACGGTTTGTACGAATGGGCCGATGCCAGCATCCGCGATACCGATAAAGTTCTCACCTCCAAGTCGGGCTACCTGAACCCGATTGGCTGGTTGATTCGCAGCGTTTTCTTCTTCGTCGTTTGGTTCGGACTTTCGTTCTACCTCAACAAATGGTCGCGCGAAGAAGATGAAGGTTTCAACCCGCTCGTGCGTCACCGCTTGTCGTTGATGTCGTCGGTTGGTCTGCTCATCTCGGCATTGACCGTCACCTTCGCTTCCATCGACTGGGTGATGTCGATAGAGCCGCACTGGTTCTCTTCGCTGTGGGGTCTTATCTTCGTGGTATTCATGGGGCACTCGACTTTGTGCCTTATGGTTGTCCTGATTCGTTACCTTGCCTGGGACTTGCCCATCGTGAAGCAAATCGAGTCGCGTTATATTCGCGACCTTGGCAACTTCATGCTGGCGTTCACGCTACTGTGGGCTTACACGAACTACTCGCAGTTCATGATCCAGTATTCGGGCAACATCGCTGAAGAAGCCTCCTGGCAGTTGCACCGCACCACTCATGGTTGGCAGTTCATCGGTTTCGGCAACATCATCTTTCACTTCGCCGCGCCGTTCTTGTTCTTGCTGATGAGCTTGACCAAGGTCAACCTGCGTAACCTCGCGAAACTGGCCGTCTTCCTGATTATTGCCCGTCACCTGGATTATTACTTCTATGTAATACCAACCTTCCGCAACTCGCCAATGGATTCCTTCCCATTCGCCATTTTGGCCGACATTGGCTTGCCATTGTTGTTGGGCGGACTATGGCTGACTGCCTGGGCGAATCAAATGCGCAAAACCAACGCGCCGATTGTTCCTCAATTCGACGAGCGTTTGGAGGGCCACTGGCCCCTCGGCGGTCACGATCACGGACATGCAGTTGAGCATTCGCCACTGGCGAAAGGAGTAACAACGACACATGGCTGATATGACCCCTCAAGGCACACAAGCCTACGGAGTTGAGACTGGATACGAGCGTGGCGACGCCAACGTTCGCGGTGTAATTCAGGGATTGGCGATTATCTTCGCCGGTACCCTCGTGGTGATGCTTTCGATGTATGGCATGTTCAACGTTTTGAACAAGCGCCTTATTCTGGAAGAGAACCGCACGCCAACTGTACTCACGCGGGCAATCGTTCCGCCTGAGCCACGTTTGTTGCCTTCGCCGCACACCGACGAGGCGCCAGAAGCCGAGGCTGTCGCTCGCAAACTCGGCGAGGATCCCGCCCGCGTTTCGCCCGATGGTTTGCCATGGGATAAGCGCAGCGTGGAGATTGTCGATCAATACGACGAAGCCAACTCCTACGGCAAAAACGCCGATGGAAGCCAGCGCATTCCCATTAAAGAGGCAATGCAAAAAGAAGCGGGTGTTACCGAAGGCGGTAGCCCTGCAACTATGACCTGGCAAGCAGAACACCCACGCCTTGTCGCTGGTACCAATGCTGAGGGCACGATTAACCTCGACCCCGGCCACAAGCAACAGGACGCACGTATCTACGACCGTCGCCCCGATTGGGAATCGCCGGACGAGAAGTTCACCGTCGAATCGACTGGTGGATTGGATTTGCAAGCGGGCCAGTTGAGCCGCTAAAAACGATGTGACGAGAGGAGACTCGTTCTCCTCTCTGTAATTAAGAGAAAGCTCGTTCGCACTGTTATTAAGTGCAGTTGCGAGGTGGAAAGGGGCGAAGAAAAACGCGCAAAGCCGCACACTTAAAGCTATGAATCACTGGAAAACAATCGGGCGACTGCTGGCCGTAATTGGCTGTGGCGCGACGTTTTTCGCCGCCCCCCACTGTTCTTTGGCGCAGGACGAGCATTCGTCCGGCATCAACGCTGGCAAACAAGGCAAAAATAACTGGGATTACACCGCTCCTGAAGGCGGAGTCCCCAAAGACCTTGCCCAAAAAGTTGGCGTTGACCAAAAGCTTCACGAGCCGCTGCCACTCCAGTTGCAGTTCAAGGACGAAACCGGGAAATCGGTTGTGCTTGGCGACTACTTTGGTAAAAAACCGGTGATGATCACCATGCTCCAGATGACGTGCGACCAAATCTGCTCGGCGCAGCTGGGAGCAATGACCGCTTCTCTCAACGAGATGCAGTTTTCGGCGGGTAAAGAATTCGAGATTCTGAATGTCTCCATCGACCCGCGCGAAGGGCCACTCATCGCACAGGATGCCAAAGACGAGCGCCTCAAGGAATACACCCGCCCCACCGCTAAAGAAGGCTGGCATTTTCTGACAGGCGACGCCAAAAACATCAAAGCGCTTTCCAAAGCACTCGGCATTCGCTACATCTGGCACGAGCCGACCAAGCAATACATTCATCCCGACGGTATTGTGGTGGCGACTCCCGAAGGCAAGATTTCGCGCTACTTCATGTCGCTCGATTATCAGCCACGCGATTTGAAGTTCGCCGTTATGGAAGCTTCCAAAGATCGCGTCGGCACGGTCATCGACCACATCGCGCTTTCGTGCTTCCACTACAATCCGAACACGGGTAAATACTCGTTTCAAATCATGTCGTTCTTGCGCGTCATTGGTGGCGCGTTCGTGCTGGGTTGCCTTGCCGCCATCGGTGGTATGGTCGCTCTGGAGAAGAGGCGTGGCAGCGCGTCTAAAAAAGGTGGTTCCTCACCCCAACTTAAGCAGGCGTAAGCCTTTGAAAGAACCTAATGGCTCAACTATTTCCCTGGCTTTTGCCGCAGGCTTCCAGCGTAGCCCCCGGCATTGACTTTGTCTACTGGCTGATTACGGCAGTGTGTTTCGCCTTCTTCGTGGGCGTCTCGTTCTTCCTGTGCTTCTTCATCATCCGTTATCGGCAGGGCACAAAGGTCAGCCGAGTGCTTCCACACCACGAGGGCATCGCTCTCGAAATGATCTGGACAATTATCCCGCTTATTATTGCGCTCGGATTGTTCCTCGTTTCGACGCTCGTCTATTTCCAGACCGTGCGTGCCCCTAAGGACGCAACTGAAATTTTCGTCGTTGGCAAACAGTGGATGTGGAAAATCCAGCATCCCAATGGTCGCTGGGAAATGAACGAGATTCACGTTCCCGTCGGTCATCCTGTCAAGTTGACGATGATTTCGGAAGACGTTATCCACGACTTCGGTATGCCTGCATTCCGTCTCAACATGGACGTTGTGCCCGGTAAATACACGCAGACATGGTTCACCCCGACCCGCGTCGGTCGCTACCACATCTTCTGCGCGCAGTATTGCGGCACCAACCACGCCATCATGGGCGGCTATGTCACCGTGATGGAACCCGGCCAGTTCGAGAAGTGGATGCAAACTGGCAACGTACGTTCGACCACTGCTTCGGAAGGCGAACGCCTCTTCCGCGACAACGGTTGCACCGGTTGCCACGGCCCTAACTCCAACGTGCGCGCCCCAAGTCTGAACGGCGTCTTCGGAAAATACCGCCCCGTTCAAGTTCCCGGCGACCGCGCTTGGTCTAAGGAAATGGCTGCTACGATGGTCAAGGCCGACTACCGCTATTTGCATGATGCCATTTGGACTCCTGCTAAAGAAGTGGCTGCTGGCTACAAGCCCATCATGCCATCGTTCGCTGGTCGTTTGAACGAAGAAGAAGTTCTGCAAATCATTGACTACATCAAGACCTTGCAGACCTCCAACGGAACCAGCAATGGTTCGGCTGAAGGCTACGATCCAGGCAAAGTCCAAAACAACAATGCAATCGGACTTTCCGACATCGGCGATGCGCGTACTGGCAAGCTATACGGTGGCTCACCCACAGGGGACATGTCCAACGGGCTTGATCGAGAGGCTACTCTCACGGCGCCATTTGAAATTGGCAAGCCGGGAGATGCCGCTACTGGCAAATTGTATGGCGGCTCACCGACTGGTGACATGGCCAACGGACGCGACCGCGAAAGCATCTTTCGTGGCGGCGGCGCAGCCAGCAGCCTGGGAACAACCGACCGCAGCGCGGGCGGACTTCGTAACCAGAATCAGGGCAAGCGCGGTGGGCTGAACGTCTACAACTCGGACAGCTACATCAAGTCGCAGACCAAAGATATTACAGGCGGTTTGAAATCGCAGGTTCCGGCGGGCGCATCGTCGGATCAGTACTAAAAAGCGAATGAACTGGGGGAGGGACGTGACGTTGTGTTCTTTCCCCTGTTGTTGAATGAAAGGTCGGAAACCATACAGGAATGCGCTTCTCGTGCTAATCGAGAGCGCATACTTCGTCCAGTCATTATCCTGAGCCGGAAAGTGGCTCTTTTGCAATGTTGAACACACCAAATGATCGCCCCGAAGCCGCAACGGGTGGCTCCATAGGTCCCGAAGGGCCGATGGAAGCACCGAGCCAAGGCACCATCGCTATGGCGGCTAACGGTGCGCTCGTCCCCGATCCCGGTGACGGCGTGCGCCGCGAAAAGCCGTACGACCCACTGACCGCGATGGGCGTGCCGCAGGAAACCTACCTCAATAACGACTTCTCGTGGAAGTCGTGGGTGTACACGCTCGACCACAAGCGCATCGGCATGATGTACCTTGTACTGCTCACCCTCATGTTCGTCCTCGGTGGCTTTGCTGCCTCGATGGTGCGCTACAACCTCATTGAGCCGCAGGGTATGCTCGGTGCCGAAGCCTACAACCGTTGGTTCACCGCGCACGGCGTCATCATGGTGTTCTTCTTCCTGGTGCCGTCCATCCCCGCGACGCTGGGTAACTTCCTCGTGCCGATGATGATCGGTACCAAAGACGTTGCCTTTCCGAAGCTGAACTTGCTGTCGTTCTATTTGTATGCAGCGGGCGCGTGCCTTGGATTGGCTGCCATCATCATGGGCGGCGTTGACACTGGTTGGACGTTCTACGCGCCATTGTCCTCGACTTACTCGAACGGTATGACGGTATGGGCCATTGCGGGCGTGTTCCTCGCTGGGTTCTCATCCATTCTCACCGGCCTCAACTTCATCGTCACCATCCACAAGATGCGCGCTCCAGGTATGACCTGGTTCCGTATGCCGCTCTTTATGTGGTCGATGTACGCGACTTCGCTCATTCAGGTTCTTGGCACGCCCGTCGTTGCCATCACCCTGTTGTTGCTGGTTGTTGAAAAGACGTTGAGCGTTGGTATCTTCGATCCCAAACTCGGTGGCGACCCGGTGTTGTTCCAGCATATGTTCTGGTTCTACTCGCACCCCGCCGTCTACATCATGATTTTGCCGGGCATGGCGGTTGTTTCCGAAATCATCGCCTGCTTCTCGCGCAAACCCATCTACGGTTATAAGTTCGTGGCGTTCTCGTCGCTTGCCATCGCCGTGTTCGGCTTCTTGGTTTGGGGACACCATATGTTCGTTTCCAGCCAGTCGCCGTATGCGGGCATGGTCTTCTCGTTGATTTCGTTCCTTGTGGCTATCCCCTCTGCCGTGAAGGTCTTCAACTGGACTGCCACTCTCTATAAAGGTTCGATTCGCCTCACCACCCCGATGCTGTACGCTCTGGCGTTCATCGGTCTGTTCACCATCGGCGGTTTGACCGGTATTCACCTCGCGGCTATGGCCACGGACGTTTACCTGCACGACACCTACTTCATCATCGCCCACTTCCACTACGTTATGGTGGGAGGCGCTATCTCTGCCTATCTCGCGGGTATCCACTTCTGGTGGCCCAAGATGACAGGCAGGATGTACAACGATACATGGGGTAAAGTCGCTGCTTTGATTCTGTTCATCGGCTTCAACCTCACCTTCTTCCCGCAGTTCCTGCTGGGTATGTGGGGAATGCATCGCCGCTATCACGCTTATCCGCCTGACATGCAGTTCCTCAACATCATGTCGACCATGGGAGCGACCGTTTTGGCTCTCGGCTTCATCTTGCCAGCGTTCTACCTGACCTGGTCGCTCAAATACGGCGAACAGGCCAGCGACAACCCGTTCGGAGCCACTGGCTTGGAATGGCAGTCGTCCTCGCCACCACCATTGACCAACTTCGATGTTATCCCCATCGTTGTCACTGGCCCTTACGCTTACGACGCTGTTGAATCGGAGCGCATCTACGAAAAAGAAGAGGCGATTACGCGCGAAGTGCGCGAACGTATCTTGGCTGCCGAAGCCGAACGACCCGTAAAGGAATCCAACGTTGTCTAACATCGCCGTCCGCGCCGAACATCCGACGCCCGCTCTCGCCGAACACAACGAATCGGGACACGGTCATGGTCACCATGGCCCCGCCAACCTACATCACCACTTCACCGACTTAGCGCAACAGCGCGAGTCGAATGCTCTGGGTATGTGGGTGTTCCTCGTCACCGAAGTGATGACGTTTGGCGCCTTGTTCTTCGTCTACACGCTTTACCGCCACCTATTCGAGAACCAGAACCACCTCATGTCCACCGAGGGCGTCGTGTGGCTCTCGCCTTGGGGCGTAGGCTCGCACTTGCTCGATAACTCGCTGGGTTTCATCAACACCTTGGTGCTGCTCTGCTCGTCGCTCACCGTTGCCACTGCCGTTTACATGGCGGGTATCAAGCAGCGCAAATGGTTGGTCGGCATGTTGTCGCTCACCGCATTCCTCGGAGTCGTCTTCTTGGGAATCAAAAGCGTCGAGTGGACTCATGACTACCAGGAGAAAATCGTGCCCGGCCTGAACTGGGAACCCCGCGAAGTTCTCGCCCACAAAGGCTTCTTGTTGGCCGACCCCACGGGCGTCAACGGCGAAGGTTATATTCCCGGTGGCGTCAAAACCGCAGCCGAGAAGTGGAAGGAAATCTACACCGCTTCGACAGCTGGTGGCGAAGGCCACGCCGCTGGCGGGCATGAAGTCAAATTTCAGGGCATCATCAACGGAATGCAGTTGCAGATGTTCTTCGTCATCTATTTCTGCATGACGGGGTTGCACGCTATCCACATGATTATTGGTCTCGGACTGATTGCGGTGTTCCTCTACCACGCTAAGCGTGGTGTGTTCACCGAATCGCCGAACGACCAACCCATCGAAATCTTCGGTTTGTATTGGCACTTCGTTGACATCGTGTGGGTCTTCTTGTATCCGCTTCTCTATCTGGTGACCCTTCCGGTCCAACACTAATCTCATGGCACAACCCACTCAAGAGCGCTTAGCCGCGCAACTCGAAAAACCAGGTCAGACACCCGGTAACGTTGGTCACGCGGGCAGTGGTACAGGGCCTGAAAACGCGCCTCACTTCGAAGAACACGAAGACGACCACGTCCATCATGTCGCGATGTCCACGTACTACGTGATCTTCGCGTTGCTGATGTTCCTGTTGTTCATCACCGTTGGCGCGTGGTACATCGACCAGCACTACTATCCTCTGGGCAAACTCTCCACGCCGATTGCTATGGCAATCGCTGTTGCGAAAGCTGTCGCTATCGTGCTGTTCTTTATGCACGTGAAGTTTTCGAGCCGTTTGGTTCAAATCTTCGCTTGCACAGGCGTTGCGTTCGCGTCGATCATGTTCCTGTTGACGTTCAACGATTACGGCACCCGCGATTGGTTGCCCGTTCCCGGCGTCTACCCACAGGTCACCGAAAGCGCGAAGGCAAATGTTGATGATCTCGTCATCGTCCGTTCGTCCAACGAAGGTGCTGCCTCTAACGCTCAAAGCACTCCTGCCGACGACTTATCCAACGCAGGTGTCATCGGAGCTAATATCAACGTTGCTCCCAGCACCGAAGGCCGTCCCGGCGAGACTCTTGGCGGAGCTGCCAACAACTCGTTCGGTTCGGAAGACCAAGCGCGCGGTATCGTACCAAAGCGCCCTGTTGCTCCCGCAACCCGCTAAAACCAACCCATATAAAACGGCCCGATGAAATTTCGTCGGGCCGTTTTTGTTTGCGATAATTACCCTCTCGTACTTATGCGACATTGGAGAAGACGCTCTCGCGAACACGGGAACGTCCAGTCCCTATGATGCTCACCGAGTTAGAGTCGCCTATTTTTGTCTGGTGGTGGGCGTTGCTCCGTGGAAAGGGATTAGGCTATTCGTAGGGACATGGCCTGCCGTGTCCGCGAGAGGGGGTCACGCCATTTATGCGAGAGAAAACTCACCCCATAGGGGGCTGAATATCCACTTGTGCTGGGCACACGGAAAACGATAGGAGAGCCGTATCCTTAAGAGACTGCTGCGCCATCCATAATTGGTCCCTCTCCACGCAGTGGGGAGGTTAGGAGGGGCAAAACGAGAAATTGTTTGGCTGTATGTGGGGACTGGATTCTTTCTAGGGCGTTGCATTGACTCAACATGCATCCCAATAACAAAACAAAATGCCGCGACTTCCATCGAAGTTCGCGGCATTTTGTTGGTTGCAACTGTTGCTACTTACAGCGGCCTCTCGTGAAGAGGCGTGTTAGTCGGTGTATTTACCATTGGTGTTGTATCCGCTTCTGTCCCGCGCATCTTAGCCCACCAGTTCATGGCGTCATCGAGAAGTGAGTAAATAACCGGAGTCGCCACCAGCGTAAGCAGCAAAGACAACGTCTGCCCACCAAACACGACGGTTCCAATAGCGCGGTTAGTACCCGAACCTGTTCCGCTCGATACGACCAGCGGCAACATACCTGCGACGAACGCGATGGTCGTCATGAGAATTGGTTTCAAGCGGTCGCGGTTGGCTTCCAGCATCGCAGTATGTCGATCCAAGCCACGCGCTCGAAGTTGGTTGGTGTGGTCAACCTGCAAAATGGCGTTCTTCTTCACCACACCAAATAGCAGCAGAATTCCAAGCGCCGAGTAGATATTGAGGCTCTGACCAAACATTACTACTGACAGCAGGGCAAAGGGAACCGTGAGTGGCAGCGAAACCAGAATGGTAATCGGGTAAATCCATGACTCGAACTGCGCCGCCAGAATCAAGTACATAAACACCAGCGACAAGCAGAGCGCAAGGAAGAAGGCGCTCGCCGCGCGGTTCTGCTCTTTCGAGCTACCAGTCGCTCCACCAACGTAACCTGCGGGCAGGTTCAGGGCCGCGAAGTTTTTGTCGAGCTGCGCCAGAATCGTTCCCGCCGAAGCGTCGGGGTTGGTATTGAGTTGCAACTGGATTTGGCGTTGGCGATTCAGGCGTTGTATGGAGGTTGGGCCAAATGCACGTGTGAACCCAACGACTTGATCCATATTAATTGGTGTTCCCGCCGAACTCGATACTGTCCACAGAGATAGGCCTTTGGAATCCTTACGGAATCCGCCTGGTGCGCGAATGTGGACTTCGTACTGTTCGCCACCTTCGTTGTAAGTCGAAACTTGGTCGCCGCCCGCCAAATAGCGCAGTGCCGTCGAGACGTTCTGTGGGTTGACTCCAAGGTCGCCCGCCTGGTCGCGGTCGATGTGTGCCACCAGTTCGGGCTGGGCCGCGACAAAGTTGGTGTCCGCGTCGGCCACACCCGGAATTTGGCGAGCTTGAGCCAGCATTTTGTCGGCAGCTGTACGCAGCACATTCAAATCAGGTCCAGACAACACGTATTGAACACCGCGTCCGCCCGAACCCGCACCGAAACCAGGCAACGCCGAAAGAGGCGAAACACGAACACGCAAGTTATCGGCGGCGAATTGCTTGCCCAACATGCCGCGCACCTTACGCATGATGTCGTTTTGACTATCTTTGCGCTGGTCGATGTCCTTTAGTCGCACGAACACGTCGGCGTTGTTCGTCGATGCTGTCGGCCCGAAGCCGTTCAAGGTGAGTAACGTGTACTGGACTCCGGGAATCTTGCCGATAGCCTGAGTCATGCGGTTTCCTATGTCCGTAGTACGCTCGATGGAAGTTCCCTCAGGGGCGCGCGCCGAAATCTGGAATTGCGATTCGTCGTCTTCGGGCAGGAAGTTGAAAGGCGCCATCGAATACAGCGTTGGGGTTGCGGCCAAAGTCAGGCCGCATATCACCATGATTAACCAGCGTCGCCCTAACGACCAGTCGAGAAGCTGAACATAATGATGTTCGATGTACAGAAAGAATTTCGGCGAGGTATGCGCGGTTTTATGCTCTTTGCCATCTTTGCCTTTTTTCGCGCCGAGCCAACGTGCGCCGAGACTGGGGGCCAGAGTAAACGAAACCAGCAGCGAAACCATGATGGCGAAACTCATGGTGATGCCAAACGAAGCCAGTAGGCGACCCGTCAAGCCATCCATGAAGGCCACAGGGGCAAACACTGCGACTAGCGAAAGCGTGGTCGCCAGAACGGCCAAGCCAATTTCCCGCGTGCCTTCAATCGCCGCGTCGAAGGCATTCAGATCGCGCTCGTTCATCACGCGATAAATGTTCTCGATAACCACGATTGCGTCGTCGATAACGATACCAATCGCCAGCGTAAGAGCGAGTAGGGTAATGATATTGAGCGTGTAGCCGAAGGCCCACATCAAGCCGAATGTCGCTATGATAGATGCCGGTATCGAAAAGGCCGAAATGATGGTCGCGCGCCAGTTCAGCAAGAAGATAAGAACCACCAGAATGGCGAGGATAGAACCGATGACAAGGTGTTCTTCGACGGCGTGAACAGCAGCGTCGATGTACTGCGATTGGTCGCGCACAACTTGCATCTCGTATCCGGCGGGCAAAGTCTTTTTCGCTGCCTCGATACGTCCTTTGATGTTTTCAATAGTCGCGAGGGTGTTCACGCCTGACTGCTTGCGAATGTACAGCAAAACCGTCTGTTTGCCATTGAATAGTGCGGCAGTGGTTTTGTCTTCCTCGCCATCTACAACAGTCGCGACATCGCCCAAACGCACATAGCCACCAACTGCGCTGGTCGCGGTGTCGGTCGCAGCAGTGCCTGTGGCCGTGGCAGCGCTGATAGTGCGGCTTTTTACGACGAGCTTGTTAAAGTCAGAAACCTTGGTGATACGCCCCTCGGTTCGTAGCGTGAGGGTTTCGGGGCCAGTCTCAACTTGTCCGCCGGGAATCTCCACGTTTTGTGTTTGCAGGGTGGTGATGAGATCGTTCACCGTTACACCATAGCCACGCATTTTGTATGGGTCGGGCAAAATGTTGATCTGGCGCAAACGACCTCCCGATATAAGCAGTTCGCCCACACCATCGGCGTTTTCAAGTTGGGGGCGCAAGATTTTATCGGCGTATTCGGTAACGGTACGAACCGGGTCATTCGAGGACAGAGCGATACCGATGATAGGAGCCGAATCGGGGTCTTGTTTGCGGACTGTGGGAGGGTCGATGTCTTGCGGTAATTGCCCTTGCACTTGCGAGACTTTGTCGCGTACTTCCTGGGTGGCAATGTCGGCGTCTTTGGACAGATTAAATTGGACGGTTACGCTGGAACGGCCTTCGCTTGAAGTAGATCGTAACTCGTCCACGCCAGAAACTGTGTTCACGGCGGCTTCTATTTTGTCGGTGATTTCGGTTTCAACCGCTTCGGGAGGAGAACCGGGATATGTTGTAGCAACAGTAACGGTGGGGTTTTCGACTTGTGGGAAGCGATCTACCCCCAGGCGGGAGAAGCCAAATGCGCCGACAACCACCAGAACTAGAATGAGAACGGCAGCGAACACAGGACGACGCACGCAAATTTCGGCGAGCTTTTGCATAAAAACTAAGAACGTTCAAAGCAGAGCGTGAGTTGTGCCGAGGGAGAAATCTTAAGCAAGAACGAGAAGCCTTTAGGCAAGCCTGAGAGGGCCTAATAGTAGCACTAATTAGGCGCCTATTTTTTAAGGCATTTTGCGAGAATTCAATGGGCACCAACAACCACTGGCAGGTGTTAGTTGCTAGGCAATGTGCGCGCCACTCGTACTCCCCCTTTGGGGCCGATTCACTAAAAACAGAAGAGAGTCCAAAGTAGGGGACAAACGCCCAATTCGCCGTAGCAATAGGCAACCCCGTCCGCAATATCGGAAAATCACGCTGCAGAAAAATTATGGATTATTTGAACTCATTCTCTATTTTCTTGGAGCAGTCCCAACAGCAGAGTAGCATGAACACTTCTGCGTCTCCACAAACTGTCCAACAGTTCGAAACTGCTCTGGCGCATCAAGAGAGAATTAGTGGCTTCAAAATCCCACCAAACTATCGAGAGTTTCTATTTCGTTGGGATGGTGGCTTCGTTGAGGATGAAGTAGCGGGGGCTTATGTCACTTTTTTGTGCATTGGCGGCCAGGCAGGTGATGGAGAGGGTTTGATGGAATACAATGCTGCCGAGTCCATCCTCATGAATCATGAAATCGAAACCTACTTTTCCTTCGAGTCTCTGGTCTTATTCGCTATGGATGAAGGTGGTAACTTTTGGGCCTTCGACCCAGGTGATGCGCGTGCCGATGGTGAAATGCCCGTCCGCTACTGTGATTGTGAAACTGGCGATATATACGCTCAGGCGGAAGATTTTTCAGCGTTCGTCTTGGCGCTCTCGAATCACGAACTAAATTATCGGGGATTGGAAGAACCGCTGTAGAAAGGTTGATTTGCGGGAGATGGGTGTTTTTAAAACAAATCAGAACATAAAAAAGGGCGCGCTGATTGAATCAGCGTGCCCTTTGGTTTTTAGTAGTCCATTTCCTCGTCTTCGGAGTGAACTTCAATTTTGCGGATGCCCAATTTACGGTCGAGATTGTGGAGAAAACCGTTGTTGTCGAAGCCGATGAAGATGCAGAACATCGCGGTAACGACGAGAGTCGCGAAGCCCGCCCACATGAAGAACGGCCAGTTCCAGGCGCCGGGTTCGCCGAATAAACCCGAAAAAGGATCGTTGTATCCAGACATTGCTTTTTATTTTAGGGTACTTTGCGTGCCCTGTGGGTTCAATTATTCATCACTTCAAAAACACCCACAGCGAAGCCACCGCGATAACCGTCATTATCCACAAGAATGGCTCCCATAGAACCGCCAATGCGATGGACATTGGAGCGCCCCCTATTAAAAGTGGGACTGCTTGCGCTGCCGACCAGCCCAGCGCTCCCAGAACGAAACCCGCCGAGGCGATAACTGCCAGTTTCGTCCCGCGTTTTCCTCCCGATGCGCGAACAATCGACTTGCCCAGCGTCGGCCCTATGGCGGGCGCATACAGCAAAATAAATAGCGCCATGCTGCCGATGACGCTCAAAATAAAGGCTCCTACCACGCCCGCCAAAAGCGACAAGCCAAATGCAGCTAACCCACCGAGGAGGGAAATTTGATACATGTGACTCGACCGCATCGAAATACATTCGCTGCAACGTGCCCCGGTTGGCCCATAATGCGTGCATTTCGGACAAATCGGCTTCTCGCATCGTCCACAACGCAGGCGCGTCTGCACGTTCTTATGGCGCGCGCAAAAATAAACTCCCGGTTCGCCCGGAACTTCAAGTTCCTTCCACGGGTTTTCTGGTGAAAGAGATGAATTCATGTTAAGAGAGACGAACCTCGCGACAGGGCGCGCGACAATTTTAGCGCAGGACGCACGTTTGCGCGATACGGGCGAATTTGGCGCTATTGACCGCTTTGCCTCCAAATTAGCGAAACGGGCAGGGGTGCGCGTTGGGCTTGGCGATGACTGCGCTGTTCTTGATGCGCTCAATACCCCCGTTATCTCGTGCGATGCTCTCGTCGAAGCCGTGCATTTTCGCCGCGACTGGACCAGCGCCTTCGATTTGGGCCGCAAGACTCTCGCCGTCAGTGTTTCCGATCTGGCTTCCAGTGGCGCGCGCCCCGTCGCCGCATTCCTATCATTGTGTACACCGCCCGATTTGGAGATGGCATGGCTCGATTCCTTTTATGACGGTATGGAATCCCTCGCCGAAGAGTTCGACTTCTCGGTGGCTGGGGGCGATACCACAAGCGCACCCCAATTGGTGCTAAGTGCCACTCTGATAGGCGAACTCCTGCCCGAAGCGATGGGGCGCCCTGTACTGCGACAGGGCGCCCAGTTGGGCGACCTCGTCTGTGTGTCGGGTAACCTTGGTGCAAGCTCGGCAGGGCTTCAACTGTTGCTCAGTGGCAATGCTACCTTCTCTCCCGCTCATGCCGCAGTATTAGAGCGCCATTTTAACCCCACCCCGCGCCTCCAAACCATGCGTGTGCTACTGGAAGCCAACCGTGACGCCATCCACGCCGCAATGGACATCAGCGACGGCCTGAGCGGCGACGCCCGCCACATCGCTCAGCGCTCGCAAAAACGCCTGACAATCGACGCCAACTCCCTTCCAATTGCCGCGACAACCGGTGAAGTCGCAGAGCAATTAGGTTTGGACGCCCAAACGTTGGCTTTGGGGGGCGGCGAAGATTATGAGTTGCTGCTGTGTATCGTCCCACAAGCATTCCCGGCACTCAACGAGGCCGTAAACGGCGCCCTAACCCGTGTTGGCGAGGTTGTAGAGGGAGAAGTTGGAGTTCAAGTTTTGAATGCAGGCGAAGCCTGCAGTTGGACCCATTTCTAGGCGTCACAGCTCGGTGGCCTATTGAGCTAATGCTATTGGCAAATGAAGGGACATGGCTTGCTGCCCTTCGGTAAGCCGCTCCCCTCGCAATAGCAAAAACTAACGGCTAATAACTAACAATCTATGCGTATTATGTGTGTTGGGGCCTCTATCACAATGGGAGCCGATATTAATGGCGGCTATCGCTTGCCACTCGAAAAGATGCTGCAGGGAGCGGGCATTCCGGTTGAATTTGTCGGGCGTCTCGACTCCAATTCCAATGGCATGACTTTCCCTTTCCATGACGGTTACTCTGGCTTTCGTGTCGAGCAAGTCGAGCAGGGCGTTGAAGGCACTAGCCGCCCCATCGCCGAAGGCGTGCGCGATTTACAACCCGACGCCGTGTTGATACTGTGCGGCACCAACGATATCCGCCAGAACTATGCCCTTGAGCAAGCGCCCCAACGCCTCGACCATCTCATCGCCACCATCCAAAACGCCGCGCCATTGGTGAGAATCTTGGTGTCCAGTCTTCCCCCCGATTTGCACTGGGACGAGGCCGTACGGCGCTATAATGCCGGAACCGCGCAGGTTGTCGCGCGCCGCGCCGCCGCTGGTCAGCGAGTCGGTTTCGTCGATAACTACGCCGCCTTAAGTTCCGGCGTCGATATGTTGCCCGACCTCACCCATCCCAATAAATCGGGCTACATCAAAATCGCTCGTGGTTGGTTCAATGCACTGGCCCCCAATGCGCCCCAGGTCGCCTTCGCATTCACCAACGAGTCCTCGCGCCAATTTACCTCTAGCTCGTGCCTCGGCTACAAAATCACCATGAAAAGCACCGAGCAAATAACCGATTTAGGAATCTATTGCGCTGGCCACAATCTCCCTTTCTGCCACGCAGTCGGTGTGTTCGACGCAAACGGCGACCTACTCACACAAATCAAAATCACGCCCGAATGCTCCCCATCGGGCCTGTTCGCTTTTCAACCACTGCCCGCTTCATTGGAATTAAAAGCGAGCAACAGCTACTATTTCATTTCCAACAGCATCGGCCTACCAACGCTGATAGAAGCAGATACCATCGTTGACCCTTTGCGTTTCGAGAACCCACGATTCTACTTCGACCATAACATCGCTATCGAAATGGCCGAGCAAGACGGCACTATTCTCAAATTCCCCGACCCCAAAATCCACGACATAAACGGCGCCCTCGGCTACTTCGGTCCCAACTTCCGCTTCGCTCCATAGCCCACGGAAATATTCGGCGAGGCTAAAACATAAAAAAGAGGACGCGATTTCGCGTCCTCTTTTTTATCATTCAAAAATATTCTATTTGGCGATCAGGTAAACCGCTGTTCCAACGGCTACCGTGATGGCGAAGTTCGTTTCGAATTTGTTGAATTCTTTGTTGGCCGCCTGCTGTGCAGTAGGCAATGCACGTTTTTCGACTGGGTTGTTGATGAGACGAACACGCTGGTTGACGTAAATACCGGGATAAGCGGTTTCTGGAGCGACTGTTGCCAGTCCTTCTCCTGCAGCGATGTCGAACAGGGTGCCGAACGCAATAGGTTCGCCGTTATCGCCTAAATACTCGATGCGTGCGCCGCCACGGGCGCCAGTCAAGGTGCCAAGCGACAAGCGAGCAACGTAAGTTCCGCCCACTGCGGGTTTGGCGAGCACGATACCGGGGATGGTGGCTGTCTGGCCCAATGCGCGCACAGCATCGGCAATGGCGCTGGTCAGAGCCTCGTCACCTGTTTGGCCCGCTGCCGAAGAGCCACGTCCGTAGCCTGTCAGAACGCCCATTTTGGTGTCGTAGAGTTCGGCGATTGCCGAATAGCCATCGCCAACGGGCGAAACCGAGAGCGTCATGGCGCGCGTCATTTTCGTGACTTTGCCAAGTTTGATGTAATCGGTCGAGGTGAGAGGATAGGACCAATCGGCGCCTTTGGTGGCAGCTTTGGTCAAAGCAGCGGAAACAGCGGGGTATTCGCTCGCCGATACTGGGCTATAGCCAGGGGTTTGGGCAAGCGCTTGTGGCGCCAGGTTGAGTGCTTTTTTCGCGGTTTCGGCATTGCCGCTCGTGTCCACGACGGCGACGATGAGAACGGGGTTTCCCGAACGGGTGGGGCCAGCCGGAACGACAGCAACAGTCCCTTCCGCTGCAGCGGGAGGGGCGACGACGGTCTGGGCGTGGGCATGTGTGCTCACTGCAAGAAGTACTGGCAAAAGCGGCAACAAACGCAGGGCTGAGCGACGGGTGGTGTGCAGCATAAAAATCCTTGTCGAAACTAGTGTCTGTCTCTGGCGACGAATTGGCCTTTGACCGACGCAAGCGGGTTCTACCATAAAACAGGGTGCTTTTCTCATTGCGACAAAAAGGAAAGCGAACGCCTTCATTGTAGGTTTAAGACGCAAACTCTGTCAAATCTGCCTTTTGCGAGGCTTTGGCCATTTGAACTTCTAAAAGTCTCAGCCAGACAATGCGCCACTAACCTATCTGTTAGCCTAAAACACATAATCCGGCCATATCGGCGGCTAAAAATGCCTCACGATAACTTTTTCCAATCTCTCTACGCTTCTCTATCTCTGCTGTCAATTTCTTTTCTCAACCACTCTCTGTGCCTCCGTGTCTCTGTGGTGAATTGGATAAAGATAGATTTAATCTCGAAAAAGACTGATTTTCAGCCTTTATTCAATCTGCTCAGATAGCCTTTTTAGCATGACTGAAAATGTGAACTTGCCCGATGAATCTGCGACACGCGCTTTGGCCGCTTTGGTCGGAGCAAAGCTTCAGGCGGGCGACTTGGTATATCTCTCCGGCGAGTTAGGCGCGGGCAAAACCACCTTTGCCCAAGAGTTAGCGCGGGCGCTAGGTGTAGAGGAGGACGTTACTTCTCCCACCTTCACTTTGATACTCGAATACAACAGCGGGCGGGTTCCTCTGCTGCACTGCGACGCTTACCGATTGGAAGACCTCGAAAGCGAAGAACTTGGCGATACGGGCTTCTTCGACTTTTTGGAACGCCGCGACGCAGTGCGGCTGCTCGAATGGCCCGAAATGGTCGCGGGCTACCTACCGACACCAACCTGGAGTATCGAAATTACCTTCGAAGGCGACTCTAGAAGGGCTTCTTTGCGCAAGTTGCCCTAATCCTGTGAGGTATATGAACAAAAGGCCAAAATACGGCGTATAGGGGGATATATCTCATTGAGTGGAGGTGTCAAAATGACCACATATTTTTTCCCCGGTTGCCGCTTGAATGTTCATGATTCAGGCGAAACCACGACTTATTTCTCTCCCTCTGGACAGGTGTTAGAGCGCTTGCCTCGTCCCGTCGAAGACCGCGATACCGCGCGTTTCCTCGGCTATGGCGCCGACGCGCGCCGCTTCCGCCGCGAACACGATGTACTGTTTCATACCCTCGCCGTACTACAGGGCCATGAATGCAGCTACATGCTGTGGGACTTGGCTCACGATGAGGCCCACAGCATGGAACTACAGCACAGGGGCGAAGAAGAGGATGATTTGTGCGCTCGCGTCCATCGCTGGCTCAACCTCGACTTATGGAGCGAGGAAATCGAGGTTTTGCTTTCACGCGGCATGGATAAATACGAGTTGCGCGATTTCCTGCGCGCAGTCCTCGAAGGCGAAATCAGGCGCATCGAAATGCCCCTCATCTCCTCTCACTCTAACTGAAGCGACGTAGCCTCAAGCCCGCAATTTCGGTTTAGAGATTCCCAGATGTTTGGAATGGAAACGCAGCGCGCTCTGGATGTGTTTGTCCCAGTAAGACCAGTCGTGCGCTCCGGGCGCCTCGGCGTAGTCATGCGGGATACCTAATTCCTGCAAATGGGTATGAAAGGCGCGGTTCTGGTCGAGCAGAAAATCGCTCGTGCCGCAATCTATGCGTAGCGCTGGCATCTTGGCGCGGTTCGTCGAAGCACGGAAGCGCTCGGCCAGTGCGAAACAGTCGTTGGGGCCTCCTGTCTTTTCGGAACCGATGATGCGCTGAAATTCCGGCTGCTCGTCGCGCCACAGCCCATGAGCGAAGCCGTAGGCTCCTGAATGCCCGTTCGCCGATATAAACAACTCTGGGTACTTGAGCGCCAACTTAATGGCGCCGTAGCCTCCCATCGAAAGCCCGCCAATGGCCCTTCCGCGCCGTTCTGGTACTGTGTGGAAGGTGCGATCAATGAATGGCACCAAATCTTTGACGATGGCCGATTCGTAGGCGTAGCCTTCTTCGGCGTCGCAATAGAAGCCGCGCCCACCGTCAGGCATTACCACGATGAGAGGCAGCATCTGTACGTAGCGCCCCAGGCTCGTTTTGCGCTGCCAGATAGAGTAGTCATCCGATAGGCCGTGCAACAGATAGAACACAGGAAATGGCCCATCGTGATCGGGGACTTCGGGAATGATAACGTTGCAAGCGGTCTGCTTGTCAAGCGATGGCGAGTAATAATTGAGCGTGGCGACGGCCATAAACGCCAAACAGCATAGCGAAAAAGAAACAGCCCCTTCTTAAACAAAGAAGAGGCTGCATGATTCTATCGCTATATATTACGAAGGATAGATGAGGCTGGGGTTGTTTGCTGGCACGTTGTAAGCATCGCGATAAGCATTCAAACGGTTGAGCCATTTGGCATGTCCATCGGCGTAGCAGATGTTCAAACCGTCAAAGTGGCGGGAGGCATCGAAGTTGGCGCCAAAGTTACCTGTGCTGCTAATTCCGCCGACCTCTGGCCATGTCGAGTCGAAAAACATGCCGAGAGTCGAAGGCGAAGCAATCGCGGCTAAGGCTGTGCCATTGTTGACGTTAACGTTCATGCCATAGGAACCGGTGAACGGGTCGGCTGCGCCAGCTGCATTCGTATCTGGCATTACCCAGTTATGGTCTCTTGTATCGCTGGCGATAGCCGTTGTTGTCGCGAGAGAGCCTGCACCAGAGGGGCATACGAAGATTTGGCGGCTCTTCAAATAGGGTTGAAGAACATAGCCGAAGTGCCGGTTCGTTGTGCTGGTCTGAATCAGCAGTTTTTCGTCGTAATCCTGCGTGTATTGAGCTATGCCCAAACCAATCTGTTTGAGGTTGCTCATGCACGAAATCTTACGTGCGTTCTCACGAGCGCGAGCGAAAACTGGGAACAGGATTGCCGCAAGAATTGCAATGATAGCAATAACTACGAGCAATTCTATAAGAGTAAATCCCTTCCGCTTGAAGGATGTATTGGAATGAAACATAGCTTGACGAGGTCCCCGAAATAAAAAAAGAAAAACGATTGGGACAACAATCCCTCTCATTATACCCCTCTCTTGGGCTTTCTAAACCACTTTTATATTTTGGACGTGCATAAAAGTGTGTGTTTACTTATTGGAAAACTATTCGTCACACGAGTAGTCTCCCGCGCGCATAATGAGGGCATTATTGGCAAGTGCCTGGCTTACCCAATCGCGGTGGGCGCCGTGTCCCGCACGTATCGCGATGATGTGCCCATGAAAGCGCGCACCCTGCGCGCAAATTGCCAACGCCAGATCACCTACACAGTCGAGTGCTTTGTGGCGGGCCAGTTCGTTTTCGAACCGCAAGGGCGATGATGGAGTGCCATCAGTGCCGATCAAGATCGCATTTTCGAGTGAGCCACCTTTAATAAGTCCTGCCCCACGCAATGGGGCAAGCCATGCTTCCAGAGTGAAGGTGCGTGCTGCGGCCAGTTCATCTGCGAACGAGCGGGCGGTTACGAGTCCATCAAAGGTCTGCGCTTTGGCGCCGGGGGCATCGAAGTCGACACCCACCGAAAGGCGAAATTCTGTTTTTATGTTCTCTGATGGGGTGGGCAGAGGCAATCCAAACATCTGAGTGCCCTTCGATTCAACCCATACAGGAGCCTGCAGGTGTGCTATCGGACGTATACCTTCCAATTGGCGTCGGCCAGCCTGAGAGAGAAGTTCTATCCATCCTTGGCTCGAACCATCCAGAATAGGAACTTCTGGCCCGTTGAGTTCGACCCGAACGTGTGTGTAGTCGCTTACCCACAGGGCTGCCAGTAGGTGTTCGATAGTGGAGACGCGCGCCGTGCCGCATTCGATAGTCGTGGCGTGGACTGTAGTCGAAACTTGGGCTACATCAGCATCGACTTCGGGATGCCCCTCTAGGTCGGTGCGAACGAAAGTGACGCCGACTTTGTCGGAGGGAAGCAAGCGCAAACGAATTTGTTGGCCGCAATGGAGACCAACACCTTCCAACTCGACCTCGCGTTCGAGCGTGCTGAAATGATGGGGCACAGGCTTTAGTGAACCGTAATTGGGCTGGGCTGAAATGAAAAAGGCGCTCAACGGAAAATTGAGCGCCTTTTTCGAATTATCTTAGAGGACTTCTTAGCCGCGAATACGAACCAGAATTGAGGCTTTCACTGGTGGTTTCTGGCCTGAACGGTCGCGAACGGTTACTTCGACGCGATAGTTCTGTTCCTCGTTCGGGAACGAGTAGGAGGCCGATTGTCCGCGTGCGTCGATGCGTGGTCCAAGGAATGCTGGTTGTCCATCGCCCATACCGCCCGCCATGCCGGGTGCTCCACCCATCATGCCAGGTACTGTGCCCATTCGTGGAGTACCACCGGGGCCACCAATACCCAATTGGGCGCGCGGGTCGCGTTGCATACCGCCAGGCGCTCCGCCCATTATGCCGCCCATGCGTGGGTCGCCCATAGGACCGCCTTCGCCCATCATTCCAGGCATACCACCCATCATGCCACCATTGATGGCAGGAGCGGGCAAGTTGCCCACGTTATCGGCGTCGAAATTCCATTCGACTTGCGGATCGGCAGCTCCTGCTTCCACATCAGCGACAAGGGTGAGGTTGCGCTGGGGTTTCCACTCGACCTCGGCCATTTGTGTTCCTGCTGGTTTATCGGCAGTGCGCAAAGAAACCGTCATCTGACCCGTCTCGACTACGAGGGCTAACTGCGCCATATAGAAGGTATCTTCGTTGTCGCTAGTGATTACCACGCGGCGAATGTTGCCAGATGCGTCTGGAGTCGAGGTCATATCTTTGAGCGCAAGCGTGTAGAGCCGCCAACCTTCGTCGTCGGGTTGGTTATCGCGTGCGCTGAGATTGATGCCTATACGTCCAGTCGTGACACCTTGATCACGTATCAGAGTAACTTTAAGTTCTTTGATGAAGGTTGTTTGTGGCAATGGGCCGGTGAAACCGCCCATACCGCCTTCGCCGCCATCCATTCCCGGCATTCCTGGCATTCCACCGAAGCCGGGGTTTCCAGGGCCACCTCCAAAGTTGGGCACGCCACCACGTCCACGTATTTGAGCGGAACTATTCCAATGTGGCTCCATTTGGAACTGTGCTTGAACGCCACCTAACATGCCCATACGAGGGGCTGCGCCCATCATTCCGCCTGGACCACCCATCATGCCACCAGGGCCGCCCATCATTCCGCCTGGACCGCCCATCATACCACCCATACCGCCGCCACCAATTTCTCGGAATTTGAGGCGCATACGAATGAAGCCATTGTTCAGATAAGGGGCTGGATCGACAGGGCGAGTGAGATCAAAGCGAATGCCTTCTGCGAAAGAGCGTGTCGTAACTTCAAGAGAAGATGCTCCTTCGTATTGCATACGGCGCGATCTATCCGACTTGCCATTTCCCCATGTTGCGGGTCGAGCGTCTTGAGCGACACCCTGCCCAGACGTGGCGTTATACAGGTAGAGTGAGCGAGCAGTTTGTGCGCTTACAGGTACGGCACCCAAAACAGTCAAGCTAGAGAGTGCCAACAGGGGCAAATGACGCTTGTGGGAAAAAGATTTCATCGGAAGCAATGCGGCGAGAACTGCCGCCCTCTGTGTATCAAAAAAAAGAGCTTAAAGAATATGCCCAATTAGACGTGATGCTAAACCATCGGCGAGCGCGAAGCCCGTTTTTTCGGGTTTCAGATGCTCTGCGTCGTACTTCAACAAACCCATCTTACACAGTGAAGCTAAAGTCGGTTGTAAAAGTTTGGTTTCGCCTTCGTTTAAAGCGACCCCTTCACGTGTGCGAAGTCCTGTTGCCAGTCGCTCTACTAGACGCTCATTTGGTGTCAGCCGCTCCGTTTCAACACGTGCTGTACCGTCGGAAATTATTCGGCGAACGTAAATTTTCGTATCGCGTTCATTCCAGAATCTCTCTCCGTCAAAGTGACCGTGTGCGCCGCAACCTGCCGCGAAGTAAGAACCGCCACGCCAGTAGTTTTGATTATGCCGACATTCTTGGCCTAGACGTGCCCAATTCGAGACTTCGTAGCGTTCTAATCCCGCGTGTTCCAGAAGTTCGCTTGCTACATCCATGCGGTCGGCAAGGTGGTCGTCATCAAGGGCGCGAAAGGTGCCTTTGGCCGCGCGTTGGCCGAGGGCCGTGCCCGTTTCGACTGTGAGCGAATAGGCCGAAACGTGCGGTACGTTTAGTTCGACGGCGCGTTCTAGTGTGGAGCGCCACATTTCCAGTGTTTGAGCGGGCGCCCCGTAAATGAGGTCGAGCGAGATATTGGTCCACCCTTCTTCGCGCGCTTCGTGGACAACGCGCTCGATACGCGCTCCATCATGTGCGCGACCCAAAAAACGCAGCGTTGTATCATCGAAACTTTGTGCGCCCAGACTGAGGCGATTCCAGCCGCCCTCGTGCAGTTCGCGCAGCGTTTCGCGCGATAGATTTTCGGGGTTGGCTTCCAGCGAGACTTCGGCATCAGGGGCCACAGTTGCGTGAGCGCGTACCGTATCCAGAATCGAGTTCAGTTGGGCGGCACTCAGCTCTGTGGGCGTGCCACCGCCACAGAATATGGTTTTCAGGTGGGCGCTAGTTCCACTCAGTTGTGTTTTGAGTTCGAGCTGCAGCGCTTCGAGGTAGGCGGCGCGAAATTCGGCGCGTCCGTTGACTGATACCGCGAAATCGCAGTAGGGGCAGCGCCGCGCGCAAAAGGGGACGTGAATATACAGCGACGCAGGAGGCACACGCTTAGTTTACGAAGCGAATTGGGCGGTTGTGTCGCGATAAGAGAATCGTGTCAGGATAATGCCAGATTTAAAACAGAGCTTTTGATGTCTGCTTTAACCGTTTGAGGGTGATTGTTGCGTCAAACTGCTTTTTTGGATGAAAGCCGAAATTCTTTGTGTCGGAAGCGAACTTTTGCTGGGACAAATCACTGATACCAATGCTGTTTATATGGCGCAGGGGTTAGCGCGTGCTGGCGTTGATTTGTACCGTAAAACCACGGTGGGCGATAACCTGGAGCGTATCAGTGGCGCCATCTCTGCCTCGTTGCGCCGTGCCGACTGCCTGATTGTGACGGGCGGGTTGGGGCCAACCACCGACGATTTGACGCGCGAAGCCATTGCTAATGCTTTAGGGGTCTCGCTCGATTACGATGAGCGCCTTGCGCAAAATCTGCGTAATTTCTTCGCGAAGCGGAGCATGAACATTGGCGAAACCTTTTTGCGCCAAGCCTATTTGCCCAACGGCACGCAGGAATTGCCCAATCCGGTTGGCACCGCTCCCGGTGTGTGGTTCGATGGCGAATTTGAAGGGCAACCAAAGCTCATTTTCGCTATTCCGGGTGTGCCGCGCGAAATGAAGGCCATGTTCGATGGCACCATCATTCCGGCTTTGTTAGAAAAGAGCGAAGGGGAGCGGATGATTATCGTGTCGCGTGTGCTGCGGACGTTTGGTATCGGCGAATCGGGTTTGGCCGATCAGGTCGAGGATATTTTGACGACAGCCCAAAATCCGACGGTGGCGCCGCTCATTTTCGGTAACACCGAAGTACATTTGCGCTTGACGGCAAAGACTCGCACCGAAGAGGAAGCCACGAAATTATTGGATGAGATGGAAGATCGCATCCGTGAACGGGTGGGCCAGTACATCTTTGGGCGTGACGACCAGACTTTGCCACAGGTTGTAGTTGGGGCACTCGCTGGGCATAAGGCGACTTTGAGCGTGGCCGAATCGCTAACAGGAGGAATGTTGGGAGCATTTCTGACCGAGGCGACGGGGGCTAGTAAGGTGTTTTTGGGTGGAGTGATCGCTTATGCACCAGGACTTAAAATCGACGTGTTGGAGGTGCCCGAAGTGGATATTGATACCAACACTGTCGTTTCCGAACAGGTTGCTCGCCAAATGGCGCTTGGTGCGCAAAAGCAACTCAGTTCGACCTACGCGCTTTCGACGACGGGAGAAGCTGGTCCCGATTCGGCGTCGGGTGCTCCGGTGGGCACGGTTTATATTGGTCTGGCATTGCCCGATAAAACTGCCATCACGGAAAAACGCGAATTCTTCGGTGACCGTGAGGCGATTCGTCGGCGCTCGTCGTTGGCCGCGCTCGATTTGCTGCGTCGCCATTTGCACGACAATTTGTGATTGAAGCTATTAGACAATAGTTCGATTGAAAACAGGGAGATTGCCTTCGCAATCTCCCTGTTTTTGTTTTGAGGTTGGGTTAGCCGTCGAGGTCGGCGAGCAGTGATAGCGCGTTCTGGGCATCGTTTTTTGTCAGATTGAGAGCGGCGATGCGAGTATCAATGGCTTTGGCTTCGTCGGCGCGTCCTGCCTCTTGCAAGCGCTTACGCAGGGCGAGAAGCGCTGATGCGCGCCCGATGTTGGCCCAGCCTGGTCCCGCCAGATTGTTATAGATCGTTGTGGCTGTTGGGATTTGTCCGGTTGCCCACAGAACGCGGGCGTGAGCAAAGCTGACACGCTGGAACTCTTCGCTATCGACTTCTGGAGCCGTAGAAGCGAACTCGAAGGCTTCGCGGCTCCAAAATTCGGCGCCTTCTTTATCGCCTTTTTGAATGGCATCGAGAGCCAGACGGCGCCATGTGGCCACGCGGAAATCGAGTGTTTGGGCCGCTGCTACGCGGGCTTGCGGGTCGGTTTCGGCGTTGGCGCGCACCAGAACGACTGAAGGTTCGCCGCCCTGGGTAGCGGCTAATTTTTTGAGCAGGTCGAGGCGATCATCGGGGGCCAGGGTGCCCGAATCGAGGAGAAGCAGGCGGGCACGTGTGGACCAAAACGGGTCATCGCTATCGGCCAGTGGTTTCAGGGCTGCAAGGGCGAGAGGGAGGGCGCGTGTGGCGCGTTCGAGTTCGGCGTCGGCGGTAGGAGGCGCGCCGGGGATGGCAATGATGGCGGTGGCTCGTTGTAAGCGTCCCAGGCTGAAAGCGGCGCGCGCTATGATGGCGCCATAGGTCGCGGTATTGGTGTTAGGAGCGTCGGCGAGAGCATCGAGTGCCTGTGAGATTTCGTTGGATAATGGTGAGGCTGCTGCGCGCGCAGTTGCGCCACCCAGAAGGGCGGCGTTGGCGTCGAGCGGCCAGTGTTCGCTGCCGACGCGCACCATCAATTGCGCGATGCCTGTCACATTTTTACGGCTTTCCATCGCGTTGATCAGCGCCGCAATGAGTCCGGCTTCTTCATCGGCACTGCGGGAGATGTCTATGAGCATTACCCACTGCTTTGTGGATGTGGCTGCGTCACCCGCAGTTTCATAGACGCGCGACATGGCCTGACGCACGGCGAAGATGGGGGTTGAACGGTCGCCGTCGTTGGGAGCAGAATCGAGGGCGTGACGGCCCGAACCAATGGTTTTGGCGCGATCTTCGGGGGCAGGGAAGGCATTCCAGCCGATTGTCGCCACGACGTTATAGTCGGGGTCGTTACTGGCATCCAATTTCGCTAACTGGATGCGGGCTTCATCAATGGAGTTCGCCAGGTCGATGGCATCGACCACACCGCCGCTATCAGTGGCGCGCTGAATGGAGATGAGGGCTTTCTGTAGGGTGTAGAAGGTTGGGTCGTCATCGCCCGCAATGGCTTTATCGAGAAGATCGGAGGCCGCTTTGAATGTTTGGGCGCGGCGACGAAAACCGGCGGTGTCGCTGGGAGTCATCATGAAGCCCTGAGAAACATACGATTCGGCGCGTTTGCCCTGCCAGAAGGGAGCGTTGGGAAAGCGATTGAAGCCAGCTGTTATCGCGTTGTTGACATCGGTATCGCTGCCAAAGGTTTCCTGATAGGCGAGGCTGAGACGCAAATCGGGGTCTTTGGCGGCGTTGGCTGTGGCACGGTTGAGAAGTAGGACTCGGAGAGCATCGGATTTTCCGGCTTTTTGGAAGGCGTCGAAGAGGATGTTCTGGGCCTTTTGCTTTTCGGTGTCGAAGAGCAGAGTTGCGTTCCAACGGCCCCAGAAGGTGAGGGCACCACTGGCATCGCCGGAGCGCGCCAGAATGGAGATGAGATGGGAGCGCGCTTCATTTTGTATTGCCACTGTTTCGTTGCTTTCGAGGGATTCCCACAGCGGTTTAGCGACACCTCCCTGACCTGCGCGTTCAAGAGCGCGGGCGAAGGAGGCGCGAAAAAGCAGAGAGGGGAAGGTAGTTGTCGGTGTTTTGCCGCCACGGACATCTAGCAAGGCGCGAGCGAGTTGAACGGCTTCGCCATCGCCTTCGAGTGTTTGGCCCAAAGTGGCAAATTCGGCTCTGGTGGCAGAGAGAGCAAAGCTTTCTGCGGCTTTGATTGCGAAAGCGCGTGGTGTTGTGGGAGTTAACAGCGCTTTCCATGTGGCGCGAGCGGCGTTGATGTCGCCTGATGAGCGCTGAGCCATTGAGAGGGCCAATAATCGCTCAGGTTCGCCAGTTTTGGCGGCGGTTTGCAAGTCGCGCAGTACGGCGGCCTGGTCAGAGCGTAGATTGGCGACGGAGGCACTGGCCAAGGCATAATCGCTTTCGCTGAGGAGTGGTTTCAAACCCTCTAATGCACGTGTCGCGCCGCCAAGGGTACGAGTGGCAAGAGAGACTTCGAGAGTTGAGAAGCGCGGGGCGGTTGCACGCGGATTTTCCAGAGTGACACGCGCCCATGCTGCGAGAGCTTCGCCCGAATCGCCGCTGGCCCGCCACAGGGCGACGCCGCGATTCCATTGGTCATCGGGCGTGGTTCCGGTGTAGGAAGAAGGTGCTCGTAACACGGTGTCCTCGTGGATGGCATCTTTGGCCGCTTCTGGCAGAGAGAAGGTGTTGGCGGGGAACTCGGTGTCGCGCGCTTTGAGGGCATAGGCGAACGAGAGCATATTGCCCACAGTGCCAACGTCGGCGCGCTGCGGCATCTTTTGCGCGTCGGAGGTGATTTTGGCGTGCAGGACAGGAAGGTTTTGGTCGTTGAAGTCAGTGCGGACTCCCTCTTTGATTTCGATGCGCGCCGGGAAGGCTCGCACCCGTTTCTTGGAAGCGACGTAGTAGGTGCGGTTTTCGCTGGTGCCAAGTAGGGTGCGGTCGCGGATACGGGAAATACCTTGAGTGGGTTCGGCTGTAAAGCCTGTCGCACCCGAAAAGGCGAAGTTGGCGGGGCCTCCATACAACAGGCTCGCGCTGCGATACCATTCGCGCACAATGTTGGCTTTGATGACGGTCAGACGTTTTGTACGAGAGTCGAAGGTTTGGGTTTGGTCGCCACTGGCTACGACGGTTTGGGTGACCTGATCGTCCGCGCCCAGAACCTCGACTTTAAGCGAGTCGGGCGGCTGAAACGAGACGTTGGCGCGTAGTGGGGTACTATCGCCACTTTGGGTGATTGTGCCCTCGACGCGGGGGAGTTGCGCGTGGACGGGAAGCGCGGCTACCAATAGCACGCCGAGCCAGACGGCTGGAAATCGCATAAGAAAAGAGTTTGAAAAAGTCGCGTACCTTTAAGTTGCAAACAAACGCGAACTTGGCGTTGAGAGGAGATTGATTTCGAGCAGAAATCAATCTTTATTCAATTCACTACAGAGACACGGAGGCGCAGAGGGGAGAGGAAATTGACTAGTGCCGTGTTGGCCCTACATTCCGGGGATGGGTTTTAGATAGCCTTCGATTAGGACATCGTCGCCTACTGTCTGGGTTTGGACCAGGGAGAGGCGAGGGGCGACGCTCAGATTTTCGACTTCGTAGTCGCCGAGGGCGCTTTTGCCTACTCCCATTAGTAGGGGGGCGACGAACCAGGCGACTTTATCGACGATACCTGCCCTGAGGGCGCTACCAGCTACGCGCGCGCCGCCTTCGATAAGAAGTGAGATGATTTCGCGGCGAGCCAAATCTTCTAAGAAGGGTTGCCACGCGAGGCGTCCCATCGTGTCGCGTTCGCATTCGATGACCGTTGCCCCTCGGCTTTGGAAGGCTTTTAACCGTTCGAGGGGGGCATCTGGGGAAACGGCTACTATGAGAGCGGGGGCATCATCCCAGATTTTGGCACCCAGTGGAAGACGAGCCATCGAATCGAGGACGATACGAATGGGTTGAGTGGCGTTTTCATCAAGGCGTACCGACAGACTGGGGTCGTCTTGGAGAACGGTTTCGATACCGACGAGTACGGCGTCGGCGTGGTGGCGCAGTTTGTGGGCGCGGGCGCGGGCCTGTGGCCCGGTAATCCATTTCGATTCGCCAGAGGGGAGGGCGATTTTACCATCGAGAGAGACGGCGCTTTTGAGGCACACGAAAGGGGTATTACGGACGATGGAGAAAAGGAACTCGTCCATAGCACGGCCACAGTCGGCGGCAAGGACACCTTCGACTACTTCAACGCCCGCTTCGCGCATCATACGGAAGCCATTGCCCGCGACGGCGGGGTTGGGGTCGAGGACGCCCGCGACTACTCGCTTGATGCCTTTTTCGATGAGGGCGCTAGAGCAGGGTGGGGTGGTGGCGTAATGGGAGCAAGGCTCCAGGGTGACGTAGGCGGTCGCTCCGCGCGCGTTGCCGTTCTTGTTGGCCATATTCAGAGCCATGACTTCGGCATGGGGCTGCCCATTACCTTTCTGGGTGTGTCCGCCACCGATGATTTGCCCATCGCGCACCAGCACGCAGCCGACGCTTGGGCGAGGCGATGTCCAACCTTTGCCGCGCAAGCTCCATTTGAGGGCTTCGCGCATCCAGTGTTCGTCTTGTTGTAATTGGGTGTCGTTTGCTGGGCGAACGTCAAGAAGTTCCATTGGAGTCTCCGGTGTTTTTGGTGGTGCGTTCGATTTCACGTAGCAAAGTTTCCTGCGATTCGCGAGAGCGCCTGTTGGCGCTTTGGCGCCCGACCTGAATTGTCCAGAATATGTCGACCGCCATCAACGCGAATGCAAAGAGCATAAGGAGAAGGGCGCTACTGGATACCAGCAAAAAGCGCCGTGCTTGCTCGACTTCGGCCTTTGATTGGGGCCACAGGAATGCTGTTGAGATGAAAAATGCGCCCAACACGCCCAGCCATGTGAAGGCTGAGAGCATACGCCAGCGGAAATGGCGCGGTGAAAGCGCCGACTCGTTGCGATTAAAGCGCAGCCATTCCCAGATGGCTACGCCGCCGATGGTAATGAAAAATATGCCGCACAGTGAGGCGAACACTAAGCGGACAATAGCAGTTGACATAGGGAATCTTCTCGTTTCTTAAAAGATGATTTTAACGCGACGCACCCGTATACCTGAGAAAGCGTCAGGAGATGAGGTAGAATTGAAAAGTACGTTGTTTTCGTAACACCACATGTTCAAACGTTCTCACTCGCCTCAAGGCGCATTTACGCTTATAGAAATGCTCGTGGTCATCGGCGTTATCGCGCTTTTGGCGGCGATCATGTTCCCGGTCTTTGCCAGAGTGCGGGAGAATGGGCGCAAAACTGTTTGTAATTCCAACATGAAACAGTTGGGATTGGCTTTCTTGCAGTACACACAAGACTCTGGTGGTCGGTATCCGCTTTCGGGGCAATTGCAATTGTGGGCCGATGGTGCCCACTGGGTAACTGGTGGCGAAGGTGGCGTTCCTAAAAACTATGACGGAACCACTGATCCCACAGGTTTTGGCTTAGCTAATCCTTCCACGTTTGCGACCATAGATGGACATGAGGCTTATCCAGAAAAGGGCGCTCTCTTCCCTTACGCGAAAAGCACCAGCATCTATATGTGCCCTTCTGCCAAAGACTCGAATAAGAAAAAGCTTTCTTATTCGATGAACTGTGCCCTCTCTGGAATTTCTGGCAATCGCATTCGCGATGTTTCGGAGATCGTGTTGCTGGTGGATGAAGGCGACACAGTTAACGATGGCTTTATGTGGGCAACAAACAACGCTGGCTCGACGGATGGCCTTTTCAAAGGCCACAACGGCGGCGGCAACTTATTGTTCACGGACGGGCACGCCAAATTCTATTCGTTCAATGAGATGCCTATTGACAAAGAGGCACCGGGGTTGGCAATCAAGTCAAGAACTGCACGTGGACAAGTGCGCTTCCACGACTTAGCCTTCGGTCCGAAGGGTTCCAATTACCTACCACAGATCAATAGCACCGTAAACACCTGCATCGAACCTATCAATTAAGTTCTATACAGACAAGCCAGATAAAACTGAGCAACTCGCAAACATTGCTTTTGTCAAACCCCGCGAATCCACGAATTCGCGGGGTTTTTTCTATGTCACTTCAGCGTAAGGCTTTCACCTTAATAGAATTGTTAGTTGTTATTGCGATTATCGCCATTCTCGCGGCGATCCTCTTCCCTGTATTTGCAAGGGCGCGTGAAAATGCGCGCAAGGCTTCGTGCATGTCCAACATGAAACAGTTGGGTCTGGGCTTTTTGCAGTACACGCAAGATTACGACGAGCGTTATCCCGGTGCAGGACAGTATCAGCGCTGGGCCAATCGCGGCCACTGGATCGCTGCTCCCCTGTCTAACTTTGTCAACGCCGACAATGCTACGGGCGACCCCAACTCGCTGGCCTTTGTCGCCACCAACCCCGGCACAGTGCGCCCCGGTATGCGCGCCGGAGTCGAGGCGGGAGCCATCTATCCGTACACCAAATCGGCTCAGATTTATATCTGCCCCTCCAACAAAGATGGACAGTCGAAGGGACTGACCTATTCGATGAACTGCAACATGGGCGGTATCGCTCAGGCAGCGATGGAAGCGGACTCGCTGACGGTTTTGTTGTTGGATGAAGAAAAAGCCAACGACGGCTTTTTGTATACGGGCACTGGTTCGACCGACGAACTGAGCCAAATCCATAACGGTGGCGGTAACCTGTTATTTGCTGACGGGCACGTTAAGTTCTTTCCGTTCCCTCGTTTCCCTCTGAATGCTGCTGACACTATGGGCTTCCGTGCTTATGGAACATCGCCTTCGCTCACGAATGGTGGGCCTCGCCTGTTGATCAGTGCAGCCACGACGGGAACCGAAAATAACGGCTTTGGCTCCTGCAACGCGCCCGCTCCGTAAAATCTTTCGCTGTGTCTACTCCTGTTTCTTTTCGCGAACACCTGTTTGACCGTTACAAGCTGCTGTATGACTGGCTTCCCGCCGATGCCGCGCCCGTCCTCGATGTCGGATGCGGCAACGGAATTTATACGCAGCACCTCGCGCGCAAGTGCGGTGCTGCGGTTGGGGTCGATCACAACCAGAAGAATCTAGCCTGGGCGAAAAAAGAATTTCCGTTTTGCGAGTTCGTGTTCTCGAATGGCGAAAATCTGCCTTTCGATGACGAGTCGTTCGGTGCTGTGATGTTGACCGAAGTGTTGGAACACACACGCGACGACCGTCAGACATTGCGCGAGATTGCGCGTGTGACCAAGCCCGGCGGGACGTTGTTGCTTTCGACGCCGCATCGTGGGCTGTTCGCGGGGCTTGACCCCGATAACACGCTCAATTTGTTGTTCACGCGGCTGTCCAAGATGCGGATTCCCAAACCAGGTGGTGGCCGATTCTACGAGAATTTTTCGTTCGACTGGCATCGTCACTATGGCGAAGAGGAACTTCGCGATTTGTTGGGCGAGAACTGGCGTGTCGAGGAAGTCGCGTTCGGTGGATTGTTTCTTTATCCGGTGCTTTACGGGGTGGAGAACCTGATCGACTCGTTCGGCTCGACTCGCTCGTACTGGAAGGATTATCGCATGTTGCGGCGCATTCGTGGCCTCGATTTCGATTTGAACTTCGGCAAGTTGAGTTACAACATCGCGTTTCGTTGCACACGCATTTAGAGTTGGTATTATGGTCCCCATTTTTGCTCCTTGACACTCTAATCCGTTAGTGACTGGGAACTGTTTGAGGGCGAACACAAGGTTCGCCCCTACAGGGAAAATCCGAATTGAAATTAGGCAGATTTTGAACTAACGGATTAGAGTGTCAAGGAGCAAAAATGGGATTACAAGTCGCTGTGCGACAACTGTTCGCTTTCGCGAACAATGAAAGTTGAGAGTGATAGGGCGGGGCGAGAAGTTTTTCTTGCCCCGTTTCTTTTGCTTTTGAGGGAACGGAGTTCGGAAGAATCGCTCTTGTAATTGGAATGGTTACAAGAGCCGTCAAATATCATGCGTATTGCTAATCGTTTCGCTATCGCGGTTCACATCATTTCGTTGTTGGAGACGGATGAGAATGGCGAGGCGACTTCGGAATGGATGGCGGGCAGCATCGGTACCAATCCGGTGATTGTGCGGCGCATTTCGGGAATGCTGCGACGCGCTGGGCTTTTGCGCACTCGCCAAGGGGTGGCAGGGGCAGAAATTGAACGACCTCTTTCGGAGATCACGCTACTCGATGTTTATCGGGCAGTGAACGAAGAGGGAGAGCTGTTTTCGGTGCATCCGCGCCCCAACCCACTTTGTGAAGTGGGGGCCAATATTCAGGACACACTCGAAGAAGTGTTTGGCGAAGCTCAAGAGGCGATGGAAAATCGGCTCAAGGGCACGACGATGCTTGATGTTGTGCAAGATTTGCGGGTTAGGGCGCGTGAGAAAGAGAGTGCTGGGGTGTAGAGTGAGTTGAGAGAATCTCTCGTTTTAGGCCCCTCCTAACCTCCCCATAAATGGAGAGGGACCACTCACCGATAGCGCAGCAGTCTCTCGCGGACATGGCAGGCCATGTCCCTACGTATGCCCTGAGGATGTGTACGAGCCTCTCGTGGACATCGCAAGTCATTTGGTGTGCTTCTTGTAACTGAAATGGTTCTAAGTGAACTGGGGAAGAAGGAAAAATTATGAAAATCGCTCTTTATGGTGCCACTGGCAATTTGGGACAGCGCATTTTGCGCGAAGCATTGGAACGCGGACACGAGGTTACGGCCATTGTTCGTGACCCGGCTCGATTGGACGTTGCGAACGAACGCCTGACGGTGGTTACCGGGAATATTACTGACGCGGCGAGTGTCGCTCAGGACGTGCGCGGCCATGACGCTGTTATCGGCTCGATTTCGGGGCGGCGCGATGGCAATGCTGACCATATCATTGTTGCGGCTGAGACGGTGTTGAAGGCGCTTCCTGAATCGGGCGTCAAGCGCCTTGTGTGGGTTGGCGGCGCGGGAAGTTTGGAAGTGGCGCCGGGAGTGAAATTGATCGACATCCCAGAATTTCCTGAGGAGTACAAAGTGGAAGCCTCGACTCAGGTGACAACGCTGGAAATGTTCCGTGCTGTGAGCGCCGATGAAGTCGAATGGAGCTTTTTCAGCCCGGCGGCGGTTATTGCTCCCGGTGAGCGCACCGGGAAATTCCGATTGGGCGGCGACCAGTTGGTGACGGATGCTGAGGGTAACAGCCACATTTCTATCGAGGATTTCGCTGTCGCGCTCATTGATGAAGTGGAGAAGCCACATCACATCGGGCAGCGGTTCACGATTGGGTATTAAGGGGGGCTGAATGCCGGATAGGGGAAGGTCTTTGCGCGGCCTTCAATCCGAATTTCTCCTGCATTGAGGTTTGACACTCGTTTCTGTTAGTGATTGAGAACTGTTCGAGGGCGAACACAAGGTTCGCCCCTACAAGGGGGATTCGCAACGGATTGAGTGTCACAACTCGATGAAGAAGGGGGCTTGTAAGGGCATTGCGTGCTGGACAAATAAAAAAGGGAGCCGTGGTATCACCACGGCTCCCTTTTTGGGTTTTACCTTGTTATTTAGACGCGGGCGGCGACTACTAAGGCGTCGTCGGCACGGACGATGATGAAGTTGCCGCGTTGGGCGATTTCGACTTTAGCGCCTGTTTTAAGGTCGGCTTTGCCCGCTGCGGGCTTAGTGCCGCCGGAGACTTTGGCGCCTGTGGCGTCGAGCGAGACGCTGACTTTACCCAGCGACACTGTGGCGGTTTTGCCGCCCGCGAGGTCGGGTAGGGGGAAGCGCAGGGTTTCGTCGCCCCAGAAGCGGCCTTTATGTTCGAGTGTGGAAACGCCGTCTTGCTTTTGGGCTATCCAGAAGCCGCGCGAAGTGCTCCAACCACCCATCGTTTCGGCTTGTTGCTCGACTTCGTATAGAGCCGGGACTTTGGCCCAGGTTGGGCGGGTTTGTGGCCATTCGACCGAGAAGGAGCGGGCGAGGGCGCCGTTTTGTACCCAGATACCCGCACGCCCGTCTTTGCGGTCGGCGTTGAAGGCGTCAACAACCAGTTCGCCGTCGCATTTGGCGCTGAGGTAGCCGCGCTCGTCGCTCAGGGTCCAGACGTGGTTGGAGCCGTCGAATTTCGCGCCGATGGGGACAAAGGTGAGAACCTGAATTTTGCCTTTGACGTTTTGTACCAATTGGGCCTGGCCGCGCGCTACGGTCGATTTTGAGCCGCCGACACGGAGCATGTAGGAGCCATCGCCGCCCTTGTGGTTGAGAATGAGGCCCGCTGCGCCGCCCGCTGGAATCGAGAGCTGGGCTGCTGCCACGTAATCGGCCCAGTTGGCCTCGCCCATGACGGCGGAAGCGCTGGTGTTGTTGGCTGGTTTTGCGACGCCGTTACCGAAGGCGAAATTGCCGTTAACGGTCGTCCAACGGCCCGCGACCGGAGTCTGGAAGGGATCGAAGAAGTCATTGAGCGAACGAACTGAAACGTCATCGAAGACAGCGCCGACGCCCTTCTGGTCGTCGCCCGCCGTGTCCATTTTGGCGAGGAGGCCGATTTGGCCGCGCCCGAAGAGGCCGGTGTGGGCGCGGGCGACTTCCGCATCGTCGATAAAGGCGCGCAGAGTGCCGCTGGCAGCGACGACTTTAAACTTGGTCCACTCGTCTTTCTCGTAGCCGCCCATGCCCGCTGCGCGGGCGAGGACGCGCACTTTGCCATCGACTACGGCGCGCAGTTCGGGGGCAGCCGAATCGCTCCAGAAAAGGCCGAGGTAGTTCTTGGCGTCTTGAACGTTGCAGAGGAGGCCGATTTCGCGGGCGCCCTGTGGCTGAACCGAAACGCTGGTTTCATAGTCGCTCCAGAAGGGGCGTCCGGCGATGCTGAGGTTGTCGCCTTTCGCCATCGGACGGAAGGCGAAGGGGTTGGCGCTCTGGGCGACCTGGGCTTCGGCGTTTTCGGTGAGGCCAGTGGTTTTCCAGGAACCGGAAAGTCCGGTCCAAATGGTTTCGGTGAGGGCCGCGTCGCGGATTTTGACGCCGTTGCGCGGGTTTTGCAGAGCGTCGCGGATGGCGACATCGGAGGCGACGCGCATGAAGTCGTCGTCGAAGGCGATAGGCTCAACGGGCTGAAGTCGTGCTTCGGTGATGCCGTTGCGTGTGCCGATTTTGCCTTCTGTCCAGGTGTCGTCTTCGGCTTCGAGCATGGTTTGCCCAGCGATGGTGAAGCGCCAACGGGGGCCGCGCCTTTGGGCTACGAGGGGGGCTGGCAGCGCGACTTTGGGGATAGGCGCACTGGCTAACGTTATGGTTTTGCCTTTGGCGGTTTTGAGCAAATCGGCTTTGCCGTTGCTGAGGCGCAGCACATAGCCATCGCCGTTTGCGGCCTGATTGAGCGCCAGTTCGGAGCCGAACTTGGTGACTTTCGCTGTAACGTCGAAGCCGGGGTCCTCGACCTCGTCATCGAGGTACTGAAAACCGGATGCGGCGGGTGCCTGCGCGGAGGCGGGCAAAACAGCTACGGAGGGAGCCGCGAGCAACAACGAGAAAGCGAGAGCGCGTTTCATGCTTTCATTTAGAAGTGTGGCGCGCTCTATGGTTGCTGTATTGAAAGTTAAGTTCTCTCCAAGACACGAGTTAGCCGTTTATGCGAGGGTCTCGTCCAGAACCGAGATTAAAGGCGCGCTGTAGGCCCGCAAAGCTCCATTCGCGCCGTCCCAGCAGTCCCTGTGGGCGTAGCAACATCACAACAATGAGAATAAGCGAATAAATCACGTAGCGGAGCGCGCTTTTGTTGGATTCCAAAAAGGTGCGAGCCGATGGGTAGAAGTACAGACCCAGCAGCAGGGCCAGCGAAACGGCGGGAATGATGATGCCACGCACGAGGCTGGCGCGGTTGAGCTGCTTCTCGGCGCGCAGTTTGGTGAAGTTCCAGTAGAACGAAACGAAGACCAGCACAACTCCGGTGTAGAAGGCGCCGGGAACTTCGCGCAGGGCTTCCTGCAAGATGGTGAGGCCCATGCCCGCCAATGCGCTGCCTGTGATGGAGCCTAGGCCGCCCAACACGACCGACACGACGACTTCGATGGACTGGACGAAGGTGAAGCCTTCGGGAGTGGCCGATTGAAGGAAGTGGACCTGGAGCGCGCCCGCGACGCCCGCCCACATCGCCGAGTAGACGAAGGAGAGGACTTTGATGCGGGTGGTGTTGATGCCCGCTGCTTCGGCGGCGATTTCGTCGTCGCGAATGGCGCGCATGGAGCGGCCCAGTTCGGAGACGGCGAGGTTACGAATAGAGAGGATGCAGAGCAGAGCCAGACCCCATACCCAGGCGAAGGTGGTGTAGAGGGGAATATCGGAGTAGCCCGCCGCACCGCCGACGACTTCGAGGTTGCGGATGATGGAAATGATGATCTGGTTGAAGCCCAGAGTTACGATAGCCAGATAGTCGCCGCGCAAGCGCAGCGAGGGCAAACCGACCAACAGGCCCGCGATGCCCGCCAGTACCGCTCCGAGAGTGATGCCGAGAATGAAGGAAAGCGGGTCGAGTAATTGCCCGCCGATTTCTTTGGTGAAGTAGGCCGAGCCATAGGCGCCGATGGCGGCAAAGCCAGCATGTCCGAGCGAGAATTGTCCGGTGATGCCGTTGACGAGGTTGAGGGAAACGGCCAGAATGACGGCGATGCCCGCATTGAGAACGATGACCTGATAGTAGCCGTTGAGGTGGGTGAACAGGGTGTTCTGGAACCCATAGAGTACCGCGATTGCGAGAGCAATGGCGATGAAGCGGGCCACAAAGAGAAATGTAGTTTTCATGGCTGCTTTACACCTTTTCTGCGACGTTGCGGCCCAACAATCCGGCGGGACGCACAATCAAGACCAAAATCAGAATCGAGAACGCGACGGCATCGCGGAGCTGTGAGAGTCCGACTGCCACAGTGGCGGTTTCGGCGAAGGCCATGAGCATGGCACCGAGTACGGCGCCTTGAATGGAGCCGATACCGCCCAGTACCGCCGCTACGAAGGCGCGCAAGCCGACTTGAACGCCCATGAGCGGGTCGATGGAGGGCTGGTAAATTGAGTTCAGCACGCCCGCTGCCGCTGCCAGAGCGCTGCCAAGAGCGAAGGTGAAGGCGATGATGCGGTCGGTAGGGATGCCCATTAACTGAGCTGCGGCTCGGTCGATGGAAACGGCGCGCATGGCGCGGCCAATTTTGGTTTTAGAAATGAGGAATTGCAGCGCGACCATGAGGGCAAAGGCGCTGACGACGATGAACAACTGAACGACCGACAGAGTGAACGATGGGGTCTGGACTAAGTTCTTATCGGGCAACAAGGCGGGGAAGCCCTGCGAGTTAGGCGAGAACACCAACTGTCCGCCATATTCGAGCAACAACGAAACGCCGATGGCCGTGATGAGAGCCGTCAAGCGGGGTGCGCTACGCAAGGGGCGATATGCGAAACGCTCGATGAGCATTCCAAGCAATGCCGCGCCCAGCATGGCGCCGCCAAAGATGATGGCAGTCATCCACAGGGGAACCGAACCATCGACTTTTTGCGAGAGCGCGAGGGCGCCTGTCCAGCGCGACACGAACAAACCGATAAAAGCGCCGACCATGTACACGTCGCCGTGTGCAAAGTTGATGAGGCGCAACACACCATAGACCATCGTGTAGCCAAGCGCGATGAGCGCATAAATAGCGCCCTGAGTTAGCGCGTTGGCAATTTGTTGGAGAATTTCCATTACAGCGAAGCAGACCGAATATAAAAATCTTGCGGGGAAAGGAAGATTGGGTTGGGGTGGAACAAGGTCGCGGCGCGACCTGAGGCTGACACGCGAAAGCCGCCTCCGAAACGAATCGGACGGAGGCGGCTTTTGCAATTTTACGGTTTGACCGTGGTGATGTACTTGCCTTCGTTGCCCTCGATTTTGAGGATGACCGCCGATTTAACAGCGTTGCGATCTTTGTCAATCGAGATAACGCCGGTAACGCCGGGGTAGTCTTTGGTGGTGGCGAGAGCGTCGCGGATTTTGGATTTATCGACGCTGCCAGCACGCTCGATGGCGTTGGAAACGATGTAAGCAGCATCGTAACCGAGTGCGGCCATTGCATCGGGCGTCTCGCCGTTCTTGGCTTTGTAGTCGGTGACGAATTTCACGACGCGCGGGTCTTGGGACTGAGGCGAGTAGTGGTTCGAGAAGTAGCAGCCTTGAACTGCTTTGCCGCCGATTTCAAACAATTTCGGCGAATCCCAGCCGTCGCCGCCCATCATCGGTTGAGTAATGCCCAAACGACGAGCCTGTACCGCGATGTTGCCGACTTCGTTGTAGTAGCCGGGGATGTAGATGACATCGGGGTTGGAGGCTTTGATTTTGGTGAGCTGCGAGTTGAAATCTTTGTCGCCCTGCGAATAGGATTCGGAATCGACGATTTGGCCGCCGCCTTTCTTCCATTCGGCGGTGAAGAACTCGGTGAGTCCGCGCGAGTAGTCGTTGGCTACGTCGGTGAGGATGGCAGCTTTGGTAGCTTTGAGGTCGTTTTTGGCGAACTTAGCCATAACCGAACCCTGGAAGGGGTCGATGAAGCAGGTGCGGAAGATGTAGTCGCCGGCTTGGGTGACCGCTGGGTTGGTGGAGGCGGGGGAAACCATCGGCACGCCCGCTTTTTGAGCGATGGGCGCGGCGATTTTGGAGAGCTTCGAGGCGACTTCGCCAATCAGGACGGTGGCGTTGGACTCTTTGATGAGCTTTTGCACGGCGCCGGGCACCTGTGCGGGCTGCGATGAATCGTCGGCGGAAACCAGTTCCAGTTTTTTGCCCAACGGTGGTTTGCCAGCGTTGATTTCTTCGAACGCCATGCGGATGCCTTTGTCGGTCGAAAGACCGAAGGTGGCTGTACCGCCCGATAACGAACCGTAGTGGCCGATGACGATGGTCTCGCCTGAACCGCTGGTCGTCTCGGTGGAGGTTGTGGCGGTGTTGCCCGCTGGAGCCGCGCCGTTAGTGGTGGTGTCGCCCGCCGGTTTGCATCCAGCGAAGGCCAACATGAGCGAAAGCGAGGAAAAGGCGGCGCCACGTACAAATGTACGCCGCGAGAAGTGGGCCGAGTTCATAGAAGATGTGCCGCTAATTGCATTCACGGCTAAACGTCCCCATTTTATCAAAGCCAATGTTTCAAGTTGATTGCCCCGGCTCACGAATAGTGCCGCACTGTTCGTAAGTTGGTTTAAGTTGGGCACAAAGGACGGTTATTTGGGGGAGGGAGGAGATTATTAGTGGGGCAAATTCCTCATTTATTACGACATAGTTGAGGCTTTGCGCGCGGGATTGGTTTGTTAAGCCAGTTCTTGGCGCAGGGTGCGGGCGATTTTAGACCAGCGCACCAGTTGTACCGCCATGTGGCGCAGACCTGCGGCTAGTTTGGGGTCGTTGAATTGGCCCTCTGCATCGAAGGCCGATGAAGAGTTCGCGATGGAAACCTGTTCGTTGATACAGATGGTGTGGAGAGTGCGGGCTACGCCTCGCAGATGTGATAGCGATTGCGTGGCTCCGATGGCGCCTCCTGCAACTCCCAGAAGCGCGACGGCTCGGCCTTTGTATTCGGGGAAAGAGCCTAAGTCGAGGGCGTTCTTGAAGGAGCCAGAGTAGGAGCCGTGATATTCGGGGGTTGCCCAGATGAGGCCATCGCTGCTGCGAATGAGGGTATTGAGGCGCTCTACATCGGGCCATTCGTCTTTGTCGAAGCCACTGGCGGCGAAGGGCAGTTTCCAAGTGCGCAGGTCGATGAGTTCGGTGATTGCGCCCTCTTCGCGGGCAATTTCAAGGGCCAATTCGCAGGCTCGGCGCGTCGCAGAGTCGCTGCCTAGCGAGCCACACAGAGCAACAATACGGGGTTGTTTTTCGGTTTCTGATTGCACAGACGCAGTTTTCTATAAGTGCGCCTATGAGGAGCAGTTATTCGCTACGGCTGAGTGCGTCGCGAAGTCGGTATAAAAGTTCGTTGGCCTCTTCGTCCTCGAAGGGGCGACCATAGACATCTGTGACGAAAAATACGTCGTCCACTTCGCGTTCGACGGTGTTGATCTGGGCGTGGGCCACGCCGATTTGCATTTGGGCCAGTGAGCGAGTGATGCGGCTAAGTGCCCCTGTCGATTGGTGTGCGCGCAATTTGAACAGGGTGTAGTCGCCTGCTCTGGCTACGGCCATGCCCGAAATTTCGATGGGGGCAATCGCGGCTCTCTGGCGAGAACGGGGGGCGCGGCGCAATAGTTCGGCCACCTTTTGTTCGTGATTGAGAACCTGGGTAAGCGTTTGCGATAGATTTTTTTGGGTTTTCGAGGACAGCGCGCGGGAGCGTCCCAGCAAACTTTCGGATAAAAACAGGGTATCGAGGACGATGGTGCCGCTTGTGCCAGAGGGGTCTTCGAGAGAGTGGACCCAGGCCGTTTGGACGCCGACACCCAGGGCAACGAGAGTACCCGCCACTTGCGAGAGCAATCCCGGCTGGGCGTCGTCGCGCGCGCACAGAACCAATTCGGTGAATGAGGCGCGCGGTGCGCGGTAAAACGACACGATGACTCCCGAAGGCGCCTGGGGGAGTTCCTGCAAAATGGCCATGTGACGCCGCATTCGGGACAGGGGCGTGTTGACGAAGTAGAAATCGGGCAAGTAGCGACGTAGATATGTCGTTACTTGCTCGTCAGGCATCGCCGAACCGGGGGTTAGTCCCGCGTCATTATCTTGCATGGGCATTTAGCTCGAAACTCGCCTCATCTCCTTTAAGGTGTAGCCGATTATCGCGAAAAGAGGGTTAATTCTATGTCAACGGTAGGTTTCTGGTCTCTTGCAATTAGGAATAATTGCGTCGCATTTCTGAGTTTTGATGAGTAATAGTGGTGAATATGGGAAGGTAGAGGACCAATTTCCAATATGCGGAATTTCGTGGGGCGTTACGCTCGCTGAATGGTGGGAGGATTCTCAAGAATAAAATTTCGGACTGCGATTTGGATAGGTTCTAGTGCCGCAAAGATATTGAGCTATTTTTTCGAGAACGTCGTCTGTAAGCTGGTTTCGACTTTTGATGCACC
The DNA here is from genome assembly GCA_004172935.1 of bacterium. Lineage (GTDB taxonomy): Bacteria > Armatimonadota > Abditibacteriia > Abditibacteriales > Abditibacteriaceae > Abditibacterium. Next base: position 194,970 of record SDZD01000001.1, on the reverse strand, counting down.
CTACACCTGCACCCACTGATTGGACTGTCTGGATTACACAGCTGGCTCCCCTCGCACAGCAATGGACTTTTTTGCCCGCTTTGCTGCTTGGTATTGGCTTATCGGCTTCGAGTGGTTTGCGTGCGTTTTTGCCGCTGTTCGCGCTGGCGGCGGCGTTCCGGCTCCACGTTTTTGGCATACAACCCACGGGAACTTTCGCGTGGCTTGCTTCTGATTTGGCGCTGGCAGCGCTGGCTATCGCTACGGTGGTCGAAATTGCGGGTGATAAAATCCCGGTGGTTGACCATGCTCTCGATACCGTTGGTACCGTTGTGCGCCCCGCTGCGGGAGCGTTGGTAGCGGGCGCAGTCCTCAATGGTAGCGACCCGACGACGGGAGCTTTGCTCGGACTGATTCTAGGGGCGCCATTGGCTCTGGGAGTGCATGGCGCCAAAGCCGGGGCGCGCGGCGCCTCGACTGCCAGCACCTTTGGAATGGCGAATCCGTTTGTGTCGGTTTTGGAAGACATCGTGGTGTTGGCGACAATCGTTGCCGCCTTCTTCGTTCCCGCGCTTGTGCCGTTGTTACTGGCAGTGGCTGTATGGTTCGTGTGGAAAATCTATCGCTCGATTCGTGACCGTGGCCCGAAGAAACGGCGTCGGCGTCGCCAGAAACGGGCCACGGCAGGGTAAATCTTCTATTGGGTGACTGTGATGCGGGTTGTGGCGCGGATGTCGGCGGATGAGGCGCCGACCATGACATCAAAGGCGCCGGGTTCGACTTTGAAGCCGTGAGTTTTTTCGTCCCAGAAGGCCAGTTTTTCTGCGGGTAAGGTCAGAGTCACTGTTTTCTTGGCGCCCGCTTGCAGGCTGATGCGGTCGAAGCCGCGCAGTTCCTTGGCCGGGCGTTTGACGCTGCTGCGGAGCTGGTGGACGTAGAGCTGCACAACCTCGTCGCCGGAGCGCGCTCCGGTGTTTTGGACATCGACGCTGATGGTTATTTTGCCATTGGCGGGCACACGCCTAGCTTGCACCTTCAGGTTCGAGTATTTGAACTGCGTGTAGCTGAGGCCGTGCCCGAAGGGGAAAAGTGGGGCGCCATTGAGGTACATGTAGGTGTAGCCCTTGGTCACGTCGTATTCGTTTTGGGAGGGGACTTGAGTTTCCGAGGCGTAGACGGTGTGTGGCAGGCGACCAGCGGGGTTAACGGCGCCAAACAGCACGTCGGCGATGGCGTGACCGCCTTCTTCGCCGGGCCACCACGCTTGCAACATAGCGGGCACTGTTTTGAGGGCGGGGACTGTTAATGGCCCGGCGCTCATCTGGACTACGACGGTGCGCGGGTTAGCGGCCAGGACAGCGGACACCAATTTCTCTTGATTACCAGTGAGGCCGAGGGTTTTGCGGTCGCGTCCTTCCTGCTCGACGCTGGCATTGGTGCCGACAAAGACGAGTGCGACATCGGCAGTGCGCGCTGCGGCTACCGCCTGAGCGATGGAATTTTCTTCGCTGCTGCCACCTGTGATGAAACGGAGGGTTTCGGCTTCGAGATTGAGTTCGATGGGGCCGCTGAGAATAAGTTTGTCGAAGTGCCCTGCGTAGGAGTCGCTGGCGGCGTTCTTACCGACAGCTGTGAAGCGGAACTGCTTTGTTCCTGCAGTCGCGAAGGTTTTGGTGCCGAAATTGGCGATTTGGCCATAGGTGGCTGTGGCGCCGAATAAGTCAACGGGTTGGCCTTGATTGGCGCCGTCAACGGTGAGACGATAGAGACCGCGCTGCGGGAACGTCTTGAATTGGAGCTTGATTTCGTAGCTGCCAGGAGTGGGGACGTTGACAGCGAATTGGATGTATTGGCCTTGAGCGTCGGCCTCCAATTTTATGCTACGGCCCGCGCTGAAGCCTGTTTCCTGATCTATCTGGGTGCGGATTGTGGTGCCAGCAAGCACATCGCAACCGCGCGAGTAGGTGATTTCGGTGCCGGGGGCAGCTCGGTCTTTGAGGCCCTGAAGCGCTGTGATGGTTTGGGGGGTTCGACCATTGTAGTTGTTGGTGACGAGCTGGTCGGCTAGTGGCCCGATGACGGCGATGCGCTTGAGTTTGGTTTTATCGAGAGGGAGAAGGCGTGAGCGGTTTTGCAACAACACGATGGATTGCTGGGCGGCTTTGAGGGCGATGGCGCGGTGTGCGGGGCTATTGATGACTGACGGTGAGATTTTGCTGTAGGGGACGCTGTTGAAGGCGTCGAACTCGCCGAGGCGAAAGCGCACGCGCAGTACGCGGGTCAGGGCGTCGTTGAGGCGCGCTTCACTGAGTTTTCCTTCGCGAACGGCGGCGGGGATGTTCTCGCGAAACTCTCGGTCCGAGAAGTCGCAGCCCGCCATGAGCGATTTGGCGACGGCGTCCACGTAGGTCATTTTTCCGGCTTCGTGCCCGTTAACCATAGTGTTGACGCCGCCGAGGTCGGAGACGACGAAACCCTCGTGCCCCCACTGGTTTTTGAGCAGTTCGGTGAGAAGCCAATGGTTGATGTTGTTCGGGGTGCCGTTGATGGCGTTGTAGCTCGCCATCAGTGATTGGGCTTTGCCTTCGACGACGGCATCGCGGAAATGCGGCAACCAATACTCGTGCAGCATTCGCTCGGAGACATCGGCGTTGAGCTTGGTGCGGTCGGTTTCGACGTTATTGACCGCGAAATGCTTGAGGGTGGCGGCGATCTTCAAATAGCGCGGGTTATCGCCCTGCAAGCCGCGCACATAGGCGACGGCCATGCGGCCCGTGAGAAACGGGTCTTCGCCCCACGCTTCGTGGTTGCGGCCCCAATAGGGGTTACGCTCGATGTTGATGACCGGGGCGCGATAGATGAGACCTTTATGCTCGCCTGGGACGTTGGGGTTGAGGTGCCAGCCGTTATAGATGGCGCGCGCTTCGTCGGAGAGGACGGTGGCGATTTCGCGTTGCACTAAATCGGTGTTCCAAGTTGCGGCCATTGCCACGCAGACAGGGAAAAGCGTGGTGGGGCGATCCCATTGCACGCCGTTGAGGCATTGGTTCCATTGGTCGGAGCGGATGTTGAAGCGCTCGACTGTGGGGCCTCGGTGGTCGAGTAGGGTGGCTTTTTCTTCGAGGGTGAGCTGCGAAATCAGGTCGCTTACCCGTTTGTCGAGGGGCTGAGTCGCGTCGAGGTAGAGGGCAGAATCGGGAGCGGCTTTCGCTGTGGTAGCGGGCAAAAGCGTGAGGCCAAGGGCAACGAGCGCGATAAGTTTTTTCACGAAATGAGGAACAAATATGGGTAAAGTGGCCCTTGGTATACCATTATTGAGGGGCGCTTTTGACCGAAGAGGGTGACTTTTTGAGGGCTATTTAGTCGAGGCGAGTTGTGAGCGGCGTTTATAATGAAATTCGTGTCCGATTCTCATGTGAAGCCGCTTTGGAGCGGTCGTTTCGAGTCCGCGCCTGATGCGGCAATGTTGCAATTCTCTTCGTCGTTGCCCGTTGATAGCCGTTTGTGGCGCTATGATATTCGTGGTTCATTGGCCCATGTCGAAATGCTGGGCGCTCAGGAAATCATTCCCCCAGAAGATGCGAATACCATTGCAGAGGGGTTGCGAGAACTCGAAGGGCGCCTCGAAAGCGGGGAACTCGGTTTTCATGGAGTTGATGATGAGGACATTCATTCGTTCGTAGAGCGCGAGTTGACGCAGAAGATTGGGCCAGTCGCGGGCAAATTGCACACGGCGCGTTCGCGTAATGACCAGATCGCGCTCGATGTGCGGCTTTATTTGAAGGATGCGCTGCGTCTGGCACAGTTGGAAATCCGCGCATTGCAAACCGCGTTGGTGGCGCGGGCCGATGAGCATTTCGACGCGATTTTGCCGGGGTATACGCATCTTCAGCGCGCGCAACCGGTGCTTTTGAGCCACCATTTGCTGGCTTACTTCTGGATGTTGCAACGCGACTTTGAGCGGCTGGAGGAGTGCTTCAAGCGCGCTGATGTGTTGCCTCTGGGCGCAGCGGCTCTGGCTGGTACGACGTTCCCTATCGACCGTCAACGGGTGGCGAAGACGCTCGGATTCGCGCGTGTTTCGCGCAACTCGCTCGATACTGTGGCCGACCGTGATCACCTGCTGGAAACCACTTCGGCGCTGAGCATCGTTGCTCTGCACCTTTCGCGGCTGGGCGAGGAACTAGTGTTGTGGAGCGCGCCGGAATGGGGATTCGTGCGACTGGCCGACCGTTTTTCGACGGGTTCGAGCATCATGCCGCAAAAACGTAACCCCGATTCGATGGAATTAGTGCGCGGCAAAGCGGCGCGCGTGTTCGGCGATTTCTCGGCGCTGTGGTCGCTGGTGAAGGGGCTTCCGTTGACCTATAACCGCGACTTACAGGAAGACAAAGAGCCGCTGTTCGATGCATTCGACACGGTGATCGCCAGCCTTCAGATTTCGCGTGGTGTGATTGATACAGCGAAGTTCAACGCCGAGAAGATGCTTTCTGTGGCGGGCGGAGGCTTTGCGACGGCTACTGATGTCGCCGACTATCTGGTGCGTCGCGGTATTCCGTTTCGCGAGGCACACGAAATTACCGGTTTGGCAGTACGCTTGTGCGAGAACAGCAGCCGCGAACTATGGGATTTGAGCATGGACGAATGGCGGGAACTCGACGCCCGCTTCGATGAGGGCGTTTTGGAGGCTGTGCGCGTGGAGGGCAGCGTCGCTGGACGACAAAGCGAAGGTGGCACCGCTCCTGTGCGGGTACGCGAACAGTTGGAAGAGGCGCGCGCACTTTTGGCGATCTGAAAATGCAAAAGCGAGCGCCAAATGGCGCTCGCTTTTGTTGTTGGTCAGGGGCGGAAGTTCAGCCAGTCGTCGAGGGCGATAACATCTTCCTCTCGGCCAAAAAGCAGCAGTTGTTCGAGCAGATTGCCCATTGCCTCCATGAAGATGGGGGCGAGGTGGGGGTGGCGTTGGGCTGCCCTTGAGAATTCGTCGCTGAGATTGAGAACGACACGGCGCCAGCGTAACACTGCCTCGCTGGCCTCGGTCCCGTCGCCAACGGGGGGACGTTCTGGAACGTTCAATGGGTCGCGCGGCGTTTCCTCGAAGTCATGTGAAAACGTTTCCATTGGCATTGTGGAAAGAATTTCGAGAGGTGATGCGTCTTTCGCATCAAAGAACCAACGAAGCATGGTACACCTGAGGTTGTTGAGGGTATGCGAAGGGGTGACGAGGGGGGATTAGAGAGGGTAACGTCATCTTGCTATCGCAAAATGAGTCCGGCAACCGGTTGGTTAAGCCATCTCCCTTCTCTGCCCAGGGGCGAAGAAAGAATCTGTCTTTCCAAGAACACTATCCATTCTAGAACCCCATCATTAACACATCGCTACAGAAAGCGAAAAAGCGGCTTAGACTTGCCACAGTTTCACCTTCGTACATATTAGAATTTCTATGTAGAATAATATTTTGAGCAAAAACAGCCCCACAATCAGGCGAAATCGGGCTTTCAAAAAATTAATTTTTCTCAAGTGATTACAGTCACATAAGAGTGACCGTGGGGGCTGCGCGAGAGCATCTGATTGTATTTTGGGGTGGGTGACAGATGTCGGCTACACAGGGTTTTCCACTCAATGGGGTGACTTTGAGCAGCGGATGAAAATATATCATCAAAATTGCCTAAGTTGGATAAGCCTTTGCTGAATTAAGAGGCGCTTGGGGGATACGGTGAAGGCGAAGGTCCGCAACTGAAGGGGAGTGGGGCGTGACCGCCCACCTTTGAGGAGAATGCCGGAAAGCTACACTTGGCTCCTATTTCTATGAGTAGTTCGTCTCGAAGCCTCGCGCTGGCGGCGTGGGGCGACCCTCTCGACGGTGCGACGTGGTCAGGAACCCCCAAAAATATTGCAACCGCTTTGCGCGGACTCGCTATCGAAGTTATAGCGCTGGATTGTCGTGCCTCACGCGCTATGTTGGGGGCGTCTTATGCGTTAGATCGCGCTCGTGGATTTGAAATCGGATACACGCGGCGCCGTTTGGCACGGGCCAAATGTGCGGAACTTGCGACTTCATTGCCGCAGAATTGCGCGGGTATTTTGCACATGAGCAGCGTGACGGTGATTCCCACATCGGCTGAATGCAAAGCGCGCCAATTCCTGCTGGCCGACTCGCTGCATGATTTCTGGCAGGCCCTTCACTCGCAGCGGACAACTCGTTACACGCCGAAGCAGGCACTTAGCGCAGAGTTGCTTGAGAATGAGGCGGTTGAAGCGACCGACATCGCTTTTCCGATTGGCGAGCATGTCGCACGCTCTTTGCGTGAGCATTACCACTTCCCAGCCGACAAAATCCATGTGGTGGGGACTGGGCGCGGCGGCATCAAAGTTTTGGAGGGTGAGAAGTCGTATGATTCGAAGCAGGTTCTGATGGTCGCCAAACAGCGTTTCCACGATAAGGGCGGCCCATTGCTGATTGAGGCCATTCAGATCGCGCGGCGCACCGACCCGGCAATCGAATTGACTCTGGTATCGCCCGATGAATTTCGCTCGTTTGCTGAGGGAGCCGAGGGCGTGAAGGTGTTGAGCGACTTACCGTGGGATGAGTTGCAGCGCTTGTTCGATGAGGCGCCGCTGTATGCCATGCCCGCGCTTTGTGAACCGTGGGGTTTGGTGTATGCCGAGGCATTGGCGACCAAAACGCCGATTTTAGGACTAGATCGCGCTTCGTTTCCCGAACTGAGCGGGGACGGGCGCTATGGCTTTGCGGCACCCGAAGCCACGCCTGAATCTGTTGCCAAAACGTTGGTCGATGCGCTATCGAACCCGGCGCGATTGAAAACGATGGGAGCCGAGGGGCAGCGCTACTGTTTGGAGCATTTTAGTTGGGAGAGGAGCGCGCGCCTCATCGCTGAGGCGGTATGGGCGTAGGGATACGGCAAACTGAGGTAACGATGTCTTCAAAAGCTATTGTCGTGACGACAATTAATGCCCCCAATGATGCTATCCGTGACATCGTTCGCGAAGCACCCGATTGGGATTTATTGATCGTTGGGGATACCAAGACGCCCGCCGACTGGAGTTTTCCGGGCGCGCAGTTCCTGGATGTGCCCGCACAGGAAGCGCTGCCGTTTCATTTTCCTCGCCTGTGCCCGACGCGACATTATGCGCGCAAAAACATCGGCTATTTGCAGGCGATAAAGGGCGGGGCAACGATGATCGCTGAAACCGATGACGACAACTTGCCCTATGAGGGTTGGTTGAAGAACCCTTCAAAAATGATCTCGGTGAAGCGCGTGCAAAAGCAGGGTTGGGAGAACGTGTACGTCCATTTCTCGCGTGAACGTATCTGGCCGCGTGGCTTTCCTTTGGAGTACATCAATGAAAGCTTGCGGGCGGTTTCGCCGCTTGGAGCGTCGGAGTCGGTCGAGTGTGCGATTCAGCAGTTTTTGGCGAATGATAACCCCGATGTGGACGCTGTCTTTCGCCTCACTTACGATGGTGAGATTAAATTCACGCCCAACCGCATCTTTTTAGCGGAGGGCACTTTCTGCCCTTTCAACTCGCAGAACACCATCTGGTGGCCCGAAGCCTATCCGTTGATGTATTTGCCCGCGTTTGTGTCGTTCCGCATGACCGACATCTGGCGTTCGTTTATTGCGCAAATCTGTTTATACGCGATGGGCGGGCACCTCGCCTTTTGCGAGGCGACGATGTACCAGATTCGCAACGAGCATTCGCTGATTCGCGATTTCAAGGATGAAGTGCCGGGCTACTTGAACAACGTTCGCATCCTCGAAATTTTGAGTGGACTCTCGCTGTCGAGCGACCCCAAACAGTGCGGAGACAATTTGCACCGCTGTTACGCGGCATTGGTGGCGGCAGACATCGTGCCCGCGCAAGAGATGCCGCTCGTCGAGGCATGGTTGAGCGATATGGCGGAACTGGGAGCTTAGGCTATGAAAGAATGAGGCGGTCTGACTGATAAAAATATGAAAAGGGCCGCTCTCGTTTGAGAGCGGCCCTTTTCGGATTTTTGCGATTGATTATTTGTCGCGTTCGCCGGCCAGGACGGCTCCGGCGATGATGAGGCCGACACCGCACGCCAATTGGGCGATGGAGGCGATAGAAAGGCCGCTCTGGGCCTTTTGGGTGTCGTCTGGTGTGCCCTCGGTGCCTTCGGTGGCCGAGTCGATGGGCTGGTGGTCATCGACAGCGTATTCGCCCAAAGCGAGGGAAGCAATCGAGGTGATGCCAGCGCCGACGATGAAGAAGTCTTTGGCAAGGCCAGCGATTTTGTAGGTCTCGGTTTGGTTGCGGGGCGGACGGCGGCGCATCGCGATGTGAGCGATGAATGCCACCAGGAGGCCAGCGGCACCATAGGGTTGGAAGCGTGCCCATGCTTCGTCAACCATTTTGCCACGCTCTTCGGGGTCGTCCAGAACTTCGACCGAGGGGTTGAGCGACAGGATGCCGAACACGGAACCGCCGAACCAGATGGCTGTGCCCAGATCGCCCAAAACGCGGGTCAGGGTGCTGGGTTTCTTTTCGGGCTTAAGCGCGGGGATATAGCCCGCTGCCAGAGCCGCTTTCTGGGCGGCGGTTTTGGCTGCTTGCTTCTTGGCTTTCGAGAAAGATTTCTCGGCGTCGTGCTTGGCCTTGGAGAAAGATTTTTCGGCGTCGTGCTTGGCCGACTCGATTTGCGCGGCTCCAGCCGCCAGAGTGTCTTTGAACATAACAGGGTTTCCTCGAAAGGAGCGATGGGTAAAAGAGCCAAAAAAGTGCCGTTCTGCCATTTCGCTTTGAGATTGGGGATACAACTACTTTTAATCTCTCATTTTTAGCGCAATGCAGTGCCCTTAATCGGACCAATCCACCGCTTTAGCGTGGTTTTCCGGGCCGCAAAGACGTGCCGGAGACGGAATCACACTCGCTGATTTAAATCTTAGTGCTTTTGAAGACCTGTGTGCGACGGCAAGGGCAACAAACTTCACATCATGGCAATAAGTTGCAATTGCTTAAGATGAGACATTATCTTTATTTTGCTTTTTGGCTTCGGGCACGAAGGTTTCGGTGAGGAGGCCATCGCGCATGCGAAAGACGATGTCGGCATCGTTCAAAATTTCGAGGTCGTGGGTGATGACGATGAGGGCGCCGTGGTCGGTTTGGCCGCGTAAGACATCCATGACCATCTTTCCGGTTTGCGAGTCGAGTGAGGCCGTTGGTTCATCGACCCACAGCCACGCCGGACGGTGAACCAGGCCACGCGCCATCGAGGCGCGCACGCGCTCGCCGCCCGAACACTCGTTGGGGAATTTGGGAGCCAGTTCGGCGATGCCGAGCGAATCGAGCAAGTCGAGGGCGCGCTTTTTATCGGCTTGATCTGGGTTTTCGATGGGGACAAGCACGTTTTCCAGCACGCTCAGGTAAGAAATGAGGTGGGGTTGCTGGAAAATGAAGCCGAAGGAGGCGCGGCGGAAATCGAGCTTTTCGGAGGGCGAAGCCGCCGAATAGTGGAATGAACCGAAGTGGACTTCGCCCGATGTGGCGGTTCGCATCCCCGACATCAAGTAGAGCAGAGAGGATTTGCCGCTTCCTGATGGGCCGACGATTCCGGCGTACTCTTTCGGGCCAACGTGCAGCGAAACATCGCGCACCGCGTAGGTGGTCGAGCGCGGTGTGACGTAGGTGAGGGTCAGTTTGTCGGCGCGCAGGTCTTCGTGGGAGGCGCGTTCGAGGCGTTCGGGTAGGTGAATAAGTTCGCTCATCTTTTAGCGGCGCTCCATGATTTCGATGGGGTCGAGGCGATAGAGACGGGTGAGTACGGTGCCCAGTGAGGCGATACCAACCAGAATTGGGGTCGGGAGCGTGTAGAGCAGGGCATCGCGTGCAATGGGGGCCAGCACCAAACCATGTGGCACCATATAAGTCACATCGAGGATTTTTATCGCCAGCGCGGTAAAGGCGATGCCACCAAGCCACGAGAGACCTACAAGGGTGCCCGTTTCCATCACCAAACGCTTTGCCAGTCGTTCGCGGCGAAAGCCGAGTGCCGACAGGAGGCCGAACTCGCCCAGACGTTGCTCGAAATAGATGTTGGCCAGAAAGCCAGACAGTAGGGCGACGGTGCAAATTACCAATCCATCGGCAATTGCAAGGAAGGTGTAGAGGAAGCCGAGGCTATTACGTAAATCTTGAACCAGTCCGTTGAAAGTGAAAACCTTTATACGGCGCGAGAAATTGGGGGCGAGGTCGTACTTTTTGGGGTGGTCGATGATGGACTGCAATTCTTTGGAGATTTTCGGCAAGTCCTTGGCGTCGCGAGGCAGATAGAAGTAGGACGGGCGCCGCGCGATTTCATTGAGTTCGAGTTCAAGAAAGGTTCTATCGGTGATGGCGATGTTATCGCCGCCCTCGAAAATACCGACGACGCGTAGTTTGGTGAGCAGGGTGGGCAATTGTTCGTCGTAGGGGGTGTACAGATCGCCCAATTTGACGTGAAAGTTGTTGGCCCATGCGCGTGACAGGGCCACTTCTGGCTGATTCACGTGGGGGATACGCCCTTCGACCAGTTTGTTGCCAGTGATTTTGACGATGGTTGAAACGTCTTTCTGCTCGAAGCCGTAGATGGGAATCGGCATTTTGCCGAACACGGTTTTCAAGAAGACAAAGCAAGGGATGGTCAGGATGACTTCCTTGACTTCGGGAATTTTGGCGGCGTCTGCTAATATGGGGAGCGGCACATCGGGGTCGGTGCGCGGCGCGAGAATGGTGTAATTCTTCATCGAGCCGTACTGAACCTGAATGGAGCGGTCCACGGAATTCAGCAGGGTAACGATGGCCGCGATGAGGAAGACCGAAATGACGATGGCGCCCACAACTGGCAACACGCGCCAGATGTTGCGTCGGTAGTAGGTGAGCGGCGACAGCGGCGGTAGCGTCGCCCAGTGGGTATTTTGTTGGTGGCGCTCAGGATTGCGAGCCGTGCGTTTGGGTTGGGAAGCAGTCACGAATAGAAGAAGTATCGCACCCTTGCCCGCTTCCGAAATAAACCGCTACGGCTCGCGCTTCACAAATCCCAATGGTGTTTGCGAATGAGGGGGAAGTCGTTGGTTTTAGTGCTGGCCCATTCGACCCATCATACCACCCATCATTCCTTGCATCATGGCCGACTGACGGGCTTTATCGAGTTCCGCTGCTGAAACCTTGCGATAGCCTGCGGGCGGACGGAACGTGGATGCGGGAATCGGCAAACGGGAAAGTTGGGTGACTTCGCGTGTGAAAGTGCCCTGGCCCAAACCGAATTTCATACGCATCATAAAGCCGCCGAATGCTTTTGAAGCGCTTGCCGTGTTGCCATTAATTTTCATGGTGACTTTGCAGTTGTTGTTTTGGCGCATGGGCAGTGACTTCATGGCGCCCTCGAAACTCGTTGGGGCCAAGCAAGGGGCGGGCATAGGGAAGTTGGCAGTCCAGGCTTCCATCTTGATTTTATTGGTGCCTTTGCCCGCGCAACCTGATGCGGTCATTGTCATATCGAGCGCATAGTGTCGAGTGGGAATATTCAGAATTTTCTCTGAACCCAAATCGCGAAAGGTGAACGAGATGGTTTGCATTCCCGTTTGCTTGGGGCCACTGCTGCCTCCGGGACGACCACCGGGGCCTCCCATGCCGGGCATTCCGCCGGGGCCAGGCATCCCTGGCATCATAGAGGCCGGGAATAGAGTTGACTCGCTGTAGAGCTTGCCCTCGTCGAAGAAATTCAGCGTCTTTTTGGTGGGACACAAGTCGATTTGGCGAGTTACCATGTTCATCGGGCCGAACTGGGTTTTTGTATCGACGCGACTGGCCTCAGCATTCATGTAGTGGGTGGATTGCACCGAGAAGCCTCCCATGCCTGGAGGCATACCGGCGGCAGTGTTACCAGCCATTTTTATGGATTCCGTCCATTTCAAGTCGGCCTGTGCGACGCCGACGAGCAAACATGTCGCGCCCAGAGCGCATAGAAGAGAAGATTTCATCGTTGTTTTTTGTGACTAGCCGTACAATATCGCTGTCCGCAATTGAGCATAGGACAACGGAAGAATTTAGTTGTCCGTGTCGGGGGCATCTGGCGTACCATCATCGCCGCCACCCGTCATTCCGCCCATACCACCCATCATCGATTTCATCATGGCGGCCTGACGAGCCTTTTCGAGTTCGGCGTCGGTGACTTTACGATAGTCAGTGGGCACTGCAAAAATCTCATCCCCGACCGGGGCGCGCGAAAGCATGGTGACTTCGCGGGTCACGGTCATGCCGCCCATACCAAGTTTCATGCGCATCATGAAGTTGTTGAAGACTTTGGTGACGGGAGTCATGTCGCCTTCGATTACCATTTTGACGTCGCAATCGTTCGGGGTGCGGGTCGAGCTTTTGATGGTGTCTTCAAAAGTCGTCGCCAGACAGGGAGCGGGGATGGGAATGTCGGCTTGCCATGCTTCGATGCTGGTTTTATTGGTGCTATTGCCTGCGCAACCCGTTGATGTGATGGAGGTGTCGAGCGCGTAGTGGTGGGTGTCGATGTCGAGAATTTTCTCTGTCCCCAGGTCGCGCAGGTTGAATGAAACTGTTTGAGTACCGGTCTTTTTGGGTTTGTTTCCTTGAGGAGCGCCGCCCATGCCGGGCATTCCACCCATCGGGCCGCCCATTCCTGCCATTGGGGGTAACATTGCGGCGATGTGCAAATCTTCTTCGCTGTAGAGCTTGCCCTCATCGAAGAAGTTCAGCGTCTTTTTGGTGGGACACAGGTCGATTTGGCGTGTCACCATTTTCATGGGACCGAAATTGCTGGTTGTGTCGGTGCGACTGGCCTCAGCATTCATGTAACGAGTCGTCTGTATGGAAAAATTCATTCCGGCGGGGATTTGAGCTGTCGTTCCGCCGATTTTCATGCTTTCCGTCCATTTCAGGTCGGCTTGTGCTACCCCGATAATCAAACAAGTGGCGCCTAAAGCGCACAAAAAAGAAGGTTTCATTACGGATTCCTGTTCACAAAACACCTTTCTCAGTCGCTAAGCATAAAACAAAAGAGTTGGGTACGTTTGTGAAATATCTTGAGGGCGGCAGACTCGCTTTCGGATGGCGCAAACTGGTCGGGCTTTCTCTATGACAATTGGAATTTTGGGCGGCGGACAACTGGGACGAATGTTGGCTTTGAGCGGTTATCCGCTCGGTTTGACATTCAAGGCTTTCGACCCTTCGAGCGAGGCGGTCGCAGGGCATGTCGCGCCTCTATTGATTGAAGACCCCAACGATGTTGATGCGTTGGGCTGGTTTTCGAAGGGACTCGACGCTGTGACTTATGAATGGGAGAACGTGCCCGTGGCTTCGGCGCGTTTCCTCGAACAGCGCGTGCCTGTTTTTCCCCCACCACTCGCCCTCGAAGTGGCGGGCGACCGTGTGGGAGAGAAATCGTTCTTTCGCGAACTGGAAGTACCGTGCCCCGGCTTTTGGCCCGTTGATAAGCGGCAGGAATTGGAGGCGGCTACAAACGAGAGCGGCTTTCCCTGCGTTTTGAAGACACGGCGCTTTGGTTACGATGGCAAGGGGCAGTTTGTGCTTCGCGAGCAGAGTGACGTGGCGAAGGCGTGGGAGGAAATCGGTGGTGTGCCGCTGATTCTGGAAGCGTTCGTGTCGTTTGACCGCGAACTTTCGATTCTGGCTACTCGCAGTCGCGAAGGCGATATGCGCTTTTACCCATTGGTCGAGAATCACCATCGCGGTGGCATTCTGCGGCTTTCGATTGCGCCCGCTCCGCGCCTGACGCCCGAATTGCAGCGAGCCGCCGAGAACTTCGCGCGCAAAATTATGGAGAAGCTGGGATATGTGGGCACAATGGCGCTGGAGCTATTCCAGGTCGGTGAGGAACTGATGGCGAACGAAATCGCGCCGCGCGTTCATAATTCCGGCCACTGGACTATCGAGGGCAGCGAGACCAGCCAATTCGAAAACCATATCCGTGCTGTCGCGGGATTGCCGCTCGGCTCGACAGCGATGGCAACTCCCTGTGCAGCTATGGTTAATCTCGTCGGCGAGTTGCCCGAACTCGCCGATGTTCTCGTTATCGAAGGTGCCCACGCGCACTACTACGGCAAAGACGTGAAACCGAATCGCAAAGTGGGGCATGTCACGGTGACGGCGAGTGATGAAAGCGAACTCAAGGCACGAGTAGATGCGGTGCTGAAGCTGTTGAATTTTCGAGAAATCACGTCATAGACTTCTAATCGCCTTTGGCCGGGTAATTTGAGCGGAGCCTATGACACAGAAAGTAAAAGAGTTTTGGGGTACAGCCTCGATATTGGCTCTACCATTATTCGACTTCTTTTTTATCGTGTATCTGGTTTATATCGCGTTGGTGCCCCATTTGGTGTCGCCTTATATCGCGGTTCCGCTCGGCTGTATTTTGGCTGTTATTGCACTTGCGGTTTTTATTCTGCCTCAGGGGAGCGGCTCATTTGAAATTCAGGTGGGAGCTTTCATATTGCTGGTTGTCCTGCTATTCCTCTATCCCACAGCGCGACGAGGGCCAAAAGCCGACCGCGCCAAGAGGCATGAGGTGGCTGTAAAGAGGACGATGAGACAGGTATCGATTAAGGTGCCCATCATTGTGCAAAATTTGCAGAAGTGTGTTGACAATGGGCAGCGCGTCCCGCTATCAGTCAAGAACGTGAAATGAGTGTTTTGGGCGGCACGTTAATGCCTATTAATCGTCCTTTTGATATGCCAAATTTAGAAACCGCAACTCTCGCTGCCGGATGCTTCTGGTGTGTGGAAGCGGTCTTTGATGAGCTGAAAGGTGTCGAAGATGTTGTGTCTGGTTACTCTGGCGGACATAAACCCAACCCCACTTATCGCGAGGTTTGTTCAGAAACTACTGGTCACGCGGAAGCGGTGCAAATCAAGTTCGATCCCGAAGTGATTTCCTTCGCCGATGTGTTGCGCGTTTATTTTACGGTTCACGACCCAACCACACTCAACCGTCAGGGTAATGATGTGGGCGAGTCGTATCGCAGCGCGATTTTCTTCCACTCGCCAGAACAGGAGCAGACGGCGCGTGAAATCATCGCTGAAGTCGAGGAGCAGAGGTTGTACCGCGACTCCATTGTGACTGAAGTGACGGAGTTCACCAACTTCTATCCTGCCGAGGATTACCATCAGGAATACTTCGCCAACAATCCGGGTCAAGGCTACTGCTCGTTTGTGGTGGCGCCCAAAGTCTCGAAGTTCCGCAAGTTGTACGCTGATCGCTTGAAGAAGTAAGTCGAATTATGAAAGCGAAAAGAGCGACCTTCCTTTTGGAATGGTCGCTCTTTCATTGTCTGTGTTAGACGGGATTTTGCCGAGTGATTAGGGGATAGCACCAGAGTTGGTGGGGTGAATCCTGACCCGAAGTTGAACATTAATTCTTTGAACGGCACGTGATTGCCCTACTAGGTGGCCCGAATGAAATCTCATCTTTTGTCGCCATTGGCAGTTATTGGGGCGAGTGGATTATTTGTCGCTATCGCTGGTGCTGCTGTCACGGTTCAAAGCAATTCGACTTCCAACGTTGTCGAAGTGACACCTGAGGAAACTACGCCGCAACGCATCGCCAACTTGAAGTTGCCCGCTGGTTTTACCATCACCAAGTTCGCCGAATTGCAGAATCCGCGTATGATCGCAGTTAACCCGAAGAACGGCGACATTTATATTTCGCAGCGCTATGAGGGGACGGTGACTTTGCTCAAAGACACCAATCATGATGGGCGTGCCGATGTTCAAAAGGTGATTTTTACGCGCAAAATGGCGCACGGCATCGCTATCAAGGGCGACCAGATGTATGTGACCACGATCCGCGATTTGTATCGTGCGCCGATTAAGACGGATGGAACTCTGGGAGCCACAACGCAAATCGCCAACGATTTACCCGATGCTGGTCAGCACCCCAACCGCACCATGAATTTTGGCCCCGATGGGCGCCTCTACCTTTCGGTGGGTTCAACGACGAACGCGGCTAACGAGCAAAACGAAGAGAGTGCCACCATTTTGCAATTCGATGGTAACGGGCGTAATCGGCGTGTGTTCGCGTCGGGACTTCGCAACACCATTGGCTTTGGCTGGCATCCGACTACCAAGCGCTTCTGGGGATGGGATCACGGTATCGATACCCTCGGTGACAACGAATCCAAAGAGGAAATCAACGAACTAAAGTACGGCAAGCGCTACGGCTGGCCGTTTGTGTACGAGGACGGGAAATTAATTTCTCATCCAGCACCGCCTCCCGCTTTCACGCGCGAAGATTGGCGCAAGATGACGACTAACCCAACTCTGATGCATACCGCTCATTCGGCGGGACTTCAGATGACGTTCTACACCGGAAATCAATTCCCCGCCGAATATCGTAACGATGCTTTTATCGCTCTGCGTGGAAGCTGGAATCGTAATCCTCCATCGGGCTACCAGTTGGCGCGCATCCACTTCGATAAGGCGGGTAAGCCAGTTTCGGTTACACCTTTCGTATCGGGCTTTTTGCTCGACCAACCTTCGCCTAAAGTTCGCTGGGGGCACTTCGCGCGCTTAGCGGGCGTTGCGCAGCTGCCGGACGGCTCGTTGCTTTTGTCGGATGATACCAACAACACCGTTTATCGTATCGCTTACGGAGCGAAAAATACCCCTCGTCCGATGGTCGCCGCGATTGATGCGCGCAAAATCGCCTTCGACTTGGTGAAAGCGCCGAACACCATTCGCGTCACGTCCAGCACCTTCTCGAATGGTGGCACCATTCCCACGTCCTCGACGGCGTATGGCAACAATATCTCGCCCGATTTGCGTTGGACGGGAGCGCCCGCCGGAACGAAATCGGTGGTGCTGATTATGGATGACCCGATTGCCCGTAGCCCCAAGCCCGCGAATCACTGGCTGATTGCCAACATCTCGCCGACAGCAACATCGCTTCCCAAAGGCATCAAGCCAAACGCGATGGTCGCAGGGGGAATGCAGGGCGGCAACTTGTTGGGACAGACGGCTTACTTCGGCCCCAAACCACCCGCCGATGGGCTTGACCACATGTATCACTACCAGGTCTTTGCTCTCGACCGGAAATTGGAGTTGCCTTCGGGATACAATCGCATCGCCCTCTTCGATGCTATGGCAAAAGCCAAGGTGTTAGCGAAAGGCCAACTCGTCGGACGCTACGAGCGCAAGTTGTTCTAATCTCGGCGCAAGCGTTAAAAGGCACTCGGACTTTGAGTTCGGGTGCCTTTCATTTATCTGTTCAAGATTTTGCGCTTAGCGCGTTGCAGCCAATGGCTTGTGCGTGAAGGGAACAGGTCGCAGATTTTTCGGGAGCGAAATGGGCGTCCAGAATCTTTGGCTAAGGCGTACACACTGCCCGCGACGAACACTCTGGGAATGGTGACGCGATTCAGGCGGTTGGCGATTTCCTGTAACGTCGCCTCGTTGTAGGGTATTCGTGGAGGGCGGGCGTGAAGGATTTTGACCCGCCCGTTGAGATGCCCGAAGGTGGCGAATCGGCAGTTGTATTCGAAAGTCAGTGGCGCGATGCGAAGGTCGCTTTTGTAGAGAGCGATGCGCAAGGGGACTTGATCGTGCGCTACTTTGTCGCCGCGCGCCAGCAACTGCTCGTAGAGGTTCAGTGACTTTTGAAAGACCTCGCGCACGGCATCAGTGCGACGAAATGCCACTACTCCCGAATTGAACTCGCGAAAGCAGTCAGGGACGCCCATGTCTTCGGGGAAGTAATCGGTGTAGGCCCGGTCGTGCGTCATGGCTATATCGAAGTGGTCGAGAAGGTCGAATAGCTCGGTAATCGGCTCACAGATGTAGGTGTCGCTATCGAGGAATATCGCTCGGCCATAAGGAGCGTGCGCCAAACAGGCCAGTTTTTGCTGGAAGGGATTAAGCCCGCTTTCTGTAAGAGGAAGTCTTTGCTCGAATAGTCCATCACACGGTAACGAGCTGTCCGTGAAGATGGCGATGGGGATGTCGGGCATCCATTTTTTCACGCTGCGCGCCGAAATAAGCGCCTCGTTGAACCAACGGTCGCCAACCGCGACGTAAAAGAAGCCCTGAGATTGTGGGGTATCAACGGGAGAATGCATGTGGCCCTAATCGCCCACTACTTTTATCACATGCTCTCTCGAATGTGTTGGGGAGAATGGGGGCGATTGTAGGGTGCGCTCTAGCAGGGGAATCACGTAACTTGTTTGTTGCTGGGAACATATTCTTGCCCTCTGTATTCTGAGAAGCGATGATTAACATGACACTGAAAAAATCTGTTTTGGCTGTAGCCTCGTTGGCTTTGTTGGGGAGTGTTGCTCAGGCTCAAGAGTCGAAGCCGCTTAATATCTCGCAGGTGCCAGTGCGCGCCGATGCGCCCATTTTGTTTGCTCCGCGTGGCTGGAAAATCGAGAAGCAGGTCAGCGGCGATTTAAACCACGACAAGGTTTCTGATGCGGCTCTGGTTTTGATTGAGAACAAGCCCGCCAAAGGGGCCGATGGCGACCCTTCGGATCGGCGTCGTGCGCTCGTGGTTTTGGTGCGTGAGGGCAAGGGCTGGCACCGTGTTGGGTTTAGTGCCAATTTGCTGATGGGGACGCGCGATGGCGGTGCTTTCTTTGGGGCCGTCGAAACGCCGGTGACCGTCGTTATCACGCGGGCCGGGCTCATCGTTAAGATGGAAGCTGGGTCGCGTGAAGTGGCCACCACTACTCATCGTTTCCGCTACGAATCCAAATTGGGGGGCATTTACTGGATTGGCTTCGATTCGGTGACTCGCGACCGCGCCATTGGCGATGTGACATCCATCAGCATCAACTTTTTGACGGGTGTGAAGCGGACTTCGATAGTTAAGGGCGGCAGCAACAAGAAGGTCACCACGACTTCGCGCGTTTCGACCAAATTGCGCGCGTTGCACACGCTGACCGAAGACGACCGCTATAGCTCGTAAGGCTGTACTGGTTCTCCCCCCTCTCTACTTGATGACTTTCAATTTCCATGAGTGGAGAGTGCAGCAGGGGGCTTCGGACTGGTATTTGTGGATGTCGTCGCTGGTGAACCATTTGACGTGTCCATCGACGAAGAGATAGTTGGCTCCGAATAAATGGCGCTCGGCGTACTTGGCTTTGACATTCCAGCCTTTCTCGTTCAAGGTGAAGGGGGATGCGGCGATTGCTGCGTCCCATTCACCTGCTAAAAAACTGCGCTCTGGCCGAGCCACTTGCTTGAGCGATACGCCAAGCCCTTTCTGGTCGTTCAGGTTAGCATTCATCCAGTAAGACGGAATCATGGGTTTTGTAATTGAGCGATCGCTGGGGCAGTGCAGAATGGGGCAGCTTTTGATGTAAGGTTGGGTGGTGTGAACCCAGTTCAGCAACGGAGTTGTGTTGATGGGAAATTTGTTGTCGTAATCCTGAAGGTACTGAGCGAAGCCGAGACCTATTTGCTTCAAGTTCGATTGACAACTGCTGCGACGCGCGTTTTCGCGGGCGCGGGCTAACGGGTTGAGTGTCAGGCCCAACCGAGAGGCATCGAGCGCGCGAAACTTATCGAGGTGCGTCAGCAACAACAGCGAAAACGGGAAAAGAAAGAGCAACCACTCGCGGCGAGAGAGTTTGATGCGGGGCATTGAGGCTCAATATAAATTGCCATCAGTAGAACAGGTTTGTTGAACAACTCCAAGCTATTTCTTATCGGAGAACGCAGTTGGCGTCGCATACACTGGGCCTGCCTGTTCTTATGAACTCCAAATCCCTTGTCCGTGTTGCTTTGGCTTTCTCGCTGGGTGGCGCTCTCCTTGTTCCCTTCGCCTCGGCTGCGCCCGAAGCCAACGCCCCAACACCACTAGCGGCAACTGCTCCTGCCAAAGTCGATGGGCCATTAACTCCCGTTGACATCGCTGCGGTGCATAACGCGCTCAAGTGGAGCGACAACATATATTCCGGTTCGTGTCCCGATGGGGATGAGGGGTATAAAGCACTCGCGGAAAAGGGTATCAAGACTATTGTGACGGTGGATGGCGCCAAGCCCGACCTCGAAGTGGCCCACAAATATGGCCTTCGCTACGTCCACATTCCGGTCGAATATTCGGGGATTGCGCGTGAGGATGCCATCAAAATCATCCGTGCCGTGCGCGATTTGCCTGGGCCAGTGTTCATCCATTGCCATCACGGAATCCATCGCGGCCCTGCCGCCACGGCTATGGTGGCTATCGCGTTGGCAAATTACGACACCGCCAAAGCCGATGCTGCGCTGAAACAGGCTGGAACCGGGGCCAACTACAAAGGGCTTTGGAAAGATGTGGATGAGTTCAAAGTGCCGACACAGGCCGAAATCGACGCGGCGGACAACAGCTTTCCCGAAAGCTCTGAACCGTCGTCGTTGGCTACTTCGATGGTGCATGTCGATGAGCGTTTTGGTGGAATCACGGCCATCAAAGCCAATGGCTTCAAGCCAGTGGCCGCGCATCCCGACATCGACCCCGCCCACGAAGCGCTTTTGCTGCGCGAAGCCTTCACCGAATTGGGCCGTAGCGAAGCAACCACCAAGCGAGGCGCCGATTATGCGGCCAAAATGAAAGCGGCAGTGGACGCCAGCCAAAAACTTGAGGACGCCATTAAAGCGGGCAAGGTTGAGGAAGCCAACGCTGCTTACGATGCCACCAAAGCGAGTTGCGGCTCGTGCCACAAATTGTATCGCGATACCAAAGAAGACTAATTGTAAAGCCCGCGCCGAAAACGCGGGCTTTAGTTTTGGATGATTTGTCAAACTCGCCTTGACCCATTCGCGAAAGCGTTAAACCAATATCATGGCGAAAATTTCCATCCAAGACGGCGTATTGCAAGTTCCAAACAATCCCACGATCCCATTCGTGCGCGGCGACGGCACCGGCCCCGACATCTGGGCCGCATCAGTGCGCGTTATGGACGCAGCGGTTGAGAAAGCTTACGGCGGCGAGAAGAAAATTGAGTGGCTCGAAGTTCTCGCGGGCCAAACCGCCTTCGATCAGACCGGCAACTGGTTGCCCGAAGAAACCGTCGAAGGTTTCAAAGAGTACCTCGTCGGTATCAAAGGCCCCCTCACCACGCCCGTTGGCGGTGGCATCCGTTCGTTGAACGTGGCTTTGCGCCAGATGCTCGACCTGTACGTTTGTTTGCGTCCAGTGCGTTACTTTGACGGCACACCCTCGCCAGTCAAGCACCCCGAAAAGGTGGACATGACCATCTTCCGCGAGAACACCGAAGACATCTACGCGGGTATCGACTTTGAAGCAGGCAGCGCCAAAGCCAACGCAGTCATCGCGTTCCTGGAAGAAAACATGGCCGATGACTTCAAGAAAATCCGCTTCGGCACTGCCGAGAAAACCAGCGAGTTCGCCACTGCTTCCGGCTCTTCGGCTTCTGGTCTTGAAGTTGGTATCGGCATCAAACCCGTCTCGAAACTCGGCACCCAGCGTCTCGTGCTTGCGGCCATCGAGTACGCCATCAAGGAAAAGCAGAAGTCGGTTACTCTTGTCCACAAGGGCAACATCATGAAGTACACCGAAGGCGCTTTCCGCGACTGGGGTTACGAAATCGCCAAAGAAGCCTTCGGCGCTGTTGAACTCGACGGCGGCCCCTGGTGCGTCATTCCTGAAGGCAAACCCGGTGCTGGCCTCATCATCAAAGACGCCATCGCCGACATCACCTTGCAGCAGGTGTTGACTCGCCCAGAAGATTTCGACGTTATCGCGACGTTGAACCTGAACGGCGACTACCTCTCGGACGCTCTCGCAGCTCAGGTTGGCGGTATCGGTATCGCTCCCGGCGGGAACATCAACTACATCACTGGCCACGCCATCTTCGAAGCCACCCACGGCACCGCTCCCAAATATGCTGGCCTCGACAAAGTGAACCCCGGTTCGGTTGTTCTCTCTGGCGAAATGATGCTCCGCTACATGGGCTGGGGCGAAGCTGCCGACCTCATCATCAAGGGCTTGGATGGCGCTATCGCTTCCAAGCGAGTCACCTACGACTTCGCTCGCTTAATGGACGGCGCGACCGAAATCAAGTGCTCCGAGTTCGGTGACAACATCATCGAAAACATGAGCTAAATCATCAAACTGGAAAAGGCCAAGGGGACAAATGTTCCCTTGGCCTTTTTTCGGTTTTACAAAGAAATTATGGAATTTAAAGACTGGGCACAAGTTTTTCACAGAGTACAGGAATTAGATAATATCACGAAAGAGTTGCTTAAGGACGCTCATCTTCATAAAAATGCATCAGTAGATATACAGAATCAAGGTGCCTACATGCGTCAATTTACACGAGGTGCTTTCTCCACTATTGAAGCTGTTATGTTTGCAACTAAGCAGCTCATTAAAGAGATTTTGATTCAGAGTGGTGATGAAAATTCAGAGTACATGCCGTTGCTCGATGAGTCAACCGTTGTTTTGTCTGAAGCTGGAAAAAAAATCGACAAAGAAAATGATGCCAACTATCACAGCTAATACTCTGTTTATATTCAGTTACTTTCCTGATTTGATAGGTTTAGAAAATAAGGTCGATAAAAATAGCCAGGAATGGAAAGATTTTGTTGATTCTGTAAAAATACGAAATAGGATTACACATCCTAAAAAATTTGCAGATATAAATATAAATAGCCACGAATTTGAGAAAATCAGAGGAGCAACTCAATGGTGGTTTAGCGAGCATGGCAGAATTATGAAGTCTGTTGGTGAGAAGCTCATTTCGGAGTAATGTCTTTTGCAATGGACAGATTACTACGTGAAGTTGTATATCACTGTCAGTATTTGAATTAAAATTAAAGGGCTTCGTGGTAAATTACGAGGCTCGTTATGTCTCCCTCTTTACAAGCTCAACCCAAGGCTAAATTGCCTTGGAGTCTGGTGTGCATCTGTTGGATGTGTATGTTGTCGTGTGTCGTGCCCGCTGCTGTGGTGTGGGGAATTAATAATCGTCGGTTGGGAATTTCACCGCCACTTCGGACTCGCATTTTCGTTTGGGCCAGTCTCGCTTTGTATGGCCTTGTGCAGGTGAGGTTGTTGTTGGTTGATGAGGAGAATTTGCAGAGGCATCTTCAACTCGTCGGGTTTGCGATGGCACTCATTCTGTCGTGGCAATTCTACGTTTCGCAGCGTGTTGCGTTTGCTCGTTACTACAACAAGGGGCTTAGAACGGCAGCTTTGAAGTTGCCCATCGTTTTGGGGTTTGTATGGATGTGCGTAGTCGCAACCCTCCAACTTGGGGCCTACTCGGTACATACCGAACGCGATTACAAACAGTTTGTGGTTATGGCCTCGAACGTCGATAAGGGCGATTTTAAAGGGCACGAGGCCGAACTGTTTTTCCAGAAATTTAAGAGCAAATACCCGGAAGAGACGAGCGCGCATTGGAACCTGGCTATCATCTACGCTCAAACCGACCGCTTCGAAGAGGCTAGAGCGGAGATGCGTGATTTGCTCGAATTGGAACCGGACAACAAAGAGGCCCGCGAATATTTGCGCGAACTCGAAGGATATTGAGTTCGCGCAAATGGTGCTTTAGCTTTTGACGCGCCAGAGGCGGATGCGCGAGTTCCAATCGGAGGTGGCTAAGATCGAGCCATCGGGCGAGAAGGCGACGGCCAATATCATCGCGTTGCCAGCGGGCAGGAGTTGGAGAAGTTTGTGCGTGCGTGCGTCCGCGATGAGCACCGTCTTGTTCTGGTGGCCTGTGGCCATTAGGCGACCATTGGGCGAAATTGCCAATGGGGTAGCGCCACCATTCGCCGTGAGGCGTTGCGGCGAGCGGCGAACTAATTTTCCTGAGGGCAGCGACCATTGGCCCCATTTGCTGTCGTTGCCATTATCGACCAGGCGAGTGAACAGTTGGCTGCCATTTGGTGAGAAGGTGATGGGCCAGCCTATGCCCGGCACCGAGCGAACGACTTTACCGCTCTTGATGTCCCACACGTGGCCAATGGTTTTGTCGATATGATTGTCGTCGCCCGTATGCAGAGGACTGGCGCTCACCAGCGTTTTGCCGTTGGGCGAAATGGCGAAGTCGTATTGTTTGCCGACGCCCTTGAAGGCGCGCAGCATTTTGCCGCTTTTGATGTCCCATTGCTGGATGACAGTGGGGTAGGAACAGGCGAATAGGCTGCGACCATCGGGAGCAAATTCAAAGGAGAAGACATGCTGACCTTTGGAGGCGGGGTAGGGTTCTTTGAGGGTACGCAGCAGCTGGCCAGTTTGCGCGTCCCAAAGCTGAACGCCGACAAATTGCGAGGTGCCCGTTGCAATCAGTTTTCCATCGGGAGAGTAGTGGATATTGTAGAGGCTGTCGATTTGGCGGCTTAGGCCGCGTTTCTGTTTGCCAGTTTTCAAGTCCCAGAATTGAAGGCGGCAGTTTTCGCCTCCTGAAGCCAAAGTTTTGCCGTCGGGGGAAAATACTAGATGGGTAACATCTTCGCGTTGAGTAGTGAAAGTGTGCAGCGGAGTTGGGACTACAGGTGTTGCGGCTTGGGCAGACGAGATAGCGAGGGCTGTAGCACACAAGAGAACGGGAGCGAGCGATTTCATGGAAGAGGTTCGGGATGTATCGAAAGGATTCGATGCATCCATTGTAACCAATGGTATTCACGCAAAAACAAAGCCTTCGCTCTATTGGGGCCACGAAGGTTTGAAGTTAATCTTGAACATGGTTTTTGAGAAGTCATCCCTCGCCGAAGTGGAAGGGCGTAACAATTGGCTAGGAATAATCCACTAATGAGAAAAATATCTCATTAGTGGGACGTGTGAGAATTGCTAAAAGTGTCCTATTGTGGAGAAACGACTAGCGTTTTTGCATTGTTGAGCGTGAATTCTCATTTTGGAAGTTTCACAATTTAGTGTTCGGAACTTAGGAATGAATATTCATTCTTAATAGGCAGCTTTGAAGCTGTTCGCCATGTTCTCATTCAATAAGTCCCGCTCTGCTTTTACACTTATAGAGTTGTTAGTAGTAATCGCCATCATCGCGATTTTGGCAGCTATTCTGTTCCCTGTGTTTGCCCGCGCTCGTGAAAACGCTCGCAAAACCTCGTGCCTCTCCAATGAGAAGCAAATCGGTATCGGCGTCATGCAGTACCTTCAGGACTATGACGAGAAGTATCCGGTGCAGGACGAATCGCAAACTCCGCCTTACCTGTGGTTCTCCCCGGTGCAGCCTTACATCAAGTCGACTCAGGTGTTTCGTTGCCCTTCCGCTACCGATGCGGCGCACAACAACAACTCCGTTACGACCCCTTCGGATTATGTCGCCAACGGGTTCTTTGCGCGCGGTGCCTCACAGGCGCAGTTCCAGAATGTCTCCGAGCAGATCATGACCGCCGAGCGTGCCGATAACGCCACCGACATCGACTACCACCCCTGGGACCCGAACGAATTTCAGAGCCACATTGCTATTAACCGCCACCTTGAAGGCTCGAACTTTCTGTTCGCCGATGGTCACGCGAAATGGATGAAATGGGAGCGTACCCTTACTCCGGTTGCCCCCGGCGCTATTGGGCAGGGTTATCATAACCGCGATAACCTCAATCCCCCTTCGTTCTAAGTTCTCAAACAAACAAAACGTCCCAGCATTTGCGGGGGCGTTTTGTTTCGTTTCTGGGCCAGATGTAGATAACGGGATGTGATGGTGTCTGGTGAGGCTATCGCCCTCTGAACCTAATCTTAAAGCAAAGGTGCTAAAAATGTCTTCGCTTTTTATTACCTGCTGTTCGGGTGCTGTAGTGAGGGTTTGTGAGCATAATTCTATCTTCTATTGAGAAGGCTTCTCATTAATAAACAGAATCGAAAGCTACTGAAAACGCTCTATTGTGGAGAAACGATTAGAGATTTCGCGTTATTGAGCGTGAATTCTCAATTTGCGAATTTTCTACCCCTTGCACATCGGAACTTAGGAATGAATAATCATTCTTAATAAGCAGTTTTTGAAGCTGTTCACCATGCGCCCATTCAATAGATCCCGTTCTGCATTTACTCTTATAGAATTGTTAGTAGTTATCGCGATCATCGCGATTCTGGCAGCTATTCTGTTCCCTGTGTTTGCCCGCGCTCGTGAGAACGCCCGTAAAACATCGTGCCTCTCGAACGAGAAGCAAATCGGCCTGGCGATGTTGCAGTACATTCAAGACTACGACGAGCGTTACCCGGTGCAGGATGAGCATACGACTCCTCCTTACATGTGGTACAAGCCAGTTCAGCCCTACGTTAAATCGGCTCAGGTGTTTCGTTGCCCTTCGGCTACCGATGCAGCTCACAATGACACATCTGTTAATGCGCCGACGCCTTCGGATTATGTGGCTAACGGATTTTTCGTTCACGGCGACTCGCAGGCCCAGTTCCAGAACATCGCCGAGCAAATCATGGTGGTCGAGCGCGCTGATAACATGAGCGACATCGACTATCACCCCTGGGAGTCAGCAGAGTTCGAAAGCCACATCGCGACCAAGCGCCACCTCGAAGGTGCGAACTATTTGTTCGCCGATGGTCATGCGAAATGGTTGCGTTGGGAGAACACCTTCAAACCAGTTGTGCTCGATCCTGAAAATGGACATGCAGTGGGAATGCATAACCGCGATTCGTTGGCGACGCCTCCCGAAGCCGCCGACCACGATCATTGATTGATGAGTGAATTCGCACTTTTGATTC
Source organism: bacterium (assembly GCA_004172935.1). Taxonomy (GTDB): domain Bacteria; phylum Armatimonadota; class Abditibacteriia; order Abditibacteriales; family Abditibacteriaceae; genus Abditibacterium. The sequence goes on along the minus strand of SDZD01000001.1, from coordinate 168,296 downwards.
GAAGTGCGACTGTACGGACAGAAGCCCCAATTCGCTTAACTGACTTCTTATGAACGAAGGAATAAGCGATACCCCCTTTCCATCGGCGAAGGCGAGCGCGAAATTAACGCGCCGTCTTCGCTTTTTGCTGGAAGCCGACAAACTGCGCCTCATCGAGCGCCAAACATACATCGGCGACAACTCACGCCGCGAAAACTCGGCTGAGCATTCGTGGCATCTGGCGCTTTCGCTGTTGCTCTTCTCCGACGCGGCTCATGCTGCTAACGTGAACTTAGAACGCGCTATTCAAATCGCGCTCGTTCACGATTTGGTCGAAATTTACGCTGGCGATACCTTCGTTTACGCTGATGCTGCTCTACAGTTATCACGTATCGAAAGCGAGCGCGCGGCGGCTGAGCGACTGTTTGGAATGCTTGATGAGGAACTCGGCGCCGAATTTCGCGCCATATGGGAAGAGTACGAATTCAAGACTTCGCCCGAAGCGCGCTTCGTCGGAGTTTTCGACCGATTGTGCCCGATGCTACTCAACTTCACTACTCATGGGCACGCATGGAGGGCTAATGGCGTTTCGGTTGCTCAGGTGCGCGAACGTTCGCTGCCTGATCTTGAAAGCATCCCTGAACTCCATGCGTGGACTGATGAAATGTTGAATGAAGCCGTCGAACTCGGATTCTTGAAGCCTTAACTTATTTGACGATACGGATGGAGGAAGCCGAAGTGAGTTCGACCTGAATCTGCTCTTGATAGGCGACGACTTTGCCCGACAACAGCACGCGCTTTTTCTTGAGTTGGCGCAAATCGGGGAAGGTCTTGAAGCTTTTGGCATCGACCAGGCCGATGACTGCCTTTTTGTAGTCGGGAGCGAAGTCGATTAGCACGCGCTTGCCGTTTTTAGGCAGGTACAGCTCGGTTACAAGGCCCACGAAGGTCGCTGTTTTATTGAGTTTGGTGCGCGCTTTGGTGAGGTCGGTGGCTGGAAGCGCGGCCTTGACGCTTGCATCGCTGGCGCTGACAGTTGGAAATGCACTTTTGCTGGCGACCTGTGCCTGAGAGATTTTCGGTTTAGATGACTTGGGTGTGAGCTGCGCGAAGCAGGGTAGTGTGCAAACGGCAATGGTTGCGAGGGCGACAATGCGTGAACTCTGAAAAAACATCGGAGTTGAGTTTGCGCGCCCTTGTGTTAAGAGAGGGAACAGAGTTGCCTCAGAAATCCGCGTTCAGGCTTTTTCAAATTGCAAATACAGTGTGTAGTCGCCGCCACCCAGACGCGCATCGTCGGTGTAGTTGACGGGAAGGATGCCTTTGCCATAGCCCAGGTCGTTGTTCATGAGCGCTTCAATCATATCGAAATCGAATAATGCTCCCTGAGGATTGAAGGCGTAGCCCTCGGTCGTCCACACAAAGCCTATGGGGCGTGTGCCGGGTACTCCTGCGTCGATAAGCATATCGGGGCCGCGCCGCAGTTTGCGCCACAGTTGCTCGGCTATAAGTTTACGGAAGGTGAAGCGAAATCCTTCTGGCGTATAAGTGATGGACGGGTTTTTCTTACTCCTTTCCGATTCGACGATCTGAAGTGCTTCTGGCAATTCGGTTTCGGAACCAAAGAGATTAGGGCTGAGCGGGGTGAGGCCGTTCATCGGTTTTGGGCGCGAGTCGCATTCCCATATCATCGGAATGATTTGGACAGCATCCACGCCCTGTGCCATATTACCCGCGAATAGAATGAACGGTTCGCGGCGACTCTGCACCAAAAGATTGGCGACGATGTCGCCTGTGCGAATACCACCTTTATCCCCGCCTGTGCCTGCCTGAGTGCTGAAGCGGTTAGCGTCGCCAAAGCTGACGCTGGTTCGCATGTTTTGGCGCTCAAGAAGCCCATTTTTGAAAACGCGCGTGACGCCGCCGACCTGAATCTCATCACGGCGCCCATCGCCTTCGAGGATGTCATCGGCGGTTTCGTGGTTGCAACGAAACGAGTTGAGGGTGATTTTGAAGTTGGCGTTAGAGGTTGGAAATTTTTTCGTGGGGCCAGTCAGTGGCAGTAAATCGACCTTGCGCGATGTTGCCCGCCAATAGGCGATACCAAACTGAAAGAACTGAGCGCGGTCGTTTTTATACGCCTCAGTCGCACTTTTGACGACTACCTCGCCCGATAGCGGCAGACCTAGGCCGCCATTGGGAACGGAAGTTTGTGTTTTTACAGTCGTTTCCTTCCCTTTGACTCCCGGCGTTATTGTCAGGCCAGAGGCCAATTTGACGGTGGGGTTGAGCGCCGCGCCGATGTCGCCGCCCGGTTCGCTGATGGCCGTGTTACGCTGCAATATGACGGTTTCGCCTGCCTGCGTTATCATGACGAGTCCGCCTTCAAAGAAGACACCACGCCAGAATGGGGCGAAGGTCACGACGATGTCGGAGATGGGGAAGCCAAGTGGCCCGTGTTCCCAACCTGTTGTGCCCCAGGCATCGAGAATCCGTTTGGGGACGGGAAAAACGGTTTGCCGGACGGTATCGTAATAGAGATTGCCTCGCTCGAAAGTCTGGTAGTACCCCTGCGTGGCATTGGTGGAAAAGTAAGAGATGTAACGGCTCGTCGGCCCCGCTTGAGTTCGTGTTGGCTCTGGTGTGGCTGGAAGAGGATTGCCCCAACCCATAGCGCGGGCTTTGGCGGCAAACAATGGCTTGACCGATGCAAGAGTGTTTCGGGTGTCGTTAATGGCGCCGCTGGTCAAGGGATCATTAACAACTGGAGGTTGGGCACCGCCGATGTCGGGAACCCGTGGAAAAGGGGTTATTTGCGCCGAGGCAAATTGTCCCATTCCACACAATGCCATAGTGGCGCATAACATCCGAAAGCTAGAGGTCAACATCTGATTTGGTCCAAGCGAAGGCCAGTAAACGGACGTATAGACTACGCCAAATTAGGATTGTTCTGTGATTATTTGACGACGCCCACGCCGCGTAGCATACGGCCGATTGTGTCTTCGACTGGGGTGTCATTGCCTATCAAAACGTAGTTCATGCCGTAGCGCAAACAAAAGCTGCGCAGGTTGGCGGTGTAGTTTTCGAGGTTGGCTTTGTAGGCTTTGAGCAGCGAAGCCGTTACCGAAATTTCCCTGATGGAGCCGTCTTCGGCGTCCACCAATTTCAAGTCTCCTGTCAAAGTTGGCTCCAATTCTTCGCGCGCCAGAAGTTGGATGACTGTCGTTTCAAAGCCGCGCGCTGCGAGGGTTTTTAGACCCTTTTCATAGCCTTCGGGAAAGAGGAAGTCGGAGACCACTATGCACACTCCCGACCTCTTCGCCGCCAGAGTCACCCGCCGGGTGACTTCAGCAAAATCGGCGCGCCCGCTGGCTTCGGGGCGGTCGAGGAAGTTGAACAGTTGGCCCGCCGCGCCCTTGCCGCGTGATGGTGGAAATTGCGAGCGTATTCCCTCGCCGAAAGTCACTGCCGAGACGCGGTCGAAATTGGTGAGGCCTACGTAGCCAAGCGCTCCCGCGACCTGGCAGGCAGCGCGCAGTTTCGTTGGGTTTCCGAACGACATGGAGGCCGAAGCATCGACTAGCAGGGTCAAGTCGAGGTCTTCCTCTTCCAAGAACATCTTGAGATACAGCTTGTCGAAGCGCGCGTAGGCATTCCAGTCGATGCGTCTGATGTCGTCGCCAATGTTATAGGAACGGAAGTCGGCGAACTCGACCGAAGAGCCGCGCTTCGTCGAGCGTTTTTCGCCTTTGGAACTGCCTGTGAAGGCTTTGCGCGCCGAAAGCGCGAGGGCATCGAGGGTTTGCAACTGCGCGGGAGACAAGAGCATCACCGGCAGTTAAACGCAAACGCGCACGGAGCGAAGCCAAGAACATTTCGAGCATCCATTAACTGGCCCCAAAGGACTCTTTCGTGCCCTTTTGAAAGCCCCAACTGCTTCCTTACCATCACACTACCTCGCTGCAAAAGAGCGTGGCACGCAGTGAGGTGTTCGGGCCATCTTTCGCCTTCAGATATTCATGAACTGTTTCGCATCGAAGTTGGTTTGCGCTTTGTTAGTGGCTTTGCCCTTGGCCTTATTTTGTGGTTGTGGTGGCGGAGGTTCTGGCGCTCCTTCGCCCACTTCAACTCCAAGAGCCACCGCCACAGCGCGAGCGACTGCGACGCCACAAGCCGTTCCGTCCTTCACTACTGCACCGGGGGCGATGGGAAGTTGGCAAGCGGCGCGCTTTCGAGAATCGGTTGGCACTTTGCCATACCAACTCTATGTCCCCGATTCGCTGCTTGCAGAGAAATTCCCGTTGGTTTTGTTTCTGCATGGCGCAGCAGATAGTGGGACGGACAACGGCCAGCAAATGAGCGTTCCCGAAAGCCATCTGTTCGTGCTGCCCAAAAATCAGGCGAAATATCCATGCTTTTTCCTCGCGCCGCAAGCTCCGCAGGGCGAGCCGGGAGGCGATGGCACGTGGTCGGGCCTCGATTGGGCGGCTTCAAACAGTACGCAACGCGCTACTCCGACAGCGCCGATGCTGCTGACTCTCGATTTGCTGCGCGACCTCAAACGGCGTTTCCCGGCTATTGATGACAAGCGAATCTACGTCACTGGCATTTCGATGGGAGGCTTCGGTACCTGGGATGCCATCACCCGCGAGCCTGAAACATTCGCCGCTGCCATCCCCATTTGCGGCGGTGGCGACCCCGCAACGGTATCGCGCATCGCCTCACTACCGATTTGGGCATGGCATGACAGTGGGGATAACGTGATTTCGGTGAATCGCACCCGTCAGATGGTGGCGGCGCTACGCGCGGCTGGTGGCGAGCCACTTTACACCGAAACCAGCCAATACGGGCATCGCGCGTGGCGGGCGGCCTACAAACACGCTGCATTGCTGCCGTGGCTGTTCGCTCACAAGCGTTCTTAAGGCCAATTTTGCACGCGAAGCGGCCCAAAATGGTTTTACTGGCTTTTTCATGGTTCTTTCCGATGTCGATATTGAAGGCGCTCTTTCGTCTGGTCATTTAAAAATTACACCCGCGCCCGACTTTTCAACTCAAATGGGCGCTTGTTCGCTCGATTTGCGGTTGGGCCACGAGTTCCGTGTCTTCGAGCGTGTACGCACGCCTCTTATTGACCCGCGCGCCCCCATTAACTGGGACGATTTCACGCGCGTTATCACGGTCGACGATGACCAGCCTTTTATCATGCACCCGCAGGAGTTGGTGTTGGCAGCGACAATCGAAGAAGTCGCTTTGCCCGCCGATATGCTCGGACGCCTTGAGGGCCGCTCCTCGCTGGGGCGCCTCGGCATCATCGTTCATGGTACGGCGCCGATGTTTTTCCCCGGATTCGTGGGCCGCTGTGTGATGGAACTGGGCAACATTGGCCCGATGCCAGTCGCGCTTTATCCCAATATGCGCATTTGTTCGATGACGTTCGAGAAAATCTCGTCGCCTTCCAGCCGTCCCTACAAGGGCAAATATGCTGGGCAAAGCGGCCCCGTCGGCTCGAAGTTGCAGGGCGATAACGAGATGAAGAGCTAACGGGCTGGGCTTTTATTCGGATTCGGCAGAGAAGAAGCGGTCGACCGGGGTTTGGCCGCGATAAAAACTGGCGAGTGATAGCGATTTGACGTGTCCATCAAGGAACAGCACGTTCGAGCGCTCGAAATGTTGGCTGGATGGTCGGGAGTCGCCATCAAATTGAAGGGATTTCGAGGGCGGTACAACTTTCCATGAGTCGTGACGGGTCGTGGTGAAATTATCGTCCCCGCCACTTTCGCACGCCATCACGTACAGGCTAACGGCGTCCATGCGTATGCCGCCGAGGTTTATGCCGATTGGCGGTATGAACTCAGCGTCCGCGAAGGCGATGGTATTCAGCCCGTAGGAGATTTCTCGCGAAGTGGTGTCGGTGGGGCACAGAAAAATCTGCCGGTTGCGCGCATAGGGGAAGAATAGTTCGGGCCACTCGACGTGACCACCGCCTGGATTTATATAAGCGCACGGAGCGAAAATGCCATCGTAATCATCGCGGTACATCGAGTGCGCCAGAAAAATCTGCTTCAAATTGCTCTGGCAGGAGGCGCGCCGCGCGTTTTCTCTGGCCTTTGCGAACACCGGAAACAAGATCGCCGCCAATAACCCTATAATCGCGATAACGACGAGGATTTCTATGAGGGTGAACGCGCGGCGCATAGAGAATAGTTAGACGACTCCGTTCGCAAATGGAGGCATCTTTTGGGCGCTTTTATCGCCGAGAACTGTTTCGGCGGGGGCTTGTGAGTGGGGTCGGGAAAATGCTAAAGGGATGTGATAGCAACAAAAGCAGTGGACATCGAGTGTCCACTGCTTTTGTATTGTTGGTTAACCGTTGGTTTACGCTTCGATTGCGATAACCGTTTCGGTTGCACGCGCGAAATCTTCGCCCGCGTGGTACGAGCTGCGAACGAAGGGGCCGCTGGCCACCATCGAGAAGCCCATGTCTTCGCCGATGCGTTTCAGTTCCTCGAACTCGTCGGGGTGTGGGTAACGCGCTACGGGCAAGTGGCGCGGTGTCGGGCGCAAATACTGGCCGATGGTGATGAAGTCCACGTCGTGGGCCTTCAAATCTTTCAGAACTTCGACGACCTGCTCGTTGGTTTCGCCCAGTCCCAGCATCAGACCCGATTTGGTGAGGATGTTGGAATCGAAGCGTTTGACACGCTGCAACAGTTCGAGCGAACGGTTGTAGTCCGAACCGGGGCGAACCCAGCGATAAAGCGAGGGCACTGTTTCGATGTTGTGGTTGTAGACGTTCGGGCGTGTCGCGGCGACGGTTTCCACGTCTTTCCACTTGCCACGAAAATCGGGTGTCAGAATCTCGATTTGAGCTTCGGGCAACTCGGCGCGTACTGCTTCGATAGTAGAAACCCAGTGAGCGGCGCCGCCATCGGGCAAGTCGTCGCGGTCGACGCTAGTGATAACGACGTATTTAAGACCTAATTCGCGAGCCGACAGCGCGACGTTGCGTGGCTCGTGGATGTCGAGCGCACGTGGTTTTGCTGTCGAGACGTTGCAGAAACCGCAGTTGCGGGTGCAGGCATCGCCGCCGATCATGAAGGTCGCGGTTTTGTGGCTCCAGCACTCGCCGATGTTGGGGCAACGCGCTTCCTGGCAGACAGTCACGATGCCTCGTTCGCGCAAAAGCGCGTCGGTTTCGCTCATCTGGCGGAACTTGCCCGCCTTGGTCTTCATCCAATCCGGCAAACGCTGCGCGTTAACCAATTCGCGGTGTGCGTCGTTGGCGCCCACTTTGAGGCTTTCGAGCGGGATGATTTGCATTGCCCTTCAGTGTAAAGCCTCTATGCACTCGAACGGGTAATTCCGATTTGCAGACTGGTAATGTCAATATTCGAGAACGGCACATACGTCGGCGATGAAGGATTGGTGAAGTCGTTGTCGGCCAGGTTTTCATCGCCCGTTGCATCCGAAATCGTCAGGGTGCGCGTTGCGCCAATTTGCACTTCGACGGGAGTGGCAATTTGCTGTGGTCCCAACGCATCGACAGGTTTGATACGCACATCTCGCTCGTCGATGATGGCGGTATTGGTGGTTATCGCGTTGATGTCGAAGCGGTCGGAAATTAGCGCCGGGTTTGTGCCCGATGTGTGCGGGAAGATGAATGTGCTGGTGCCGGGCACAAAGGCATCCAAATCGAGAGTGAAATTCAGCCCGTTTTGGGTGGCGCGCGGCGTGACGACGAATAAACCGCTAGTGCCGGTAATTTCGCGTTCGGTTGAGGCATCGGCGGGCGTCGAGCGGTAGAAAATGCGGAAATTTCCGTTGACGTACAAAATCAACAGGCGAAACGTGCCGCCAACGACTCGGTTGATGACCGGGGTGTAGCCCAGAATCGCTTCCGGTCCCTGCCCATCGCCGCCCGCATCATCGAAGGCCACGCCATAAGAGTAGGTTGGGTTGACTGTGCCCGCTACTGTGAGGGTTGTCTGGAAGCGGTTGACGGCGCGAACAACAGGGCCACCGGCGGGGCTTTTGGCGCAACCGCCGAACAGAGGGAGCAGACAAGTGGCCAGAGGCCCGATGAGAAAAGCACGACGCATCAACCCAAGTTTGAACACAACGCCTTAGTCGTCGTTGCGCCAGGCGATAGAAGTGGTAAGCGCCGCCGCGAAACTCGTCCACGCCAGATAAGGTAAAAACAGCGTTCCCGCCACTTGGTCGCGCTTCCACAGCGAGCGCATGGTGAACACAATCGAACCCCACAACGCGAAGATTTCGAGCCACGCCCACTTCGGCTTGCGAAAGCCGAAAAACAGAATGCTCCATGCTGCGTTCAACAACAGTTGCACGCTCCACCATGTCAGCGCGGTTTTGGTTTCTTCGGGGTTCTGTTCGCGCCTACGCCACACACGCCACGCGGCGATGCCCATGAAGGCGAACAGAATTGTCCATACTGGCCCAAACACGGCGTTTGGCGGTGTCCATTTGGGCTTGTCTAGCCCATCATACCAGCCGTCGCGAATCGACTTGGCCGTGACGATTCCACTCGAACCGCCAATGACTTGAGCGATGGCGATAAACCCCAGCAAAGAGCCAAATTTTTTCATCGCGAACCCTTGTGCAAATTGGGGACTCTTGCAACACGGAAAACACAAAAAATCGCGGCCAACACCATCGTTGGCCGCGTTTCATTGGGACTAAATTTATGAACCCGCTTTGAGGCGGATAACTGTGACCGAATTGGCGGGTAGCGTGCGGTTGAAGGCGGCACGTCCAGCAGTGAAGGTCGATTTCTGCGTTGCAAGTCGAGTTGGCGCCATGAAGCTGTTCTCGGCGAGAGGATTGGGTCCTGCTAAAGTCCAAGCGTTGCCTGTGGCTGCGACGTTTTTAGCGCCGTTCAAATCAATGGCAGTCTCGACGGGCTGCCCCGAAGTGTTGACCACTTTGAGAATCGCTTCGCCCGTGGCTTTGTCGCGTCCGGCGACGGCATACAGCGCGGGGCGAGAGCGGTTCACGTCATGGATGAGTTTTCCATCGAGGTAAGCCTTGATGTTATCGCCCTTCAACTCGATTCGAATATCGTACCAACGATTGGTTTCGATTGTTCCCGGCACGCGCGCCATCGTCGAGCCTTCCAACTCAAGGCCGTGTTCCTTGTTGCCCCAACCGCCCAGATTCCACCATGTTTTGGTCTGGTCATCAGGCGAGGTGAAAGTAATCAAAAAGCCTTCGGCGCCGCCCAATTTGCGCGCTTTGAGCGATAGGGTGTAATCGCTCCATGATACGTCGCCGATGGAAGCGCGCACTCCTTGACCGCCGCCGCCCTGACGCAAAGAGCCATCCATGACGCTCCACTGACCATCGGTTGTTTTCCAGCCGTTGGTGTTTTGCGAGAAGTCGCTGGCGAACAGCGTTTGGCCGTTCTTGGTGACTTTGATGTCTTTGAATTCGGCCTGTGTATCCCATGTGCCGACGCCAATTTTGCCGGATGCAACTCTGGCATTGGTTTTGGGTTGTTCGATGGCAACGGGCAAATTTACGTCTCCGCGATTGGCGCCGAACATCTGCTGCACATAGTACGATGGTGTGCCGTACAGCTGCGACTGGTCGTAAACGATGGCGTTTGGATTCCACGCTTTCCAATCCCAGTGGCTCAGTAGTGGGGCGTAGGACGACATTTTGACGATGTCGCCATTGCGCTCAAGGCCAGTCATAAACGCTGCTTCGGCCACAGCGGCTTGCAGGTTGCCTGTGCCCGACTGCTCGGTGACAGCGTATTCACCGAAGTAGATATGTGGCCCACTACGGTCGCTATTGTCGAAGCGATTGGATTGGTTGATCATCGTCTGCGGATTGGAGTACAGATGCGGGTCGATGATGTCGAGTGGTCGGTTTTTGGGAGTGCCGCCCCAGTCGCACGCAACCAGATTGATGTTCGGGTACTTGGCCTTAATGGCGTCGTGGAACAGGGCATAGCGCTCGTTATAGGCTGCTCCGCCGTTCTCGTTGCCGATCTGCATCAACTTCAAGGTGAAGGGTTTCGGATGCCCATGTTTGGCGCGCAGTGCTCCCCATTTACTGGTGACTGGGCCATTGGCGTATTCGATGGCGTCCAACGCATCTTGCACATACGGCCCCATCTGTGCCATCGGCACAACGCCCTGATGCGACATACCGACGTTGATAACAAACAGCGGCTCGGCTTTGAGGTCTTCGCACATCTGCAAATATTCGAGATAACCAAGCCCGTCCGTCGAGCGGTAAGACCACAGGTTCCAGTGTCCGGGCCTTGTCGCGACATCACCGATGGTTTCTTTCCACACGAAGCGGTTTTCTAGGCGGTCGCCCTCGACAAAGCAGCCGCCGGGGAAACGCACGAAGGCGGGCTTCATGGCGTCGATTTTCTCCATCAAATCGGCGCGTAAACCATTTGGGCGGTTCTTCCATGTGTCGCGCGGGAACAGCGACACCATATCCAACCAGAACGTGCCCGTTTTATCCGTCGAGATGACCAGACGCGCGTTGGAATCGCTGTCTTTAGAGCTGAGCGACACGCTAAATTTTTTCCAGCCGTTGCCAACACCAGTCACTTTTTGGGAAGCGAGAACAACGCCCTTAGAACTTTCCAGTGAGGCCACCAGAGGGTTTGATGCCGTAGCGCGGGCATAAAACGACAGGTCGTAGGTTTTGCCCTTTTGCACTGCCAGACCGCCCGAAGCATTCTCGAATTTGGGTTGCCACTCCGATTTATTACCGCGCAACAGCGTGCCCGCAAAACCTCGGTTAACAACACCGACGCGCCCGCCACTTACGTCCGATACCGTGACGCGCAAGCTGGTTGGATTCTGACTGTTGAGCGGTTTGCTCTTGTCCAACTCGACGTTCGCTGCGGCATTCTGGCTTTTGATGAGCGTCCACGCGAGGGGGAAATCGGTGTCCTCGAATGAGCGGTTCTGTACCATCTCGGCGTAAATACCACCGTCGCCCGCGCGGTTGATTTCTTCGAAGAAGATGCCGTACAGCAACGGGCTGATGGTCTTGCCCGGCGCACTCATGTTCACGGTGAGACGAGCACTGGGAGCCGCGACAAGCGGAGTAATACTGCCTAAAACTGCGAGAGTGCCTACTGAGGCGATGAGAAGTGGCTTCTGAAGTTGCATGAGGATATAGCCAAGGAGTTGTGGCCTCCGAGGCTGAAAATATTTCACTTGAATGGAATTGAATTCTATGACAGCGCAAATTCTCGGCTTATGCGCGTAAGTCGCGGTTAATATAAAATTAAATAAATAAATTTAATTTATTAGTGGGCGGGCTGGATGCTAACGCTCGATTTGGTGCAGAGGATACTGTTATGGTAGGCGGCGTCTTGGATGGAAAACGTTTCGCTGTTCACACTCTCTTACTTATACGAAAGATGGCTCGGAAAATCTCGATGGCGGACGTGGCACGCCAGTTAAATGTCTCGCCCGCGACGGTTTCTTACGTGCTGAATGGGCGTGAAGGTACTTTGGTAAGTGACCGCACGCGCGAACGGGTTCTCGAAATGGCCCAGCAGATGGGCTATCGGCCCAATCGAGCTGCACAGGTGTTGGCCGGAAAGCGCAGCAACGTCATTGAGTTGTGCGTCAATGGTTTCAATCCGGCGTTTTATGGACAAGTAATACACGCCTTTCAAAACCAGTTCGTCGCCAATCCTTATCAACTGCGCATCGTTAACCCCGACTACACCCGCGAAGGCGATTGGCCCTTTGTCGGCAACGATTGGCCGATGGATGGGCTTATCATTTCGGATGCCTATTTCCCGGAATCCATCGCCCCGTCTTTGGCCTATCCGGGAGCGCATATCGTTTCCAAATTGGGCGTCCCCATCGTCTCCACTGGTATCTTTGCCATCACCGACATTGATTACGTTCGCGTCGATTTAGTCCCTGCCATCGAAGCAGCACTGCGCCATCTTGCCGCAAATTGTAAGCGCATCGCCTATGTTTCGCTGTGGCCCGCCCACACCGAAGCCGAAAATTCCGACCCGCGCTATCCGGCCTATCAACGAATTGTGCGTGAATTTGGCTTGAAAGAAGAACTCATCGTCACCTATGATTCGCGTGATGTGCCACTGCGCGAATTTACGCGGGCCACAGTACGCAAATACATCGAGGAAAACGGCTGTCCCGATGGCATTTTCTGTTACAACGACGAGCGCGCCATCGCGACTCTAGCCGCTGTGCGCGATTTAGGTTTGAAAGTGCCGGAAGATGTGCGCCTCATTGGTTGCGACGGCATCGAGGAAAACACCTACCACAACCCGCCGCTCAGCACGATTCAATACCCTTTCGATGAAGTGGCACGTTTGGCGTGGGAATTTCTGAATCGCCGCATCGAAGAACCCGAAATTCCAATGCAAAGCGCCACTCTTCAGGCCGAATTAGTGCTACGCGAGTCGTCCGGTTAAATTCGGACTTACTTGGTCGTTTGTGCGGGGAGGCGAAATTCTTCGTCTCTCCATTCGACTTCAAACGCCGCTCCGCGTGCGTCGGGCTTCCAGCCGTTTTGTAGGCCGAACTCAATCGCCTGACGCACGAAATCGGAACTGATACTTTGGGGCGTGTAGAAGGGGAACATCACCCACAAATCTTGCCAACCTAACAGCGTGAGTCGCAGCGGCATTCCTGAACTTGAGCCGTAAATAGTTAGGACACTGTTCGATTCTTTTGTACCCAATCGCCAGCGAAAGACTGTGTCATTTACGGTGATTTTGCGCAAGCCGCGACTTCGGGTGGGGAAGGCCATTTTCTAAGACCGCACCATGATGCTCCACACTACTTGAACGAGGGCATGGACGAAGAATGCCGGAACGAACGATTTCTCTTTCCAGCAGATGTAGCCTAGGGCGCCGCCGCCCACAAAGCTCGACCAGAACTCGACGGGAGGTTTGCCCGCGTGGGCGAAGCCGAACATGGCCGCTTGAATCGCTATTGCCACGACCCAGCCGAAGCCTTGAGCCATACCGAACAGCAGGAAGCCGCGAAAGCACCACTCCCAGCAGAACATGTAAATCACCAGGGTCGCCAGTACCCAGGCCCATTCAGCAGCTGTGGTGGTGGGCGGTAAGAAGGTGTTGTAGGCGAGGCGGGTAGCTGGGTCGCGCGAGGCGAACCACATAAAAATCGCCATGACTGCCGTGACAACCACTGCGAACACCGCGTAGCGTTTCCAACGCGCCCAGTTCCAGCCGTAATCCCAAGCGTTATGCTTCTGGTTTTTGAGCCAATCGAGATGAACGAATCCCTGCCCAAAAAACATCCATACCACTAAAAGCGGCACGATAAAGTTGAAGAGGATAGAAGTCCAAATCCACCGTCCCCAGAACTCGGAAGGGGGTGAATAGGGCGAACTCCACTGAGCGTATAAAAGCACGCCGCCCGCCAACATCGCGAACAGCGAGCGCAAAACCAGCGTCGCGAGTGTTTCATCATCTTCCCATGTTGGCCCCATCTCTGAGGGGGTATCGGGCACAGGAGCCTTCGGGGGAAGCGGCGGATCGGGCGGCACATTCTCAGGCGAATTCATCAATGCTTCCAGTGTGACTACACAAGCCAGTGTGAGAGGAGATGAAGCGGAGCAGAGTAGGGACACTCAGTTCGATTTTTCAGCGCAAAAGCGTTGCTATTCTCACAATTACTTGTGTCGAAATGGGCCTATGGCATCAAAAGCGCGCACAATTCTTTCAAATTGCGGGTGCTGACGCCCAACTAGCGCGTTAAGCTTTTCGCGTTTCCTGATTATGCTTTCAGAAAGAATTAATCGCATCCAGCCTTCGCCGACGCTCGCTGTGTCGGCCAAGTCGAAGGCGATGCGCGCCGCTGGCGAAGATGTTTTGAGTTTCGATGTGGGCGAGCCTGACTATGACACGCCCGAACATATTAAAGAAGCCTGTATCAAGGCTTTGTTGGACGGCGACACCAAATACACCGCCGCCGCTGGCACACCGAAGTTCCGTGCTGCTATCGCGAAAAAGCTTTCGCGCGAAAATAAACTCGAATATTCGCCCGATGACATCGTGGTATCGAGCGGTGGCAAACATTCGCTGTTCAACATCTTCCAGTCGATTTTGAATCCCGGCGACGAAGTTCTTATCCCCACTCCTTACTGGGTGTCCTATCCCGATCAGGTGCTACTCGCCGATGGTGTGCCCGTCTTTTTGCCCACCACCGCCAAAGAAGGCTTCAAAATTTCGCCTGAGCAATTGGAAGAAGCGCTTCATGAGCATCCACGCGCCAAAGCGATTGTTCTCAACTCGCCGAGCAACCCGACCGGTGCGGTTTATCCTCCCGAACATTTGGCTAAGCTCGCCGAAGTTCTTGACCGTTATCCCCATGTACTCGTCGTTTCGGACGAAATCTACGAGCACATGGTGTACGCGCCAAACACGCAATGGAGCATTGCGAGCTTCTCGCCCGAATTCAAAAATCGCTGCGTTATCGTGCAGGGGTTGTCGAAAACTTATTCCATGACGGGCTGGCGTATCGGCTGGACGGCTTCGACTCCCGAACTCGCCAAAGCGATGGGTAAACTACAGTCGCAAAGCACTTCCAACCCGACCAGCTTCGCGCAGGCGGGCGGCATTGCTGCGCTGGAGGGCCCCTTGCCCACCGAAATGCTGAAGGAATTTGAGCGTCGCGGCCAGATTATGCGAGAATTACTCAAAGACATCCCCGGCTTCGAAGTGCCCAAGCCCGAAGGCGCGTTCTATTTGTTCCCCAAGGTGTCGAACCTGTTTGGCATCATGGTGGGCAAAGACCGTCAGATCAACTCCGCTTCCGACCTGACGACCTATTTGCTGGAAGTCGCTAAAGTGGCGGCTGTTCCCGGTGAAGGCTTCGGTGCGCCTGACCATGTGCGTTTCTCTTACGCGAACTCTTTGGAGAACATCAAAAAAGGCGTCAACCGTATTCTGGGTGTTCTTCCCGAATAAAATAGCAGTTCTTAGTGCTGAGCTATTAGCGTAAGACAGTTTTTCCTGAGTGAAATTCCAATCACAATAGAAGGAGAGGCTAATAGCTCAGGGCTAATGGCCAGTTTTGCTTGAAAATTATGAGCGACAAAAAACCCTCCGGCCTCGAAGACGTGGTCGTGGCCGAATCCAGCATCTGTTACATCGACGGCAAACGCGGACAACTCGTTTACCGTGGCTACGACATTGACGACCTCGTCAAAAACGCCTCGTTTGAAGAGGTTGCATGGCTCTTGTGGAGCGGTGATCTGCCTACACAGAGCGAACTTGATTCGCTGCGCCATGACCTTGGCGTCGCGATGCACTTTCCCAAACATCTGCTCGAACTGTTGCGCGAACTGCCTTTTGATGCCAACCCGATGCGCGTTCTCGCCATCGCAACAGCGGCTCTGGGCACGCTCGATCCCGACGCCGACTCGATGACGCCCGAAGCGAATCGCAAAAAAGCCATTCGCCTCACCGCCATGCTGCCATTGGTAACCACTGCATGGCACCGCATTCGTAACGGCTACGAGCTAATCGAACCCAAATCCGAGAAATCGTTGGCTTGGAACTTCCTTTACCTGTTGACAGGAGAAGAGCCAGACGAGTACGCCGCCGAAACTTTCGACGCCGCCCTCATCTTGCACGCCGACCACGAACTGAACGCCTCGACGTTCAGCGCCCGCGTCACAGCGGCCACGCTGTCCGACCTGCACTCGGCGGTTTGCTCGGCCATCAACACGCTCAAAGGCCCTTTGCACGGCGGCGCCAACGAAGCTGTCATGCGTATGCTCGAAGACATCGGCTCGCTCGATAACGTCGATCACTACATGGAGCAACTGGCGGCCAATAAACAGAAGGTTATGGGCTTTGGTCATCGCGTCTACAAAGCCAAAGACCCACGCGCCGTCATTCTGGAGCGTATGAGCGAAGAACTCGGCAAGCGCGCGGGCGATACCAAATGGTTTGAGATGACTCGCCGCGTCGAGGAAATCTTCCAGCCGACCGTCATTGCCAAGGGCATCTTCCCGAACGTCGATTTTTACAGCGCTTCGGCCTATCAGGTTATGGGCATCCCCCGCGACCTGTTCACGCCTATTTTCGCTTGTTCCCGTGTCGTCGGATGGACTGCTCATTTGTTCGAGCAGTACGCCAATAACCGCATCTTCCGTCCTTCCAGCGACTACGTTGGACCCACAGGACGCACATGGAAGCCCGTTTCCGAACGCTAAATTTCCAGCCAAAAGCCCGCGATTTCTTCTCGAAGTCGCGGGCTTTAACTTGCCTCCTCTATGAAAATTTCGTTTCTGCTGCTATTGATGGGCCTACTGGGCGGAGTTGCCCATGCTCAAACTCAAACGAAACCTCTCTCCAAAGCGCCATACAATTTTGTCGTTGGCACCCAGACCATCGGTGCTTCCTACGGATTCACCACAGAGTCGCGGTTAGTCGAGAGTGCGCGTGGCATTTTGGAAATGGGTAGCGATATTCTCAAATTTTCCCTACCTACTAAACCCGAAGAGGGCGTCACGGCCAAAAATCTGACCGAAGTGGTTAACCTCAATCCTTCGGTGAAGACGATTCTCTCGTTGCCATTTTCGAATGTTTTGATGTGGGCTTATCCCGTCGAGGAACGAGGCGAGGGGGTTACTAATCCGCTCAACCTTGACGCCAATTACCGCGAACTATACGATTTGACGCGCTATTTACTAACCAACTTCAAGGGCACTGGCAAAACCTTTTATCTCGGCAATTGGGAGGGCGACTGGCATTTATTGCATATCGACCCCAATTACACCCCTACTGAAGCTGAAGTTAAGGCCATGATTGACTGGGTAAATATCCGCCAGAAAGCAGTCGATGATGCCAAACGTGATACGCCTCATGAGGGAGTGGAGGTTTATTTTTATCTTGAAGTCAATCGTGTGCAGGATGCCATCGCAGGTAAAACGCGCCTCTCTAATGCTGTGCTGTCGCTAACGAACCCCGATTTTGTGTCGTACTCCGCTTACGACTCCATCGGTGGCGACATCGAGAAGCAACTGCCCGTTGCCCTCGACTTCATTCAATCGCAGCTTAAGACCAAAGCCGGACTTCCCGCCAAACGGGTGTGGATTGGCGAATACGGTTTTCCTGCTATGCGCTATTCGCCACAGCAGCAAGATCGCGAATCTCGCCATGTTATGCGTGCCGCTCTCAATTGGGGATGCCCGTTCGCCCTCTACTGGGAGTTCTATAACAACGAAGTGGAGGATGGAAAGCAGCAGGGTTTTTGGATGGTCGATGATAAGAACCAGCAGCAACCGATTTACCGCACCCACCAGCAATTTCTTAAAAGCGCGCGAACTTATGTCGCCGACTTCAAACGTAAACAGGGCCGAGTCCCATCACGTGAAGAATTTAATCTCCATGCGATGAACTGGCTTCCGCTTCAATAGCCTATTGAGCGAAATCTTATTCGACATTAGACTTGCTTTGACGGTGTATTTATTGCATCCTCGCTCCCGTTGAGTCCTTGTTAAGCATCATTGGCGCAACTACTTTGGCGAAGCCCACTTAAAAAGCGGTATACCCATAGGAAGTTCGTCTTTTCCACGTCCATGACCTCTTTTCGCCGCGTTGCGTTTCCGTTGGGTATTGTCGCCATTTGTGGCGGTGCGCTGTTATTTTCGCTCTCCACGGCTAACGGCCAGTCTGCTCCACCTTCTCCGTCGACGCTTCCTGGCTCACAAGCCCCTGGCGGTATGCCTGGAGCCTCCGGTATGCCGGCTGCCGCTGGAGTCCCCGCTCCAGCAGCAGGAGTGCCCGCGACAACGACTGGTTCACCTTCATTCCGCCAGACCATCGGTGTTTCGCCCGTTCAAATTGGCAAAAAGCCGTTAGTTGTACTCGGTGGAACTGGCAACGATACCTACGATTTGCAGAACGAGAACATCTACTCGTTGTTGCGCGAAGACGGTACGCCCATTCCCAACGTTTTGCACCCACTTTCCACAGCAAAGCCTTCCTTCATCCTGGAACGTCTTATCGTTGTGAGCCTGACAGGTAATAGCAGCACGGGAAGCTCGAATGCTGCCAGCGGCGCCGCTTCGTCGTCCCCGGCACCCTCAGGACTTAGCGGTGCAGCCGAAGGAGGCGCAGGTGCCGCGCAAGCTCCTGCTGGGCCTACGGAAGCGCAAAAGACCGTTACTGCCGTGCGTCGGGTCGTTGACGCCGAACTCTCGCGTGGAACCGGACGTTTGGGCGGTTCGCATCGCCGCAAATTGCAGTTGTTGAGCAGCGCCATTCGCTCGCTCGAAGCCGCAAACCAGACGGGCGCTTTCATTAACCAAGCTCTCGGCGGCGCGGGTGGAGAAACTGGCGCCCCCGCTGGTGGTACGGGCGGCACCGATTCGAAACTTGATCCTCGCGAAATCCTTTACGGTCGTGCTCGTCTCACGGCTCGTCAGGCCGACCTCGTCACGCCTAATCTTCCTTAAGTGTCTGCGCTTCCGCTTCAACTGTCCGATGTCGTGTCTGCTGCGCGGCGTATCGAGGGCGGCATTTTACGCACGCCCTGTCGTCATGCACAGCTCTTAGGCCTTGACCTTTATCTCAAATATGATAACCGTCAGGAAACCCACGCCTTCAAAGAACGCGGCGCGCTCAACAAACTGCTTTGCCTGACCCCTCAGGAACGTGAACGCGGCGTGGTTGCCGCCAGTGCGGGCAACCATGCGCAGGCTGTTGCCCGTCATGCTGGTCGCCTCGGTATCGAGGCGACCATCGTGATGCCTCTGGGCACCCCCTTCAATAAAGTCGCGAACACCCAGAAATGGGGAGCGCGCGTGGTTCTCGAAGGCCAGACCTTCGAAGACGCCAAAAATTACGCCCTCGACTTAAGCCAGCATGATGGCCTTGTTTGGGTTTCGCCCTTCGACGACGTGCTAATCATGGCAGGGCAGGGCACGCTTGCCCTCGAAATGCTGACCGATTGGCCGCAGATTGATACTCTCGTCGTTCCCATCGGTGGTGGTGGCCTCATCGCCGGATGCGCTGTTGCAGCCAAAGCAATTAATCCCAACATCGAAATCATCGGCGTGCAAAGCGAACTCTTCCCTTCCATGAAGTGTGCGCTCGAAGGCATCGAAGTTCCGCCGTTTCGTGGCCGTTCGGTCGCTGAAGGCATCGCCGTCAAAGAGCCGGGTTTGCTGACGCGCGAAGTCGTGAAGGAATTGGTCGATAGCATTGAATTGGTTTCAGAAACCCAGATCGAGGATGCCATCAACTTCTTGCTCGATACGGAAAAGGTACTGGCTGAAGGTGCTGGAGCAGCGGCGTTAGCCCTCGTCCTCGCCCACCCCGAACGCTTCCGAGGCAAACATGTTGGTTTGCCAGTTTGTGGCGGCAACCTCGATTTACGCCAACTCGCGACCTGCTTGATGCGCGGCTTGGCTCGCTCCCGTCGCATCGTAGCACTCACCATTTTGCTCGATGATGTGCCCGGCGGTTTGGCCCTGAGCGCAGCAGCCATCGCCGAGGCTGGAGGCAACGTGATCGAAGTCCAACACCAAAGGCACTTCGGCGAAGTGACGGGCGCACAGGTCGAACTCCACATTACCGTCGAAACCCAAGATGCCGCCCATGTCGAGCGCATCCTCGAAACCATGCGCGCACGCGGCCTGAAAGTCGTTTCTAACTAACCATTTAAACCAAAAGGGCGCCGAGGAAATTTCCTCGGCGCCCTTTGCGTTCAGTTATAGGTTTCAACTACATCGTGCCGCGACTTTTCATTTCCAGATAGCGGTTCACCGTCGCCACCGATAAGTCTTGTGCGCGCGCATCCACGATGCCTACTCCGGCGGCGCGAAGCGCTTCCAGAGCTGAGCCGCGCTGCGACAGCATCCGCTGCGCCATCGCTTTGTCGTACAAGTCGCCACTGGAATGGGGGAACGATGTCGCCAAATCCATCACATCGAGGTTGGCAATCGAAACGCAGAGGGCGTTGTGGTGGCGACGAATAGTTGCCGAACCCTGCAATAGTTCTCTTGAGGCTTCGGGGTCGATGATGTCGGTGAAGGTGACGACCAATGAGCGCCGCAGACGCCGCGCCAGAATGTACTCATAGACCACGTTGTAGTCGGGTTCCACCAGCGAGGGTTGCACGGCGTAGAGGGCTTCGATGATTTGGCCGGTTTGTACTCGTCCCTTGCGTGGTGCCAGATAATTCATCACACCATCAGAGAACAACAGTAGTCCAACCGAATCGCCCATCGAAGCCGCGACGTGCGATAGCAACACGGTCGCATTGATGGCGCAGTCAAGTTTGGAAAGTGGCACTTCGGCTACCTCTGTGCCATCGTTGCCCTTGTCCTGAGCGTGTGTGCGCGTGACGGCCATTGAGGTCATCATACGCCCGCAGTCGATGCAAATTAAAATCGTCTGGTCGCGCTCGATTTCATAGTTGGTCGCGATGAGTTTGCCGCGCCGCGCCGAGGCCTTCCAGTTGATGGACTTGAACTCGTCGTCGGTTGTGTAGTCGCGCAGTGACTCGAACTCGGTTCCACGCCCACGCAACCGCAACAGGTGCAAACCGATGTCGCGCATTTTGCCATCGCGTAGCGCGATTTCGTAGCGGCGTACGGCGGTCGTGTCGGGATAGACGCGCGCCTCGCCTTCCACTTGGCGTTCGAACTGGCGATGCCAGAAGCCCAGGCCCGAAGTGGTTCGTGCGTGCATCAAGCCAAAGCGAAAGTCGCCCCGTCGGTTCGGTAGCAGTTGATAAGTTGCCTCGGTTGTTTGCAGCGATTCTACGCGCAACTCGAAACGTGCCAATTCGGGGAGCGGTGTTTCCAGCCGATAGCGCGGCGCCTGATGATTGGAAACCGCGAACGATTCGGGCACCTCGTCGCGCACGATAATCGAAACAGGCAGTTTCGCGCGGCTCTTCACGCGCAGCGTCACGTTGTTGGGAGCGCCCAAATTCATCTTCGAGTTGAATTCGCGCTCCAAATCGAAATCGTGGGGTTTGGGCGAAAAGGCTAAATCGACAAGAGCCAGCAAAAGCAAGGTCAGGTCGAACAGCAGAGTCAGAATCTTGAAGCCGGGTATGAAGGCCGCGACCACCCACCCCAGAGAACCCAACCCAAAAAAGACGAGCAAGCGCGAGGATGGTAATACCGACGCCAAAAACGCGCGCGCCTTTGCCCAGGTGGACGCGAAAAAGGTTTTGGTGCCCGATGAAGACGAGCGCCGCGCAGGAGAAGACAAGGAAGCCGGAGCTTGCACGCCATTGATTTTATCGTGCCCTCCCGCCTTATGTGACTTCAGCGCCATATTGTCAGGAAAATTTCCTTCCTGTGAGAAAAATAACTTGACAGGCAAATACGGCTCGACTAATCTTAAGTCTACCTTTGAAGTGGGATTATGTCGAAGGAATCAACCGCGATGAAACGAATGCGAATGTGTTGTCGATGCTTAATGGCGCTCTAAGCCTCTTGTGGGGCACCGCGCCGCGCTATTACTACCCCTACGTCCATAAACAACATCGAGTTTCACAATGAATAACCACGTTTCATCCAACACACCTGCTAACCGCCCAACTTCCACCTCTTCCAATAAGCCCGCCTCGTCGCCATTCATCCCGCCCTCCCGCAAGGTGTTATCTCCCGGCGAATGGGTGCGCGTCGTCTCCGGCTCCGATGCCCCCTTCGGCTTCGACCGTATGCCCACAGTCTTCGGGTGAGTCAACTGCACTTATCGAATTGGCTTCGCCCAATACTTGTTTGATTTCAATATCGTAAACATACACGCATGAAAGCACGAATTGTTAATGCGCGAGGTTTGCTGATGGGGTTAGGCGGATGCTTTGCGGGCATGTTCGCCGCTCAAATGGTGAGTTGGGGCACGCTTCCAAAAGCGGGGGTGGCTATGGCCGTGAGCGTCGTGGTGTCGCTTTTGCTATTGGCTGTGCTGCCCAAATCAGTTCCTTGAACTATTCAGTGAAGCGTGGTGCGAAGAAGCGCGCCGCGTGGGAACTTCCATAGGGGCCTTGAGTGTGAATATACATGAATCGTTTGGCGAAAGTAGGCCTTTTTGTGGGAGCTTTGAGTTGCGGCGGCTTAGCGGCGCGCGGATTGAACATCGGAGGTCTTGTGTCTCAACCTGCTTATGCCCAGTCCGCTATTCGGGCGCCAGAGTTTCCTGCTGGCTTGACGTGGCTTAACTCGTCACCCCTCTCCATTCAGGGACTGCGCGGCAAAATCGTGCTGCTCGATTT
The DNA here is from genome assembly GCA_004172935.1 of bacterium. Classification (GTDB taxonomy): domain Bacteria; phylum Armatimonadota; class Abditibacteriia; order Abditibacteriales; family Abditibacteriaceae; genus Abditibacterium. Next base: position 146,067 of record SDZD01000001.1, on the reverse strand, counting down.
CTGGACTTATGGCTGCATCAACTGTATGCATATCCTGCCCGATCTGCATAAGCTGGAAGAAAAATACGGCGACCAGCTTGTCATCATTTCGGTGCATAGCGCCAAATTCGAGCGTGAAAGCGATTCCAAGAACATCCGCGACGCGGTCTTGCGCTACAACATCGAACACCCCGTTTTAGTCGATAAGGGATTGCGCGTATGGACCGACTACACCGTGCGTGCATGGCCCACGCTCGTTCTCATCGCCCCCGATGGCCGTGTCACTGGTTCGGTGGCTGGCGAAGGCCACTTCGCCGAAGTGGACCAACAAATCGGTAATCTGGTCAAGGTCTTCCGCGAGAAGAAACAGCTCAACGAAACGCCACTCAAATTAACGCTGGAGCGCGCCAAAACCGAAGATACCCCACTGTTCTACCCCGGCAAAATCGCCACGGGCGGTAACCGCATCGTTGTCGCCGATTCGAGCCACAACCGCTTGGTCGTTTCAGACAAAAGCGGTAAAACCATAGCGACCATTGGAAGTGGCGATGCTGGCTTGAAAGATGGCGATTTCCAGAGCGCGACATTCTGGAATCCTCAGGGGGTGTTTGTGGACGGCAACAAGGTTTATGTCGCCGATACCAACAACCACGCCATCCGCCTTATCGACTTACTTGATAAAACCGTCACCACCATCGCTGGAAATGGCAAGCAAGCGCCTTTCCTTGCCACTGGCGGCCCCGCCAAGACCTCGCCTCTGTCATCCCCCTGGGATGTGCTGAAAGTGGGAAATACGCTGTTTATCGCCATGGCCGGCACTCACCAGATATGGTCGATGAATTTGGCGCGAGGAGCCGTTGGGGTTTATGCGGGCGATGGTAACGAAGCGCGCCGCGACGGTTTGCGTCAGGGCGCCTCGTTTGCACAGCCATCGGGTTTGGCGACGGACGGTAAAGCTCTCTTTGTCGCGGACTCTGAATCGTCTTGCATTCGCCGTATTGATTTCGAATCCGGTGTGGTGAAAACCATCGCGGGCGGCGACTTGTTCGATTTCGGCGACCGTGACGGAGTAGGGGATAACGTTCGCTTCCAGCATCCGCTCGGTCTGGCCTACAATGCTGGCCAGTTGTACATCTCCGATGCCTATAACGGTAAGGTGAAGCAACTCGACCCGGCCAGCGGTACTGTCAAAACCATCGCCTCTGGTTTGGCCGAACCCGGCGGTCTCGCTTTCGATGGCGACCGTTTACTGGTGGCTGATACCGCCCACCAGAGCATCAAGGCACTTAGCGCAACCGACTACAAACCGACTCTGCTAACCTTGGCCAACCTGAGCGCCCCGCGCCTAGCTGCCCGCGATGCGGTTGTCGATATTAAGTCGAAGGGAAATCAGGTTTCGCTGCCGGTGGGCAATGCCACTCTTATCTTCGAGCCTGTATTGCCGCAGGGCTATCACCTCAACCGCGATGCCCCGCTCAAATTGACCGTAAAAACGACCGGAGCGGGCGTGCAAGCCACGAAGACGACGTTTACGGGCACCGACTTCCAAAATCCCACGCGCGTCGCTTTAAAGACCACTGCAAGCGGAAAGGGGACCATCGAACTCGATGCTCTGGTGGCGTATTGCGATATTGGAACCGGAGCACTCTGCAAAGTGCAGCGCGTTCAGCAGAGCGTCCCCTTCGTCATTGCGCCCGACGCCACTGGCGAGGCGCGCGTTAAAGTCCAACTTCCCTAGAAATCTTCTGGGATTTAGAGGTGAAAAAGCGATTGCCCCGATTGGGGCAATCGCTTTTTGGTTAGGGTTTTTCCTCACTCGTAATTCGAAGGGCGGCACGTCGTTTGCGTTTAGGTCTGATGTCGCAGGAGACAACCACAATGGCAGCAGTTACCAAAGAAATCATCGTTAACGCATCTGTTGGCGAAGTATTTGGGTTTTGGAAGAACTTTGAAAACTTCCCCCGCTTCATGGAGAACATTGAGGCAATCCACGTCATCGGCCCGGAGATGACGCATTGGAAAATGAGGGGGCCACTCGGCGTACCTGTCGAATGGGACGCCCAAACCATCACCATCGAAGAAAACAAGAAAATAGCGTGGAAATCGACGGAAGGTACAATCGAAACGCACGGTGCCGTTTTGTTTGAAGAAATCGAACCCGATGGCGATACCGCGCGCACCAAAATCACTGTAGGTTTGGAATACACCCCACCCGCAGGGGTATTGGGAGAAGCTTTCGCCAAACTATTCAACGACCCCGAAAAGCAGTTGGAAGTCGATCTTCTCAACTTCAAGCGTGTTGCTCAGGAAGATGGCGGTTTAAAAGAAAACTCTACAGCCACTTCAGCGGCAGGCGCCAAGGGTGCCGACCACACCGCCGAAGGCTAATTTACAGATCGCTAAAAGGGCACGGAGAAGCATTTCTCCGTGCCCTTTGGCGTCAGGCGCTCATATTCGTTGTGCGCTCACGCTGCCACGCTGTTCGTCCTTGGTTTGCCGTAGCAATTCGTCCGCTTTGCAAAGGATGCTTTTGAGTTCTATGTCGCGTGCTGAGGTGGCAACTACTGCCCAGGTGAGCGAAACCTTGCTGATTGAGGCATCCGAGCCGGGAATCGGAATTTGAAGCGTGCTCAACTGGGTATTAATCTGTTCGGCCAACTGCTTTGCTCTTCCCAGCGAATGCCCGCGCATCCACACCAGAAACTCATCTCCACCGATGCGAAATATAGCCACGTCGTTCGACTCGAAGCGCCGTAATACGTGAGCGATAAGTTGGAGATGCAATTCACCGATGGGAAGACCGTAAATATCATTCACCGACTTCTGATAATCGACATCGCCCAAAAGCAGGGCGACGGGTTCATCTTTGTAGCGCGAACACAGCGCCGCAGTGTGCGACCACAGATTCAGTTCGGTGAGCGCATCGCGCCGCGAGCATACCCAGAAATCGTCGTGTTCGTGATTGCCTCCCCCACTCCTTGCTCCATTGATGGAGCCAAACCGCTTTTCCCGCACTGCCCGTTGTACTGCTGAAATAGCCTCCTGAAGTGTCCTCGGTAAATTCCAGCTCCCCTCTTCGCTCACAGCTATCGACCATGTCACCTTTGCCGCCTGAGAACCGGATGATTCCCAAGGCGAGCGCACAAATTGGTTCTCCCCCAGTATCCGATTGATTGATTGGGCCAGTAACAGGGCTTGTTCGGATGAGTAGGAGTGAGCAAGCACCAAGAATCCGCCCCGGCCAAGGCGAAACGGCGTCAGGCGAGGCCATTCGGGGGAACGCAGTAGTTCGCCTACTTTCAGTTGCAGCGCTTCATTATTTTCCCAGCCGCATGTTTCGCCGAAGAGAATTGCACACGGTTCGTCTGTCCACTGTGACCAGTTACCATTAAAGAGTACGGGCCAATTTTGTAAGCCAGTGAGTTCATCCGTTTCCAAGCGCAGTGTGTCCATTAAGAAAAAGCGAAGCGCCTTTTTTTAGCTGCTTCGCTTTGAAGAATCAAAATAAGTTCAAGCCGCCTGAGCGACTGGAGATGCCTTTTCGCGGAGCAGGTTCGAGAGCGCCGCCGCATCGAGTGGACGGGCGAAGAAAAAGCCCTGTCCGATGGCACAACCCATTTCGCGCAGTTGGCTTAGTTGTTCGGGAGTTTCGATTCCCTCGGCTGTGATCGGGATGTTGAGTCCTTGCCCCAGCGTCTGCACCGCTTGCATGATGACCGAGCGGTCGCCCGCACGGCCCTTTTTGCCTGCTTTGCCGATTTGTGCGACAAACGAGCGATCTATCTTCAACGCATCGAGCGGGAAGCGTTCCAAATAGGCCAACGACGAATACCCCGTGCCGAAATCGTCGATGGCGAGTTTGACGCCCAATTTCTTTAGCTCTTCTAGCGTTTTTATCGTCGCATCCGCGTCTTCCATGACGGCGGTTTCCGTGATTTCCAATTCTAAAAAGCGGGCTTCGAGTTCGGTTTCTTCGAGAACCTGCCTCACTTCGCGCACGATGTCGCCGCCCTGGAACTGCCTCGCCGACAAGTTGACGCTCATCTTCAGCGGTGTATCAGCGAACTGCGTCTGCCACTTCTTGGCCTGACGGCACGCCTCGCGAAGCACCCATGCGCCAATCGGCAAAATCATGCCCGATTCTTCGGCGATGGGGATGAAATCGCTGGGAGCGATGAGGCCGCGCTCTGGATGTTGCCAGCGCACCAATGCCTCGACGCCGATAACTTTGTCCTGTGCCAAATCCACAAGTGGTTGGAAGGCGAGACGCAGCTGGTTCCACTTCACGGCCTGGCGAAGCTCGATTTCCAACTGCAAGCGTTCGAGTGCCTGAGCGCTCATCTGCGTGTCGAATACCTCGTAGCGCGCTTTGCCCTTGTTCTTGGCGCGATACATGGCGATGTCGGCGTTGCGCAGCAAATCGCTGGCGCGGTCGTGCTTGGAATAGCTGATCGCCATACCAATCGAAGCTGTCACTTCCATTTCGCGTCCCTCGAAGTTGATGGGAGCGGTGATGCTTTCGATGAGCCGTTCTGTGACAGCCTTGGCGTCGTCCAATCCGTTCAGGTCTTCGAGCAAAAGCGTGAACTCGTCGCCGCCAAAGCGCGCCGCTGTATCGCCGGGACGAAGTCCGTCGCGCAAACGCGAGGCGATTTCCTGAAGCAGCCAGTCGCCGCGCTCATGTCCCATCGTGTCGTTGATGGTTTTGAAGCGGTCGAGGTCGAAGAACAGCACCGCGATGGCTTTGCCGCGACGGTCAAGGCGCGATAAAGCGTGTTCGACGCGGTTGAGGAACAGCGTGCGGTTGGGCAAGTCGGTCAGAGGGTCGTGGAACGCGCGGTGCGCGAGCTGAGATTCGTAGCGTTTGCGGTCGGTGATGTCCGAGAACGTCCACACGCGCCCAAAGAAGCGACCATCGGCGCCTTTGGCCGGAGCCGAAGTGCGCTCGAAGATGCGCTCGTCGCGCAGCGTGATTTCGTCGTGGCTGCTCGATTCGGGATGTTCGCGAAGCAAGTTCATTTTTTCGATGAACTCATCGGGCGCCCGCATCAGCGATAGCACCCACGCCGTCAATTGGCGCCCATCGCGCGATTCTTCGACCAATGCGGGCGGAATGTGCCACATCTGCGCGAAACGGCGATTGTGTGACACCACTTGACCACGGTCGTCCACCAAACAGATACCATCGGCGGAAGCTTCCTGTGTTGCTTCCAAAATGGCGTTCGTCTGGTGTAGAGCATCCATGTGCTGGCGCAATTCGGTGACATCGAGTGTCAATCCACGTGCGCGGACAACCTTGCCGTCCTGAATTTCGGGGGTGATCAAGACTTGCAGGCGCATCTCGCGGCTATTTGCCGTGGCGGCCCGGAATTCGAGTTGCCAGGGCAGGTGATCGTTCTTATGCGCGCGAATTTCTTCCATCACGCGACGGCGCTCATCGGGATGAACGACACGTAGCCAGGTTTTGGGGCGGTCGTGCAATTCCTCGGCTGGATAGCCCAGCCAACTGCCCGCCTGTTGCGATACGAAAGTCGGCCCCTGAGCCAGCGCATCCACTTCCCACACGATGGCGTTCACGTCGTTGACTAGCGAACGATAGCGTGTCTCGGCGGCGCGTGTGGAATCCAGCATCTTCATGCCGCGTACCGCGACCGAGGTTTGCTCCGCGACCATCAGACACACGCGCTGGTGTTCTTCCGTCCACACGAAGGGGCGCTCGGAGGCGAAGAACAGTGCGCCATTGGCTTCCCCTGAGACCGTGCTGTCGTCTCCCGATAGCGGAACCGCTACGAACGAGCGAACCGGAAATTCAAAGCCACACAATCCACTGCTCCATGCGTTGTCGAGCTGGGCGTTGCGGCTTTTCAACACGCCCCACAACGGGCAGTCGGGATGCGAATTAGGGGAAATCGTTGTGGTGAAGGCGCCTTCTTTTGTTTCCCCCGCGATATGCAACTCTTCGCCGCCATTTCTCCATGCTAACAGCAGTGCAGTCACCGGCAAAAGGGGGAGCATCTGCTGCCACGTCACATGGGCAATCGAAGAAAAATCGTTTTGGAGGTGGACTGTTTTTGACAGGCTGATGAGCGATTCGAGTTCGAGCTGGTGGCGTTGGCGGGCAGTTATTTCTCGCGATACCATCACCACACGGCGGGTCGCTCCTGTACCGATGCCACGGAGTGCCGATTCGAACCAACGTTGGTCGCCATCGACGCACTGCAAACGATGCTCGTTGCGACCTATTCGTGTGCCAGCCAGAGCGGCGGTATATTCGGCGATGAGGCGTGCGCGGTCTTCAGTGGGAACGAAATCAAAAACTGAGGTCTTGGCAGAAAGTCCGCTTCCCGTTGTCGCAGCGAAAGTCGGCGATTGGTAGGTGAAACGCCCCTCGGAATCGAGTTCGCAGATCAGGTCGAAACTCGAATCAGCGATGGCGCGGAGGCGTTCGGTCGAAGCGGCGTCGCTATCGGGCGCCACTACGCGAGGAGCGCCTAATACCTCTCCACCCTGTCCGCTTGGTGATAGCGGAAGTTTGGAGGCATCGAGGTGCGACGAAGAATCGAAATTTGATGCCATAAACCCACAGAAGACGCCCTAACCAGAAAAACACTGCGGATTGGGCGCTAAAAATCGAGTTTTTCCTCAAAATTCGTTTGTTATATACGAACCGTTAAGGAATGAAACGATTTTTCCCTTTCCATTTTGGCAGAAAATGTTGATTTTGCAACATGTCAAAGCCTAAAAAGGTTTCAGCTTACGTGTAAGAATAGGCCATAAAACTCACATCTAGGTGTTTCACCCCTTTAAAGCAACATTCTGTCCACACTTTTTTGTAGCCAGTTGCCCGCTTCTTTAGCTGGTAATGGCTCGGAAAACAGGAAACCCTGCGCCCAACGCACGCCCAAACTGCGAATCGAATCGAGTTGTGCCCGCGACTCGATTCCCTCCGCCGCAATCTCCATTCCCAGCGCTTGTCCTAAGCTCGTTACCGCCCTCACCAGCGTCTCGCTGCGCTCCATGCGTGCCACGAACGCCCGGTCGATTTTAAGCAGGTCGAGTGGGAACATTTCCAGATAAGCCAACGACGAATAACCGGTGCCGAAATCATCAACCGAAATACCAATTCCCAGTTGCTTGAGTTCCTCCAGTTGGCGCGTTGTGCTTTTGGCGTCGTGCATCAACGCCGATTCGGTGATTTCGACCAGCAATTGCGCTGGAGAAATGTCGATTTCGCGCAAAATGCGAGATAATTGAGCGGGCATATTCGTTAACTCGAACTGCCGCACCGATAAATTGACGTGCATTTGAATGGGAATGCCCGCTTGCTCGCTCCAATGTTTGGCTTGTTGGCAAGCTTCGCGCAGCACCCATTCGCCAATCGGCACGATCAGCCCCAACTCCTCGGCAACCGGGACAAAATCTTCCGGCTGAACCGAACCGCGCGTCGGATGGTGCCAGCGCATCAGGGCTTCAAACGCCTCGACGCGGTTGTTAGTCAAATCGACCAGTGGCTGGTAATACACCTCGATTTCTCCACGCTTTAAAGCCACTGTCAGGTCGAGTTCCAGTTGCAACTCTTCCATCGCTGCCTTCGAAAGCGAGTCTGAAAAAATTTGATGGCGTGCTTTTCCCTCATTTTTGGCGCGATACATCGCCACATCCGCTTTGCGCAAAATATCGTCCGGCAATTCGTGCGGGTCCGAACAAATGACGATGCCAATCGAAGCCGTCACGCTCACCGTATGCCCCGCCAGTAAGAACGGCGAGTTCAAAGCAGCAGCGATGCGCTCGGCAACGTGGACGGCATCCTCGATAGCGGTGATGTCTTCCAACAACACTACGAATTCATCGCCGCCAAAACGAGCCGCGATGTCGCCGGGACGTAGCGAATCGCGAAGGCGTGTCGCCACCTGCACTAATAGGCGGTCGCCGGTTTCGTGTCCCAACGAGTCGTTGATAACTTTGAAGCGGTCGAGGTCGAGGAATAAGACTGAGATGCTGCGCCGCGAACGCACCAAATTCTTGAGCGCCCCGTTGAGGCGTTCCCCAAACAGTACGCGGTTGGGTAGCCCCGTCACCACGTCATAGAATGCCTGGTGGGCGAGTTGATACTCGGTGCGTTTGCGGTCGGTGATGTCCGAGAACGTCCACACACGCCCAATTTGGCGAGACAACGAGCCATCCGTTGCTGGGGCAATCGCTGGCGCCGAATAGCGCTCGAAAACCCGCCCATCGCGTAGCGTGATTTCATCTTGAGCTAAGGCGCTGGGCTGCTCCCAGAGTGCTGCAATTTTGAGCAGGAACTCGTCGGGGTCAGCCAGTTGTTCCAACACATAGCTCATCACCGTCCCATTTTCGCGATGGAAGTTCTCGGTTTTATCGTCGAGTTGCCACAAATCGGCGAAGCGCCGATTGTAGCTCAGTAGTTCGCCCTTCTCCGAAACCAGACAAATTCCCTCCGAGGTCGCCTCTTGAATGGCGCGTAGCAACGCCACGCTTTCGGCGTGTGCCCGTTCGCGCTCATCGCGCTGCCTCAAAAGCTCGGTGCTTTCGACTGCCCCGCCAATCAGTTCGCCGATCAGCCTCGCCAAACTCAATTCCGCTTCGGTCCATTGGCGCGGGGAGAAATAGTCCAGATGTAAAACGCCCACTGCGCGTGTCCCCACACACAAAGGCACATTGATAAACGCCTGTACTCGTGTTTTATCGTGTCCCCAAAGGTCTTCGCTCCACAACACGCGCTGGTCAATGACTTCCCACAAACGCTCGTCGGGGCGCTCTTCGCGTGCGACAGTGTTAAAGCCATGATCGGGACGCGACGAGGCGCTGACTTCCAACGCATTATCGCGCAGAAGGGAGATGAAGAGTGAGTCGAAATGAATGAAAGGGCGCAGCTCTTTCGCCAGAACATCAATAACTTCCTGCTGGCTGGAGTGGGCGTTAATGGCCCGAACTATGGCATAGATGGCTTCCAGCTCGGCTTTGCTTGTTGAAAAGTTAGCGAGAGATTGTGCGGGTGGTGGTGTGTTGGCGGAGTCGGAGTCGAACATGGGGTGAGGTGAAATAAGAGGGTTATAAACACGAAGTACGACTTGGCACTACAAACTCCTTTCAGTCTGTCGTGCAGTAAAAATTCAGCGAGTTGTTCCAAAAACGAAGCAATGATGCTGCCGTTACAAAAGAGTTCGCTAATCTAAAACAAAAAGCCCGCTCTTTCGAGCGGGCTTTTTGAATGTTGGGAACGCTTTAGTTGACTGTGATAACAGCGAAGGAGCGCTCGCCATTGCGGTTGACATAAAGGGCGACCTTTTTGCCTGTGCCGTTTTGACGACCCAGCAATTGCTTGACTTGAGCATTCATCTCGTCCACTGTGGCAACGCTTGTCTGGCCAACTTGCTCGATAACGTCGCCGCGCTGCAGACCAGCGTCATCAGCAGGTGAACCCGCCTCGACCTGAGTGACAACAACACCGCGAGTCGATTTGATGCCGAGAGCACGTGCCACGTCAGCCGACAGGTTCTTGGTCTTCAGACCGGGAACCAATGTGGCGGTGCCGTTGGTTACGCCCGGATTGGCAGCGGGAGCGTCAGGAGCAACCTTAGGTGCCGGGGAATCTTTCAATTCCTGTGTGAGCGCCTTCAGCTGGATGGTTTTGCCACCGCGCACAACGTCCAGAGTAACGGTCGAGCCGATGGGGGCATTGCCAACCATACGCTGCAACTCGCTTGACTTGGAGACGGGCTTGCCTTCGAATTTGGTGATAACATCGCCAGGGCGAAGGCCAGCTTTGGCGCCGGGACCGTTCGGGTCGGAAATCGTCTCGATCAAGACGCCTTTCAAGTTGTCATCAAGGCCATAAGCCGCTGCCACATCTTCCACGCTACGAATCGAAACGCCGAGGTAGCCGCGACGTACACGTCCGTTGGTTGCCAACTGGTCAGCAACCGAGCGGGCTGTGTTGATGGGGATGGCGAAGCCAATACCCTGATTGCCACCCGATTCCGAGTAGATGGCGTTGTTCACGCCGATGACACGACCATAGATGTCGAGCAACGGGCCACCGGAGTTACCGGGGTTGATCGAAGCGTCGGTCTGTAAGTAGTCGGTGCGGGTGTCCTGATTGACGGCGAGGTTGAGTTCGCGGGCACGGGCCGAGATAACGCCCACGGTCAGAGTGTGGTCCAAACCGAAGGGGTTACCCACAGCGATGGCCCAGTCGCCAACGCGGGTTTCGTCCGAGTCGCCCAACTTCACCGTTGGCAGGTTCTGAGCGTCGACTTTGACAACCGCGATGTCGGTGCGCTCGTCGCGGCCAAGAACCTTGGCTTTGTCAAACTTGCGACCATCGGACAGGGTTACTGTTACGGTGTCGGCGCCGCGAACAACGTGGGCGTTGGTCAAGATCAAACCGTCAGCGCGGTAGATCATGCCCGAACCCAAGCCGCCGCCACTGCCGCCGCCACGCTCTTGAACGTCTCGGAAGGCGATGAGGGCACGCTGGCGCAAAACGCGGCCCGCGAAGGAATCCGGCTCATACGACTGGTTTTGCAAACCGAAGTCGCGCTGGAAACGCTTGAAGAACTGTTGGAAATCCGAGTTCGGATCGCCGTTGGGTGCGCTCTCCTGGTCTCCTTCTGGTGCTGGGTTGCCAAAGGGCGAGGGGAAACGGCGCGATGGGCCGCCGTTGCCGTCTGCAGAGGTGCGAGTTGGGCGTGCTCCCGCTGTAACGATGGTTACAACGGCGGGTTGTACTGCCTGTGCCACGTCTACGAATGCGTTTTGTGTGGCAGCAGCGTCGCGGGTGGCTGGAGTAGCCACAACCGGTGCCTTCTGAGCGGGTGGGGTTGTGCCTCCGCCATTTTGAGCATTAACGCGAACGTCGTGAATGGTATAGCCTGCGCCCAGAGCGACAAGGATAGCGCCTGCTTGAATGACCCGACGCGCACGGAGTGTTTTCGATTGAGTGGCCATGATAGTGTTTTGCTTTGGAACTGGAAACCTGATCTTGCGATTGAGAAGTCCTCTCGCAATTTGAGCGCCACTTCGGGAGGAGCTTTACATTGCTTCCGAAGAAAGTGCCTCTGTTTCGAGCAGTGGTTTATCTGACGGTGCAGTTATTAAAAGGGTTTCACGTTCAACGCCCTCGAATAGTTGGTTAAACGCAAGAGGTGTGAAATTGTGTCGCCCTTTTCTGGATGAATCCGAAGTTTTCTTCTTTTTCCATACATAAAGGCAACTTAACCATTGCTAAACGGTGATATTGAACCAAAATCTCGCATCTGCGTTTGATATAGCGGCGATACTCGCCTGTGTTTGCGACCGTTCATACGACTATGTTGCGCTTGCTCTTGACTCATTTGGGTCACCATTTTTTAAAACACTCCGGTGCGACGCGCGTTCTCGATTGGAAATTGGGTCTGCGCCTGCTCCGCGACCGCCGCGTGCCCGCTGCTGCCAAAGTGTTGTCGCTGGTTCTGGGACTCAGTTCTCTTTTCGTTCTCGAAGTTCTGGAACTGCCAATTCAAACCGCGCTGGCCTTGCTTGTTCCCGTTCTGGGGCTGGCGGCTGACTTCGCTGTCGATGGCATCGAACTCCTTGCCGTGCCCTTTTTCGTCGCAACCTTGTTGCTCCCCTTCATCGCACCTCGCGAACTCGTTGAGCGAGTGCGCCGCGAAGGCGAGCCACAAACCGTGCCCATTCCCAACAATGTTCCGCACTCCAACGGCTTTGTAACGGGCAATGTCTACGATCCAGCAGGTTCAAACATCCGTTAAATCGCCTAATTTAACCCATATTCAAAAGTCCACGAAAATTTTCGTGGACTTTTTTTATTGTCTCCTCAGGATGGCTTTATAAAGCCATCCTGACTCCCCGAAGCTAAGCCCGAAATGCAACTTTCTCGCGCAATAACCGTCTATTTACTTGTTCATTGAAAACAATGAATCGCTGCTGTCGAAAGAGGAAAGTTCCTGTTCACAGCCGAAGATCAAAGGAGATTCGAGATATGCAAAAAAGATTGATGCTTCACAGTGGCGAGGCGGCTTTATCCGCCTTGGGCGGGGTGAGACGCGAATATTCGCTGCGTCCCCGTTTCGAAATTGCGCCCGGCCAGATGCTGGGCGCCGTGTGGAACGATGAAAATGGCGCACGCAGGTTTTCATCGTTCCATTGGGGCATTACGCCCGCCTTCTGGGATGGCGAACAGCACGTGGGCCACCAGTTGTTCTCGGCGCGTGCCGAAACGCTCGCCCAGAAAATGGCCTTCGCCGATTCGCTCAAGTTCCGCCGCGCGCTTGTGCCCATTGATGGCTTCTGGCAATGGACTCGTCCCTGTCGTGGTTCCGACGAAAAGCCACGTCCTTTCCTGTTCCGTTCCAAAGATAACGCGCCGCTTTATTTGGCCGCCATCTGGGAACTGGATGGAGAGGGGCAGCGCCGTTTGGCAATCATCTCAGTCGAGTCCAACCGACTAACCGAGCCATTCAGCGATAGGATGCCCGCCATCTTGCGCCCCGCCGATGCCCAACTATGGCTCGAACGTGGCGTGGTGGAGCCTAAACCCTTGCTGCGTGCGCTCCGCACACCCGCCGCGCGCGAACTTCTGGTCATGCCCACAGCCAAAGCTCATGGCCGCGCCGGACTCGAAGCCGCGCCTGATGCGCGCGATGCTCTGGCCTTGGTTTACGGCTCCGACTTTCGGGCCGATAAACCCAAGTTCCCCGCGCGCCGCCGCATGGTCATGCGCGACCACGAAATCGGCGGGCACGTCTTTTTCAAGACGCGCTCCTTCACCCGCGACGATGCCACCCGCTGGCACCCCATCGTTGATGTCGAATGTGGCCACGTTTTCTGCGACTGCCCTGATTTTCGCTATCGCCACGAACACCACGAGCCGGATATTTGGACCCCCCATTGGTGGTGTAAGCATGTCCGCCGCGCCGTCGAAAACTTGAAGCGCCACGGAGAACTCCCGGTGCGCTCACTTCCCTCCGAATCCGAGGAATTACTCGCCGCTTAAACCAAAGGCCCCGCATTAATTCTGCGGGGCCTTTGGTTTATGAGAGTGGCAATTAACAGCTTGATAAAATCAAAAATGGTGTGAATTATTGGCCCGAACCATCGTCGCTGTAGTTGATGGGAATCCAGCGATAGCCTTTGCCTTCGGTGCGAATATGCCCGACTCCGGGGAATGCCACGTGGTCGAAGGCCACCCAGTAGCCCTGCTTTGCTGCATCGACCATGTACTTCTTGCGTGTCGCCGCCGCCATTCTGGAATCGGTATCGAAAACGATGGTCACATCGGGGTCGGGAAACTGCAATGAGGCCGCGTGCATCATATCGCCCCAGAACTGCATTTTCTGCCCCTTGCTTTCCAACACATAAACCGTGTGTCCCGCCGTATGACCATAAGCCGCCAGCGTGCTAATTCCGGGGAATAACTGCACATCGCCAGAGAACGTCTTCACCTTGCCAGCTTTTATATAAGGCGCCACTTTGGCGCGGGCTTCTGCGAACAGCTTTTTTCTTGTCGGGAATTTGGCGATGTTTTGCGGGTTCAGCCAGAACTCGACCTCGCGTTTGGCGATGTGAATGGCAGCGTTGGGAAATGCCAGTGCCTGATAATTCATCAGCCCGCCGCTATGGTCGGTGTGAATGTGCGTTATCAGCACATCGGTTATCTGTTCGGGGCGCACCCCCGCTGCGTGTAGGCTGTTGGGCAAATAACCAAGAGTAGGTCCATATAGTTCGCCTGAGCCAGTATCGACCAGAATGAGCCGCGAGCCAGCTTCAATCAGATAGGCATTTACCGAAGTTTCGACTGGGTCTTTCAAGACATCATGTTCCAGTGTGTGTGTGACTTGTCCCGGTTTGACGTTAGTGAGCAAGTTGTGTAACGAGATGGGGATTGTGCCATCGGAAAGCGCAGTCACATTGAAATCGCCGATTTTCATGCGATAAACACCGACCTGTGGTGGCATGGCAGCGCGAGCCTTCTTCAAAGCTGGTGTTTGCGCCCATGAAGACGATGAACTGCCTAATAATGCGCCAAATGAAAGACTGAGAGCCAGCGTAGCCCTGCGGAGCCGTAACGCACGCAAGTTGTTGTGGATTTGCATAAGCGTAGCGCAGTGTGAAACGCCAGTTCCCATTTGTGAAGAATGCACTTTTTTGTGCAATACTACCCATTTAGATACTATTGGAGGTCAAACGAGCTTGAAAACAATGATTACTGGTTGCCCTGCCGAGCGCACTCTGCATATGATGAGCGGGCGTTGGAAGATATTTATCGTCAACGTGTTGCTGGGCAACACGCTGCGCTTTTCGGAGTTGCAGCGTCAGGTGAATGCCATGACGATGACTACCGTCACTCCAAAAATGCTGACTCAGGAACTGCGACAGATGGAAACTGATGGGCTGATTTTGCGGCAGGTCTATGCCGAAGTGCCGCCGCGAGTCGAGTATTCGCTCACTCCGTTGGGTGAGAGTTTGCGCCCAGTCGTCGAGGCTATGATCGAATGGGGCTTACAGCACGAAAGCGAATTCAACCCTCCCGCAAGGCCCTGTAAGTTGAAGTCATAATCGCAACGAACGCCCCAAACAATGTGTTTGGGGCGTTCTCCACTATCGTCCTGTTAGGGCTGCGACGTTAGCCAACAACTCCGCTGGTTCAAAGGGCTTGATGAGATGCGCCTGAAAGCCCGCCATCAGGGCGTTCATACGGTCTTTGTGGGTGGCGTAGGCCGTTAACGCGATGGCGGGTAAAAAGGGGCCGTCCTGCTCTTCCGAAGCCCGAACACGTCGAATGAGACTATATCCATCCTCTTCAGGCATCCCAATATCGCTCACTAAAATATCGAAGGGACGTCCCTTGGCTCGACTCAGCTCGACCATTAGGAAGGCGGTCGCTGCGTTATCTGCATCCTCCACGCTGGCTCCTTGTTGTGTGAGCGATAACTTCACCAGTTCGCGGGCGTCGGCCTCATCGTCCACTACCAGCACGCGCACCCCCGATAGCAATGGCAACGCACTATCCACCGTCAAGGTTTCGAGGCTATCTTCACTGCCTTCCGCGTGAGTGGCCGTCACCGGAAATACCACGGTGAAAATCGAACCTCTTCCCTCTCCTTCGCTACTGGCGCTTACCGTGCCACCGTGCGCTTCCATTAAGCTCCGCACCAGCGCTAAACCGATTCCAAGCCCCCCATAAGTGCGTGTCGAACTGGCATCGGCCTGACGGAAACGCTCGAACACGAACGGCAGAAAATCAGCTGAGATGCCCTGTCCGCTATCGGAAATCTGTACCTGAACTCCTTCCTCGATACGCGCCATCGCGACCGAGATATGCCCACCGCGCGGAGTAAATTTGATGGCGTTCGATAACAAGTTCCAAAACACCTGATTGAGTCGGTCCTGATCGCCTGAAATAGTCCCCACCGAGCTATCCAGCGAAGTCGAGATTTCGATTTGCTTGGCATCAGCCCCCGGTTTCACGGTGTTAATCGCGTTCTTTATCGCCGTCGCCAGTTCGACAGGGTGCAGTTCGAGGCGCAATTTGCCCGTCATGATGCGCGACACATCCAGCAAATCGTTGATGAGCTGCGATTGGGTGCGCGCGTTGCGCTCAATGGTTTCTAAGCCCTGGTTTTGTGTTTCCGTATCTAACTTCCCTTGATTGAGACGCAGGATGTTCGCCCAACCAAGAATCGCATTCAGAGGCGTTCTGAGTTCATGCGATAGCGTCGCCATGAACTCATCCTTCATACGGTTGGTTTCTTCGGCCTGAGCGTGCGCCTGACGCAGTGCGTTCTCGCCTTGTTTGCGCGCCGTGATGTCGGTGAAGAGTAGCGCCACATGGCGGTCTTCTGGCACACCAACGCGAAAAGCGTGAACATCGAACCAACGCCCCATCGCATCGGCGGCGTTCTCGAAGTGAATCGACTCGCCCGTTAGCGCCACTTTACCGTAAGTCTCAAACCAGAACTCGTCCAAATCTGGCACCAATTCTTTCGCCGTTTTGCCAATGGCGTTGCTAAGTCCGGTCTGTTTTTCAAAGGTCGGATTGATTTCGAGGAAACGATAATCGACTGGCTTATCGTTTTCGTCAAAAAGCATCTTCATGATGCAAAATCCGTTGTCAATGGCCTCGAACAACACCCGATAGCGTTCTTCGCTCAGTCGATAAGCCGCCTCGGCCCGCTTGCGTTCGGAAATATCGAGGATGACGCCGTTCAAGTGCATTGGCGTCCCTTCTGCGTCTCGTTCTACCTGTCCGCGAGCCTCGACCCAAAGTATGTCGCCGTTTTTCTGCACGATGCGGTAGTCGGCTATAAAGGTATCTCCACTTTCGATGGCGGTACTTATAGTTGCCGATAGTTGCTCGGTATCATCGGGATGAACGGCTGCCAGATAGCTGGTGATGGGGCCTCCAGCTGCATCCTGTGGCGCTACTCCAAAAAACTGGGCGAGGTTGGTGTCGGCTTCAACTCGGTCATTGGGAATGTCCCACATCCATGTCCCGATGCGCCCGACATCCAAAGCGCTTTGCAATTTGCGCCGTGTTTGGAGCAAGGTGTCCTCAATCTGCTTTCGAGGTGTGTCATCGCGCAGGATTTTGGCAAAGCCACGCAGTTGCCCCTTGCCATCGCGTAGCGCTAACAGTTGCCCATTCGCCCAAAACTGTGTCCCGTCCTTGCGCACGTGCCAGCGCATGTCCTCGCTGCGCCCCTCTCGCTTCGCAACTTCCAACTCTTGTTGGGGAACACCATTCTCGTTGTCATGATTGGTAAAAATCAGCGAGGCGGTGTTGCCTACAAACTCGGCTTCCTCGTAGCCCAGCAAAAATCGCACAGCGGGAGTCCACGTCAAAATGATTCCCTGCGGGTCCATCATGAACAAAGCGTACTCTTCGAGATTTTCGAGCAGGGCAGGAAGCAGAGTACGGGTTCGGGAGTAAGAGCGAGGCATGGAGTGGACTATTCAGTTTTGCCATTGCCTATATCAAAGGACAAACCTTTTCTGCTTAAAAATTGCTCAGCCGATTGCCGAATATCGGGCTGAAATCAAGGTGCTTAAGAACTGCGTAGCACTGGGGCCGCCACCTCTCGATCAAGTTCTCCCTCGCTTTTTGCGATGATGAACGTCGCCAAGCCGTTGCCAATCAGGTTGGTAATGGCGCGTGCTTCGCTCATAAAGCGGTCGATACCGATCAAAATCGCCAGACCTGCTACTAATTTGGGGTTGTGTGTCGCCGAAAGCGTCGCGGCCAGAGTAATAAATCCGCCACCCGTCACTGCCGCCGCGCCTTTGCTCGATACCAATAGCAACGCCATCAAGCCCAGCTCTTGCCCGAATGAAAGCGGCGTGTTGGTCGCCTGAGCCAGAAACACAATCGCCATCGCCAGATAAATCGAGGTGCCATCCAAATTGAAGGAATATCCCGATGGTAGCACGATACCCACCACGCTCGCCGAACATCCGGCGCGCTCCAACTTCGCCATCATCGGTGGCAAAGCCGACTCGCTCGAAGAAGTGCCCAGCACCAGCAAAATCTCGTCTTTGATAAAGCGTAGGTACTTCAATAGGCTAAACCCGAAAACGTGCGCTAGTGTCCCCAACACGACGAAGATAAACACTACACACGTCGCGTAAAACGTCACCATCATCTTCACCAGCGCCACCAGTGCCGTAATACCTGCGTTTCCCACTGTCGCTGCCATCGCCCCAAACGCTGCTATCGGTGCTAACCACACCACCATACCCACCACGATGAAGAACGCCTGAGAAGCGAGATGCAGCGCATCAGTTAGCGGCTCGGCCCGCTTGCCCATCTTCGCTAGTGCAATACCCATCAGTACCGCCAGCAACAAAACCTGCAAAATCTCGCCTTCCGCGAACGCCCCCACGAAAGTTTTCGGAATGATGTGCAGCACGAAATCGACGGCGCTTTGCTCGTCCGCTGCCTTGGTGAACGTTGCCAGTTTTTTGACTTCGCTGGCCGATGGAGCGTAGTTCACTCCCACTCCCGGCTTGAACAAATGAACCGCGCCAAGCGCTATGAACATCGCCAGCGTCGTCACCAACTCAAAATACACCAGCGCCTTTAGCCCAACGCGCCCCACCTTCTTCAAATCGCCCACCGAAGCGATCCCACTCACCACGGTAAAGAAAATGATGGGCGCAATCAGCATCTTGACGAGGGCAATGAAACCATCGCCCAACGGCTTCATCTGCTCGGCCAACCCCGGTGTCCCATCGTGCGAGGGGAACGCCAGACCAAACCCCACTCCGCATACAACGCCCAATAACACCCAGAAATAAATGTGCTTCCAAAACGGCTGTCCGCTTTTATGTTCGGTGGGGAGTGGTGTCGGGGGCAGGTCCGATTCTTCGTGATGAGTAAGCGCAGGGGCAGAATTCATAAGAGTTATAAATTTACGGCTTCAATGCAGTTTTATCGCTCCCAATCCCCTCTGCGACACCTTGCGGGAATATTATTGCATCGTATTCGTCGTGGAGGTCCTCAGAATTTGAGAGCTTTCACCCTGTAATCTCATCAGTCGCACAAGCAAACTTGTGCCCCCCATGCCTTCTCTTTCTCTCCAACGTGGGCAACGTCTCAAACTTGCGCAACTCAGCACCTCAAAACAATTCATGGTCGGTATTAAGGCCATCTCTCCTTCGCTCAAATTCGACATCTCCTGCTTCGGATTGGATGAGAATGGCAAGTTATCAGACGAGCGATTCTTCGTCTTCTACAACCAACCTTCATCTCCTGGCAACGCCATCAAATTGTTGGGCGCCCGTGAGGGCGACACAGAAACATTCGGTGTCCATCTCGACAAATTGCCGCCCCAAATTCGTCGCCTTGTATGGGTTCTGTCCGTCGATGGAAGTGGCGAGTTAAGGCAACTCGGCACATCGCATTTTCGCCTTCTTGTCAGTGGGCAACAGGTCGCACAGTTCCAATTTTCGGGAAGTGACCTAAGCAGTGAAAAAGCCCTCATGGTCGCCGAACTGTATTTCAAAGACGAATGGCGCCTCAACGCCATCGGGCAAGGCTTCGCGGGTGGCCTTGATGCCGTTTTAGTACATTTCGGAGGCGAAGTCGCTGATAAACCTACTCCTGCACCGATTCCACCTGTCAGAGTGCAACCGCCACTCCTTGTGCCATCACCAGTGCCCGCATCGCCGCCACCTTCTCCACAACCGCAACCTCAGAGAACTATCGATGGTAAAAACTGCATTGCCTGTGGCCGAGCCATTTCTTTCTGGGACAAAACAATAGGTCGCTATAATGCAATAACCGGACGTTGTGCTGCATGTGAATCCGCATTCACTCAATCGCGTAATCGTGCGCTCGTAGAACTCCAAAGCACTTTTGCGACTCTCTGTTTACAACCAGCTTTTAATGCCAACGCATGGCAGGAAGCTAAGCGCCAAGCATGGAATGCAGGAGTTACCCACACCGATTTGCTTGCTGCCATTCGGACTCCCGCTTTGCGCTACCTAGAAGATTTAGCAGATCAAAGTGCCGCAGATGGAATTATTACGAGCGAGGAAGATCGGGAGTGGAACACCGTGCTACGCGGGCTGGAATTGCCCGTTGAATGGACTGCGCCGCATAGCGCCCGGTGGGAACAAGAAAAAGTTCTGTCCAACATTCGAGTGGGGAATCTGCCTAATGTGCAACCAGATTTCCATCTCACAAGTGACGAAATCTGCCATTTGCAAGTCAATGCTCAATTCCTTAAAGAAACGAAGACAACTTCGCAGCGCATTCCTGTCCGCCTTATAGCTACCAACAAGAAGCTCTACATCGTGGAGTCGGGGGCTGGTGGAAGGGAAATCGCCTACGCAAAATTCCTGCGAGTTTTGCCCTCATACGACAAAATCACAATCGAATTATCTGTGAAAGCGGGCGCAGGGACCTATTACGTAGAAAATCCGTTACATGTCGATGCAGTTCTGACAACACTCATCAAAATCGGCAAGCGTCAACTCGTTCAAACCAGTGACCAAGGGCGTTCTGTTCCCCAGTCGGTCAAAACAGCGGTCTGGCAGCGCGATGGGGGCAAATGTGTGCAGTGCGGAATTGGTGGTCGAGGTGCGTGTCTGGAATATGACCATGACATTCCCTTTTCGCGAGGAGGTGCTTCGACAGTGGGTAATATTCGGTTGCTATGTCGTCGCTGTAATTCGGACAAGGGCGACAAAATCTAAACGCAACTCATCGAGCGATTCGCCCTGTCGAAGCCCGCTCGATGAGTTGCGTTGGCAGCACTCTTTTGATGAAAGGCTGCGATTTCTTCCCATCCGTAGAACCTTCGTTGCTTCGACTGCTAATGATGCCGAGCAGAGTTTCGACCGCGACTTTCCCCATTTCGGTAAAAGGTTGCTCGATGGTTGTCAGCGGCGGCGTCGCGAACTCGCTCGCTGTCAAATTGGCAAAGCCCACTAACGAAAGGTCGTGGGGCACTCGCACGCCCACTTCCGCTGCGACTTGCAACGTCGCGAGCGCGATTAGGTCGCCTGAGCAGAAGATGGCTGTTGGCCGCAGATGAGATTCGCGGCAGAGTAGGGCACGCGCCGCCGCCAGCGATGTCTCACGCAAACGGAAGTGGCTGTTCTGGATGAAGTCCGTTTCAATCGCGAGGCCGTGGCGGCTCATCGCCGCTTCGAAGGCTTCTTTGCGGGCCGTCAATGTGTCCGTCAAACCGCCAATAAACGCGATGCGCGAATGGCCAAGCGCCACCAGATGCGCCACCCCGGCCTCAATGCCGCTCACATCATCCGATGTTACCTGAGCGACATCGGGCATTTCGTACTGCGCATCCAGAACAACCAGCGGCGTGTTGTATTTCGCCGCTTCGATATGCAATTCGTTGAGAATGGAGGCCGGTAAATGCAACGCGATCATGCCCATTAAGCGCAACTCCGACGCGCGGCGAATCGCCTGATGCGCGCTATTGTCAATCGCATCAAGGCGCAGAAGTTTCAGCGTATAGCCTTCTTTGTCGGCAGCGATCAGCGCGCCTTCTAACATGCGCCCGACCTGTTCTTCCGCGCTCCTGCCACCCAACAGCCCAAGCATTCGCGTGTCGCCAGTCCGCATAGCCCGCGCCAGATGGTTAGAGCGATAGCCCAACTCTTCTGCCGCCCGCAACACTTTTTGCCGAGTTTGCTCCGAAATGCGTTCGCCTTCGGGACCGTCATTCAGCACGAACGAAACCGTCGTGGGAGACACGCCCGCGTGCCGCGCAATATCGCTCATCTTCAGCATAGGACTCTCAGTAAATGCATTTACCGAAATAAATATACCCGACTCTGAACTTATTCTAAACCGATTACATCAAAAAATCTGCGTTCTGTTTTGCGTTTTGCCCTGCGAACTGATTCACTAAACTTGTTTTTCCATTCAAGTTAAGCGCGTAAGGCGCCGATAAGGTGTCTTCGCTCAGGTTTTTGGCGCTCGCAAGGGCGCCTGCTCCGCGTTAATGGCCTCATCTCATCTGCGCCCGTCCGTAGTCCATTCTACCCCCGAAATATCCGAAGAAGCATCACCTCGCTCACTCACAAGGCGCGTAGTGTTCCTCTGCCTTGCTTTGGCCGTCTTCTTCGGATATGTCATCCCCATCGTCGATGTCAAGTTGTCCAACACCTTCGTCGGCGCCCAACATCTACCCCCCGGCGCTGTTGGTGTGCTGTTGGTCCTGCTTCTTGTCGTCAACCCCCTGTTGCGTCTGCTCTCGAAAAAGCTGACCTTCTCGCGCGGCGAGTTGCTTACCGTCTACATCTCGTGCCTGTTTTCCACCCTCGTCCCCGGTCATGGCGGCGAAGGTTTCTTTGTGTCGCAAATCATTGCGCCCTTCTACTACGCGACCCGCGAAAACAAGTGGCTCGACCTCTGGCACCAATACCTTCCCCAGTGGGCCACCCCCGCGATGCACGCCGATGGCGGCACTTATGGCCCCATTGGTCACACTGCCGTCGAAGGCTGGTTCAACGGCTTGCCGCCGGGCGGAACCATTCCGTGGGCCGCATGGATTGTGCCCCTCTTTGCGTGGGGCACCCTCATCTTCGCCATGTATGGCGCCCTCGCGTGCCTGAGCGTCATGCTACGCGCCCAGTGGGGCGACCGCGAAGCCCTCGCCTTCCCATTGCTGCGCCTCCCGCTCGAAATGACACAGGATGTTGACCACGCCGATCAGTACGGTTCGTTGGGTCGCTTCTTCAAAAATCCCGGTTTGTGGATTGGCGTTGGCATCGTGGTTTTCGTTCAGATGGTTAATGGCCTTAACCTCTATTTCCCCGATGTCCCCCGCATCCCTCTTTCACTCGACATGGGGCCGATGCTTCAAGAGTCGCCGTGGAACCAAATCGGTAGCGTGCCGATATTTGTTTGGCCTATCGTCATTGGCATTACCTACCTCCTCACGGCAGAAGTCAGCTTTTCGCTGTGGTTCTTCTACTGGTTCATCAAGTGGCAACTCATGGGCGCCTTCTTGATGGGATTTTCGCCCGCCACCTCCCCCGGCGCCCTGCAAGCGTGGGGCAAAGCCTTCACCAGTTACCAACGCATCGGCGCCTATATCGCCTATGTCGCCCTGACTTTGTGGGCGGGCCGCGAGCATTTCAAGCACATCGCCCGCCGCGCCCTTGGACGCACTCAGGCCACCGAAGACGAAAAATCCGAGGCTATGTCCTATCCGGTCGCTTTCTGGGGGTTCTTGCTCTGCTCCCTCTTCATCGTCGCTTGGGGTTGGGTTGCGGGAGTGCGCCCCGACATCACCATCGCCATGTGGGGCTTGTCCCTCGTCATGCTCATTGGCCTCACCCGCTTGGTTGTCGAAGGCGGCATCTTGCTCATGACCCCCAACTGGATGCCGCTCGGTATGCTCGGCCAAATCTTCAACTCTGGCCCCGGAACATGGCTTTCGCCCGCCAGTGGCATCGTGCCCGCCAATTTCATGACCACCGCCCTCATCGGCGACCCGCGCGCCTTCTCCATGCCTTCGTTCCTGCAAGGATTCAAGCTCGCACACGATTACAAAATCCCCGCTCGCCCTCTGCTGGCGCTCATTTTCGCCGTCATCACCATCAGCTTTGCCATGACATGCTGGATGCGTGTGCGTCTCGGCTACGAAAACGGCGGCCTCAGTCTGGGAAGTTGGTACTTCGTTAAAGAAGGCTCCAAATTCCCCGCTTACTTCTCCAACGACCTGTTGAATGGCGTCAACGGCGCCAGTTGGACGAACGCGATCTGGTTGGCGTTGGGCGTCTTTTTCACCTATGGCCTGATGGTCGCCCGCGCCCGCTTGCCGTGGTTCCCACTCCATCCCATTGGCTTCCTGCTTAGCCTGACATGGGCGATGGAGCAAATCTGGTTTTCGGTTTTCATCGGTTGGGGCTGCAAAGTCCTTATCACCCGCTTTGGCGGGGCCGAAAGCTACCGAAAAACCACGCCTTTCTTCCTTGGCTTGGCGCTTGGCGACATCGCCATGATTCTTTTCTGGATAATCATTGACGGTTGGCAAGGACGCATGGGCCACCACCTCACTCCCGATTGATGAGTCCAAAAATTGCTCCTATGAAACCTTCTCTTGCGCTGCGCGCCGCCGCCTTTATCGCCGTCGCCCTGTCGCTGGTCGGCATCCGAAGTTGGCTTACTCCCCCCGCCGAAGTGCAAGCGGCGCCCTTGGCGGGCGAGTATCAGTGGGTTCACGACCCCTCGCGCGTGGTGAAGTGCGGCGACGCCTATTACGTCTTCTACACCGGAAATAACATCCTGAGCCGCACTTCCAGCGACCTCACCACCTGGAACCGAGGAACTCCCGTTTTCGAGAAAATGCCCGACTGGGTGCGCGAATATGTCCCAAACGTGAAGGGCAACAATATCTGGGCGCCCGACCTCATCTTTTTCAACAACAAATACTGGCTCTTCTACTCCGTCTCCACTTTCGGCTCCAGAGTCTCGGCCATTGGTGTCGCCACCACCCCCACTCTCGACCCCAAAAGCCCCGATTACAAATGGACCGATAACGGCCTCGTCATCGCTTCCAAACAAAGCTCCAACTGGAACGCCATCGACCCAGCGCCACTCACCGATGAGCGCGGCGATCTCTGGCTCACCTTTGGTTCCTTCCAGCGCAGCGGAATCCAACTCGTCAAGCTCGATTCACAGACGGGCAAAGCCGTTGGCGAGCCTAAAACACTCGCCGCCCGTCAGGGCGTCGGTCCCGAAGCCCCCTATATCCATTTTCACGACGGTTGGTACTACATCTTCGAAAACGAAGGCTTCTGCTGTCGCGGCATGAACTCGACTTATGCCGCTATGGTGGGCCGCTCCAAAACTATCACTGGCCCCTACCTCGATAAAACGGGCCGCGACTTGGCAACGGGTGGTGGCACTCCCTTCCTCGGCACCGAGGGCGAACAAATCGGGCCGGGCCATATCGGTGTTCTCAGCGAAGGCAACCTCGACCGCTTCACCTACCACTACTACAACTCGCTCGCCAATGGCGTCCCGACTCTGGGAATGCAAACCCTCGTCTGGGAAAAAGACGGCTGGCCGCGCGTCGCCAAAGACCTGAAGCCGGGGCGCTACGCCATCATCTCCAAAGCCAGTGGCTTGGCCCTTGGCATCCACGATCTCTCGCAGGAAGACGGCACCCCCATCGACCAGTTCAAATACACCGGAGGCCCCTTCCAGGAATGGAACGTTGCCCCCGTGGGCGATGGCTATTTCAACATTTCTTCGCTGGCCACCGGAAAATCTATCGACCTCTTCGAGTGCAGTTCCGCCGAAGGAACCAAGATTTCGCAGTACGGCTGGGGTAACAACGACTGCCAGCGCTGGCGCATCGAACCCACTAGCGATGGTTCCTATCGCATCCTTTCTAAAAGCACCAAAAACGCGATCACCCTCCCTGGTGGCACCACGGCGCCTCAAGCCCTTGTCGCCAGTTATGCCCCCACCGGTAAAATCGAGCAGCAGTGGGAATTTCGTCCCGTTCCTTGAACCACACACCCAACATTCCAATGACGACCAACAACTCCATGCCCGGCACCGTTCCAGGCGACTTGCCCGCATCCGACGAAACAACCCCCGCTCCCGAAACTCAGGGCGAATACGCCCTCAATCCGCTCGTTCCGTGGCGCGCCGACCCTTGGTGCCTGAAACACACCGATGGCTTCTACTACTTCACGGGCAGCGTTCCCGCCTATGATCGCATCGAGTTAATGTGCGCTCCCTCGCTGCGCGAACTCGCCTTCTGCGAGCCGAAAACAGTGTGGCGCAAGCATGATAGCGGCCCGATGAGCTACCATATCTGGGCGCCCGAACTCCACTTCATCGACGGCAAGTGGTATCTCTACTTCGCAGCGGGCCGAGCCGAAGACATTTGGAACATCCGTATGTATGTTCTCGAAAACGATAGCCCAAACCCGTTGGAAGGGCAGTGGACCGAGTGCGGAAAAATCGAGGCCAACTGGGATTCCTTCAGTCTCGACGCCACCACTTTCGAGCATAACGGCACACGCTATCTGATCTGGGCGCAAAACGACCCCACCATCAAAAACAACACCAATCTCTACATCGCCGAAATGGATACCCCGTGGTCCATTCGCGGCCAACAGGTGCGCCTCTCCCAACCCGAACTCGATTGGGAAATACGCGGCTTCGCAGTCAACGAAGGCGCCGCCATCCTCAAACGAAACGGACGCATCTTCCTTTCCTACTCTGGCAGTGCCACTGATGCCCGCTATTGCATGGGCCTACTCTGGGCCGACGAAAACAGCGATTTGCTCGACCCCGCCTCGTGGCACAAGTCGCCACAACCTGTTTTCGCTTCAAGCCAGGAAAGCGGCCAATACGGCCCCGGCCACAACTCGTTCACTACCTCGCAAGATGGCTCCGCTGATTTAATCATCTACCACGCGCGGCCTTATCCAAAAACAGTAGGCGACCCACTCTACGACCCCAACCGTCAGGCTCGCGTTGGCCTCATCCACTGGGACGCCAGCGGACTGCCCATTTTTGGCATACCTGCTCCCGATGGCCCGCTCTTTTTTAAGTGATGGGCGAAAAGGGCATGAGCCAGATTGGCATTTCCGTTCCTGTGATGTCCCCTCGTAGGGTGCGAACCTTGTGTTCGCCCTCAAACAGTACTCCGTTACTCATAGATGAGTCTGTCAAACCCCTGTAGCGTCCTGTAGCAAGCAGTCCAATCCAGCCGCGCAAAGCGCGCCCTCTCCCCCCTTCCATGCCCAAATCAATGAAATAAACAATCCTCTGCACTTTAATGTTTAAAGAATCCCTCTGCGGGGTATAACTGCGTAAACCGGTTTGCGAGGCGTTCGCTTGAATCCTCCCCTCGGCCCACATCCATTTACCGAAATTGACATGAAGAAATCCGCATTCACATTGATAGAGCTTCTGGTAGTTATCGCCATCATCGCGATTCTTGCCGCCATATTATTCCCCGTCTTTGCCAGGGCACGCGAAAATGCCCGTCGTACTTCGTGCATGAGCAACTTGAAACAAATGGGCCTCGGCGTCATGCAATACACCCAGGACTACGACGAGAGGTATCCGAGTCAGTCCATCGGCGGCAATGGCGTCGCCCACCTCGACCGCTGGATGGATAGCATCTATCCGTATGTGAAAAGTGAACAGCTCTTTACCTGCCCCAGCTCTTCCGTCAACAACCTCTATAAAAACACTAACAATGGCCGCAGCGCCATGACCGATGCCAACGCCGCCTACTGGCTGGGAACCTATGTGTGGAACGTTGCTTACTGGGGCGTCGCCACACCCAACCGTGGCTCCTTCGATTCGGCTTCCATCGCCGAAATCCAGGCGCCAGCCACGACCATCAACGTGCTAGAGCGTATTAATACCCAAAACACCAACGCCGAGTGCGCCTGGCAAAATATCGCCTCTACTACCGTGGCAACCTTCGCCCAGCCCGCTTCCTCTCCACCCACACTGGGCAACACCGCTTTTCGCCACTTGGACACCCAAAACGTCCTTTTCTGCGATGGTCACGTCAAATCCCTCAACATAGGCACCCTCAACCGCCGCAATGCCGCTGGTTATCTGCCAATGTTCACCATCGCAGACGACGACCAGTAAAAACCACTACCCAGACAAATCCAATAGGCCGCGACTCCCAAAAGTCGCGGCCTATTTTCATAACAGCGCCCAAATCCCACCGCTCTGCCCATAAATTTCCTCTTGATGTTTAAATTATGCAGATGATGGGTATAATCAGATTAATCCTTTAATCATTCGGCGGATGAACCCCACTCAACAGGGGAATCGCCTTTTCTTATACCCATGTCCGCATCCATTTATCGTCCACGTTCGCTCGCGCTAATTTCCGTGTTGTCGTTGTCACTCGCCGTGGCTGGCTGTGTTCAAGCTGCGCCCCCGGCTGACATGACTCTGCCTCTTACAACACATACCCTATCGGGCACAACTCCATTGGTGCTTACTCCTGCTACGGGGACATGGGATTTCTCGTCCTACGAATCGTTGATGGTGCGCGTCAAAAACACCAGCGATAAACCCGTTACCGTGTGGGCCAGTGCCGAAAACGAGGGCGCCAAAAACTTGCAGGACAACGTTCGCACCGCCGCCCAAATTGAGGCCGGACAAACCGCCACCCTTCAACTGCGCCTCATGCGCCGCTCTCAAGACCCCACCTACGCGCCGTTCAAACCGTTCTTCATGTACTACAAGAACATCAACGTGCGCGACGCCACCATCGACCCCTCCCAGATCGCCCGCGTCTCGGTACGCCTCGATAGCGGCTCCACTGCCCAAAGCGTTCAGGTCGAATCCATCAGCGCAGTCGGGCAGGGCACCCCGCTCAATCCGCCGTTCGTGCCCTTCGTCGATAAATACGGCCAATATACCCACGCTGACTGGCCCGACAAAATCTACTCCGACGCCGATTTCGCCGCCCGCTTACAAAAAGAGAAGGCCGAAATGAGCGCTTACCCCGGCGCGCCCGACTGGGATAGCTATGGTGGCTGGAGCAAAGGCCCCAAACAAAAAGCCACTGGCTACTTTTATCCTACAAAGGTCGATGGCAAATGGTGGCTCGTCGATCCCACAGGTTCGCTCTATTGGTCGTATGGCCCTACCGGTGTTGGGGCGGGCGGCGAAGGAAGCCCGGTAACGGGCAAAGAGTCGTGGTTCACTCAACTGCCCCCGCAGGATGGCCCGCTACAGAAATATTGGGGCGAAGGCAAAGGCGCCCGCTACATGTATTACGAGGATGGCAAAGCCTGGAAATCCTTCGACTTTGGAAGCTCTAACGCCGAGCGCAAATACGGCCCCGATTGGCGCGCCGCCACCGCCGATTTCATGCACAACCGGCTTCGCAACTGGGGCTTCAACACCATCGCCAACTGGTCCGACTTCAAGGTTTACCTCCAACACAAAACCCCTTATGTTGTAGCGATTCACTATGGCGGCCCGTGGCTGGAACACATTCCCGATGTCTTCGACCCGGCCTTCGCCACCGCAGTTAACGAGCGCATGGACAAGGAGAAGGACACGACTGCGGGTGATGCCTGGAACATCGGCTATTTCGTCGATAACGAACTGACATGGGGCTACAAAAACAAAGCCGAAGTCGCCATCACTGGTGCCCTGCGCGCTACTCCCACTTCGGTTACAAAGCGTACCCTCATCGCCGATTTAAAAGCCAAATACCCCGAAATAGCCGCCCTCAACGCTGCATGGGGCGCCGACTACGCTTCTTGGGATGCCATGCTTCAGGGTAAGGAAGTCCCCGAAGCGAAAAATGCCAACGCGCGCAGCGAAGACCTCGGCGCTTTCGGCATCAAGTTCGCCGACAAATACTTCTCTACGGTGCGCGCTGCCGTCAAGCGCGTCGCCCCCAATAACTTGTACCTCGGTTGCCGCTTTCACGGCCACATCGACACCGAAATCATCAAAGTCGCCGCCAAATACGCCGACGTGGTTTCGTGGAACGTCTATGAAGAGCCAGGCAGCCGTTTGAACCGCTTTATCAACGTCGTCGATAAGCCGTTCATCGTGGGCGAGTTCGGTATAGGTAGCGATCAGGGCCAAACCCCGTTTCGCGGCGATACCCTCACCGAAGACCCCAACAAGCGAGTCGCCTCTATGGAAAACTGGGTTCGTAACGCTGTCGTTCATCCGCTCGTAGTTGGAGGGCACTACTTCCAATTCCGCGACCAGCCCATCACGGGGCGCCCCGATGGCGAAGCCACCCTGCGCGGCTTCGTTAACACCGCCGACACTCCGCACTTCGAGTTGGTACAAGCCAACAGACGTTTGGGTTACAACCTCTATACCCTGCGCAGCACGGGCCAATTACCCTCGCCCTACGCCAAACAACCCATTCGCGGCCCCATCGGCGTCGGCACATGGGCCACTCAAGCCGAATTCAAAGACATCCACGTCACGCAAGGCGCCAAAAACCTCTTTCAAAGCGACTTATCCCGCGACCAGGGCTGGAAAATGTCGAACGGCGATTGGAAAATCGCTGATGGCGTCCTCCGCCAGTCAGGCGTTCAAGAACGCGCCCTCGCCACAATCGGCGACCCGACATGGAGCAACTATACCCTCAATCTCAAAGCCCGCAAAACGGGCGGCAACGAAGGCTTCCTGATTGTTTTTGGCCCGCAGGACGACGGTAACAAATCATGGTGGAATCTTGGCGGTTGGGGCAACACCAAATCTGCTCTCGAACTCCCCGGTGCCTCCACAGCCCAGACTCCCCAAACCATCGAACTCAATCGCTGGTACGACATCCGAGTCGAAGTCCAAGGGCCAACCGTCAAATGCTACCTCGACAACAAACTCATCCAACAAGCTACCCGCTAGAAAGCTAGAGCGTAAGGAAACGGGCTGTCTCCCATCAATGGGAGACAGCCCGTTTCTTTAGTTCAACGCCTTACTTGGCGTTCAGCTTCACCACCGAAATCGAGAAAGGCGGCGCTTCATACGAGAACTCCGACCCCACATTCGAGAGCGGCTTCGTCACAGGCACAATCTTCGTCGGTTGCGCCAACGAGTTGGTATCTTTCTGGCTTGCTCCCTGAAGTACCGTGACTGTGCCGCTTTTAGCCAGCGATTTCGCCCCGCCAATCGACATTTTGATGCTCTGGGCGTAGCCCATCGGGTTAACCACCTTTACGAACAGTTCCCCGCTTTTGGTGTTGCGCGTTACGCTCGCATTGATACGTCGGCCACCGCTGAGCGTCGAATCCAGCACCGCGTCGCCGAGGTTGTTCGCGAACATCACCTGAGCGTAGTAGGAAGGCGCCGCATACGAGGTGAGGTTGTTGTAGCCCAGTAAGTTCGGCGCCCATTGACGCCCACCGGGATTCACATTCACGAACAATGGCGCGTAGCAATGCATTACCACGATGTCCGAGTTGCGCTCCATGCCCGTCATAAATGCCGCATCGCCCAGCGCTGCCGCCATGTTGGGTGTTGGGGCGTTCAACTGCTGCGGGTCTTGCCAGGGCACGCGCTCGGTGAACGCCGCCCACTCACCGACGAAGATTTTCGGGCCACTGCGGTCATATTTGTCATACAATGCCGCTTTGCGCTCCATCTCGCGCGCATCTGCATAGTAATGCTCGTCAATGACATCCGGCTTGCGGCTCTTGACGCGCGTTCTTTCATCCATAGTCGTCGAAATCAATTGCAATTGTGGGTACTTCGCTTTAATGGCATCGTAGAACTGCGCGAAGCGCCCATCATACGACCCTGATTTATCGAAGAAATCCTCGTTGCCAATCTCGACGTACTTCAAATTCCACGGCTTGGGATGCCCTAACTGAGCGCGCATCTTGCCCCACTTCGTGTTCTGGTCGCCAATCACGAACTCGATTTCATCGAGCGCATCCTGCACGAACGGTTGCAATTTCGGTCCCGGCTCGACATATTGGCCGCCCAACGAATAACCCGCATAAACCGCCAGCACCGGGTCCATATTTAGGTCGTCGCACCAACCAAAAAACTCCATCAATCCCATTCCATCGGTCGAGCGATAGCCCCACGGCCCCATGTGACCGGGACGATTTTCCAATGGCCCAATGGTTTTCTTCCAATCGAAGCGCTCGTCTATCGTGTTTCCTTCCAAATAGTTGCCACCCGGAAAGCGCAAATATTGTGGGTTCATTGCCGCCATCTTCTCCATCAAGTCGATGCGGTTACCGTTCGCGCGGTTTTTATAGGTCGGCGGAAACAGCGATACCAAGCTAAGCCACATCGTCCCCGACCCCTTCGATGTCAGCGTGAAACGCCCTTCGGTTGTCGCTGCTACTTGTCCCGTCGAAAGCGTGACTGTGTATTTCTTCCATGCCGTGCCCGCCACCTTCACCTGCGCGCTTGCATACGGCTTACCCCCATTGGCGCTATCCAGTTCAATTGTGACTGGCCCTTTCCAATCGGGGCTAACGCGCGCCCAGAACGAGGCCGTGTAGCGCGTCTGCGGTTTAATCGGCACTCCCCAGTACCCGTCGTTGCGAACCCCAACTCGCCCGCTCTTGGTGCCATCGACTTGGATTTTCAGGCTCTTCGGCAACGCCGCATTCAACGGTTGCTCTGTATCTAAACTCATGCTGCCCGTGCCACCATCCTGCACCAGCGACCAGTGCGGTGTCGCATTCGCGTTGTCTAGAAAGGCGCGGTTTTGCAGCAGTTCGCCATACAACCCGCCGTCGTAAGCGTGGTTGATCTCTTCCGTCATCAACCCATATAGCATCGGACTGACGCGCGCACGCACCTTGGAAATATCCAGCGCTAAAGTGGCTGGTAGCGGCGCCTGAGCCGTTCCCGCTTTGCCCAATAGTGGTTGAGCAATCGCTTGAATCTGCGCCCCCGAAAGCGCGCTCTGAAATATCTGCGCGTCGTCGAGCTGCCCCGATGCGTAATCAACTGCGTTGCCATCGAATTTGGCGCGTCCCAACCGCAACGGACCCGGCGCGCGGTAAGCGTCCATGAAAGGCACGCTGTCCTGCAACATGCCATTCACATACAGCGAAAGCGTCTTTTCCGTGGCATCATAAACCCCCGCGATATGATACCATTTCCCCACCTCGACATCGTCCTGCCCCGAAGCGAAATTGGCGTTGCCTCCTTCGGCGGGCACTGCCGTAAAAGCGAAGTGCTTGGTGTCATCGCGCAGTTGTAAAAAGAACGCGCTGTTGCGCGGCCCATCGCTCGAAATAAAGGTCTGAAAGCCGCCAATCCGGCCCGCCTTCACCCAGGCCATCACCGTGTAACTTTTCGAGGTATCCAGGCTTTGTGCCAGTTCAACGCTGCCTGTGCCTGTGAGCGTTAGCGCGTTGCCGCTAATGCCCGCCGCGAGCGTGGTGTCTCCGCTAGGCGTCCCAATGGCCGTATCGAAGTTCGCATTGAAAAGAGGAGTCGGGGGCGCAGTGTTCGTTTGAGCGTTCGAACAAGCCGTCATCAGGGGACACAGAAACAGTGCTATGGGCACAGCGCGAGCTAACCGATGGTTATACATTGATGAGTTCTGAAATTATTAGAAGAGCTGGGTAGTATGATTAAAATCGAGCTACTTATGCGCTTCAGTTTGTGCGTTCAGCGCACTTATCCCTTATGCGTTCGATTTTTCTACTGCTCGTCGGCGTGCTTTGTTGCTCGACTTCGGTACTCTTTATCAAAGCCAGCGGCCTTCACCCTGCCGTCCTCGCCTCCTATCGGCTGTTAGCCGCCGCCCTGCTGCTTTCCCCCGTCTACTTCGCACAGGTAAAAAAGCATCGCGCTTCCTATTCCGTCCGCCATCTCAAAATGACGTTGTTGCCTGCGCTCACGCTGGCTCTCCATTTCATCTCGTGGGCACAGGGCGCCCAACTTACTCGTGCCGCTAATGCCTCGCTTATCGGCAACATGAATGCTGTCGTCATACCCTTCCTCTTGTTCTTCCTGATGCGCGAACGGGTGTCGCCACGCGAAATTGTTGGCACGCTCATCGCCTTAGTCGGCGTATTGTGGTTGGCCTCTTCAGATTTAGGAGTCACTAGTACCGGACTGTGGGGCGACATCGTCTGTTTCGGTTCGATGCTGTTGTTTTCCTTTTACCTTGTACAAGGTCGCCTCAATCGCGATATTCCCAACATCTGGCTTTATCTGGTGCCCCTTTATGCCTTTGCGGGCCTCATCTGTCTAGTGGTGGCGACTTTCGTTGCCGAGCCGTTCGCTCCCCATCCGCCGCGCGCTTTAGCCTGTGCCCTTGGCCTCACTCTGATGCCGACCATCATCGGCCACTCGATCCTCAACATGTCTATACAGCGCCTGAACGGCCAAATTGTCAGCGTCTGCAATCTCTTCCAGTTTCTTTTCGCGGGTGCCCTCGCTTTCCTGTTGTTCCACGAAGCCCCCCATCCAGCTTTTTATGGCGCGGGCCTTTTAGTCGTTACTGGTGCCGTACTGGTCATCTACAGCTCCACAGTTGCGTCCAAGCGTGCCGAAGCATCAACTCTTCCTGAAAGTGCCACCTGAGAAGCGTACTCCTCTTCGCAAAAATCGCGCACGATCTCAATCAGGCGCCCCCATTCGCCGTCTGGCATCGGATTACTAATCGGCAGAAATATCGCTCGTCCCATCGCCCGTGAAAAAGTCGTGTCCTGCGCCCCATGACACGCAAGACTCGAAGTGCGAAACGAAATATCGAAGCCCTTTTGCCGCGCCCGTTCAATCAACGCCTCGCGCTCTTTCACCATGACAAGCAGCGCCCAGAAAAAACCGTAATCTGCCTCTCTCCCCAATGTGCCAGGCAGTGCGTTCAAACTCGCTTGGCCCCGCCGAATGCGCCAATTCATTTGCGAATTATTTTCCTCCCGCAAGCGCCGCCGCAGCAATTTGAGCGTGGCGCGATGAGGGCGCCGCCGCACCGCAACCAATAAATCACCTCCACCCATGCCGCGTGCCATTTTGCTGAGCCAAACATCGGGATTTATACCGCGCCACTCCAAAACCCTCCAGAACACCCTAAATAAAAGTGGCTGTGCCAAACACTGAAGTCCAATCGCCCGCGCCACCCTCATATAGAACTCCTTCGTCGGGACGCGCGCATAATGTCGGCTCCGATTTTCCAGCGCCTTCAATAAGCTCTCATCACGAGCGAACACGACTGCCCCACCAAGCGCCGTGCGAGTTTTTATCAACCCAAACGAAAACAGTGCCACATCCGCTTCGGGCGCCCCCTGAAAACTCGTGTCGCTAAAGCCCTGCGCGTTGTCCTCCACCAACAGCAAATTATGTCGCCGCGCCACTGCGCTTATTCCCTCCAGATTCATCCTCGCCCCGAATAAAGGCGAAAGCAAAATCGCCCGCGTGCGTTCCGAGATAGCAGCCTCAACTGCTCCCTCCTCCACTTCCAAAGTGTGTGGATTAATTGGAACTGCCACAGGTACGAAACCATTCAGCTCGATTAGCCGAATCATGTCGGGAATATTCGCCTCCGACACAATGATTTCGCTGCCCTTGGGCCACTGTTGGGTGCAGAGCAGGGCATCCCATGCTGTTCTCACCGAATGCATCGCGATATGCTCCCTTTTCGTCGGCCACACCCGCCGGGGCGTCGCCCCGGCAAGCAAAGGCGCCCGCAATGCGAACAACAAATCGCTCCATCCAATATCCAGCCGCCCCCGCGCCCATAGGCGCCTGGGACAGCGCGACGCTAAACGGCGCACGAAAGATTTCATCGGAGTAACTCGCCACACCACAAAACGAATACATTTTAATTTGGTGTGCGCTCTCAAAAACAAAACTTATTTTGGCAACTCAAAAGAGATGCCTAACTCACCCGTCCGCTTTCTTATATCGGCTTGCCCATGAAAATTTCCCTGTCTGTGGCTTTCCTCGCCGCCACCTGTGCGCTTCCTCTCGCACCCGTTTGCGCCGCCCCGGCTAACGACACCACAACGACCGCTGCTCCTGCTATGACCGACATTTTGGCAACGCTTAAACCTTCGCATCCGCGACTTATGGCCACTGGCACAACATGGGACGCCATCAAGGCCCATCGCCTCGCTGATGCCGAACTTGACTCTTTCCTTAAGCGCGGCAAACTCGATGCGAAGGCGATATTGGATGTCCCTCCTATACCCTATAAGAAAGATGGCAAGCGCCTGTTGCACGTCTCGCGTGTCGTCCTGCGCCGCGTTTTATTGCTTGCCCTGCAATTTCGTCTAACGAGCAATGCTGCCTTCGCCGAGCGTGCCAAAGCCGAAATGCTAAACGTCGCGGCGTTCAACGACTGGAACCCCAGTCACTTCCTCGACACTGCTGAGATGACGGCAGCAGTCGCTATTGGCTATGACTGGCTTTACGATGTCCTCGACGAAACAACCCGCCAAACCTTGAAAACCGCCATCGCTGAAAAAGGCCTCAAACCCGGCCTTGCCGACAAAGGCTTCGCCCGCACCGAAAACAACTGGAATTCGGTCTGCCTGTGTGGCATGTCATTGGGCGCCTTGGCCATCGCCGAAGACCAGCCTGAACTTGCCCGCCAAACTCTTCAGAAAACGCGCGATTTTAACTCGAATGGTCTCAAGGTCTACGCTCCCGCTGGCGTCTACCCCGAAGGCGCGATGTATTGGGGATATGGCACCACTTTTCAAGTTATCTTGCTTGATGCCCTCCGCTTTTCTCTGGGAACCGATTGGGGGCTAAGCCAAAGTGCTGGCTTCATGCAATGCACCGACGCCCTTTTCCAACAGCAAGGCCCAACAGGTGCCTTCTTCAACTTCTCCGATGGTGTTGAGCGTCCCGGCCTTGAAGGCGCCACTTTTTGGTTTGCCCATGTGCTGAATCGCCCCGAACTCACTCAATTCGAGCGCAGCCAACTGCGAAAATATGCGGCCTCAACCCGTGCCTCCGACCCCAGCACCGAAGCCGACCGCACCCTTT
Source organism: bacterium (assembly GCA_004172935.1). Classification (GTDB taxonomy): domain Bacteria; phylum Armatimonadota; class Abditibacteriia; order Abditibacteriales; family Abditibacteriaceae; genus Abditibacterium. The sequence continues at coordinate 110,141 of SDZD01000001.1, read as the reverse complement.
CTCTCGCCGCGCTGTGGTGGCCCGATACCCTCGCACAAAAACAAACCTCCATGCCGCTCTCCTGGTACGGGCGCGGAGCCAATCCTCTCGCTGTCTTTCGCTCATCCTGGACCGATCCCAACGCTATGTTTGTCGCTCTCAAAGGCGGCAAAGCCTCCAATTCACACGGCCATATGGACGCGGGATCGTTCATTTTCGAGTCCGATGCGGTGCGCTGGGCGCACGACCTCGGAATGCAAAACTATTTGTCTCTCGAATCGAAAGGCATTGATTTATGGAACTCCAAACAAGATGGCGGACGCTGGGATGTTTTCCGTCTTGGTCCTTCCTCGCACAATACCCTCACCATCAACGGCCAACTCCATCAAGTCAATGGCAACGCCAGAATCACCCATTTCTCCGATACCGAAGGTAATGTGCCCATCCACACCGAAAAAGGCGCCATCGTTGACTTAACTCCTGTTTTCGCGGGACAAGCGACGCGCGTTACGCGCGGCTTCGCTTTTACCTCGCTCCGCCTTCTCATTAAAGACGAACTCGAAGGGCTGAAAGTTGGCGACAAAGTGCGCTGGGCGATGCTCACCAACGCTAAAATCGAACTTTCCTATGAAGGCCGGAAAGCGACTCTAAACCAAGACGGTAAGATGTTGGAAGTCTGGTCGTCTGGCCCCTCTTTCGAGATTGTACCCGCGCAGGGCACTCACGACTATGATGCCCCCAACCCCGGCTCTCAGTTGTTGACTCTGACATCCGTTGCTCCCGAATCTGGTCAACTGAATTTCTTCGTAAGCCTCTCGCCCAACGGTGCCAGTCGAGTGATGGGCGACGACCCACTGGTGCGAAAATCACTCAAAGACTGGCCCATGTCTGCTACTCAATAGAGGGTAAATCGCTTAAGCGAACCTTCATTCTATGTCAAGTTTTATCCCCCCTCGGCACGAGAAAACTTACAGGTAAAACCATGCACAGGAGCGTCCAGTGGCTATGGTCGATACCGTCGCTACTCAGCCCTCAAACTATAGCCTGATGTCCAATCGCATTCTCTTGGTCGAAGACGATCCCGATTTGGGCGACCTGGTCGCCGAGTATCTGCAAGGCGAAGGCTGGGACGTGGAACTCGTCGGTAGTGGCGAAGAAGCCCTTAGCCGTGCCTCCGACGAATACGCGGCTATGGTTCTCGATGTGATGCTGCCTGGTATCTCTGGTTTCGAAACTTTGCGTCGCGTGCGCGCCGAACCCACGACTTCGAAACTATCGGTGGTTATGCTCACTGCGCGCGGCGATGAAGTGGACCGTGTGTTGGGCCTCGAAATGGGCGCCGACGACTATCTTCCCAAGCCGTTCTCCTCGCGCGAATTGGCCGCACGGCTGCGCGCAATCTTGCGCCGTGCGCCCGGTGAAGCCGACGAAGCGGCGGTCCCCGCCGCCAATCCCGATGTTTTGAATGTCGGCGATGTCGAACTCGACATCAGAACCCATCAAACGAAACTCAGTGGCGTCCCGCTCGAACTCACCGTCCTTGAATTTCGCCTACTGGAATTGTTGCTTCGCAATGCGGGAACTGTCGTCTCACGCGAACAAATCGCCAACGATGTTTTAGGCCGCGATCTGCTCATTTATGACCGCAGCGTTGACACACACATGTCGAACTTGCGCCGCAAGATAACAGCAGATGGCCGCGAAGACCCCATCGTAACCCTGCGAGGGACTGGCTATCTCTTCGCAGTCACCAGCCAGTCGTAACACGAGATTTGGTTCGCCCCGCTTGCAATCTTCATGAAGACCCTCTTCGCAAAAATCTTTCTCTGGTTCTTCGTCGCGCAGGTACTTATCGGCGTGGCGATGTTTGCCGTCGGGTTTTCGGGGCGCGATGCGGAAATACCAGGGCCTGTTCGTCAAATCCTCTCAAACGAACTGCGCCTCGCCAGCACAAGCGCGGTCTTACTTGCGCAAAACGGCAAGCTGGGGCAATTCAAGCGACAATCCTACAACGAAGATTCGCCCACTCGCGTCTTTTGGCGCCGAGGTGAAGGGGCCTGGTTCTTCACTGGACGCCGTCAGCCTTCGGAAGATGAGAGCGAACTGCTCGAACAGGCGACCAAACAAAACGACTTTGTGTGGACGCGCGACGAGAATATCTGGGGCGGTGCGCTGGCAGCTTACGCCAGAAACGGCCAGACCATCGTCGTAATTCGTCAGATTCGCCGCCGCACACCTTCACCCTGGGGCTTTCTGGATGACATACGTCGTCCCGAAAAACGCCTCCGCTTCGGCGCCACCCTCGCCATGATGGCGCTTGTGTGCTTCGCTCTGGCCCGCTACCTCACTTTGCCCGTCGAACGCCTTCGTGCCGCCACCCATCGCTTACGCGAAGGCGACCTCAGCGCCCGCGTCGGTTTCAAAACCCACAGCGATGAGTTGACCTCCCTCGGCCACGACTTCGATGCAATGGCCGCGCGCCTCGAAGAAAGCGCCGCCACCGAACGTCGCTTGCTCGGCGATATTTCGCACGAACTTCGTTCCCCACTCGCGCGCCTCAGTGTCGCCCTCGATTTGGTCGAACAAAGCCGCGCTCGTGCCCAGCGCGTCGGCGAACCCCTGCCCGAAGCCAAATACATTGCTGCTCTCGACCGCATCCGCCGCGAAAGTGGGGTTTTGAACGAACTCATCGGCCAACTGCTCGAACTTTCGCGCCTCGAATCCCTCGCCCGCGATGGAATCGCTCTTCCTGCCAAAGAAGAAGTCCACCTCGAAGCAATTGTCGCCGATGTCGTCGCCGATGCCCAGTACGAAGCGCGCGGTCGAGGCCGCGATGTCGAACTGTTGGAAAACACCCCCTGTGTTTTGTCGGGTGTGGCCGCACTTCTGCGCTCCGCTCTCGAAAACGTCATCCGCAACGCCGTGCGCCACACCCGCGAAGGAACTCATGTAGAAGTGGCCTTGGTATGTATCGGTAAAGAAAGCATCGTCACTGTGCGCGACTACGGCCCCGGCGTCCCCGAAGAACTACTTCAGTCGCTATTCCGCCCCTTCTATCGTGTCCACGAAGGCCGCGACCGTGAAAGCGGCGGAGTAGGTTTGGGGCTTTCCATCGCCGACCGTGCTCTGCGTGTTCATGGCGCTACCATCCAGGCCAGTAACGTCGCTGAAGGCGGCGGTCTGCTCGTCGAAATCCGTATCCCCCTCGAAACCGAGGCCATCCGCGAACCCCAGTCCCTCTCTGCCTAATTGTGAGAGGGGCCTGATTCGTCCTCTGCGCAACTTTCACATCAGTTCACAATCAAAGGTTATGCGCTTAAGTCGAGTGCCGAATTAATTGGTATACAGTGTCAATCCTGTTTTAAATACAACCGTGAACTCTCTTCTTTTACGTCGTGCCGTGTGCTGTGGGTTGTTTGCCGTCTCCACCTTGACAGCCAATTGTGCGCGATCTCAAAACATGTCTACATCACGTCCCAACTACTGGAAATGGGCGCAGACCCCACCAATGGGCTGGAACTCATGGGATGCCTTCGCTACCACCGTCACCGAAGCACAAACCAAAGCTCAGGCCGACTACATGGCCAAGAACCTCAAAAAGTACGGTTGGCAGTACGTCATCGTTGACATTCAGTGGTACGAACCCAGTGCCAACAGCTTCAACTATCGTCAGGATGCTCCTCTGGTGATGGATGCGTGGAGTCGGTTGCAACCTGCCCCCAATAAATTCCCTTCTGCCACCAATGGTTCGGGTTTCAAGGCGTTGGCCGACTATGTCCATTCCAAAGGGCTTAAATTTGGCATCCACATGATGCGCGGCATCTCCCGTCAGGCCGTCAAGCAAAACACCCCCATCAAAGGCACCAATTTCCGCGCCGCCGACATTGCCGACACCACCTCTACTTGCCCCTGGAACCCCGATATGTATGGTGTTGATATGAGCAAACCGGGCGCACAGGCGTACTACGATTCGATATTCGCCGAAGCCGCCACATGGGGCCTCGATTTCGTCAAAGTTGATGACCTCAGCCGCCCCTACCATCAACCCGAAATCGAAGCCATTCGTAAGGCCATCGACAAAACCGGACGCTCCATTGTCTTCTCCACTTCTCCTGGCGAAACTCCGCTTGCTTCCGGCGACCATGTTTCAACCCATGCCAATATGTGGCGCATGAGCGATGACTTCTGGGATTCATGGCCCGCTCTCTTCGAGCAATTCGAGCGCACTCGCAAATGGGCGCCCTACATCGGTGCGGGCCATTTCCCAGACGCCGATATGTTGCCTCTGGGGGCTGTTCGACAGGTGCCCGGTTACGCGGGTGGCCCTTGGACTCGTTTCACCAAGGATGAGCAACTCACCATGATGACGCTGTGGTCGATGGCCCGCTCTCCGCTGATGATGGGCGGCGACCTTACTAAGAACGACGAATGGACTCTCTCGCTGTTAACTAACACCGAAGTCCTCGCCGTCAACCAGCGTAGCACCAACAACCGCCAATTGTGGAACCGTGATGGCTTAATAGCGTGGACTGCCGACGTGCCGAACTCCAACGACAAATACCTCGGCCTCTTCAATACCCGCGATAACATGACCGTTCAGGAAGACCGTGCTGCCTTCCAAAGCGAACTCGTCACCCGCCAAACTCCCGACCACGGTGTCGCGGTTGATGTTGACATCACTGGCGCCGAAAAGCTGTATCTCGCGGTTACCGATGGTGGCGATAATTTCAATGCCGACCACGCCGATTGGACTTTGCCCCGCCTCGTCGGTCCCAACGGCGAACTCAAACTCACCGACCTCAAATGGAAATCAGCCAGGGCTGGTTGGGGGGAGGTTTCCACCACTGTTGCCGCCAGTGGAAAAGCTTTCAGCGTTAATGGCAAGCCCGTCTCCTATGCAATCGGAACTCATGCTCCATCGGTCATCGAGTTCGATTTGCCCAAAGGTTACACCCGCTTCCAATCTTTTGCCGCACTCGATGATGGTGGTGTGAGCCAGAACATTGCCGGTTCCACCGTGCGTTTTATGGTCTTCACCAAATCACCCTATGATGAAGCTCCAAATGTAGTGCCTATCTCGCTTACAGAACTTGGATTCAACAGTGGCGCCAATGTCCGTGATTTATGGAGCAAAAAGAACCTGGGGCGCATGACGGGCGATTTCTCGCCTGCCATCCCCTCGCATGGTGCTGGACTCTACCGAATCTCGAAGTAAAACCCCCAGCAAAAAGGGCGTCCTCAATTGAGGACGCCCTTTTTGCGTGAAGGTATTAAAGCCCAACAGGTTTCAATACCAATGCATTAGAAACCTGCACCTCGCGAGGTCGCGTCGGGTTAACCGGGTCGAAGCCGGAGGGCGTATTGACCAGTTCGTTATTGACCACCAATTGCGTCGAAGAACCCCCATCCAGGTTTAGTGCTTCGGTTGCTCCCAGTTGCTGCAAAAGCTGCGCGGTTTCTGGGATTGAGAGTCCAACTGAAGCCGCCGAGCGCCCATCAGCTACCAGCAACAGCCAGTTGTGCTTTGCATCCCAGCCGACACAGGTGCGTGGCCCACGTGCCAACACGTCGGGCCGAAATTCTTCTTCGACTTCAGTTGTTTTTATCTGGCCGTTTTGCAGCAAGCGCGGCCCTGCCCCCAAAACCGTTCTATAGCGCCCCCAGTTGGGAGCCGTCGTCACCGTATAAGAGAACACAGGTGGAGCGTTCAAATCGAGGCTTTGTAGCGCTGTGCCCTTCGCTACAACCCAGAATGCTCCTTTGGTTAAATCGACATCGCCGCTTTGCAATGGCAGTTGCCCTGCTGCAAACGCAACTTCACCAGCCTTGAGGGTATATTTTCGGTCGAATTGCGAAGTGAGTACGGCGAAGCCATCAACGATAGCCACTCGCTGACCGGGCAGGGTAAATCCGTTCAATGCCGCTTCCTGAATGCGAATTTTGCCATCGGCAGTGCGGATAGATAATTGGCAGTTGCCCGATAGCGGGGAAAGCTGCGCGTCGCGCGCCGAGTTCCAGCCCAGCGCCGTCCGGCTTTTCCACGGCAACCGTTGCCACACGCCATTGCCCTTAACCGCACCCACTGCCGCGCCACCATACGCGAAAAAGCCACCGTTAATAGCCACGGTTGCACCACTCTGAACGGCTAAGTTACGCACTGAGCGCTTCTTCTGTGCGTTGCTCTTATCCGCGATCTCCATCCCCAGTTCGAAGGCTTTGGGATCGGCTTTGACCAGCCAAAAACGCACTAACCCATTCGGTGTTTGGCGTTGCACCGAACGTAGCCATAGACCCGGCGCGATTTCGGTGGTAGAATCGCTTTCTTGCGCTTGTGTGCGGTTCCATAACGCCCCGCTCATAAAAACGCTCACACCAGCGAGCGCACCCACCACAAACAGCGAACGCCGCCGCGCCCGTTTCAAAAATCGCATGAATAAGAGTTTGCCTAAGTGGCAAAGGCTTAAGCGATTGGAAGCGTCCGGCGCGCGTTTTGATTCGTCAAATCTTCTAATGCAGCCGCCCGACAGCAATCTTCCTGCGCCCGACTCAAATCCAACTCCAGATAGCCCTTCGAACCCGCCAATAGTGCCTGCTTCGGTCTTTGAATCGGCTTCTCCACCATCGAATGCAGCCATTCCACCACCACTTCCCGTAGCTAACACCGAATCCTACCCTCCTAGCCTGCAACCACTCTTACCACCACCAACTCCCGCCCCATCCATCCCGCAAGTTGTCCCCGGCATTTTCTCGCATCGTATCGCGCGTTGGCGCTGGTTGATGTCGCTAATCCTCATTGGCTTTTATCCCGTCTTCGTTTCGCTTCTGGGGCCACTCCGCCCCGAAAGTGCGCCCGGAGGCCCAGCTTTGCCCACGTCGGTTGATGGTCTTATTCGTTTCTCTGCTTTAGAATTGGGCGTGTTTGGTTTGTTCTGGGCGCTTGGTTGGGCTTTTTCGCGTGCTACAAAAGACGAACTGATGCTCCGCTGGCGCGGCGGCATCATGCCGATATTGCAGGGCTTTGGCTACGCCTTTTTGTTACGGATGGTACTGGTATTCGTCATTATTTTTATGGTCGTGTTGGCAGTCATCACTATGGGTCTCGACCAAAAGCAAATCGAGCAGTTCATCAAGCAAAACCAACCCCAGACTGATTCTCTGTTTTCCCAGAGCGCCCTCGCCAATCCGCTTTATCTGCTGGCGATGACAACTATTCTCTCCTTTGTGGTGGCGGGCTTGCGCGAAGAGTTGTGGCGCAACGCTTGCCTTGCTGCGCTCCGCCATTTGTTTCCCGATAGCTGGAGCGACAGGGCACGTTGGATATGCTCCATTGCTCTCTCATCGGTTGTATTCGGCTTAGGGCATATCTATCAAGGTGGGCTTGGCGTCGTTTTCACTTCTATTTTGGGGGCGGGTTTGGGAGCCGTAACATGGCGCCATCGTTCCATTTGGCCTGCCGTCTTCGCCCACGGTTTCATCGATGCCACCTCATTCCTCGCCGCCGCTGCAATGGCCGGTAAAAAAATTCCCGTCACAGCATTCTGGTGGGGAGGCTAAGTGCGCTTCTTAGTGCTGGCACGAGGCGAAGTCGTCGGCGCCTCCGACTTGCCTTATCTGGATGATGGGATGGGCATTGCCACTGGTCTATTCCTCCCGAACGAACGCTACATCGACATACAACCCACCATCCTCGCTCATATGCTGGCCGATGGTTCGCTTGGGAACGATGACCCTGTTGCACTTGAGCGAACCCGCGAGAACATCAAAAACCTCGATATGACCATCCAAAGCGCTGAAGGAGAGCATCTAGAATCTGAACTCATCTTCATCGCCGATTTCAGCGAAGAGTTAGAGAAAGATGGCTTGGAAATTCACGTCTTGGGACTTTCGAGGGAAGCACGCCAAAAATTCTGGCCGCATAATTGAAATGTGAGTGTGCCCTGATGATTTCAACTGAAAAACCAATACCATGCCTCACCGAAGTCATTTGGTATGAAGTCGCTCCCCCAATTCCCCACGCCACTTTCGTACCGTGGAACACGATATGCCCAACAGAAGGAGGCCGTTGTGTTATCAGCGTCAAAAAACTAACTGGTTGTGAGGTTTTAGAAGCGGGGCAAGTGCATTGGGCTCTCTTTGAACCAGCCAATGCGTACCTAAACGGCTACGACCAAGACGTTAATCCCGAAGAGCTGGATTTGTGCGCCATTATCGAAATCGAAATAACAAACATCTCTCCCATCCCCACCAACATGTTTGGTGAAAGAGAGTCAGACCGCCTATTGCTCGAATGTCATTGCCACAGAGTGGTTCCTCTTGCACAAATTCCCCGTGCTTTTCCACCTTTGCCAGAACCAACCAAAAGGGCTCGCGGCCTTACTCGGACGACTGGAAAAACAGTGAGTTATTTTCTTCAATCATTTCACGAATGGCACAACTGGTTTGTTGTGACTAATCCTCCGACTACTCTCTATGCTTTGCCTCATATCGTCTTATTTGGAAATTACGACGATAGCCATTGCTACATCTGTAACTGGGTAGTCGAATGCGACAAGACATCATGGCAAGCAGCCTGAAAAAGCAAAATCCCGCGCAACATGCTGTTGCGCGGGATTTTGAATTGTTTGGTTTGCTGCTTAGGCCTCTTCGGTCTCAGCTTCGCCTTCGGTTGCTTCGGTAGGCTCTGCGGGGTTGCCGACTTTAACGCGCAACGATTTGGTTACGTCGCGGTGCAAACGCAAGGGCACGTTGTAGTAGCCCTCGGTGTGGATTGGGTCCTGCAACAGAACCGAGCGGCGTTCGACTTCGACACCGTACTGAGCCTTCAACTGCTCGGCGATACGAGCCGATGTGATGGCACCGAACAAGCGGCCACCTTCGCCGACGTTGGCGTCTGCGAAATCAACGGTGTCGCCGATTTTGGCGGCGAGTTCTTCGGCGCCAGTCTTCAGCTTGGCTTGGCGGCGGTCTTCAACAGCCTTCATGTTGTCGAGGGAAGCGAGCGAGCTTTTGGTCGCTGTCATCGCCATCGAGCGTGGAAAAAGATAGTTGCGGGCGTAACCGTCTGCAACGGTCACGATGTCCATAGCGTGACCCAACTTTTCGACATCCTGCGTCAAAATAACTTTCATGTGAGCGTTCCTCCGCCCATGAGGGCGGTTGATCTAAATTTAGCCTTCCTATTTTATCAATTTCTGGCGACTTTGGCCAAAAATACGGTAACAGCCCTCCTAATACCAGCAATTGCCCGCAAACCTACCGCGATTCCGGCTATATCCGCTTAATAAACCCGCCAATTCGCCCGTTTACTGACACCTCGCTGGCAGAGAAAATCTCCACAATATCGTTCGATACTAAGCCCTCGCTCATCAACTTACATTTAAGGCCCAACAGGGATCGACTTGAGAGAATTTGTTTCGAGTAATCTGAGTCTGGCCACTAGTTGTGCCCTTGATGCGACCCCCGTCTTGCGAAACACGGCTTTCAGCGCCGCCTTAACCGTCTCGCTCGAAACAAACAGCTCGCGCCCAATCTGCGCGTTCGTCTTCCCCTGCGCCACCAGATTGACAATCTCCCGTTCGCGCGGCGAAAGTGCGAAGTCGGGTGTCGATTCCGTCTCGCGACTGGCCCAACTCGCCATCTTCGTTGAAGCGTGCAGGCAAAGCGCGCTTAAATCCGCCACATTCTGCGAGTCGAAGGCGCTTTCATCTCGCCCGCGTGTGAAACCAATCACCCCCACTAGTTCGCCGTTTTGCACCAGCGGCCCCACCAGCACATGACCATGATCGGCTCGCGAACAGAACGCCGTCCATTCGTTGGGTTTCAGGATTTGTCCTTCGTGCAGTGGCGCGTGCCGTGCGATAAGCGCGTTCACAACAGGATTGCTGGGTAATCCGGGCAGGGCAGGTGCCTCCGCGTGTAAGAACAAACCGCCGCGCATCGCATCAAAAAATTGGGTCGCCTCTGGAAACAGGCGCGCTCGTAAATTGCCGAGGTCGTGGGAAGCACGTATGAGGTCAACGAGTTCAGGCAACGTAGTTTTCATCGCGAATTTGCAACTTCTGACGTAAATACCCCCATTCGGGGACTACTGTTTCGCTTGTCGTTCTTCCAATCTGGAAAGGGTGCAAACACCGAACATTCCCATTGTTTCGCCTCAGTGGTTGGAACAGCACCTGAATGACCCGCGAATCTGCGTAGTGCAATGCGATATGTCGCCCGATGATTACCGTGATGGGCACATACCCGGTGCCGTCTTCTGGCACTCTCTGGCTGATTTGCTACTGCCTGATTTAGCCCTCAACCTCGAACAATCCCACTTCGAAGCACTGATGTCGCGTAGCGGCATAGAGCGTGATTCAATTGTCGTCTTTTCATCGTCCTACACGGCCACCATGCCGTTTCTGAAGTGGTTCGCCGAGTTGTTCGGCCACCCCGATAGCCGCGTTTTGGATGGCGGTAGTCCACGCTGGAAGCGCGAAGAACGGCCCCTCGATACCGAACGTCCCACACCATCAATGACTACATATCAAGCCTCGGCGCTCGATAATTCGTCGCGCGCCTTTGCCTCTGATGTTCGGGCTGCCCAAAACAACCCCAACGCCCTCATTATAGATGCGCGCACCCCGCGTGAGTTTTCCGGCGAATGGTTCATGATGGCGCCCCCCGTCGATGGCCAGCGCGGAGGGCACATCGCCGAAGCGCTCCATCTCCCTTTCGAATTGGCGCTGCAACCCAACGACACCTTCAAATGTGCCGATGAACTACGCGCCCTCTATGTCTCGCACGGCGTCACTCCCGACCGCGAAATCATCACCTATTGCACTGTCGGCGCCCGTTCGGCGCACACATGGTTCGTACTGTCGCAGTTGCTCGGTTATCCCAACGTCCGCAACTACGATGGCTCGTGGAACGAATGGAGCCAACGCCTCGATAGCGCAACTTTTTGACAGCAACCACCGAATAATTATCATGCCTTTTCCCGAAATCCTAAGCCGATTTGCCATTGCTGCTCTGCTAACCACCTGCTTCTGTGTCCCGCTGGGGTTGGCACTACTTCGCGTCACTGGAGTTCCACCAACTTATCCGCCGCTGTTACCACAGCAAATCGTCAGCGGAACAGTTGGCGGTGCCCTTTTGGTATCACTCGGCTACTGGTTACTCAGCGCACTAATTCCCGATAAACGCACTCGTCATGCTGCGTTTCTTGCTTTAGCCATCGTGCTTTGCCTGACATCGTTCCAACTCGCTACACGCCTCAGTTACACCCAGTCGCCCCGCTTCGCGGGCGTCACCGTCGCTGCCCAAGTCGGCCAATGCGTTCTCCACACGATGGTTGTTTTTCTCAGTGTCATCTGCTTCCTCAGCGAAGAATCTGGCTGGGCCTAAAAACTAATGCCACCCAAATCATCTCCCCCTCTCAAGCCTTTCCTCAAACACCTTTGCGTCTCTGCGGTTAAAAAATCACCAAATAAGCATCGCCACAAACTCTCTCCAAAATCCCTCTGTGATTCTTATGCTCCTCTGTATTCTCTGTGTTTAATCTCTTCCCCTCAATCCTCGACCCACTCGCGCAATTCTTTGAACAGTTCGGCCAACTGTGGCAAGTGATAGTGGGCGTTCAGCCCACTAGGATTAGGCAGTACCCAGATACGAGTGTTGCCGACGGTTTTTTCTTGAAGGCCCATCTTGGCTTTTGGCTCATCGAAGGCCAACCGATACGCCGTGATGCCGAGAACCGCCAGCACCTTCGGCTCGAACTTCTCTATTTTCGCGCGCAATATCTTGCCGCCTTCCTTAATTTGCTCGTTCGATAAATCTGCTGCTGCCGTACTTGATGGCTCCGCGACATTGGTGATGCCCAATCCCAGTTCGATGAGCTTCCCATCTTCATCTGGTGAAAATCGGCGCGGCGTAAAACCCGATGCGTGCAATGTCGGCCAGAAGCGGTTGCCGGGACGCGCGAAATGATGTCCGACGACCACCGAGTACACGCTGGGGTTGATGCCACAAAAGACGACGCGCAGGTCAGGCGCCAGAATATCTGCCATCGTTTGCCCCGCAGCAGCAGCCAGTTCGTCGGGCGTTGGTTTTTTCATGCCAGAGAAGTGTTACGTGCCGCCCGCCTACGCAGATAAATCACAACCGACACGGTAATCAGAATCGGTACAGCAAAAATGACCAGCATCCCGACAAATAGCGCCATTGCAATGCTTCGATCTCTATTCAAACCTTCATCAAACCATTTCACATCTAATGAAGGGGGTGTTGTTTCCTGAAACCCTTGCCAGAAGTTCGCGCTGGTATCGGGATGTTGCCCCTGCTCAAATTTTGCTTCCATCCAGCGAACGCGACTGGCCTCCCATTCATCGGCTTCTTTGCGTAATTGTGGGTAAAGTGAGTCAAGTGATTTTTGGTTTTGAAAGTTCAGCCCAACTCCCTCTTCTTCCAACTCTTCGCTATCTCGAAGTGCCTCATTAACGCCCTTTATGGTCAACCCTGCCATCGAAGGTTTCTTCCCTTCTAATGACTCTCGGCAGCGCAATAACACCATATACCGTAACGCGATGGTGTCTTTGACCTCAAGGGCATGAGCCAGCGCCTCAAACACGTCTGGGCTATTCCAGGCCGCCCCCAAAACAACCAATCCCGCTAATCCCTCCGCTGTCGCACGCCGATGCTTATTCTTCGCGTCAATCTGTTGTGGCGAATCTCCTTTGTGCCCTTTATGAGTGATGACATAATCCTCATCCGTTAAAAGCTGAGTGCCATTGTCTATATATTTCCCTTGTTGCCCTTCACCTTCATAGAAGATATGCCAGCCATCTTTCACCTCAAACCATTCGCCTAATGTCCTCTTGGTTACTTTCTGCTTCCGCGCGATAATCCAATCCATCACCATTAACTGCACAGGCTCGCGCCCAAAATGCGCGTTCGGCTTGATTTCAATGGCCCGCCTAATCTCCTCGCGCGCCTGCTTCATCTCCCCAAGCCGCTCGACTTTCGCGCCTTCATGTAAAAAGCGGTGCGCCCGAAACGTCCCATCATTGGCGAAGTAGCGATACCAAGCCTCTTTGTTCGCCTTGTCCGCTGCATTGTAGGCCGGAAGCAAAGCTCTTTTCTGTGCCATCACCTTTATTGCCGTCTCATCGTCCCCAAGACGGTCATGCGCAACAGCAAGGTCATCATACAAACCAAATTGGCGAGGGTTACTCTTCAATTCGCTTTCCACTCGTGCTACACGCATTTTGTAATAGCGCGGTGGATTGCGCTCGAAGCGCCCCGACGCGACACGGATAACATCGGGAAGGCGCTTATTCTCGATAACGAGCGCATCTGAGTCGCGGTCATTCATACAGGCCGACGCGATAGCAGGCAGAGAAAGGAGTAGGGCAGTGAGGGCGATGTGGCGCATCATAATGAATGGGGCGAGTCTGCTCCGCCCAATAATCCGTTTTCGCCACCTGAGTGCCTCATGCCTGCAACCTGAAACCAGATGGCCTCCACAAATAGATAAGGGGAAGCCGGGCTTATGCCCGGCTTCCCCTTATCTATGCAAATGGAGCGTAAATGTCTAGCGCTCGATGCTCGTTTACGAACCGTTGCAACCGACAGCCGGGTTGAAGCAGCTGTTGAGTGTGTTGGTGAACTCGGATGGAATATCCGTCACGTTCATGATCTGTTCAGGGCGTTGTGCCTTAACGTGACCATCGGCCCACAAAATGTTCGAGGTGTTGAAGTGGCGCGCGTAAATCGTTCCGTAGTTGGCGTTTGTCCAAGCCGTTGTAATGCCAGTGTTTGGGTGCAATAAAACGTAGGAGCCATGTTTGAGAGATGGTGTCACGCTGTCAGTGGCCAACTTCTGTGTCCACTGTTCGGGTGGGGTCGAAGCGGGACGGGCAGGGGTATCTTTCCAGGGGGGAGTCGCGCCCGAATCCGACATCATGATGACTTTACTGGGGGCCTGCAAGGCCGAAAGCTTCTGGAAATCGCCAACGTTGCCTGTGTAACCCGTGCCGCCGCCCAGATACAGGCTATATGAATAGTTGATGGGAATCGCCTGTGTTGTTGGCCAGCCCATGCGGGTACGCCACTCGCGAATCGCGTAAGGGGTGCCCTGAGCCGCGCTGTCGCTGGGGCAACGCAAAATTTCAAGGCTCTTGGTGTAGGGATATACGAACTCAACCCAGCTGCGAGTGGGAGGTGACGCCTGGTTGGGCAAAGTACCTGTGCCAGCGTTGGTGTAAACGGGCATGTAATATTCGTCGTAATCCTGCGCGTACTGCAGCACGCCGAGGCCCAACTGCTTCAAGTTGGATTGGCAAGAAGCACGACGCGCGTTTTCGCGTGCGCGTGCGAACACAGGGAACAAGATCGCTGCCAGAATAGCTATAATAGCAATAACAACTAAAAGCTCGATAAGTGTGAAGGCGCGATAACTGCTCCTTTCGCCACGAGCAAGATTCAATGAAGATACCCGATGATGCATATAATGTGACAAGTGGCTTGTCGATAACAATGTAAACCCCTCCATTGGCTTTGGGAACCCTCTAATTTTTCCATCTCTAAAAATTCACATTGGCGTAATGTAAAGGAAACCTAGGCTGCCCTTGGATGCCTTATTCCCTGGTTAATTATTGTCACAACAATGACTGATTGTACGTAATTAACCCCTGTTAGATAGATGATGGAATCGCGCGAATTTGCTCTCAAAACTACAAAACCTCGCACGCCCTTCGGTCGTCTATGCCTGACGCTGTTAAAATCAACAGCAGTTTTCCGGCTTAGATGTTTTCGTTTTTGGCTCAACTCGCACGCTTGAAGCGTGGCGACGCTTCGCTCTTTTTAGTCGCGGCGTTGCTCGCGTTCTGGGCGATGCCAGTCGCCAGCCAAAGCATCATCGCGTCGTCGGCTCACCCTTATGAAGCGGTTTTGCTGCTTCTCAGCGCCGAAGCCAACGCGCCGCGCACCCATCATCTGGGCGCGCCCACACATCTAGAAGCCGAAAACTTAACCCCCGATGAAACGCCGTTACTATCCAATGCGACGGCTCATTGTGGCGCCTACCAACACCCGACCTCGCCTGAAACACCCAGACGACTCACTGCCAGCCGAACGCATAATTTGTCGGCCTTTGAAGTCGCGCAGCTGTCAGGCGTTAGCACCAACGTTCGTTTGAATTGAAGTTTTGAGTTTTGTGTGAAGAGTCCCATGAAGCGGTTTCGCCGTGGTGACTGACACCGCTTCTTTTCACCCACCCACGACTAGCACTCCTCCATAACTGGCTCTAACTGCCGTTACCATTCGCTATTCGTGTGTCCTCTTCACGCAAAACCTTTCCTCATTGCCTGTGTTCCTGAGTAGCGGAATGCTATCGGCGTTGTCGCGCCGATGCTGCCCCGCCTACTCGCATCTCATCACTCAAAACTTCTAATTAAATCATGTCACTTTTGCAAAAGTTGTTCGGCTCTAAGTCCGATATTTCCGGCTCTTCTCAAGAAGCTGAAGGCGTCCTCGGCGTTGTCTCCAAACTGTTCGATAAGAACGAAAAAGAAGTCTCCAAGCTGCGCCCCATCGTTGAGCAAATCGGTGCTAAAGCCGACGAAATCAAAGCCCTATCCGACGAAGAACTCAAGGAGCGCAGCATGGCTTTGCGCGCCAAGTTTCAGGAAGAAGTCACCTCGCGCCTCAAGAAACAGAATCTCGAATGGCTCGAACTGGACACACAGTTCTCGTGGACTGATGGCTATGTGCGCGCCCGCCTCGCCGCCGAGAAAGAAGTCCTCGACCTCATCTTGCCCGAAGCCTTCGCGCTCTGCCGCGAAGCAGGCGACCGCACCATCGGTCTTCGCCACTTTGACGTACAGCTCATCGGTGGCATGGTACTCCACCAGGGCAAAATCGCCGAAATGCGCACGGGTGAAGGTAAAACCCTTGTGGCGACGCTTCCCGCATACCTCAACGCCCTCACAGGACGCGGCGTTCACGTTGTCACCGTTAACGACTACCTAGCCGAGCGCGATGCTAACTGGATGCGCCCAATCTATGAATTCCTGGGCCTCACCGTCGCCTTCTTGCAGAACGACATGGACGCTGGGCAGCGTCAGGAATGCTACGCCTCCGACATCCTTTACGGCACCAACTCGGAATTTGGCTTCGACTACCTGCGCGACAACATGGCGCGCGGCCCCGAAGACATGGTGCAAAAGCCCCTCTCTTATGCGCTCATCGACGAAGTTGACAACATCCTTATCGACGAAGCGCGTACCCCGCTCATCATCTCGGCTCAGGTCGCCAAAACCGACCGCGCTTTGCGCCGTCAGGCCATGAGCAAAACCTGCGACGGCGTGGCGAAAATCCTTATGCCCGGCGTTACCGACCGCGAAGTCGAAACCTTCATCGATGAGCATTCGACCAAATCGAAGGTCAACATCGCGGGCCTCACCGAAGCCATCCTCGCGCGAGGCGCCTTCTCTCTCGCGACTGGCTATCTGATTTCCGCTTACCTCCAGAGCGAAGAAAGCGCCCGTTTGTCTAACGCTGTGCGTTTGCTCGAAGCCTCCGATGAAATGAGTACCGACAAACTCATCTCGCCCGAAGGCAAGAAAAAGCTGGAAGAAATGGCCTTGCGTTCGGTTGATACCAAGCGCCTTAACGAAACATGGCGCACCGAAATCGAGCGTATGTTGGCTCCCTTCGAGACGGCATGGATGGACGCGCAGGACTCCGAGTGGAACGCCGCTCTATTGGCCCACGACCTCACCCTGCCCGAAGACGCCGCCATCGACCTCGAAGCGCAAATCACCGATTCCGCCAACAAAGCCGAAACCGTCTCGCAAATCATTGCTGACGAGATGATTAACCGCGAGTTGATTGATACCGAATCCGTTTACGCTGTTGCGGGCGCCCTGCAAAACGGCCACGATGCTTTCGTGTTGGCCGCGCTCGAACAGCCCGGCAACCTGTCGGCTGCCGACAAGGTTCTCAAAGATAATGCCCTCGGCACTTCCAACGACGTGGCGGGCGCGCGCAAAGTCGTGGCGGCTCTCGAAACCTTGACCCAGAATTCGCTCCTGCCGTTCGAGTCGCTCGAAGCGCTATGGAACGCCGTCAAGTTGCCGCTTAGCCGCGAAGAATTGCGTTCCGAATTGGTGCGAACCATCGAAGACAATCGTGGTGACGCTGCCCGTCAAATCTCGACTCTCACCGCCGAATACAACACCAATCGCACCAAATTCCTTGGCGAGCAGGCGCAGAAGCTGGAATCGGCCCTCGGACAGAGTAAGTCGGTCGCCAAACTCGCCCAGAATGGCGAAGACGCCGCCGCCATTCAAACTGCTCTGCAAAAAGAACTCAGCAAGAGCGGCCCCTTCTCGCAAGCCGTCAAAGCTGCCAGCCAGTTGCAGCGCGACCAGAACAAAGCCTACGAGACCATCGCGGCCCACATGGTCGAGGAAATGTCGCAGTGGGTCGAAGAGATGCCGCGCGAAGCCAACAAAGTCTTGGTCTCGCTTCTCGCCGAAGGCGGACGCCAAAACTCCGTCGCTGACCGTTTGGTCGCTGCCGTGCGCGACTTGCCCGGTGATGGCGGCGAACTTTCGGCCATCGCCACCGATGCTGCCGCCCGTCTCCAAACATGGCGTCAGGAACAGGCTATCGCTTTCGTTGACAAAATCAATGGCCTCGTTCCGTTGCCCGACGAATCGAAAACCGCCGTTCAACACGCTGTCGAAGACGGCGACTTCGGTGCTTCCGGTTTGGATGACTTCGTGGCCTCTCAACTGACGACTTCGTCACAGATCGCGCCACTCGCCAAAGCTGTCGAAGATTACGGCACCGCATGGGATAAATTCAAAGCCGATTCCAACGCCAAATTGGTTGAGCAAATCGAGAAAGCCCTCGAAATCTCCGGCGACGCCCACGATGCTCTCGGCGACTTGTTGGCGAAGCCCATCGCGGGCGCTCTCGACCGTGCCATTTTAGGCGTACTGTCCGCCGACATCGTGGCTCGTTATCTCGAACCGCTGCTCACCGACGAGAACGCCGCCGCCTTCACCGAAGAAGTGAAGCGCCGTATCCCGATGGCTAAAGACGTGGTTCGCAGCCTCAAGAGCAGCGAATACGTCGGCAAATCGAACGACCAGCTCGCTCGTTCCTTGCAGCGCTTGGTTCGCCGCTCGCTCGAAGTACTCCCATTCGAAGACTACAAGCGCGTTGTGAAAAACCTTGGATGGCTCGCTGAAAAAGATGAGAAGCGTCGTACCGCTGCTCTCACCGACATGGGGACCCTCGTCGCCGAGCGCGAAGCGGCCAATCCCATCTTTTCCGACCCAGAAAACTTCCTCGAAACCCTGTTGCAGGCCGACATCCTCACCGAAGAGGAAGCCGTATTGGCGCAGCGCGCGCAGGTTGAAAGCGGCGACGAATCGCTCACCGCCACCATCGACCGTGTCTTGCGCTTGCCCGCCGAGCGTCGTCGTCGCCTCGCCGAATCGAAGTTGCAGGAAGTCCAGCCCGTTCTCGACCAGTCCATCAAAGCCCACGCCCTCTTCGAGTACAACGTTAACTACGTTATCGGTCGCGAAGAGTCCGGCAAACAGGGCATCGTCATCGTTGACGAATTCACTGGTCGCACCATGCCAGGCCGCCGCTTCTCCGAAGGTTTGCATGAAGCTCTCGAAGCCAAGCACAACCTCGAAGTCCAAATCGAATCGCAGACGGTCGCGACCATCACGATTCAGAACTACTTCCGTCTCTACAACAAGATTTCTGGTCTGACGGGTACGGCGAAAACCGAAGAAACCGAGTTCGCCAAAACCTACGGTATGGAAGTCGTCACCGTCCCGACGAACAAAGTCATTCGTCGTAAGGACGCCCCCGATGTCGTTTATAAAACCTCCGAAGCCAAATGGCGCGCCATCTCCTTCGACGTTTTAGAGCATCACTGCGCCGGACAGCCCGTTCTGGTTGGTACTCGTTCGGTCGAAATGAGCGAACAGATGGCCCGCCGTCTCAGCGCCGCCAGCCTGCAGACTCTCGTTCTTGCCTACCTCATCAAAGAGCAACTCAATGGCGACAAATCGGTTCCCGAAGCCGACAAAGCTCAGCTCATCGGTTTTGTGCGCGGCCCCATTTTGGGTATCAACCCGGTTCAGGTCAAGGGCTTGGCGAAGCAAATCGGTATCAACCCCGACCCCACGACGCCCGAAAACGTTGACAAGATGTTGGCAGCCTTCACCGTCGGCACCCCCGACCGCGAACTGCTCATCACCGCGCTCAAACAGGGCTTGCCTCACAACGTCTTGAACGCCAAAAACCACCGCAACGAGGCGCGTATCATCGCCGAAGCCGCCCGTCCCGGTGCTGTCACCATCGCCACCAACATGGCCGGACGTGGCGTTGACATTATTCTCGGCGGTAGCTTGGATGGCGAATCGCGTTGGCGCGTTATCACCATGCAGATGCTTGCCCGTCAGGTCGAGGGCAAGGGCGTTCACGTCCGCTCGCGCAACGGCGAAGCGACTCAGAAGATGGTTTCTCGCCTGTCACCCGACGCGCTGCAAACCCTCGCCTGGGCCACCACGCTGCAAAAATCGGTGGATGAGATGGAAAAGAACAAGGCGCTCACCGGACAAGCAGCCAAAGAAATCCGCGATGCCCTTGGTAGTGACCTCACGGCTTCTGACTTCGGCAACCGTGTTCGTTCGCGTGCCCGTCGTTTCAACTTGCTCGACAAGTTGCCCATCGACGCCATGCCCACCTCGCCTGAAATCCTTCCGGCTTTCACCACGCACCTATCCCAGCTGATGGGTCGTGATTACGACCCGGTGATGGTCGCTGCCTTCTTGGAGAACGGCTTGCCCGCTCAGGATCATGGCTCCGAAAACGCTGGTGGCGCCGACATGGGCCGCACTGGCGAACAGTTGGCCCTTATGATGTCGCTCGCTCAGCCTCTGGCCTTCTCGGCTCAGGCGTGCGAACGACTCCTCGAAGTTCTGCCCAATATGGTAGACCTCGACCGTCAGTTGCTCGAACTCGTTGTTGCTGGCGCCGGACTTCAGCCTGAAGCTCTCGCAGCTAACCTCGAAGTCGTCACTCCACAGTGGGTTCAAACTCGTTTGCAGGAACTCAATGTTCCCAACTCGGACGCCGCCCGCGACCGTTTGGGCGACCTCGAAAGCGACACCATCGAAACCAACGAGTGGGCTATCGCCACTGCGATGGGCTTGGAAAACTTCCCCGGCGCAGCATGGTTGCGCGCTCGTCTCAGCGAGTGGGGCGCCGTCTCCAATGCCTCGCCATTCGAGGGCACCGAGGAGATGCAGCAGGGCTTACAAGACCAGATGAACGTTCATCTGCGTCTCAACCCGAAAATGGTCACCTTGAAAATCAAGGGTTGGGCCATGCCAGAGCGTCGCCGCGAGTTCATCGCTTTCGAGTTGCCTAACCTCGTCATCCTTGGCGAAATGGCCCAGATGATCGGTCAGGCACCGTTCCTCGAACCCGAATGGCTGCACCACGAACTGTCGGGCTTGGGTATCGTCGGCGAAAACGACGCTTTCCAGGCGCAAATGATGGCGCAGGTTCAAGATGAGAACGGCGTCGCCTCGGTGCAGCAAATCGACGTTATCGTCTATCACTACACCCTCGCGCGCTTGCTCGAAGCCATCAAACCAACCGTTGTGGCCGCTGCCAAAGAGTTCGGCAACGAACCCGAACAGGTCTTCGGCGCCCTGCAAAACGTCGCTCCGTGGGTTGCCCACTTCGCCGACGAAGCGTGGCTCGAAAAGACGTTGGCCGAAGTGCCGCAGCTTCCAGCTGTCGCCGAAACCGCCTCTGCTGACTTAGCCGAAGTCGATGAACTCACCGTCATCAGCATCGAAACCGGAGTTGCTGGTCAAAGCGCCGACATCGTTCTCGAATCGGAGGCCCGTCCCGAAGACATCGCCCACACCAGCGAGCGCGACGAAGTCACCGAACACGGTGGTCTTCACATCATCGGCACCGAGCGCCACGAGTCGCGCCGTATCGACAACCAGTTGCGAGGTCGCGCTGGTCGTCAGGGCGACCCCGGCACATCGCGCTTCTACATCTCGCTCGATGACGAACTATGGCGCTTGTTCGGTACTCGCGGCGGCTTCTTGCTCGGCGGCTGGGATGAAGATGAGCCAGTCGAAGCCAAGATGATTACCGCCTCGATTGCTCGCGCCCAGAAGAAAGTGGAATTGAACCACTTCGAAGGTCGCAAGCAAACGTTGCAATACGACGACGTTATGAACGTGCAGCGCGAGGTCATCTACCGCGAACGCCGCCGCGCCCTACAAGGCGAGGACATCCGCGACACCGTTCTGGAAATGGCGCAAAAAGCTGCCATCGCCGAAGCGCAGAAGCATTGCCCCCGCGATGTGCGCCCCGACGAGTGGGATACCCACAAATTGTGGGTTGCTATGGGCCGTTTGTTCGGACTTACCACCGTGCGTTCGCAACTCAACGAAGCCGATCTCGAAGGCGCCCTCTGGACAGAGCGCCCCGGCAACAGCCTCGGCAACGAGCAGTACGACCTCATCTTGGGCGGCAGAGATGGCCGTACCTTGTACGAAGTCGTTGAAAAACTCTACGAGGAACGCGAAAATGCTGTCGGCACCGACACCGTGCGCGGCTTGGAGCGCTGGCAGGTCATGAAGTCCATCGACTCGCACTGGACCGAACACCTAGCCGAAATGGATTATTTGCGCGACGCCATCTGGCAACAGGGATACGCGCAGAAAGAACCCATTGGCGTTTACCGTCAGGAAGGCTTCTCGCTGTTCCAGAAGATGCTCGGCGAAATCCGCCGCGAAGTCACCGAATCCATCTTCTCCTACGACATGCCCGACTTCGAAAACGAAGACCCAACCATGTCCTACGACGAAATGGAAGAAGGCCGCCTCTTGCAGATGCTCCCCTTCGATGACGGAGTAGACGACGGTGTCCAACTCGCCAAAGACGCCAACGATGGCGACGAAGGCAACATCGAAGTCCACGGCAACGCTCTCATCAACCGCGAATCCCTGAACCGCGCCCAACGCCGCGCTCAAGGCAAAAACTAACTAACCCAACCAAACGCCCGCCACTGAAATTCAGTGGCGGGCGTTGCTACTAGACACTCTGCCCTCATTAAAACCTAGAACAGATAACTCTTTACTCTTCGAGAAGCCCCCAATCACGAACGCAGTCCAGTTTGAACTGATGTGCTATGCGCAAATAGTTCAGCGCTGCCTGATGTTCAACACCATCGAGAGATTGCATATCGCAAACAATGAAACTTGCTCTGGCTGCCTGAATCCTCTGAAAAATAAGCTACTGTACTTCTAAGCCACCAACGAGTCGGTCGAAATAGGCGAACAGCAATACTTCGGCTCGCCCTGTCTCTAAATCTTCCAATGCAGATTGGAGTTCTGGGCGCGCTAGGTAATGTGCGCGGCTTCCAACTTCTGCATAAATTTTTACAACGGTTAGGCCTGCGACCTCAGCAAACGCTTCGCACATCTCACGCTGAGAATCTAGACCGGTGTCCTTCACTTGTTGTTGAGTGCTGACACGTGTGTAAATGATGGCACTGCGCTTTCCTTGAAGAAAGTCGGGAACAAGAAAGCCTTTTCTTGCCACGGAGCGTTTTGTTGGTATCCGAATCTGCCCTTGGCTCTCCTGGGTAGGAGGAGGTTGCAGCATTTCCGGTGGAAGGATAATCCTGTCTGGAGTAACCAATTGAATTTCCCAACTTCCTTCGGGTACTTCGTCTCTCTGCTCGTGCAAAAGTTGTCGTGCGTGATCTCCGTCTCGTGCCCACACCAGTAGAGGCGTACCTGCGTTCACTGAGAGAAATGGTTTGTAGCGACTCATTCTTATGTGTGAATTATCTCCTCTTGCTTGCATTATAGAGGAGCTGAAATGAACACTATTTTAAGGAGCTTTCTGGCACTTTCCCCTAGTTGTCTGGCGTAGAAATTGAGCTAGGGGAAATCATGCCTGAAGAACTCCAAACGCTCAAAGACACGGTGCAAGCCCTCATGGCAGAAGGTAAAGGCTTGCTGGCGATGGATGAAAGCACCCCCACCAGCGATAAGCGCTTTAAAGCCGTTGGTATCCCCCAGACCGAAGAAATGCGCCGCCTTTACCGCGAGTGGATTGCCACCACGCCGGGGTTAGGCCAAAGCATCAGCGGTGCAATTCTCTTCGATGAAACCATCCGCCAGAAAACCGACGATGGTACCTCCTTCGCCGAAGTATTAAAACAAGCGGGTATTGTCCCCGGTATCAAAGTCGATGAGGGCGCCCACGATTTGGCGGGCTTCCCTGGCGAAAAAGTTACCGATGGGCTTGATGGTCTGCGCGACCGACTCAAGAAATACGCCGATATGGGCGCCCGCTTCGCTAAGTGGCGTGCTGTCATCACTATCGGCGAAGGCATTCCCACCCCCACTTGCATCGAAGCCAACGTCGAAGCCCTCGCTCGTTATGCTGCCCTCTGTCAGGAAGCGGGCCTTGTTCCCATCGTCGAACCCGAAACCCTCATGGATGGGGACCACACTTTGCAGCAATGCGAAGCCGTCACCGAACAGGTTCTTCGCGCCCTTTTCGTCCGGTTGGCGCTCCATAACGTTGCCCTCGAAGGCACTTTGCTCAAACCAAACATGGTGTTACCCGGCCAGGATTGCCCTGCTCAAAATAGCGTCGAAGAAGTCGCCGACGCAACAGTGAATTGTTTCCTTCGCACAGTTCCTGCTGCCATTGGCGGCATCGCCTTTTTATCGGGAGGGCAAAGCGCTGAACTCGCCTCTGCCCGCCTCAACGCCATGCATGTCCGTTATCCGCAGTTGCCGTGGCCGCTCACCTTTTCCTTCTCGCGCGCCATCCAACAGCCCGCACTCGAACTGTGGGCAGGCAAAACCGAAAACGTCGAAGCCGCCCAGAAAGTCCTGCTCCACCGCGCCCAACTCAATAGCGCGGCCAGAAAAGGCGAGTACAGCGAGTCAATGGAAAGCTAAAAGGAGGAATCGCCATCGCTCTCAAACTCTATTTTCTGCGTCATGGGCAAACCGAACTCAGCCGCGACAACATGTTCTGCGGCTCTGGTCTCAATCCCGAACTCACGCCCGAAGGCCACGAAATGGCTCAAGCTTTTGCCGATGCTTATTCCAAAACAAACTGGCAAGCGGTTTATGTCAGCCCGCTCCAACGTGCCGTCGCCACTGCCGAACCGCTCTGTCATGCCCTTAACCTCCCCATGCATAAACGTGATGGTCTGGTAGAGATTGGCTACGGCGCCTGGGAGGGACAAAGCGTCGAAAAAGTTAGCCAGCAATTCCACGACGATTATCTGCGTTGGACAGCCGACCCCGCCTGGAACGCTCCGACAGGCGGCGAATCCGCCGTCACCGTTTCCCGCCGTGCCATCGAAGTCGTCGAGGAAATCCAACGCCGCCATACCGATGGCAACGTTCTCATTGTTTCCCACAAAGCCACCATCCGCATCGCCCTGTGCGCCCTTATGGGCATCGACGTGGGCCGCTTCCGCTTTCGCCTCGGTTGCCCCGTCGGTTCCGTCAGCGTGATCGAATTCGCCGAACACGGCCCGCTACTGCAAACCCTCGCCAATCGCGAACACCAAAACGAACGTCTACGCTCCCTGCCGGGAACATAGGCGTTTTATTCGGGTAAATGAGCCTCCTGCCAATCACGCCACTCGATTGTGCCTTCCAGCCGTTCATGAATCGAAGGCGACTCCACTTCAATACACATGTGTTCGAAAGAATCATCCTTCGCACAAAGATGGCGCCCGATAAGTTCATCGTCGAGTCGTGGTTCAAAGAAATCGAAGACCCGGTGAAAGGCCTCATCGAGTTCGTCAATCCATCGCCCGTTCATGTGTGAGATATGAGCGTAGTTATACCTGTCCTTGTGGCTCCATCCTTTCAAATTGAGGTCCCACGAAGCTCGCGATTCCCATTCCCAAAATTCTTCTTGCGACAGCAGCGCGTTAAGTAGCACCCTCTCCATCTGCTCCGTATCGCCCCGCTTGCAAGGCCACACCAATTTCCGTCGTTCTGCAAACGAGAGCGAAGCGAACCGCAAGGCGAAAGTGCTATCGCAGTCGGGGGCATCGAATTGATCTGTAATGCGTCTCAATACCTCGGCAGCTGTGGTGCTGAAAAGCCAGTTTCTTTCGTCCGTTTGTGACCAGACAAACCCCCATTCTCCTGTGCTGTGTGCATGAGGAGAGGGCTTATTGAGCAAATCCCGCCAGAATCCCCAGCCATGCGGTGACAACAGCAGAAAAAAGCGTGCCTCCTCTCCCGGTTGCCGGCGTTGCAGCCGCTCGTTTAAGAAAAAAGCGCGCCCCCACTTTTGAACTTCTATGCTGTGCGCAAACGACATCCGTAGCTCAAAGGGAGATGGATGATACGAATCATCCAATTCCCTCAGCTTGTTATGATGATCAGGGTCTAACTGGCTGATATGCGTCAGGCAGAGTAGGGCACAGCCTTGTTTCTGACACACCACTATGCGAGGCGCCCTCTCGGTCAAACGAGTCGTTCCGCCCAAACCAATTTGCCATCTTTCGCCTTGCCAGTTCGCCTCGGTGGCACTATTCGGGGGAGGCCTATCCCCGTCGTGCGCGAGGTCATGCGCTTCCAGAGTGAGCATCCGTTCAAAACTATTCTTAGCCCGCTTTCACAAGCATCGCGTTCTTGGGGGGGACGAAGCGAAATGTGGTCGCTGGAAGTTTGGGATTGAGCTGGAGTGTCTCGAAGCGGATGTCATTTAGCTTCGTGTTCGGCTTCTTGCGC
This sequence comes from bacterium, assembly GCA_004172935.1. GTDB lineage: Bacteria > Armatimonadota > Abditibacteriia > Abditibacteriales > Abditibacteriaceae > Abditibacterium. The sequence goes on along the minus strand of SDZD01000001.1, from coordinate 84,336 downwards.
TGAATCCTCACTAGCTGTCCATTATTTTTTTGAAACCAGTAGGTTTCCTGCAACAATTTTTTGTCGGTGTAAGTCGCATTGATGCGGACCAGTTCGCACGCCTGATTATTGAATTTGGCGGTTGGGAGCATCTTTGCCGAATAACTCGCGATCTTATATTTCTGCGTGGCTTTTTTCAGGTTGCGCCGTGTCAACAACGATTTGCCCTGAAGCCAGTACGAAACTACCGGAAACCATTCGCCGCGCTCGCTCAAACGCGCAAAAGCCTCTTCGCCTTTCTGAGAAGCGGTGATGGCTTTGCGCTCATAAACGGGATGAGGTTTTAGATTCACCTTTTCCGAAACCAACAGCGACGTATTTTTGCCGTCCACTACGACCAACGAGTAACGCGAAGATGGGTCTTTGCTTTGCCATTTCAATAACCCGCTTCGGTCGAAAGCCATCACGCCGCGAGCGTAACCCGTGATGTTGCCGCCGTCCTCGAATTGTTCGGTCGCATAATCCTTCCAACTCATTTGCAGAGTCTTGAGGGTGCTATAACGTTTACCCGCGTTGGCGAAAATCTCACGAGCGCGCGGTTCGACGCTTGTCTGACTCCACGCTGGGGCCATCAGGCCTAATGTACAGGCGAAAGCTGCAACGATTATTTTCACAGCTAAAGTGTGCCAATCAGCACAGGGACTGTGAGTTAGGAAAACGCGAGTAAAAAAATAAACTTGCTTTTAAAATTGCAACTTGCAATAATTATTGCAAGTGTTTACAATATCTTCTGTCGGCGAAGCGCGCCGTGAATTGAGCCGTTCCTCGCTGGATGTCGATAGTTTCATCCAGCTGGTCAACGAGTTATTACCGCGCTACTTATCGCCCGAAACTGCTGAAAAGGCCGCTGTGTCGATTCGACTGGCGCGTTACTTTCAAACCAATGGGCTGCTGGATGAGCCCTTCAAAGAGGGCCGCGAGGCGCGCTATGGCGCCCGCCATGTCCTACAACTACTCGCTGTTCGTCGCCTGATGGCGAACGGCTATTCGACGGGTTCTCTTTCCGATTTGCTCCGGGGCGCCAGCGACGACGCCCTGCAACGATTGATTGAAGGCGAGACGCCACGCTTTGAAGCCAGCGCTCCTTCTCAGGCCCAACCCGCCTCCAACGAGGCTCTCGATTTTCTGGCTCAGGTTCGCAAACGCAGTGAATCGGCACCGATGCCACCACCAATGTCCGCTCCGGTATCGCGCTCTATGGTGCCACCACCGCCGCCCGCACCACCTCAACCGCCGCCGCCACCGCAAAGTTCGAATTGGACTCGAACTCCAATAGGGCAGGGCATTGAGGTTCATATCCGCGACGACTCGCAAACACCCCAGTCACCTCACGAATGGGATGTGTTGGTCGAGGCCTTCAAAGAGGCCGTCAACGGCTCTTCTCCTCCCGGTGCCAAAAAGCGCCGCCGCTAACTCGCTGCTGGCTCTGCCACATCCAACCCGAAGGTTGCCTTTCTAACCCGAATCCGAAGAGAAATACAATGACAACTCAACCAAACATTCAAATCCTGCCCGCCCGCTCTGCCATCCGTCGCGATGGCGAAACCCTGCTCCCAGTTCTCATCCGCATCACCGCCCCCACTCCAGTTGAATCGCGGCGCAAGGCTCACCCTCGCCTCAATTTGGCGCTCGTCCTCGACCGTAGCGGCTCCATGAGTGGCGATAAGCTCGAACACGCCAAAAAAGCCGCCCACTTCGCCGTCGATCAACTGGGTGATAAAGACCGCGCCAGCGTTATCGCCTACGATGATGAGGTCATCATCTACGCCCCCTCGCAGAGCGCGGCCAACAAAACCGCCCTGCACGCCGCCATCACTTCCATCGAAACCAACGGCTGCACCAATTTGCACGGCGGTTGGCTGGAAGGCGCCACTCAGGTAGCCGCCCACCTCGACCAGAGCGCCCTCAACCGCGTCATGCTGCTCACCGACGGCTTAGCCAACGAAGGCGTCACCGACCCTGCACTCATCACTCACGATGTCAAAGGTCTATCCGCGCGCGGCGTCTCGACTTCGACTCTGGGCGTGGGCCGCGACTTCAACGAAGACCTGCTCTTGGCGATGGCGCAAAGCGGCGACGGCAATTTCTACTTCATCGAAAGCGCCGCCGACTTGGAGCGTATCTTCGCTCTCGAACTTCAGGGCCTAGCCTCGCAGTTCGGCCAAAAAGTTAGCCTTGGTGTCGAACCACGCGAGGGATGCGAAGTCAAAGACTCTCTCAATGAGTTCGCCCACAACGAACTGGGCCGCATGATGCTGCCCCCGCTGCTCATCGGCCAAACCATCGAGGTCGCTCTGGTTCTCAACATCGCGCCCCACGTCGGAAATCGCGAAGTATGTGCCTTCCGTTTCGCCTTCGATGTCGCGGGCACTACTGGGCGTCAGGTTGTGCGCGCCTCTCTGACATTGCCTTCGCTCAGCGAGGCCGAGTTCGAGGCCATGCCCGAAAACCCGCAGGTTGTAGCGGCCCACGCCGTATTCCAAACCACGCGCCAACGCGAGGAAATCAACACCTATTTGGAAAGCGGCGACTACGCCAAAGCCCAGACCCACCTCGACGAAATGCGTGTCTGTGCTGCTGCCGCTCCAATGGCCCCCGGCCAACTAGCCAAGGAAATGGCCGCTTTCGACGCCCTCGAAAGCGACATCCAACGCCAGGATAGCCAAACCGCTCTCAAACGCAACAAATCCGAGGTCTACGAGCGCCGCTCCAGCCGCTCCCGCTAAAACTCAGAACGGCCCGCAACGTGATGTTGCGGGCCGGTTTGGGTTCTATCTAGCGCATAATTCGAGTTGCTCGAAACACTTGTAGGGGCGAACCTTGTGTTCGCCCTCAAACAGTTCCCCGTCACTAACAGAGCATAGACGCAAAAACTACCGTTCCAATAATTCCATCACTTGTGGCAGCACCGTTTCTGGCAGCACCGTCTTGGCGAGAACTCCTGTCGCTCCCACTTCTTGAGCGCGCTTCTGCTCTTCTGCCAGTGGGCGCTCTGAAAACATGATGACGGCCACTGTGCGCCCGTTCGCCATGCCGCGAATCAGGCGGGTTGCATCCCAGCCCGAAAGCGACGGTAAATCGGCGCTCATCAGAATCGCATCGAAGCGCTCATCGCGCACCGCTTCTACGGCCTCGATTCCATCTGCCGCTGTGCGTACCGAGTGACCATGAGCCACGAACGTCGCCCGCAATGTCTCGCGTCCCACTTCGGTTTGGTTCACCACCAGTAAGCGCCGTGGCAACATGTGGCGTGCGGGCGGCACCGAGTACAGTGGCGGATGAGCCGTGCCCACTGCCAACAATTCGGCGCGTTCCAGCGCATGAAGCGCCGCCAGCACGCGGTAAAGCGGCAACGCTGTTGTTTCGGCGATCTGACGGGCCGATAGCTCTTCGCCTTCGGCCAAAACTGCATATGCTTCGCGCTCATCCGGCAGCAGTGCTTCCAGTCGTTGCCCCGCCTCCAAGACGCGCACGATGGCGCTCAATTTCTGCGAACGGGGTTCTAATACGCCCTCGAGAAAAGCGCCTGCCGCCAGTGGTGTATGCGGCCCTAATCGCGTCCCATTGGAGATGATGGCGCTGGCGCCGACATCGCAGCTCTCGCCAACCACAACGCCCGCTTCGAGGTGAGCCTCGCGCCCTAATCGCGATTTCGAGGCAACTACACAGCCCTCAAGATGTGCTTTCGGCCCAATCGAAACATCGTCATACACCACCGATTTCTCGATGCGAACGCCCTCACCCACCACACAGCGCGCTCCAATTACCGCACCGGGGCCAATGTGTGCTCCTGCGCCAATCTTAGTGCCAGAACCGATGGAGTAGGGCGCAATCAAAACCGCTTCGGGAGAAATATTCGCATCCGTCGCAACCCGGCTTTGCCCCTCGATAAGCTTCAGATTGCCCTGAACATAAGTTTCGCTTTTGCCGATGTCAAGCCAGAATCCGTTCATACGCCACGCGAAGAACTTAGCCTGATTTTCCATCAAAGTCGGGAAAAGTTGGCGTGCGAAGTCGAAGGGCTGGTCGGCGGGGACGCGCTCGATCATCGACTTCTCTAAAACGTAAATACCCGAAGACGCCAAATCGGAAAAGGCATCTTCGGGCCGGGGTTTCTCTTGAAAACGACGGATTCGACCGGAATCGTCCACATCGCAAACGCCAAACTCGCGTGTATCCGCCACCTGCATCACTGCGATAGATACATCTGCCTGACTTTGTGTGTGGGATTCCCAGAAATCGCGGTAATTAATATCGGCGACCGCATCGCCCTGAATAATCAGAAAACGCTCGTCCAAATCGTCGTAGAGGTTGCGAACGCAACCCGCTGTGCCAAGGGGTTTATGTTCTTTGACGCAACGAACTGGAATGGGGAGAGCAAGGCGTCCTAATTGGTTTTCGACGATTTCAGCGAGGTAGTTCGTCGTGATGATAACCTCGCGGCAACCTGCTGCGGCCAGTGCCTCGACAAGGTGAGCCAACGCCGGACGCCCTGCGATGGGTAACATCGGTTTGGGAAGCGTGTACGTCAGCGGGCGAAGGCGGGTGCCCATGCCTCCGGCGAGAATAATGGCTTGCATTGATGCGGTTTCTTAATGCGACATTTTAGCCGCGATATTCAATATCTTTACCGCTACTTAGGTTTAACCCGTAAAGCCCCACGTCCACCAGATGGGCTGGCCTAATACCAGTTCCATGATAAGAGCCACACCGAAACCGATGGACAATCCCACGCCCCAAGGAACGAATCGTTTGGTGACTACCGGAGCAGGCGCATCCGCCGTATGAGTGACCATCGCGATGTGAGCGTAGTTCTTGATGTTGCGCCCCACGGCCCCCAGCTCGCCACGTTTATAAAGCCACGGCAAGATGATGAGTCCAAAAGCCACCGAGCCATACAAAAAGCCAAACACGCAAAATGCCCAGCCTTTCAATGCGCCCACAGCCATCAACAGTTTCAAGTCGCCTGCTTTAGCGAGATTCAAGCGCCAGGGAACGAATTGAATGCCCAGACCAATTACCAACCCTAACAACGACCAAATAAGCCCTGTTGTGTTGCCAAAGATGAGATGCAACAGCAATCCCGCGCCCATTGCAGGAAAAGTCGCTTTGTTATAAATGCGCGATTTCGTTCCGTCGGTGTAAGCGCAATAAACCAGCAACACCGCGAGAGCTGCGTTACAAAGCCCATTACCCAACGGCGCCAAGCCGATGGAGGTAGAAGTCAGGTGGCGGAAAAAATACTCCATTTAAGGCTTATAGTGCTGCAAACTTGCCAAATCCTTTGCAGCCCAAAAATAAGTAGCATTTGCGCCAAAACTTTCGCAAACCCACGCTGCCCACCATTGGCGATGTGTCGGGCGCGATAACTACTTTCTATTCAGCCAACACAACAACGTCTTCGACATCGACGCCCACACGCACCGTGCCACCAATAGCGGGAGGACGCGCATCGGGGTTGGCGACAGCGACTTTGATGGTGCGCCATGCTTCGTCGGTCGATTTTTGAACTCCGCTGCCCAGTCGCACTAGCAACTGTTCGGCCTGTCCCAGATACATCGCGTCAACGAGTTGAGCTGCGAATTCGTTCTGAGCTTTTTGACCTTCGCTCAGCAAATGCCACGATTCGGGGCGAATCGAACACCATACCGTCTGGTCAACTGTCCAGTTGCCATCGGCGCGAACGGCGCGAATAGGGCCGGCTTCGGTTTGTACATCGAGCGAGTCCGTGTTGATGCCTTTGATTTTTCCGGGCAAAAAGTTGGTTTCGCCGATGAACTCGGCCACGAAGCGCGAATTGGGAGTGCGATACAGGTCGCGGGGGGCGCCCACTTGCATCAAATCGCCATCACGCAAAATCGCCACGCGGTCAGCGATTGACAACGCCTCTTCCTGGTCGTGCGTTACGTACAGCGCCGTTGTTTGTTGCTCGCGGTGCAAACGCTTGATTTCGGCGCGCATTTCGAGGCGCAACTGGGCGTCGAGGTTGGACAGAGGTTCATCGAGAAGCAACACGTCGGGACGCACCACCAGCGCACGGGCCAAGGCCACGCGCTGTTGCTGTCCGCCTGACATCTGCGAAGGATAGCGGTCGGCCAGATGGCCCAGTCGCACCATTTCGAGGGCTTCTTTGACGCGCCGTTCGCGCTCGGCAGTAGGTACTTTGCGCACCTTCAAGCCATATTCGACGTTACCGCGCACATTCAGGTGCGGCCACAGCGCGTAGTTCTGGAACACCATACCGGTGTTGCGTTTGTGCGGTGGTACCGCGTTGATAACACGGTCGCCAAATCGAAGTTCGCCGCCATCTGGCCGATAAAATCCGGCCACCATGCGCAAACAGGTTGTTTTGCCGCAGCCGGATGGGCCTAGCAAGAAGAACAGCTCACCTGCGCCGATTTCGAGCGACAGGTCGCGTACAACAATCGTCGAGTCGAAGCGTTTCTGGACGTTTTGAAACGAAAGAGAAAGCATGAGGAGTGGTTAGTTCGCAGTTTTCAGCGGTTAGTCTTCGGACGAAATTCATCCGAAGACTAACCGCTGAAAATCAACAACTAAGAACTACGAGCCAAAAAACTTCTGCGCGTCGGCGCTCCATTTTTGTTTTTGCGTCGTTACCGTTGCGGCATCGCCCCATTTGGCGGCGAGTGCGTCGAACGCGGCTTCGGGCATTGGCACGTAGCCACTCTTCTCCATGTCCGGTGTTTTGCGCCATTTGTCCTGTACTGCGGTCGCGTTGTCTACCAACACAGCACCAATCAAGTCGTCAAGCGCGCGGCGACGTTTGGAAGCCTTTTCCGAGTCGAAAGCGATAGTCACTTTTTCCTTGTAAGGATTGGTGGTCGTGAACGAGTCTTGGCCGCCATAGGCTGCGGGAGAAGCGGGCAAACGCGATAACGTGCTGTTGGTTGGGCCACCTGCCGCCCCTTTCTTGGTGATCCACAGTTTCTGCGCTTCAGGCGACAGAACGAATTCCACGAACTTCTGCGCGACTTCAGCATTGGGCGCACCCTGCAAAATGCCGATGGGGTCGGGGGTAATCAAGTTCTGACCGGCTGGTTGGATGTAAGCCAGTTTGTCGGGGCCTGCCGAATCAATGGCGTTGGTCGCGTAGAAGTCAATTGCGGTGCAGAATACCGCTTCGCCGTTTTGAACGTCTTGCAACGGTTCGCTCGAAGAACTCATCCAACGGCGGGCGTTTCCGGCCATTGATGTCAGAATCTTCCAGCCTTTGTCCCATCCATTGGTTTGCAGGATGATTTCGTAGACCACGTGTGCCGAACCCGATTTGCGTGGGTCGGCGAGTTCGATACGGTCAGCCAATTTGGGGTTGCCCAAATCGACCCATGACTGTGGAACTGGCAACTTGTCGCGCGTCGCAATTTGCTTGTTGTACAAAATGCCGAAGCCCGAAAGCGCAGCCCCAACCCAGGTGCTGTCTTTGCCACGCAATGGTACTTTGTTCAGTTCGTCTGGCACGTCGCTTTTGGCCGTGATAGGCACCAGCAAGCCGTCGCCTTCCAGTTCAGAGAAGGTTTCGCCGCCGCCGCCGAAAAACACGTCGATGCCGATGCCTTGCTGCTTCGAACGGCGGGCGAACTGTTCGCGAACAAAGCGCAGGTCGTCGCTCGAACCGCCCTGGTCGATCCATTTGAGTTCGGTTTCTGGGTGGGATTTCTTCCAGAGGTCGCCGAACTCAACTTGAATGGCACGGTTATGTGGCGAAATGATGGTCAGCGTTTTAGCTGTCCCCGAATCACTGGTGCCAGCCGCACCGTTGGAGGCGGTTTGGGATGGTGGTGTTGCCGGGCATCCGGCGAGAAATACAGCGAGGACGGGCGCGGCCCCTAAAAGAAAAAGGCGTTTCACGAGGAAAAAGCGCTTGCCAGAGGAAGCGCTGTCCGTTCAGTGTAGCCGCGCCTTTCAGCTTTTTCTTGGCCACTTCTTAAACAACTGCCCATATTCGTCATCAATGATATGTCAGCAAGCCCGCTGAACCCATTTGCCGCGTGAAAGAACCTTGCCTCAAAGCGGTGCCACCATGTTGTAGGAGATGCTGCCAGTGCGATTCTGACGCTCGCTGCCCTCGACCCTGACAAACCCAACGCGCTCATAAAGTCGCACCGCTGGTGAATCGGCCCGCACATTCAAAGCCACTCGTTCAGGGCGAAAACTTGCCCCCTGAGAATCGAGCATAGAAACCGAGAGCAGTTCAACTTTAAGAGCTTCGATAAGCCTTGCGCCGATACCTTGCCCCTGAAACTGTGGCTCGACGGCAATCGCCAACTCAGGTGTCCATTCATCTATCCAGCCGAAACCATGCTGCTCAGCTGTCCAGAAGCGCGCCCAGCACATCCCGACTACTTTGTGCGTTGTTTCATCTTCCGCGACTAAAGCGCTGTCGCCTTTGCGCCCCCAACCCTGCGCATAGGTCGCCAGAGCTGGGTTAGCAAACACAACCTCGACGGCCTCTTCATGAGCCGCTAACGCCAAAAAGCGGGCCACCAATGCCTCATCGACAGCGCCTGAAACTCGAATACCAATCACAGGACTAGTAAACGAGAAGCCTCTCTTCTATTTCACTTTTATGCCTTTCTCGCGACTGCTGGCCGGAATTGAAGACGGGCGAAAATGGGGAAATAATCAATCTTAAATCAATCTTTTTGGGGATTAATCAATCTTAAAATATTGATTAATGGGTGGTTTTGTATGGGTTTAAGTGCTTAAAATTATGCAAAATATTGATTAATTAATATTTTGCTCGTTCAGGCCTCGGTTATGGGGAGTGAGCGTGTCCAAAACCACTCATTTTAATGGCGCCATGAACACTTCATTATCTTCAGTGTAGCAAGTTTTATTGATACTGGGAAGGTGTCTCGTCAGGTGGTTGGCTTGGTACGGCCACTAAGAGAGGCGATGGTTGCCACCAGTTCCATTGGGTCGACGGGTTTGGCTATATGAATTTGGAATCCTGCGAGGAGGGCGTTCATGCGGTCTTTGTGGGTGGCGTAGGCCGTGAGGGCGATGGCGGGCAAGAAACCGCCAAGGCGTTCTTCTTCGCGGCGGATGTGGCGAAGAAGACTGTGCCCATCTTCTTTGGGCAAACCAATATCGCTGACCAGGATGTCGAATGGTGTTTTTGAGATGCGGCTATTGGCAATGAGCGCGGAGGCTGCAGGGGCGCTTTCGGCGACTTCGACGTGAGCGCCCCGTTGACTAAGAGTGACTTGGATGAGAGTACGGGCATCGGGATCGTCGTCTACAACCAATATGCGAAGGTCTGATAACGATGGCAGTTGTATCTCGTCTTCGTCGGGCAGTGAGACAGCAGGCAGATGGGCTTCGTGTGGTTGTGGAGTGGCGGCAACGGGACGCAAGGCCGTCAGAGGGAAAGTTACGGCGAAGACTGAACCTTTATCCAGTCCTTCGCTATCGGCGCGCACTGTGCCACCGTGTGCTTCCATGAGGTGACGCACCAAAGCCAGACCGATACCCAGGCCGCCAATGGAGCGGGTAGACGAGGCATCAGCTTGGCGAAAGCGCTCGAAGACGAACGGAAGAAATTCGGGCGAGATGCCCTGTCCACTATCGCGGATACGTACCTGCACGCCCGACCCGACGCGCTCCATGATGACCTCGATATGTCCACCGCGCGGGGTAAATTTGATGGCGTTGGTCAGCAAATTCCAGAAAATCTGGCTTAAACGGTCGAGATCGCCGGAAATTAGGCCCGTTGTGCGGTCGAGCGAGGTATTGATATGGATACTTTTGGCCTGAGCCGAAGGGAGAACTGTGTTGATTGCCCTCTCGACGACATCGGCCAACTCGACTGTTTGCATCTCCATGCGCAATTTGCCGGTGAGGATGCGCGAAACATCGAGGAGGTCGTTGATGAGTTGGGCCTGAGAATGGGCGTTGCGTTCGATAGTTTCCAGACCCTTTTTCTGGGTGTCGAGGTCGAGTTGGCTGGTGCGTAGTAAATTGGCCCAGCCTAAAATGGCGTTGAGAGGGGTGCGGAGTTCGTGGGACAGCGTTGCTAAGAACTCGTCCTTCATGCGGTTGGTTTGTTCGGCGTGAGCATGTGCGCGATGAAGCGATTCTTCGGAGCGCTTGCGTTCGCTTATATCTTTGAAGAGAACGGCCACCTGATGCTTTTCGGGCGAGTTATAGCGGTAGGCATACACGTCGTACCAATAGTTCAAGGCCTCGGCACGATCTTCGAAACGCAGTGGTTCGCCAGTCAATGCGATGCGACCATAGATTTCGTACCAATGATTTTCATGATTTGGCACCAGGTCGCGAACGCGCTTACCGATGGCGTTTACCAGTCCCGTTTGTTTTTCGAAAGCGGGGTTGACTTCCAGAAAACGGTAATCGAAAGGTTTGCCATCGTCATCGAACAGCACTTCAATGACACAAAATCCCTCGTCTATCGACTCAAACAGAGTGCGGTATTTCTCTTCGGACTGGCGGAGGGAGTCTTCCAGTTGATGTCGTTGAACGGGGGCGTTTTGCACTTTTGCAGGCTCCTAGAAATTCATTAAACCACCGCAGCGGTCAGCAAAACCGTTGCCAGTAGTAATGCGAGTGAGAGGAGAAGTTGGGGTTATTGAGGGCGGGGATGCTGAGTATTGACACTTGTTTCGCGAGTGGCGGAGAACTGTTTGAGGGCGAACACAAAGAGGCCCCTACAGAGGGTAACTGCAGTTCAAATTATGCAGATTTGACACTAACGAAACGAGGGCATCCATTAGGATGCCCTCTCTCTGCTGATATTTAGTCTTGTTCGACGCTTTCCAGGTGTCCCGATGAGCGGTCACCCATAATTCGTTTGAGTGCTAGTTCTGCCGAGATAAGCTGAATCGGCATTCCGATTCCTGGGTTTGTATCTCCGCCGACATAGAACAGATTTTCCACTTTCTTCGAGCGATTGTTGGGGCGCAAAATCGCTGTCTGTTTCATGGTGTGCGCTAGGCCAAGCGCTGTTCCGCCTTGCTTGTTGTAGCGCGAGGCGAAGTCCTTCACCGAGAACAGCTTTTTATAGACGATCTTGTCGCGTAGGCCCTCGCAGTTCATTTCGCGCTCGATGATGTCCAGCATTCGGTCGGCTTGCTGCTCTAACTCTTCGCGGGTGTATTCGGTGCGCGCTGCGATGGGCACCAACACGAACAGGTTCTCGCAGCCTTCGGGCGCCACTGTAGGGTCGGTTTTCGAGGGCGCGCAAATATAGAGCGACGGCTCGGTTGGCCACTGCGGGGCATCGAAGATTTCCTCGAAGTTCTTCTTCCAGTCTGTCGAAAACAACAGGTTGTGGTGAGTGAGCGAGGGAACTTTCTCGTCCAAGCCCAGATACATGATGAGGGCCGAGGGAGCAAGGGTACGGCTGTCCCAGTAGCGCTGCGAGTGGTCGCGGTAGGGAAGTGGCAACAACGACTCGGTGTGCGAAATCGGAGCATTCGACACGATGATGTCGGCTTCCAGTGTCTCGCCATTATCGAGAACCACGCCTTTAACTGCGGGGCCGCGCTTGGTTTGGATGGATGTTACCGAAGTGCGCGTTATGTATTCGACTCCCAACTTCTCGCCGATTTTGACGAGCGTGTCGGGGATTTGGTGGATGCCGCCCTGCGGGTAGAACACGCCCATATTGAAGTCAATATGGCTCATGATGTTGTAGAGCGCGGGGGTATTGTATGGGCTAGAACCGAGGAAGACAAGCGTGTACTGCATAATCTTCTGCACGTCGTCGGTCTTGAAGAATTTGGCGACATAGTCGCTCATCTTCGAAAACACTTCGAGTTCGCGGCCTTCGGTGGCGACCTGCTTGTTGAGGAAGTCGAAAACGGTATCGTTGTTTTTGTACATGAAACCGCGCAGCGCGATTTCGTATTGATACTTCGATTTCTCCAGATAATCCTTCAGCACCTCGGATGAGCCGGGTTCTAGAGCTTCGAATGTCGGGGCATCGCGGTTAATGTCCGAGTAGAAATCGGTCGAGCGCTCGCGTCCTTGAAAAAAGATGCGATAGGAAGGGTCGAGCCGAACCAGATCGAGGTAGTCTTCGACCTTTTCGCCCAACAGGTCGAAGTAGCTTTGGAACACATCTGGCATCAAATACCATGATGGCCCCATGTCAAAGCGAAAGGTGCCGACTTCGGTGGGGGCCTCGAACCAGTTGGCGACGCCACCCAACCGTTCGTTCTTTTCGACCACCGTAACGCTGTGCCCTCGTTTGGCGGCGAGGTTCGCAAAAGCCAACCCGCCAATACCGCCTCCGATAACAATAATTTTTTCCATTTTGGAGAAGCCCTTAGTTGACGCTTAAATCATCTACAGTAGAGAGGGTGTTCATTTATAGCAATCATCGTACACAACGGGCATAAGATTCAAAAATTGATGCCCTCAAGCGTAAAGGCCACTCCATTCGCTATTCTCGGTACTCAAAACTTTTTGTGACTATTGCTTACGTTCAGTCACTAACACTGGCGACTCAGGGCGCGCGCATCGCGCATCAAAACCAATTTGTGCGGTAGGCTCGTTGAGGCACGACGCGCGAAGGGGTTCAAATCCTGCTGCTCTAACTTGCGCAATATGGCGCGGTAAAGCGTCGAGGCCATCGCTACCGCGAAGCGCCCTTCGGGTTCGAGTTGCTTGATGCCCTGATTGGCGAAATCATACAGCGAATCGGCGCGCGTCACTTGAAAGCGCATGAAGTCGCGGAACTCGTTAGAGAAACGACGCGCTGCAATATCGTCGCGCGAAATTCCAAAGCGGGCCAGTTCATCTTGCGGCATATACACCCGTCCGCGCGTCTGGAAGTCTTCGTCGATGTCGCGCAAAAAGTTCGTCAATTGCATTGCGTTGCCCAACGCTTTAGCGTGTTCGAGCGTTTGCGGCCCCTGAAACCCAACCAGATGGCTCATCATCAGCCCAATAACTGCCGCCGAGCCATACATATAGGCTTCGAGGTCGGGGTAGTTTTTGTAGTCGGTCTTCCAGGTGTCTAGCACCATCGCATCAAGAAACGCGGTCGAGTAGTCGAAGGGAATGGCGTATTCGTGCCATGTCTGAGAAGCCAGTTTCAACACGCGACTATGGCTTTGGCCACTATTATAGGCGTGGCGCCAATCGGCGCAGAACTGCGCGATCTTCTCTTTGATTCGCTCGACATCTTCCGGTGTTTCCTGTGGCGAGGTATCGACGATCTCATCGGGCAGACGTACGAAGGCGTAAACCGACCACGTCGCCTCCTGTAAACGACGCGGAAAAAGACAGGTCGAAAAGTAGTACGATTTACCGTGATGTCGTAATATAGCGCGGGCTTCGCGCAGCGCCTGAGGGCGTTCGGGAAACGGTTCAAAAACCGGGGACGAGGCAGTCATGTTTCCAAGGGCGCAGTTTCTAGCCAAAACCAAGCCGTTTCAAGCGCCACAATAAGTGTCCTCCCGCAAGAGTCGCGCCTATAATATGCAAAGGTAGCCATGAGAAAGCTGGGAAATTCCATAACAGTAGCCCCCAACCCAAACCGAATGAACCGCTCCATAGCGCTGCCGATAGGTCGCGGCGGCAGGAATCTGAAAGCCATAGGCAGGCGCACACGCTCCATGCTCCCAGTGACCAACTCGAAAGCAGGGCGGAGGCGACTTCGAATGAAGCGTTTTTGTTCGGCCAGTTCCACGCGAAAAATGCCACGAGCGAAAGCAGCGGCACCGATAGAGTCGCAAAAATTCCGAAGCGTGCCGCGAATTTACCGACCCACATTTCGAGCGCCGTAATTAGTGTCAACCGCAGCTCGATGAGCATTCCCGTCCGACGCTCGATGACATAGCCCATCGCCCCCCATAGTGGCCCACAGGCGAGGGCACTCCACGTCAGCATCCAGTGCAATTGTCCCCAGGTCGTCGCCATCGAAGATACGTCGCCACGTGAGCTGCCGAATGAATTTTGAATCCAGCCCACTAATAGGAACAGCGAGACCGCGAGCAACATCGAGCCACCCAGGGCGCCAATTGCCAGCAGAATGGGGAGCATCGCCGAATCGGGGGAGCGTAACGATAAACAGCGTGTCAAATCGAGCCACAACACAGGGTTAAGTTCCTGCCACCGCCTCGAAACAGGGGCACGTAATCGCTTTGTACTGGTTCGCGCCTTGGCATCGTTCGCTTTTGGGGTTGGCCTGGGAATTTGTAATTGACCAAACGCTTGTTCCAGTGTTGGCAACACCGCTTGGAATTTGTTGGGGGCTTCTCGCCGCTCCCAAATGGGAAAGGCATTCAGTTGATGGTTGGTTAGCTCCCAACTCCACACGCGATATAAGACACGCAAATGGTCGTTGATCTTGTGCTGATACCCAGTCGGTGTTACTCCCCAGAAGTCGCGAGTCGGGTGGTCGATGGCCCATGCGCTCCATTTGACGAAGAGTGCGATGCTCAGCAGTTGCCCCGCTATCAGGGGCAAAGGCATCAGCAAGTCGCCTACAGCATGAAAGGCCCGCAAGGCAACGCCAACTCCGACGAAACCCGATACCAGTGAGCCTAGAACTTGCCCGATGAAAAACAGCACGAGCAAAATTGTGGGCCACACCGCTTTAAAGAGCGCATTGAGACCCGGAATGGGAAGGCCAAATAGGGCGCGCATCACAATTCCGATCATCATCAAGACCCACCCACTGATGAAGGCGACCAGAAGGCATTGCATCAATATTCGCCCGATTGCTGCCATAGCTTCGGCGATGCCATTGAGCAGCGTTTCTGCCCGTAAGGCTCCCCAGAATCCAAGAGTTGCCCCCTGAACGGTCAGAATGAGGTGCGATAGCATTACTGCCGCGATTTCGGTGGGCGTTACCCCGAAGCAACGTCCGGCGACGAGTAGGGGAGGGAGTAACACGATTTGGATAATAAGCAGCCATGCTGCCCCCGACGCGATTTTGCCAACGGCTAAACCTCGTCCGCCAACAGGGCACAGCAGCAGATGTTCCCAGGTTGAATGGGCTTTTTCGTCGGAGACGCTGGTCGCACCTATCAACAGCGCACCACTCCAGAACACCAGCGCGCCCAGCCAACAGTAGCCGTCGAGCAAGGCGCGACCTTCCATTCGCCACTGCGTCACGGTGGCACCCGTTGTGAAGGCGCCGCGCCACACGCCAAAACACACGAGCGCGGCTAGAATCGCGACGATGAGGGCGAGTTGCAGGTGCGAGGTGAGGGGCCGAAAGCGCCCTCGCCACTCGCGCTCGAAGAGGGGATTAAAGGAAAACATGGGGGAAAAGGGAGAGGGGCGGGAGGTTTTTTGCCCGCTTTTCCGGCTGCGTTGCTTCGAGTTGACTTAGGCTGCAAGCGCCATTTTATTGAGCAACAGTTTTGAGAACATTATTACTGTATGCAAGAGAAGGGTACTTTGATGCTTTTATTTCCCCTTTTGGCATCTATTTGAGACGCCTATTGCTTTCAATCTCATTATAACTCCCGTTTTAAGGCATTTTTGGGTTGACCACTGACCAATTCACAGGCAAAATTTATTGAGGTTTTCCCAACATTGCTAATGCCGTCCGACGACAACTCTAAACCGCAAGGTGCCAAGCCGTCGCGTGTTCCGTTTCTTATGCGGACTCAAGCGATGGGATCGAGCGGGTGGGAGGCGTATACAATCGGCTTCACTCTGGTCGGTTGTATCATAGCGGGGGCTGGAGCGGGCTACTTGCTCGACTCTCATTTCAAGACAAGCTACTGGCTGCCCATCCTTTTTCTGGTTGGTGTAGTGGGGGGCTTTAGAGAAATGTTGCTTGTACTCAAACGAGTGCAGCAGCAGGAAGACAAAAAGAGACGCGACAAAGCCGCGTCAACACCGATGGCACCGACGCCTTCATCTGAAGATGAAACGGAGTTGCCACCAACGCGCAAACGCATTTTCGAGGTGCCACCTCCGCCGTTTGAAACTTCGACCGACAAAGTGGAAGTGCCAAAGGCCGAGCGCAACGAGGAAAGCGTTGACGATATTTTGAAACGACTACTCGCCGATGCTGATAGTGACTTGAAAAAGGGCACTGATGGGGAGGCGAACTCTAAATAGGATGAAAACGCTGGTTCCGCCCGCGCCCGTCGCGGCTCAGGGCGAAGAAAAACCAAAGATTCAAGCCTCGGCGCCAAAAGTCAACTCACCTTTTGACGCCGCTTTTTTGCGGCGCGTCTATCGTTCGATGCTCATCTTCGGCATCCCGATGACTGTGCTGGCGGCTTACGGTTTTCAGTCGGCTGCGGGCGCAGGTTCGTTCGCGGGCGGTATGGTGTTGGCGGCTATCATGTTGTGGGGGCAGGAACTTTCTGTTCGCTCACTGATGCGCCCCGCATCACAAACAGGTGGTATCGACGCGAAGATGCTTCTCGTCTTGTTATTGCCACTGAAGTTTATTGTAGTTGGTGCTGTTTTATGGGTAGCCAACTCGATGGGCTTGCTCAAACTTGGCCCCTTTGCGTTGGGATTCTTTGCCGCGCAGCTAATTTTGCTTTGTCAGGTCGCCGGATGGTTTCTTAGCCGTTCGATGGCCAGAAAATAAACATGACTC
Organism: bacterium; assembly: GCA_004172935.1. Classification (GTDB taxonomy): domain Bacteria; phylum Armatimonadota; class Abditibacteriia; order Abditibacteriales; family Abditibacteriaceae; genus Abditibacterium. The sequence goes on along the minus strand of SDZD01000001.1, from coordinate 67,736 downwards.
GATTTTTCCGCTTTGGAATTGTAGGCGCTTTCTTGGCTGCCTCCCTCGCCTTCAACGCGCCTCGCGTGTTCGCTCAGGAGCATGCTCCTGATTCGACGGCCCCGACGCATTCGGAGGAGGCCGTTGATTCGGCAGCGGGCGAAGAGCATGCTGCTGAGGGGACGCACGCCGAAGCCGCGCATAGCGAAGGCGGTCACGGTGGGCATTCCACTGGGCCAAAACCTGTGTTCGATCCCGAACATGGCACGCTGTTGAACGGCGTTGCACGCGCTATCGTTCCCACCGTTAATAGCATCATCGGTGTTAAAACGGATGCCAACGGACCCCACGGCCCAGCCGTTAAGTACGACTTCTTGATCGTTACTCCTATTTTGTGGGCTATTCTTGCCGCCATTATGGTGAGCGCCGCTCGCAAAATCAAGGTGCGTCCTGAGGGCAAAGCTTCCTCTTCAGCTAACATCATTGAGGCGGCTATCAGTGCCTTCCAGGATTATCTGATCGCCGTTATGGGCAACGACCTGGCTCGCAAATATACCCCGCTCATCGCGTCCTTCTTCTTCACCATTTTGGTGTCGAACTGGTTGGGCCTTGTGCCAGGTTTGCTTGCGCCTTCTTCGGTTCCTGCTGTTCCCATCTCGATTTCGATTGTCGCCTTTCTTGCGGTTCACGTTATCGCTATCAAGGAAACAGGCTTCAAATCGTGGTTCATGCACTTCGTTGGCGAACCCGTATGGTTGGCTCCGCTCAACTTCCCACTTCACTTGGTGGGCGAGTTGATCAAGCCGCTTTCGCTTTCGCTGCGTTTACTTTGTAACGTCTTCGGCGAAGAAATGGTTGTGGCTACCCTCACCGGTTTGGCTATCGCCGTTTTGCCCGCGTGGCTCCCGATTCCCTTCCAGTTGCCAATGCTCTTTTTGGGCACCTTCTTCGGCTTCTTGCAGGCTCTCGTGTTCTCCACGTTGCTGTCGATTTACATCTCAATCTTCGCTACGCATCACGAGGATGGTCACGGCCATCCTTCGACCGAACATGCTGTTGATTCCAATGGACACAAGCATACGGTTGGTCATGCAGCGGAATTAATGGTTGGTTAGTTGAGTCAGTAGTTTTTAGTAGTTGGTTTATACGTCCTGGTGACTAAAAACTGATTGCTGGAAAGCTAACAAAATTATTTTTACCGCGTCCCCTTCGGCGCGTTAAAATCCCGGCCTCTGGGTTGGGTTTAAAGATAGATAGGTAACACCACTATGAATTACTTTGGACAACTCGCACTTGCCACTGGCCTCGGACTTCCCATCGCCGTTATCGGCGCCAGCATCGGTCAGGGCATCGCCATCTACGGCGCTGTTCAGGGCATGGCCCGCCAGCCAGAAGCTGCTGGTACCATCCAGACCGCTATGATCATCGGTTTGGCTCTTATCGAATCGCTGGTTATCTACGCGCTTCTCATGTTCTTCATCTTGTCGGGTAAATTGCCCGATTTGGCTGCTTTGACCGCCGCCGGCGTCAAGTTTTAAGCGATTACTTATGCGAAAAGCGCGACGGTTGGCGCCGCGCTTTTCGCCGCGTTTTTAGAACGCTGTCCGCGCCGACGAACTTATGATTTCATCCATCCTCGAAACACTCGGCATTGAGCCACGCTTTATTCTCATCTCGCTCGTAGGCTTTGTCATCTTGCTCTACGTGCTGATGAATTTTGCCTTCAAGCCGATGGTCGGCACGCTCAACGCGCGTCAGGACAAAATTCGCGGCGACTTGGACGAAGCCGAGGCCGCGCGTACCCGCATGATCTCGTTGCAGCGTGAGTACGAACAGAAACTCGCTGCTATCGAAGACGAGGCACGCGACAAGATTCAAGCTGCTGTGCGTGAAGCACAGGCTGCGCGCGACGAAATGATTCGCAAGGCAAACGAAGATGCCGCTGGCATCATCGCTCGTGGTCAGGCCGAAGTCGAAGCCGAGCGCGCCAAAGCTCTCACCGATGCCCGTAACCAGATCGTCGATCTGGCAACTATGATGGCGACCCAAACTGCGCGTCAGAACCTGAACGCACAAGGTCAGTCGGCCCTCATTGATGACGCCATCGCCAAAATCGGAGCGCTCAACTAACAACTATGAACGGCGACCTTTCTGTAGCGCGGCGTTATGCGGGCGCTCTCTTTGAAGTAGCGAAAAAACGAAACCAAGTGGACGCGATTGCGGCCAACCTGCACGAAGTCGTCGACGCTGTGCGCGCCTCGCGCGAACTGATGAGCGTGCTGCACCACCCGCTGTTGCCGCTGGAAAAAAAACAGGCCGTGATTCGTGGCGTGTTTGGCGGCAAAGTTCTTTCCGATGTCGAGAATTTCGTGTTCCTCGTCGTGCGAAAGAATCGTGCTTCCGTATTGCCGCAAATCATGGACGCATTCGACCGTCTCGTGGACGAATATCGCAGCGAAGCCGATGCTGAAGCAGTGACGGCTGTGCCGCTTGACGCGAATCAGGTTGTGGCTCTCCAAGCCTCGCTCCAGAAAAAGTTTGGCGTCAAAGTGCGTTTGAAGACTCGTATCGACCCCGAAGTTCTGGGCGGTTTGCAAGTGCGCGTTGGCGACAGATTAATTGACGCGACGGTACGCACCAAACTCGAACGACTCAACGCACAATTGAAGCGCGTTAAGGTGACCTGAGCCGCCGAATGAAACCTATCTCTTAACAGAAGCAGGTTTCGTTCGTTGGATAATTGATACTAAATTTACAATGGCTATTCGACCAGAAGAAATTACCTCTGTCCTCCAGCGTGAGTTGGAAGGCGGCCTCGACACCGATTTGCAAATGGTGGACGTTGGCACCGTCCTTGAAGTAGGAGACGGCATTGCGCGCGTTTACGGTTTGCAGGGCGCCAAAGCGGGCGAGTTGCTTGAATTCCCTGTCTCCCCTGTGACCGGACTTCCCACCATGGGAATCGCTTTGAACCTGGAAGAAGACAACGTCGGCGTCGTTATCGCTGGCGACTTCAACCACATCGAAGAAGGCACCACCGTTAAAACGACGGGCCGCATCGCTGACGTTCCTGTGGGCAAAGCCTTGCTTGGCCGCGTGGTCAACGCTTTGGGCGAACCCATCGACGGCAAAGGCCCCATCGTCACCGATACCCGCGCTCTTATCGAAGTGCGCGCCCCCGGTGTTATGGAGCGCGAAGGTGTGAAAGAGCCGATGCAGACTGGCATCAAGGCTATCGACGCGATGATTCCCATCGGTCGTGGCCAGCGCGAGCTTATCATCGGCGACCGTCAGACCGGCAAAACCACCGTTGCTATCGACGCTATCATCAACCAGAAGGGTCTCGACGTGTACTGCATCTATGTGGCTATCGGCCAGAAGCAGTCCACCATCGCAGCTTTGGTTGCACAGCTCGAAGCTGCTGGCGCTCTGGAATACACCATCGTCGTTGTGGCTTCGGCCAACGATTCAGCGCCTCTGCAGTACATCGCTCCGTTCGCTGGAACTGCTATGGGCGAATACTTCCGCGACAACGCGATGCACTCGCTCATCGTTTACGACGATTTGAGCAAGCACGCTGTTGCTTACCGCGCCATGTCGTTGTTGTTGCGCCGTCCGCCAGGCCGCGAGGCTTACCCCGGCGACGTTTTCAACTTGCACTCGCGGTTGTTGGAGCGTTCGGCCAAGTTGCACAAGTCGCTAGGCGGTGGTTCGCTGACGGCTTTGCCCATCATCGAAACCCAGGCTAACGACATTTCGGCTTATATCCCAACCAACGTGATTTCGATCACCGATGGTCAGATATTCTTGGAAACCGACTTGTTCAACTCCGGTGTGCGTCCCGCTATCAACGCTGGTCTGTCGGTGTCGCGCGTAGGTTCGGCTGCTCAGATCAAAGCGATGAAACAGGTCGCTGGTAAGCTCAAGCTCGAACTCGCTCAGTATCGTTCGTTGGCTGCGTTCGCTCAGTTCGCTTCCGACCTCGACAAATCGACTCAGGCTCAGTTGGCCCGTGGCCAGCGCTTGACCGAACTGATGAAGCAGACCAACTATGCTCCGTACGTTGTGACGGATCAGGTCATCTCCATCTTCGCGGCGACAAACGGCTTCATGGACACAGTCCCCGTCGAAGACGTGAGCCGCTTCGAGAAAGAGTTCTTGGCTTTCGTTCACGAGCGCTACCCCGAATTGGTACAAGCTGTCACCAGCGAAAAGGCATTCTCCAAGGAATCGGAGGCCACGCTGAAGAGCGCGGCTGGCGAATTCCTCGGTCAATTCAAACCAAGCGCGTAACAGCAAGCGTTAGTTCGTTTACACCTCATTTAACTTCGTCGCCTTCAGAGACATGCTCTCTGGGGCGGCGGAGTAGGGGTACTATCCCCTCCTCGCCTGAGTAGAAATCCAATGGCATCACTTCGAGATATTAAGCGCAAAATTCGCGTTGTTAAAAACATCGCGCAGATCACGCAGGCGATGAAAATGGTCGCCGCCGCGAAACTTCGCCGCGTGCAGGACCGTGTACAAAAAGGCAAGCCCTACGCCAACACTATGGCCGAACTCGTCGGCGCATTGGCTCCCAACGTCAAAGACTTCTCGCATCCTCTGTTGACGACGCGCGAGGTTTCGCGTGTGTTGGTCGTTGTTATCGCGGGCGACAAAGGTTTGTGCGGCGCTTACAACTCGAACATCTTGCGTTTGGGACATCGCTTCCTCGATTCGCAAATCGCTCAGTACGGTGCGGGCAATGTGCAGCTCGTCACAATCGGACGCAAAGCGGGCGAATACTTCACCAAACGTGGTTATTCTCCGATTGAACGCTTCCCCGGTATCGGTCCAGAAACGCCATACGAACAGATTCGCGCCGTCTCGAACACACTGACAGGTTTGTTCGCTTCGGGGCAAGTGGATGAAGTTCACATCTGCTACTCCGAATTCGTTTCGCCGCTCGTGCAACGTCCGCAGAACATCAAGTTCTTGCCTATCGAGCCGCCAGCCGCCGACGCTACAGCCAGCGAAAATGCGGGCGCTACATCGGAGTTCATTTTCGAACCCAAAATCGAAGAGTTGCTTGGAGTGCTTTTGCCTCGTTACGTCGAAACTCGCGTGTATCAGTTGCTGATGGAAGCGACTGCGTCCGAGTTCGGCGCGCGTATGACGGCTATGAGCAACGCAACCAAGAACGCGGGCGAGCAGATCGACAAACTCACCCTGTTGGCGAACCGTACCCGTCAGGCCGGTATTACCAAAGAATTGCTCGACATCATCGGTGGTGCCGAAGCGCTCAACGGCTAAGGCGTTCAAACCCCTATCAACCCCGCGAACATGGTGTTCGCGGGGTTTTGTTTTTCTCTGAGTCTTTAGTTTCTAGTTCTTAGTGGTTAGTTTTTAGAATTGAGCCGCCGATTTCGTGGCCCCTATCTTATTATCGTCTCGGATTCTTCGGAACGTATTTTTTACGGCAGAGGCACAAGGGGCAATAAAAAGAGGTAGTTCTCATGGGAGAGGAAAAACCGCACTGAGTTCAGGGGACATAAAGGCCGAGAACGTGCAGAGCAATGCTCTTTGATGAAATGGAAGTGGAGTGTTGGATTACTTTTAGGGCTGATATTCGCGGGGGCTTCATCTCCTCGGAGCTTCGCGCAGGATTCGCGCAATTCTGTGACACAGGTATCGAATCGGATAAAGGCACAGGAGAGCGGCGGCAGTGAAATAGCAACAGTGATTCCCTACATGGTCATAATGGCCGTGTTTTTAGGGGGAGGCATTTACTCGTTTGTTTCAGGGCGCTCCTCCAAAGCTAATGGGAGATAGACCACATGAACGACATTCGACCCGAACAGACCAACCCCGGTGAAGACGCCGAACTGCGCGAAAAGCAATTTCCTGCCGACGAACCCGGCCTAACGACCTCATTTGTGCATAATGGTGCTGAAATCATCACCAAAGATGGCCCGAAATCGACTCATATCCAGTCGCAGGACGAGTTTTGGGAGGGCGTTGAGAACGCTGACCAGACGCCCGCAGACGTAGAAAACCTGGCTCCCCCGGTTGACGCCAACGAGTTGCCCGGCGATATTTCGAATCGCGGCGATGCGACGGGCGATACCGAATCCTCGGTGCTTGTTTAAGACCTACCAATATAAAAGTAAACAGCCCTCGAAATCATTAGTTTCGAGGGCTGTTTATTCCTCGCTATTTTGGTGTGTCGAGGCGTTGAACTCCGTCGATTGTGGCCAGGGCCATGACTCGCGGTTTGACTATGGATGTCCACACTTTATAGCCCTCGGTGTTGAAGTGCAGCTTGTCGTCTCGGAGTAAGTTGAGCTGTGGTTGGCCGTCGGCTGTGAGTATTTGAGCGTGCGAGTTGATGAAGTTCAACTTCTGGGTTTTGGAGTTCTCGAAGATGAAGCGTTCGATGAGATAATTGGTTTCCAATATGGCTCCCTCTTGATTCCAGCGAGAAACCGTGGGGTTGATGGAGATGTAGATGATGCGTGTATCGGGCAGGGAGGCGTGGATTTTGGCCGCAAAATCTTTGAATTCCTGAAGAACCGATTGAGGATTTTTGCCTCCGTAAGCCAAATCATTCGTGCCCGCTGCTAAAACGATCATTTTGGGTTTATAGGGGATGGCGATACGGTCGAGGTAACGGGTGCTTTCCTCGATGATTGAACCACCAAAGCCACGATTGATGACTGGAATTTCGGAGAAGTCTTTCGCGAGCGTGTCCCACATACGAATGCTGGAACTGCCCATAAACAGAACGGCGCCTGTTGGGGGCATTTGCTTTTTGTCGGCTTCCCAGAAGGCGTTGATTTCCTTATAGCCGGGAGCATCGGCTGGCACTGGCTCGGTTGGCAAGGCTGCGCTGCCAATGGGCGGTTTGGACGGGGCTGGGGCGGCTGGCTGGGCTTGCTCATCCAACTGCGCTTGAACAGGGAAATTGCACCCCAAACTTAATGTCAGTGCGCCCACGATGAGGGCGTTTGCGATCAGGGTGCGGGTGAACTGTTGAGTGGGGGCTACTTTGATGAGTTTCATGGAATTTGGCAAATTGGGATTTTAGAGCGGAGTCGTTGCGCTTTAAAGTGAACACTCCTGAGCGAAGAATACCGGTATTTGAAAGTGATTATACCCATCTTGAACGGGTTTCAAACATCGGTTTTAGGAGGTGTGCGGGAAAGACTGACGGGAATAATACTATTTGATGCAGCGCTCCTAATATCTCGTTCCTACTCGGTAATGGGTGAGTTATGAGGAGGAATACCAGTCGTTGACTTAAACTGGAATGGTTGGTTGTTGTTTACCCTCAGTCTCTATCACTATTATGCCTCGTCTAAAAAATGCATCATCTGGCGCAGAACGTCCCAAAAGGGTCACTCTTCAAGACATTGCCGATGTGGCGGGCGTTAAAAAGATGGTGGTATCGAATGCACTGAATGGCACGCGCAGTGTCGCACCCGCAACGCGGGAGAAAGTGCAGCGCATCGCGCGCGAAATGAATTACGTGCCCAACTTTGCGGCGCGAGCTTTAACCACTGGGCGAACGGGAATTATCGCCATTTTGTGTGGCCGGTTAAATCAGCCTTATTACGCGAATATGGTTCATTTGCTGGAACAGCACATTCACGCAGAGGGGCTGAACTTGCTGTTGGTGCGAACTCCCAAAGACGTTAAAGAGTTGGTAAACGCAACCGGGAATATTGTGGTTGATGGGGCTATCGCTGTAGATATGCTGGGGCTAGTCGGAGAATTCAATTCGACATCGCATATTCCCTGCGTTTCGATTGCCACCATCAAGCGTTCTTTGGTCGATCATGTGTTGGTTGACTTAAGCGCAGGTGTCAGGGAGGCGGTGAATTTGATGCTGGCCGATGGCCGACAGCGCATTGCCTATGTGGTGACTTCGGAGTTTATGGGGCGTGATACGGAAGTGCGGGCGCGGGCCTATCGCGAGGCGATGCAAGCGGGCAATCGAGTTCCCGAAGTCATCAACGTCATGGCCGAGATGCCAGCCGATCTGGAAAAAAACTTCAAAGCCTACATCGAAGAACATGGATGCCCCGATGGGTTGGTTTGCCAAAACGATGAGACGGCCATGTCGGCATTTCGGGTTCTCAAGGCGTCGGGGTATAAGGTCCCCACGGATGTTCTACTCGTGGGATGCGATGGGCACCCACACATGGAAGATTTTGAGCCGCCGCTCAGCACCATTGTACAGCCGATGGAGGAGTTGTGTGCGAAGGCGTGGGAGTTCTTGCAAAACCGTATTGCCCAGCCCGACTTGCCGCACCAGGAAGCCATCTTCGAGGGGAAATTGGTCGTTAGAGAGTCGTTGAAAACTTCTGCTGAGGAGTAGGGTGGGCTTATTGACATAAGCCCCTACATGCCAATATCCCTCTTATGGCGTTGGCTCTCGTTTGTTTGAATAGAGTCCCTAATATTCCTCGCGAAAAAATATCGCGGGAAATGTTTAAAGTTCGCGAAATACGGGTATATTGCTGTGGGGATACCGGTATCTTTGCTTCTTGAGACCCCCGCTTACAATCATGAATACCCAAAATTACACGCCGTCTTTGAATAATAAGAACCGTGGCTTTACTTTAATTGAGCTTTTGGTCGTTATCGCCATTATCGCTATCCTCGCTGCGATTTTGTTTCCCGTCTTCGCCAGGGCACGTGAAAATGCCCGCCGCGCGTCCTGCGCCAGCAACCTCAAACAGATTGGTTTGGGAATAATGCAATATTCGCAGGATTACGATGAGAGGATGCCATCGGGGCGTATGAACCCCAATAACCTTGATGGCAATGGTGGTGCTTGGCCGGTCTTGATTCAGCCTTACATCAAAAGCTATCAATTGTTTGCCTGTCCCTCGAACACTCGCAACACGTCTTTTATGGAGGACGCGAAAGAACCCGGCCCGGTGGGTCCCGATAGAGCAGTCGTTTCGTATGCGGCCCAAACAGAGGCCGGAGGTACGGGAACCGCTGGAAACGGCGCCGCTTTTGGTGGACGCGGATCAGCGGGACCTGCTTTGGCAGATTTTGCGAATGTTTCACAGACCCTAATGGTCGTGGATGCCAACACAGCCAGCACCGATTTCCGTTCGACGAATGGTTTGTGGAACAGCACCAATGCTCAGGGGGCTGGCGGTGGCAAACCCGCCTTGTTTGCTGGACATCTTTCGACGATGAATGTGCTTTTTGCGGATGGTCACGTCAAAACCATGAAACCGTTGCAGACCATCATGACCTCAATGGGAGGAAGCGGCACCATCAATATGTGGAGCCGATTCGGTACTGACTTTCCCAATGCCCAGTGGACGACTGATACGAGAACAATGCTGATTAGTGCTACTAACTTCTACAATTAAATTTGGTAGCAGTGCAAACATCAGGGGCCGCTTCAATCGAAGCGGCTCCTGGTGCTTTTATTTCATTGCATGGACAGGGGAGTCAATACGCAAAAAGCCCGATTCTTTTGAATCGGGCTTTTTGTTTTTATGGAGCTTAGCGGGATCGAACCGCTGACCTCTTGAATGCCATTCAAGCGCTCTCCCAGCTGAGCTAAAGCCCCAAAATTTGGCGCGAAAGAAATTATACACGCAGATGAAGATGGAGGCAAGGGGAATTCTTCGAAAATTTATTTTTGCCTGTTTTCGCTGGTCGCCGCGATAAAAGCACAGTGAAATCGCGGCGACCAGTGAGGGAAATTCGCAGCCTTATTTGCTGAAGTTTTCGGCGACTTTATCCCAGTTGACGACGTTCCACCAGGCTTCGAGATATTTGGGGCGCAGGTTGCGGTAGGTGATGTAGTAAGCGTGTTCCCAAACATCGTTGCCCAGAATCGGGGTTTTGCCTTCGGAGATGGGGTTGTCCTGATTCGGGGTCGAGGTGATGGCGAGTTTGCCGTCAGCGTCTTTGACCAACCAGACCCAGCCGGAACCGAAGCGGGCGACGCCAGCGGCGTTGAACTGGGTTTTCAGTGCGTCGAGCGAACCGAAGCTGGCATTGATGGCTTCGAGCAAATCACCACTTGGCTCGGTTGCGCCGCCGGGAGTCAGCAATTCCCAGAAGAAGGTGTGGTTGAGATGGCCACCGCCGTTGTTGCGCACGGCGCCGCGAATTTCTTCGGGCACGGCAGACAGGTCGGCCACCAGTTCTTCAACCGATTTGTCGGCCAACTGCGGTGCCTTTTCCAGTGCGGCGTTGAGGTTGTTCACGTAAGCCGCGTGGTGCTTATCGTGATGGATGGTCATTGTCTCCTGGTCGATGTGGGGTTCCAGGGCATCGTAGGCATAGGGCAGTGCTGGAAGTTGGTGTGACATGATGGTTTTCCTTGAGCCTTTGGAGTTCGGAGTGAGCGTCCTCTCTACAAAAGAGATGGCGCGCCCGAATTTTCCAATCTAATACTTAGAATAATAGACCAGAGGGTAATATGTCAAGGAAAAACTTGGAAAATAAAAAAGCTGATTTCGAGGGGAGGGTAGGCGACCGATTGATGTATCTGTTGAAGATGCGCGGGGCGCAGACCGCTGCAACGCTGGGGGCGGCGGTGGGCACCACCGACGAGGCGGCCCGCCAACAGTTGATTAAGCTGGGCAAAGAGGGGTTGGTGGAGGCGATTTCTCAATCGCGCGGTGTCGGTCGCCCCTCGCAGTTCTGGCAATTGACCGATGCGGGTAATGCCCGCTTTCCCAATGCCCATGCGGCATTGGCGGTTCAACTTATCGGGGCCATTCAAAAGGAATTGGGCGAGGATGCGCTTGAGCGCTTGATTGCGGCGCGCGAAATTCAAACGCGCGCCGAATACAAAACACAGTTTTCGGGGTTGGCTGGCGAGAAGGATTTGTCGCTCGAAGAGAAGGTGGCTCGGTTAACGGCAATTCGCGACGGCGAGGGCTACATGGCCGAGTATGAGAGCGAGGGCGAGGGGTTCTTGATGGTGGAGAACCACTGTCCGATTTGCGCGGCGGCGACATCGTGTTTAGGTTTTTGCAGAGCCGAATTGAACGTGTTTCAGGAAGTGCTGGGGCCGGATGTACATATCGAGCGCACCGAACACATTCCTGCGGGGGCCAGACGGTGTGCCTATCGGATTACTCCGCTGGTCGATACCAAAGAGTAGGAGTGAAATGGGGGCCAGATATATCTTCGTCTGGCCCTTAAATGTGTCATATTCGGGGGCAGAAAGCACACGGCTTGCCGCAACTGTGTTACACAGGGAATGTCTTTGTATTGTAGTTAGATGTTTGAAGCAGGGAAAATTGGCCCGTCTTTCTAACTGCTGTCAGAAATTATATGAAAACTCTGTTGGCTTCCTCGCTGGTTGCGGCGACTGCGCTTTTAGCTACGACTGTGTCGCCCGTTGAAGCGGCGCCCGCCGCAACGGGAAAATCGGCTCCGTTTGGAATTGGGGCGAACGACTTTTTGTTGAACGGTAAGCCGTTTCAGATTCGCTGCGGCGAAATGCATTTCGCTCGCGTGCCTCGCGCTTACTGGCGGCATCGTTTGCAGATGTTGAAAGCGATGGGGTTGAACACGGTGTGCGCTTACATGTTCTGGAACGCTCATGAGGCGCAGGAAGGCAAATTCAATTTTTCGGGCGAAGCCGATGTCGCTGAATTTTGCCGTCTGGCAAAGCAGGAAGGGCTTTATGTCATTTTGCGCCCCGGTCCCTATGCGTGCGCTGAGTGGGAGTTCGGCGGCTTCCCCTCGTGGCTACTAAAGACTTCTGACATTAAGCTGCGCACTCGCGACCCTCGCTATCTGGCAGCGGTACGAAAGTATTTGATGCAGGTGGGCAAGCAGTTGGCGCCGCAACAGGTGACGCATGGCGGCCCGATTCTGATGGTGCAGGTCGAGAACGAGTACGGTTCCTATGGTTCGGATAAGGAGTACATGGGCATCGTGCGCGATAATCTGGTGGAAGCGGGCTTCGATGTGCCTTTGTTCCACTGCGACGGGCCGAGCCAGTTGCCGCGCGATCACCGCGACGACATCTTCGCGGTAGTGAACTTCGGAGGGAACCCGCAGGCGTGCTTTGAGGCGCTTCGCAAAGTTCAGCCGACCGGGCCGCTGATGTGCGGCGAGTATTATCCGGGTTGGTTCGATTCGTGGGGGCGCGCTCACCACACCGGGAACGCCGAACACGTTGTCAATGAGTTGAAGTGGATGCTCGATAACAAAGCCTCGTTCTCGATTTACATGGCGCACGGAGGAACTAGTTTTGCCTTTACGGCGGGAGCCAACTCGCCGCCCTTTTCGCCGCAAAGCACCTCTTACGACTACGACGCTCCGGTTTCGGAGGCTGGTTGGGATACGCCCAAATTCCATCAGATTCGCGAGTTGTTTTCCAAATATCTCCAGGAGGGCGAAACCTTGCCGCCCGTTCCGGCCCGCAACCCAGTGGTGACGGTGGCGCCTTTCGCGTTGAACGAAGTTTCGCCACTGATGGGCGACAAATTGCCCAAAGCCATCGTTTCGGAGCGGCCACAGACGTTTGAGAACCTGAACCAGATTAACGCCTGTGTGTTGTATCGCTCGACATTACCGGCTGGCCCCGAAGCCCGCCTGGTGTTGCGTGACTTGCATGACTACGCGCACATCTATTTGAACGGGCAGAAGATCGCCACGCTCGACCGTCGCAGAGGCCAATCTACTTTGGCCTTGCCAGCTCGCGCTCAGGGGGGCGTTCTCGATATTCTGGTCGATTCGTATGGGCGCGTGAACTATGGCGGCGATATTCACGACCGCAAGGGCATCACCGAGCGCGTCGAGTTGGTTTCCGATGCGGGCACGACCGAGATTAAGGGCTGGTCGCATTACCTGTTGCCGCTCGATACGGTGTGGAAAGGCCGCAAGTACACGGCGGGCAAAAGTGACAAACCGGCGTTTTATCGCGGCACTTTCGATTTGACCAATGTTGGCGATACCTTCCTCGATACCAGCGCGTGGAATCGTGGCGTGGTGTGGGTGAACGGCCACAATCTGGGGCGCTACTGGCGCATTGGGCCACAGCAGACGCTATATGTGCCCGCTCCGTGGCTGAAAACAGGACGCAACGAAGTTGTGGTTTATGAGAGCGATGGTTTGGGGGCTTCGGCAGCCACAATGCGCGGTTTGACCGAGCCGATGCTGGACACGGTGAACGCCGAGCCGGGCAGGGCACACCGCAAAGCGGGGCAGAATCTCGATTTATCGACGCTGACGCCAACACTTTCGGGCACGCTTGCCAATACCGATGCATGGCAGACGATTGCGCTTCCGGCTCCGGCCACCGGGCGTTATCTGACCCTCGAATCGCTGAACTCGCATCCCGGCGATGCTTTCGCGGCGCTATCCGAGTTGTATGTTCAGGACACACCGGGGCACGATATGGCACGCACCAAATGGAAGGTCGTTTACGCCGATTCGGAAGAGTTCTCTTCCGAGGATGGCAGTGCCGACAACGTGTTCGACTTGCAGCCGACGACCTACTGGCATTCGCAGTGGTCGGGGCAGAACGCGCCCAAACACCCGCACCAGATCGTTATTGATCTGGGGCAGGATGTGTCGATTTCGGCGTTACGAATGTTGCAGCGTCCCGGCACGGCTGCGGCTTCGGCGCGCATCAAAGACTTCCGAGTGTTTGTAACCCCGCAAGTACCACCGGGATTGTAAACGTGAGTTTTTGGGGTGCGTTGAGGCCGGACATGTACATGTCCGGCCTCACTACTATTTCTCAAAATAAGGGTTGGGGTTGTGCAACTCTGGTACAACAATATTCTCTAACTGGTGTTAGTGTTGTCGTCACGAAGTATTCGATTCTCCATGAAAAACCGTTGCTTATTGCCTCTGATTGCGGGGGCGCTTTTGATTCCTTTGTTTCCGGCACAGGCCGTTGATTTTCCGGGCAAGGCGCCGGGGAAAGCGCGCGCTAAGCAAACGAATGGCGTTTATACATTATCGAACTCGGTTGTTTCGCTGTCGTGGCGAGCGCAGGGAGGCACGCTTTCTCTGGTGAGTGCGCGCGACGGTTTGAATGGAGCGACGGTGACGGGCGTGCGCGAACCTTTCCGCTTGAATACGACGGCTGCAATCGCGAACACCAATGCACAGGACGGTGTGTATCTGGGCTTTCGTTGGGACGACAAAATGCTGACTGTGTTGTGGGGCGATGGTAAATCGTGGCGCACCTTGCAGTCGTTGCCACGCGCGCAGTTCCTCGGCGAGCCGACGCTGGTTCGCGTGGGTAAGATGAGTCTGAAAGCCGATGGCAGCGATTATCCCGAAGTCGGAGAAGCTGGGAAAACGCGCATCGAAGAGATTTCGGTGGCTAATGCTGGAGCGCCCGCGTTGTTCCCCTCGCCGCGTGCGGGAACGAAGTTGCAGGTGCAAGGGAGCGGAATAAGCATTGAAGCCGGAGCTAACACTACTGCGTACGCGCAGTGGCCGCTGGCGGCTGGAACGCACCTCGTTTCGGCGCGGGTGTGGAAGGACTCCGATCAAGGCGAATCGTGGGGGCCGGGTTTGGCGTTGCGTTGGCCCAATGGTCGCTTTGTGATGGTGAACGCGCGGGCGCCGTTGGGCGAGTTCAGCGTTTCGACTCCCGAAGGCGAGACTTTGTTGAAGACGCCCGGCTCAAAGTCGTATGACCTGTCGGCTTCACAGTTCCGTTTAGAGGGGGCGCCGCGTATCGTCGAGGGGCGCGATGGGCAAGAGTTGGTGGCGACGCTGCGCCATCCGCTCAAACCGCTTTCGGTCGAGTGGCACGCGACGCTGCGCAATGGCGCCAACTATGTTCGCCAACGCTTCATGGTGAAGGCGACAGGGGAGGCGGGCACGTTGTCGCGCGTCGAAGTGGTCAATTTCCCCGTTACGGGAGCCACGCAAATTGGCACCGTGCCGGGAAGTCCATTGGCGACGGACAGTTGGTTCTTCGGCGCCGAATTGCCGATGGGCGAGAACGAGTCGAGCGATGGCGCGCAGACTTCGGTGCCTTGCAATTTGCCGCTTCAGGCGGGCGCAACCTACGAGTTCGGTTCGGTCGCGGGCGTTTATGGGCCGGGGCAACTGCGCCGCAGTGTTTTGAACTACGTCGAACACGAGCGGGCGCGACCTTCGTCGCCGTTTCTGCATTACAACTGCTGGTACGATTTGGCTCAGGCTGTGAATGCCACCGATTTGAACGTCGCCATTCGTGACTTCGATGAGGAAATGACGCGCAAGCGCGGTGTCGCCATCGACTCGTATGTGATCGACGATGGCTGGGACGATGCGCGTAACACCTTCTGGGGCGTGGACGCGAAGAAGTTTCCGCAGGGCTTCACGCCCGTCATGGCCGAATTGAAGGCGCGTAACTCTCATCTCGGCATGTGGATTTCGCCGCTGGGGGGATATGGTGAAGCGAAGATGCGCACCGACAACGCGCGTAAATTAGGATTGGTCGAAGGGCCAGAACTCGATTTGAGCTATCCGCCCTATTACAACTGGTATCGCGACCGCTGTCTACAGATGATGCGTGAGGACGGCGTCAACTACTTCAAATGGGACAAGGCGGGAGCCGGAGTAACGCCGCACTTTCTGGCACTGCTTCGCCTCGCGAACGAATTGCGCCACGAGAACCCAAATGTGTATATCAACGTGACAGTCGGAACGTGGCCAAGCCCGTTCTGGCTCAATCACATCGACTCGACGTGGCGCTCTGGCGGCGACATGGGTTGGGCGGGAGTTGGAAATAAGCGCGAACAGTGGCTGACCTATCGCGACCAAGAGCTGTATAACCGCGTGGTGAAGCCGGGGCCGCTGTATCCGCTCAACTCAATTATGCATCACGGCATTTCGTTGGGACGCAAATATCAAGGCGGCGAGGTCGCTGTGGCGGGGCCAGATTTGAAGCACGACGCGCGGCTTTACTTTGCTACTGGGGCTTCGTTGCAGGAGCTGTATTTGACCCCTTCACTGATGACTAAAGAAGGTTGGGACGAAGTGGCAGCAGGGGCGAAGTGGTCGAAAGCCAACTTCGATGTGCTGACCGATGCTCACTGGATTGGCGGCGACCCCTCGAAAGCTGAGGTTTATGGTTACGCTTCGTGGGCGCCGCGCAAAGGCATTTTCGCGCTGCGCAATCCTTCGGATAAGCCACAATCTATCGCGCTCGACCCACAGACGGTGTTCGAGTTGCCTTCGGGGGCCAAGAGTGCCTTTACCCTGAGTTCACCTTACGCCGATCAAAATTATAAAAGCGGACAGATGAGGGCCGGTCAAACCACGACGTTCTCGCTGCAACCATTCGAAGTTCTGGTTTTTGAAGCCAAACCACAATAGCACCAACTCCTATGTCAATTTTACTGACTCGACGTACCTATTTCGCAGTTCTGCCGCTGGTTACCGTTCTGGCCGGGACTGCTACTGGGGCTTTGGCCCAAAACGGAACTATCAATCCGATGAATACCCCGCAATTAGTGCCGCGCCCCGCGAAGATGACGTTGGGCAAGGGCGTCTTTACGCTGTCGAATAGAGTCTTTATTGAGGCAAAAGATGCTGATGCTGTGCGCGAAGCCCAATTCTTCGCCGCATCGTTGGCGCCCGCGACAGGATTCACGCCGCGCATCGAAGATCACGTTGACGGTCGTGGGGCCGATTCCATTTCCTTCAAACTCGACCCCAACTCTGGATTGGGGGATGAAGGTTATCGTCTGAATGTGAGTCGAGGGCGTATTACCGTGGTCGCGCAAAAGCCCGCTGGGTTGTTTTATGCCGGTCAAACCATGCGCCAGCTTTTGCCGAGCGCCATCTACGCGCCCACAGTCCAAAAGGGTGTCGTGTGGCAAATGCCCGCTGTCACCATCGAGGACAAGCCGCGTTTCGCGTGGCGCGGCTTGATGATGGATTCGGGGCGCTATTTCTTCCCCGTTGCCGATGTCAAGCGCTTTATCGACTTGATGGCGCAACAGAAGATGAACACTTTCCATTGGCACCTCACCGAAGATCAGGGCTGGCGTCTGGAAATCAAGAAGTACCCGCTGTTGACCGAAGTCGGAAGTGTGCGCTCCGAGTCGCCCCGTGCGGGTGCCCGAAATCAGGGTGATGGCACTCCTTATCGCGGCTTTTACACACAGGCCGAAGCACGCGAAGTGGTGGCGTATGCGGCGCAGCGCCACATCACGGTGGTTCCCGAAATCGAGATTCCTGGGCACGCCGCCGCCGCGATTACTGCCTACCCGCAATTGGGCAACACCGATATTCCCAACTATGCTCCCAAAGTGCTAACCCGTTGGGGAGTACATCCCTATACGTTCGCCCCCAAAGAAGAGACCTTCGCCTTTTTGGAAGATGTGTTGAGCGAAGTGATGGCTATATTCCCCTCCAAAGTCATTCACATCGGCGGCGACGAAGCCCCCACATCGCAGTGGAATCAATCGGCCTTCGCGCGCGACTTCATGACCAAGAACGGCATCAAGGAGTTGCATGGCGTACAGTCGTATTTCACGACGCGCGTCGGAAAATTCCTTAATGCTCATGGTCGCGATTTCATCGGTTGGGACGAGATTTTGGAAGGTGGCCTAGCGCCTAATGCCATTGTTATGAGTTGGCGTGGCGAAAGCGGCGCGATAGCAGCCGCCAACCAGAACCATCCGGTTGTTATGGCCTCGAATAGCGCTTATTACCTCGATTACGGTCAGGGCCGAGGCGGCACCGAGCCGGAAACCATCGGAGGCTATGTGCCGCTGCGTCGGACCTATTCATTCGAGCCTTCGGCTTCGTTGGCGCCCGACAAAGCACACTTTTTGCTCGGTGTGCAGGGGCAATTGTGGGCCGAATACATCAAGGATATGCCCAAATTGGAGTACATGGCCTATCCACGCGCCTGTGCTGTGGCCGAAACGGGCTGGTCGCCTATGCAGGTCAAGGATTACGGCGATTTCCGCGCGCGCTTGGAAACGCATGTCGAGCGCTTGAAGGCTCAAGGTGTGAATTTCAGACCGCTTGATGTGGAAGTCACTCCCATCGCGACTTGGAAGAGCGGCGAAGTGGGCGAAGAGTGGGCTGAGAAGACGTGGGATATTTCGTCCGCCATTCCTAAAGCGGGCACCTACGATGTGACCTTTCAGTACACGCAGGGTACGCACCGCCTCGACATCTCGTGGGCGCAACTGGAGCAAAACGGCATGGTGTTGGGGCGTGATGAACATACCGGATTGACAGGTGGGGCCACGAAGGACAACGTGTACCATTTCGTGGTGACAACGCTGGCTCCTAAGCAGAAGGTTGTGCTACGTGCCCGTGTGCGCGCCGATGGCGGCAACGATTCCAACGGCGACATCTCGGTCGTGGCGAAGTGATGAGTTAGTTGGTGGGCTAGTACAATTTGGTGTGAATTATGAGGCTTCGTCTTTCAAGAAAAACTCTTGGTGTTGCAGCGGTGGCGACTGGCGTTTCTGTCGGGACATGGCAATTTAAACCGGCTTTGGCCCAGAAAGAGAATGTGCCGAGTGCTGGGAAAGAAGCGCTTTCTACTCGCGCCACCGTTGGGCTGCATAAGGATGGAGTCGTGCTGCCACAAAATCAGGTTTTGACTCCGGCAGGGCGCCAGATCGCTTTGCCGGGGATGCGGCCTCAGGCATTGGCTCTTAGCCCCGATGGGCGCTTGTTGGTGACGGCGGGCCAAGGCCATGAATTGGTGGTTTTGAATCTGGCAACGGGTGAGGTGCTACAACGTGTGCCGTTGCCTTCAGTAAAAGGCGGCGCCGATACCAAGTCGGAGGGGCCGGTTTCTAGACACATCTTGGAGCCTGATACCAATGGGCAGTTGAGTTACAGCGGAATTGTTTTCTCGCCAGATGGCACACGGCTGTATTTATCGAGCGTGAATGGCAGCGTGAAGGTTTTTGAGGTTGCTGCTGGCAAAGTGTCGGGCCTTAATTCGTTCGACTTGCCTAAAACGGGCTTACCTCGCCGTCAACAGGAAATTCCCTGTGGCCTCGCGGTTTCATCGGATGGAACGCGGCTATATGTGGCGGGCAACCTCTCCAATCGCCTGTTCGAGTTGGATGCGGTCGGTGGGCGCGTGTTGCGCCATTTCGATGTCGGTGTCGCGCCTTATGATGTCGTCTTGACGGGCGATAAGGCTTACATCAGCAACTGGGGCGGGCGCCGCCCAGATGAAAAGAGCATCACTGGCCCTGCGGGGCGCGGTACGAAAGTGCGCGTGGATGGCAAACGATTCATCGCATCCGAAGGTTCGGTTTCGGTTATCGACCTTAAAGATGGGGAAGTCGAGCGCGAACTAGTTCTTGGGCGACATGCCTGTGCAATGGTGCTTTCGCCGGACAAGCGCTTCCTAGTGGTCGCCAATGCTGGCGAAGACATGCTCTCTGTATTCGACACTCTCGACGATAAGTTGGTTGAAACGATAGGGCTTCGAGTGCTTGGTGCCCTTTATGGGGCCGTGCCAGATGCGCTCACTTTTTCGCCTTCGGGACAATCGCTGTTCGTGTGCTTGGGTGGGCGTAACGCAGTGGCCTCGATTGGTTTTAAACCGGGCAAGAGCCAGATGCGTGGTTTAATTCCTGTCGGCTGGTTTCCGGGGGCTGTGGTTTATGATGCAAAGCGGCGCACGATTGGTGTCGCTAACATCAAAGGCACAGGTTCAGGGCGTGGCCCCAAATTCAACACCTATCAATACAACGGCACGCTTTCGCTGGTGCCGTTGCCAGACGCGCCGCAGATGGGACGTTTCACGCGCGCCGTGCTAGAGAATGCTCGTCAGGCGACCATTGATACCGCGTTACTGCCCGCTCGACCCAATCAACCGCCGCGTCCGGTACCAGAGCGTGTCGGCGAGCCTTCGACTATTAAGCACGTCGTTTATATCATCAAGGAGAACCGAACTTACGATCAGGTTTTGGGCGACATCAAAGAAGGAAACGGCGATGCCAGTGGGTGTATTTTTGGAGCCGATGTCACGCCCAATCAGCACAAGATGGTGCGCGAATTTGCCCTGTTGGATAACACCTACTGTTCGGGCGTATTGAGCGCCGATGGGCACCAATGGGCCGATACGGGTTTCGCCACCGATTACATGGAGCGTTCGTTCGCCGGATTCCCGCGCAGCTATCCCGATGGCATGGAAGATAACGATGTGGATGCCCTCGCTTATGCGCCGTCGGGTTTCATCTGGGATAACGCCATCAGGCATGGCAAGACATTGCGCGATTACGGAGAGTTCGCGATTGGCTCAACAGGCTGGGAAGATGCGACTCGCAAGGGCAGTCCGCGCTTTGCCGATTTCATGAACGACTATCTGCGCGATACGCGAGTCACCAAAATTAGCTCAACACCTGCCGTCGAATCGCTGCGGCCTTATCTGTGTAACGATACCATTGGTTGGAATATGCAGGTGCCGGACGTTTTACGGGCTGCTCGCTTCATCGGCGAGTTGAAGCAGTTCGAGAAGAAAGGGACTTTCCCGCAGATGGTGTTGATCTGCTTGCCCAACGATCACACATCGGGTACCTCGGCGGGTTCGCCTACTCCGGCTGCACACATCGCTGATAACGACCTGGCAATGGGGCAAATTGTGGAAGCGATCAGTCACAGCCGTTTCTGGAAGGACACCTGTATTTTCGCGATTGAAGATGACCCACAGGCAGGGTGGGATCATGTGAGCGCCTATCGGACTACCGCTTATGTTGTTAGCCCGTACACCAAACGGCACGCTGTGGTTAGCACGCAGTACAACCAACCGGGGTTACTGCGCACGATGGAATTGATGTTGGGGTTGCCGCCGATGAACGTGATGGATGCCGCCGCTACGCCACTTTCCGATTGCTTCACTTCGCGCCCTGACTTTACCCCTTTTAAAGCTGTACCCAGCAAAGTTCCCCTCAGTCAGATGAATCCAGCGCCCAGCGCTATTCGCGATCCGTTGCGTCGCCGCTATGCTCTGCTGTCGGCCAAGTTACCGCTCAAAGAGGCCGATAAGTGCCCAGAGGATTTGCTGAATCGTATTCTGTGGAATGCCCGCAAAGGCTCGGCTCCTTATCCTGTGCGTAACCCCAAAGATGGCCTCGCGACGCAGCGCGATGACGACGATGATTGAGATTGTATAGAGCAAACACGAAAGGGCGAACTAAATAGTTCGCCCTTTTGTGTTTTGGAGGTATCGTCTTTTAAGCGGTGATAGTCTCCGGCTCGGTTGGGGTGGGGGAGTCCTCGTCGGGGCCGCCCCATAGGCGGCTTAGTGTCCACAGCAACAGACCTCCTGTGACGAGGACAACGACCAGTAGCCCTCCTGCTGCGGCCATGCGCCCATAGAGGAAGTTGCCGACGGCGAACAGCGCTGACCAAATGAGGATGCTACCAGAGAACCAACCCAGCAGCGAGAGCGGGATGTTGTCGCGCTGGTCGCGGGCATCATGGGCGGGTAGGTTGGCATCGCGGCGTACCTTCTCCCAACCGGGGCCGGGAGGACGGACTTTGGTGTAGAAGTTAACGAGGGTTTCGTGGTCGGTTTGGGGGGCAAAGTACGCGGCCAAGAGCCAGCAAATTGTCGTGGCGGCAATGGTAATGAGCAGGTCGTAATGGCCCGTGGGGGTATATGAGCCGAATTTCTTCAACAACAACAGTAAGACCGAAATGGCGAACGAAGAAACCATCGCCACGATTTCGCACCAGGCGTTGATGCGCCACCAGAACCAGCGCGTGAGATACAACAGGCCCGTACCAGCTCCCACTTGAAGGATGATGTCGAAGGTGTCTTTCGCTGATGTCAGAACCAGCGTTACTAGCGCCGAGCAGACCAGCAAACCGACGATCACCGCGCGCCCGACACCAACATAATGTTTCTCACTGGCATCGGTGCGAATGAAGCGGCGATAGAAATCGTGGACCAAATAGGAAGCGCCCCAGTTGAGGTGGGTGAGAATCGTTGAGGAGTTGGCGGCGATAAGGCCACCAATCATCAGGCCGACGAAGCCAACTGGCAAGAATTTGAGCATCGCTGGATAAGCGATGTCGTGGCCGAGTAGTTTGGGGTCGAGGTTTGGAAAGGCGCGCTGAATGTCGGCGAGTTCGGGGTAGACGATGAGGGAGCACAGGCCGACCAGAATCCACGGCCAAGGGCGCAACACGTAGTGAGCAATGTTGAAGAACAGCACAGCGCCCAGAGCGTCCTTCTCCGATTTGGAGGCCAGCATTCGCTGCGCGATGTAGGAGCCACCGCCGGGTTCGGCACCGGGATACCACACCGACCACCACTGAACTGCCAGAGGAAGGATGAATACGGCCACCGCTAAGTCCCAGTTATTGGAAAAGTCGGGCAGGATGTTGAGGTAGTTGATACCCTGTGGCCCTTTCATCACCGATAACTTGGAAACCATGCCGTGCAAGCCACCAACCTGAGGCAGTTGCAGGGCGAAGTAGGCGGCGGAAATTACGGCGGTCATCTTCACGAAGAATTGAATCATGTCGATGACAAGCACGCCCCATAAGCCCGATTCGGCGGCGAAAAACACGTTCAACAAACCGACGAATAGCAGCGTTTGCCACGGAGCCAACCCGAAGAGAATGTTGGCGATTTTGCAGGCCGCGAGATTGACGCCCGCCATGATGAGGACATTGAACAACAGCCCTAGATAAACGGCGCGAAAACCACGAAGCGCACTGGCGGCTTTGCCCGAATAGCGTAGTTCATAAAATTCGAGATCGGTGAGGACTCCGCTACGTCGCCATAGCTGGGCGTAGAAGAACACTGTCGAAAGGCCGGTGATAACGAAGGCCCACCATACCCAGTTGCCTGCCACGCCCTGACGCCTGACGATGTCGGTGACGAGGTTGGGAGTATCAGAAGAGAAGGTCGTGGCGACCATCGAAAGTCCTGCCAACCACCACGGCACCGAACGCCCCGACGCGAAAAATTCGGTCGTGTTTTTACGGGCGCGTCGGGCGAAGAAGAAGGCGGGCACAAAGCAGATCGAAACGCACAGAAATGCGATGACCCAATCCACGGGTTGAATGTGCATAGGAAAGTGAGGCGACCCTAAAAGTGCAGTATCGCCGATAACTACAATCCCCTCTATTTTATCTGACACCAGTTAGTGAACAAGGGTATTTTGTAAAAGTGTTTTGAGAATTTTGGATTCGGCGCGTTGGAGCCTCTGGTATGCCTCAGAAGCCGTTTTAAAGGGGCCATTGGTATACAATCGGAAGAGGGCGAAATTGGCTTTTTAAAGCGGTTTTAGGGCATAATTCTGCTGTTAAGTTAAAGAGTCGTGTAGCGTTTCTCCTAATTTTAAGAGGCTCTTATTAGCCCGAACCCACCGCTTTGAAACACGAAATTAATGTTTGGCTGACTCGTGTTAGGGTGTGGCGAAATCGGTAAAATGAGAATGATGCCTGACGTCGTTATGAACTCCGCTAACCCCACCGTTCCCATTGATATTCCGATTCCGAAAGAAGGCGGCTCAATTGCCGACGAGGCAATTGTACTCGCGACACGGCTTTTGGAAGCGGCCCACAAAGATCAAAATTCTGGTGAAAAGCGCGAAGCCTCGCAGATGGCTCGCCTGATGGATGATGTGGCGGGCAAGGCGTTCTTGTTTGCGATGGTGGATGAAACCTTCCGTGCCTCCAAACACAAAAACACGGCGCGGCGTTGGCGCGGCATCATGCGCGATTTTGGCGTGCCGAGTTATCCGGCGTTCCATGAGCGCGCGATGATGCAACTGGGCTTTGTGGGCACGCTGTTTTTGCCTCAGATTGTGATGCCTCTTGTTCAGGCGACGATGCGCGCGCAAACCTCGCGCGTCATCTTGAGCGGCGAAGAAAAGGCGTTGCAAGACTTTTTGGTGCAGCGCAAAAAAGAAGGCTTCTCCATCAACCTCAACCAACTCGGCGAAGCCGTATTGGGCGAAGAAGAGGCCAAGCATCGCTTAGATCAGGCGCTACGCACATTGGGCCGTCCCGATGTCAACTACATCTCCATCAAGATTTCGGCGATATTTTCGCAGATCAACTTGCTGGCGTGGGATGACACTTTGCGCGAAATCAAAGAACGTCTGCGCAAGTTATATCGCGTCGCGGTGACGCAGAATAAGTTCGTCAACCTCGACATGGAGGAGTATCGCGATTTGGCGCTCACCATCGCGGCTTTCCAAGAGGTGCTGGACGAGGAAGAGTTCAAGCAATTGGAAGCGGGTATCGTGCTTCAGGCTTATTTGCCCGACTCGTTTAAGGCGCAGCAAGGTCTTGTGGCATGGGCGCGTCAGCGTGTCGAGAATGGCGGAGCAGGCATCAAAGTTCGTTTGGTCAAGGGAGCGAACCTGGCGATGGAAAAGGTTGAGGCCGAGTTGCACGGTTGGAATGTGGCGCCTTACGGCTCGAAGCCCGAAACCGACGCCAACTTCCGCCGCATGTTGGAGTGGGGCTGCCAGCCAGAGAACGCGCGTGTCGCGCGCATGGGCGTTGCCAGCCACAACCTGTTCGACGTAGCGCTTGCGCTGGTTTTGCGTGAGAAGATGGGCGTCAAAGACCGCGTCGAAATCGAGATGCTGGAAGGCATGGCTCCGCATCAGGCGCGCGTTGTGCGCGACGAGGCGGGCGGCTTGTTGCTGTACGCTCCCGTTGTGCGCCGCGACGACTTCTTGAGCGCTCTGGCCTACTTGATTCGTCGTTTGGATGAGAACACCTCGACGGGCAACTTCTTGCGCGACTCGTTCGGTTTGACTCTAGGCAGCGAAGAATGGAATCGCCAGAAAGACGCATTTGTTTGGGGTTGGGAGAATCGCAACGAGGTCTTTTCGGGTTCGGCTCGCGCCACACCGCTGGAGCAGCATTTCGATGTAGAGTTCGACAACGAACCCGATTCCGATTGGACGCAGAAAGTGCAACGCGATGCCGTGACCGAAGCCATCAAAGCATGGCAGACGCCAGAGTTGCCAGCTTTGCCCACGGTCGATGAGCTAATCGGTACTGCCGTGAAGGCGCAAGTCGAGTGGGAGAAGGCGGGCATCGCTCACCGCGCCGCATTTTTGGACCGCGCGGCAGAAGTGCTTGGCAAAGATCGCTACACGTCTCTCGCCTGTATGCGCGTGGACGCGAAAAAGGCTATCCCTGAAGGCGATGCCGAAGTTTCGGAAGCGATTGACTTCGCGCGTTACTATGCGAAGCACTGGGTTCCCGAAGGCATTGATGCCAAGGCTGTTGGCGTGGTTGTTGTAACGCCGCCGTGGAACTTCCCTTATGCCATCCCTTGTGGTGGCGTGTTGGCGGCGCTGGTCGCAGGTAACAGTGTGATTTTGAAGCCTGCGCCCGAAACGGCGCAGACGGCTTTCTTGCTGGCGAAGCAATTGTGGGAAGCTGGCATTCCAAAAGACGTTCTGCAATTCTTCCCCTGCGAGGATGGCGAAGATGGCAAGGCACTTATCGGCCATAAGGACGTGGGGGCAGTTATCTTGACGGGTTCGGTCGAGACGGCGCGCTTCTTCCAGCGCGAGAAGCCATCCATGCACCTGTTCGCCGAAACCAGCGGCAAAAACGCGCTTGTGATTACGGCACAGGCCGACCGTGAAGCGGCGATAAAAGACCTCGTTAAGTCGGCGTTCGGCCATGCGGGCCAGAAGTGTTCGGCTGCGAGCCTGGCTATCGTAGAGGCCGAAGTTTATGATTCGCCTGATTTCCGTCGCCAATTGCGCGATTGCGCGGCGAGCCTTTTCGTTGGCCCTTCGACCGACCCACGCTCGGTTGTGACGCCAACAGTGCAAGCTCCCTCCGAATCGCTGATGCGCGCGCTCACCACGCTCGACGAGGGCGAAGAGTGGTTGCTGGAGCCAAAGCAGTTGGGCGATGACCCCTGCGCATGGACCCCCGGCATCAAGTTGGGAGTGAAAGAGGGTTCATGGTTCCATAAGACCGAGTGCTTCGGGCCAGTATTGGGATTGATGCGCGCCAGCACATTAACACGCGCCATCACGCTGCAAAACGCGACCGCCTTCGGATTGACAGCGGGTATTCACACCCTCGATTCGCGCCAGATCACACAATGGCGTGAGACGGTTCAGGCTGGCAACCTGTACATCAATCGAGGCACGACCGGGGCGATTGTGCGCCGCCAGCCGTTCGGCGGTTGGAAGGCATCGAGCGTTGGCCCCGGCTCCAAAGCGGGCGGCCCCAATTATACATGGAGCTTTTGCACCCTCACCGATGCGGCGGATTCGACCGTCGATTTTCGCGCTTCGTATAAAGACGCCTGGGCGACGCACTTCTCGAAGGCGCATGACCCCTCGAAGCTGCACAGCGAGAGCAACGTGTTCCGCTATCGCCGTTGCCGTGGCGTGGTGCTGCGTCTCGAAACGCACGACCAGAGCGCCATCGAGCGCGCGAAGTTGGCGGCAGAGATCACAGGTGTCAACCTGACCATCAGCATCAAGAGCGAAGAAAGCGACGCCGACTTCATCGCACGTTTGCCGCTGCTGTTCGTGAATGCCGACCGTCTGCGCACCGTGGATGTGCCCAGTGATGAGGTTATGAAAGCCGCGAACAGCATTGGATTCAACTGGATCGAGGCGCCGTTCACTTCGAGCGGGCGTTTGGAATTGCGCTTCTGGATGCGCGAACAGGCGGTCTCACAGACCAAGCATCGCTACGGTCAAATCTCTGAGTTCGTGCCCGATTCGCGTCGCGGTATCGGGGTATAAATTGAAGTTTCTAGTCGCTAGTTTTTAGTGGTTAGTTGAATGAGAAGGGGGCAGAGCCAATTGGCTCTGCCCCCTTCTCGTGTTTATTCAGCACGTACGCAGCGGAAGCCGGTGTGCCCGGTGGTGGAGTCGGGCGTGTTCCCAGTGCGGGCGGCGCAGCGATAGCGGTTGCAGTAGCTGATGTGGCACAGGAAGGAGCCACCCTTGACGACGCGACGCGACAGGTTAGTGGTGGTACGCTCCTTGTTGGTGGCGAAAGCGTCGGCGCACCATTCCCATGTGTTGCCGCTCATCTGATAGAGGCCAAAGCCGTTGGGCTGAAAGGTTTTGACGGGGGCGGTGTTGGTCCAGCCGTCCTGCCCCGTGTCGAGGGTGGGGAACTTGCCTTGCCATATGTTGCAGCGGTGTTCGGGCTTGCCGTTTTTGCCTTTAGGGGTCAGCTCGTTGCCCCACGGATAAAGCTGTTGAACCAGACCGCCGCGCGCGGCGTACTCCCATTGCGCCTCGGTTGGCAGTTGCTTTCCGGCCCATTGGCAAAATGCCTGAGCGTCGTTCCACGAGACATGGACGACGGGGTGATCCATGCGTTTTTTGATGTCGGAGCCGGGGCCTTCGGGGCGGCGCCACATGGCTCCATCCACGCCTATCCACCAGTTCGCTTCACCCGAAAATCCGCGAGAATTGGCTTTGTTGGCGGCGTTAACGTGGCGATGAAATACATAGCTCCAACCGAAGGTTTCGGCTTCGGTGACGTAGCCCGTCGCTTCGATGAAGGCCGCAAAACGAGCGTTGGTAACGGCGCACTCGTCTATCCAGAAGGGAGCGACCTCTACCTCGCGTACCGGCCCTTCGCCATCGGCTTTCCAAATTTCGGGGCCTTCGCTGCCCATCAGATAGGGGCCGCCGCTCAGGTGAATCATGCCTTTGTTGTCTTCGGCGTTTGTATTGGAAACGATTGTGAGTGGAACGGTAGTAACGGGGAGGGTGGAGTTGAACTGCGACTGACTCGCGGGCAAGCAGCAGGATTTCTGGGTTTCTTCGGTCATGGTGCGTAATTAAGTAGACGGGTTTACGAGTTTGGGTGCCGTAAAGCCTATTTTTAAACACAGAGCGTGCGGAGGAGCCTAAGAAACAAAGAGGGAATTTAACCGTAGAGGCGCGGAGACACACAGAGTTAAGTAGGGGAGAGTAGGCTTACTTCTTTTTAGAGGTAAGGGTTGCGATTTAATGTTTTTGGGGTAAAAAGAGGAGGGTGTATTTAAAGAAGTTGGCTTTGATTGGTGTTGTGGTAGGTCTGGGAATGCCCGTTTGGGCGGCAGATGCGGCGGCGGTTGCGCCGTTTCCGACTCAGCCTTATGCGGCTGTGAAGTACGAATATCGGACGATGGCCGACCCGGCAGAGCAGATTCATGTCGCCTGGATTGACTTAGCGAACCCCGATGTGGATGTGCGAGTTTCGGCGGCGGGGCCAGACCCCGATGGTGACGGACCCTGGCAGACGATGTTGCAGGTGCCCACTGTCATCGCGGCGCGCGAACACTTTGAGTTGGCAGTGAACGGCGACTTTTTTGCGGCGCGTAAGACGGTCGATGTCGAGGGCACCAAGTCGGGTTATGTAAGTGGCAAATGGGCGACTGTGACTGGCCCATCGCTTACCGATGGGGTGTTGTGGGCACCAGCCAGCACCGAGCGTGCTTCGTTCTGGGTTGATGCGCGTAAGATGCCGCATATCGCTATGGTGAAGGATGCCCCCGCAGAGGCGATGCAAATCATTGCGGGAAGCCACATCATCGTCACTGACGGCAAAACAGTGGTCGAAAAGGAATCGAGCCTCTCGCGCACACGGCATCCACGCACGGCGCTTGGCATCGCGGCTGATGGGCACACGCTGGTTCTGGTGGTGGCCGATGGGCGCCGCGCCGGAGAAGCGGCGGGCATGAGCCTGACTAAACTGGGCGATTTGATGATTAAACTCGGCTGCAAAGAGGCGATGAATCTTGATGGTGGCGGCAGCTCGGAGATGGTGGCGCGCGACCCACAAAACGGCGAACTGCGCGTGCTGAACCGCCCCAGCGATGGGCGCGAACGCGCCGTCGCCAATGTGTTGGGCGTTTCGATTCGCGGCACTCGTCGCGCTAAAGTGGTGACGCCTCCATTGGCTGATGAGGCTAAGTAATTTGGTTCTCGTGAAGGGAGTGTTTTTAGGGAGATAAGTCGCGGCGTCGATTTGGCGGATAATAGGATTATGAAAGGACAGCGCTTTAATAATCTCCTCGCTGCTGTGGTTGTGGTCGCTATCGGGGTTTTCGGTGTGATTCTTTACCCCCAAATTCGCATCAACGCGCGCCAGATGCCGTGGTGGAAAAGCTCGATAGCGCCGCAAAGTTTCAAGAACGCCGAGTTGAAAGATGTGGTGGGCAAGTTGAATGGCGAGATGGTCGCGACCCGAAAGATGAGTTTCCTCAAGAACTTGAAATGGGACTCGTCCAACCTGAAGCACCGAAAAGTAACATTCGATACGCAGGACGGGCAGACGCTGAGGCAAGTCCTCGCGACCATCGAAACGAAGGCGGGCGTCTCCTTCAAATATGGTGGCACCTGTGGAATTTGTGGCCTTCCGATGACGGAGATGGCCATCGTAGACCTAACCGCCAGCAACGATACACCTGTACAACTCAATCCTGTGACTCATGGTTGAGTTGTATCGGTTGAGGCGTTTTTTACTTTAATCCACCAGCGTTCATTCTCTGGGTGACGCGGCCATTTTCGAACATGATGATGGCCGCTGTCAAATCTTCGTTAGTCCATGAAAGAAATGGTGGATTGTCGTGTGAGCTTCCCTTTGAGGTATGACCGGGACTGCCAAAGATAGCTTCGACCTGCGCGACGGTCATGCCAGGTTTTACCTGTTCGAGTTTGGCCTTGGTGGCGGGCGTGCCTTTGGGGAAACGCGCCAGTCCGCGTGGTCGAGGCAAAAGTGCGCATCCAGAGAATAGTGAGCAGGAAAGGACGGCAAAAACAGCCCAATTCCAAGAGCGGGAGTTGAATATCAGAGGGATTCGAGGCGACATTGAATTTCAAAAGTATAAAATAATAACTTTTGAAATTGTCAGTGTCGAACTTAGTTGATAATAAGGTTTTCTCTACTGGCGCGCACAAATGATTGCAGAAAATTGAGGACTTATATATTCCTAACCATCTCACAGCAGAGGGCGAACTCCGTGGAATAGGGGAGGCCGGAATACACAAATGAAAATCCTAACTGAATTGCTGACCCTCACAGCAGCGGTCTTCATGCTACTTCCCATTATAAGCACCTCCAAAGCCTCCAGGGAGCGTTTTGTTCATTTGGAATCAGTCGGCACCTTCGGCATGTGATTTAAAACAGCCCCGCCGCGATTGAAGTCACGGTAAAAGGAGCAGTAGTGATGCGCCGCCGAATAATAGCAACAGCCCGCACGATTGAGCGGGCTGTTTAGGTCTAGGGGCGCTTGGGACGCAAAAAGAAGTAGGCGATAGCGACGACTATGGCGATGCCAATAATGAATTTGAGGTTATGCAATATGAACCCAACCGCGAGGCCAGCGACAAAGCCGACCAGTACGCCCTGAAGCGGGCTTTTCATCATCATGAGTGTTCAATTTACCGCAAACAAATGCTCTCTCCGCAAGTGAATTTTCCAGCCCCAAATTAACGCCTGGAACGGCTCCTTTTAACGCTGTTTTTATGGGAAGACCCCTCGAAATGACCTGTACTAGTAGCAACCCCGAAACGATACATCGTTTTATGAGAGTACGAGAGTAAGTGGATGTGATAGTGGAAAAGGTTCACCAACAAAATAGCCCGCTGCAATTGCAGCGGGCTATTTTGGTTTTACTCAGTTTTGATATTTATAAGAGATTATCGGATATTTGGGAGAAGGGTTAGCGATTATCTAATTATTTAATGATTCGCTTGGAGAACACTTAGACTGGGCTGTTTAATGAGGGGGGGGCTAAGGTTATTAACTGAGAATCTAGACAATATGAATGGCTTCACAGCAGAGGGCAAACATCGTGGAATATAGATTTCAAATGAAAATGCTCCTCGAAATCACTGTCCTACTTACGGCAGCGATTGCCCTCATTCCTTTCGCGAAACACTCCACACTCGATGGCGAGCGGTTCGCTCACCTCGATTCAGTCGGCACCTTCGGCATGTGAAAATAGAACGAGGGACTACAAACCCCAGATGTCTAGATTCATCGGTCTTGTGTTGACAATTTGCATCAAAACATCGCTGCGGAGTGCAACAATATTCGCATCACGAACCGAGTGAGAAAGCTTCTCGCCGCTGTGCAAACCGAACAGTAGGGAATCAAATTGCCCCACGCCTTGGTCACTCTGGTCTGCACTCATTTCCACCAACATAGATTCGTATTGTTGGCGTTCGGCAACGGACAAAGTCTCTTCGATTTCTTCTAAAAGAAGGACAGCTTGTGCGCGCGTTTTATCATCTAAGTTCATAAACGTGGCGGTCATTGGCTCCATCTCCTTTGCTGCAAAAAACTCAGCGAGATAGTTAATTATCACCCCTGACGTTTTGATGTTCAAGCTCTGTAAAACACTTTTAACGCTATTTTTATGGGCACCATTCGCTAATTCACATTTACTCGATCCAACCCCACAACGATACCTTGTGAAAGATTAAGAGCAGAAGAAAAAGAGGCCGCTTCGTTTGAAGCGGCCTCTTTGGTTTTAACGGTTTACGCCAGCATTTTTAACGCTGTTTTTATGGGAAGCTCCCTCGAAAACGGATGTACTAGAAGTAACCCCGAAGCGATACAACGTTTCATGAGAGTAGAGTAAGTGGATAATAGATAGGGAATAGTGTTTCGACATAAAAAAGCCTGCTTCGCTTGAAGCGGGCTTTTTTGCCATTTGAGCGCTTCCAGTGCCATAAAGAGTAGTCGTCAAATCATGAGCAAGCGATTATTATTCCAAGAGCAATCTTCTCGCAGTCGTTCATCAATACCGCCACTACATGATGGTTCGAGTTCAATGGTCAGCTAAAAGCTAAGAGCCAGCAGCTAATAGCTTCGAAAAAAAAAGCCAACGCATTATGCGTTGGCTTTTTTTTCGTATGGAGAATAGCGGACTCGAACCGCTCACCTCCTGAATGCAAATCACGTTGCCACTTAATTTTTCTGTTTGGCTTTATAAAGCCAAACTAAGCCTTTGAATCACGCTGTTTTTAGATGAATCAGATGGTCAATATTGAAATTTTTTACTTCCAGAAAACTGCTCGACTACAGCAATGATAATTGTAGGTCGGGAGCATCATGTACCTCCTTGTTTTCACGATTGGGAGAAAAATTGAAGACCAAGGCTTCAATCATTGGATGTCGTAACGTTTCCTGGGCGCCAACATGGTAAAAATGCTCTGTCGTTTCAATGTGCCAACCTTCAGATGCCCAAATGTCTGTCGCACTGTTGCGCCGGAACTCATTTTCTTGCCATGACGATAACATCCAACGCGCAGGGCTGTCACGTAGGAACTGCGTCAAGTCCTCTTCATCAGTAGCAGACCAAGAGTTAAAGTAATCTACATGGCGCCCCGCGTATGGTGGATCAAGATAAATAAAATCGTCTTCCTCTGCTTCCGCTAAAACTTCCCTGAAATCGTGAGTCGTAAACTCCCAATCACGTGATTGCATTACATCTTGGAGCGCTTGGACTTGATTGAAAATCTTGGTGACATAAGATTGCGCAAAACGATCAGGTTTATGGCAGAAGGGAACGTTGAAACCGCCTTTACGGTTAAAGCGCATGACACCGTTGAAACACGCACGATTGAGGAAAAGAAAATCGTGAGGATCGCCTTGCTCGTTAAAACGAGAACGAACAAAGTTGTAATGCTCTTGCCCACCTTGGCTTAATATAGTCCCCTCCTGTTGCAGGTGCGCTTTTACAGACGAGGGGGTAACTTCGCCTTTTTGCAACGCTTTATAAAAGCCGATTATATGAATGTTTGTATCATTCAAAAGAGCGCGTTGAGGCAATAAATTAAGTGAGATGACACCCGAACCCAAAAAGGGTTCAATGTAGCGTCCCTTAATATCTGTGGGGGCAAAAGACTTAATTCTCTCTACCAATTTGGTTTTTATACCCTGGCACTTGATTGGCGGAACAAGAGGCGGTTTTCTCATTCGCCTGCTTCCTCTACTTCCTCCGCTAACATGGTTTCGTCTTCTGCCAGTCGCGCAATTTCTGCCGCGTGGGATTTTAGAACGTCCACGCCGCGCTCTTTGTATTCAAGGTAAGTTTGCAAATTAGAATATGGACGAGGCAATTCCTTTTCGCGCGCCATATCTGCTGTTAGATAATACATCCAATAGTCGTCATAGACTTCTTCGCCTAATGAGGCAAATGGCCCTTTACCATCGCGTATATCCGTGATTTTGGTGGCTGAGCCGATATTTTTGGTATTACCGCTGCCTGGCCGATAAGAGGCAATCTTGTATTTTGGTTGAGCAAAAAACTCGAAATTACGTATTACCGAGCGAATTTCCGATAATTCATCAAGTGAGAATTGGCGCAATTCGCCCTCAAAGTTCTCACCTTTGGAATAAATAACTCCTAGTGCGTAATGCCCTTCGTAACTTCCATACGGATACAGCGTATTCTTCTGGCTTGCACGTTGGCGAAAGTACCCCGTAAATGCTCCCAAAGTCATTCCGTTGATCTGTGTTTCCGTCGCTCGGTATGTGCTTTTTATATCGACGGCAAACCGCCTTCCAGTCTCTATATGAGTAAAAGATAAGTCTGGGTAAAAGTTCTGATGGGGTGGCAACTCAAGTTTCAGGCCGTTTCGTTTCGCGAATGCATCGAAGGCGGGCAACAACAGAATCTCAAGAACTTTGGAAACAACTTTGGTATCGACGGAAATTGTGTAAATGCGCTGGTATACGTCGATGAATCCCTTGATAATCCACTCTCCATCATCTGTTGAAATTGCTTTGTTAAAGGTATTGGCTTCAGCTTGCAATGCAAGAAGGAATTGCTCGTTTGTCATAAATATTCAGGTATTTTTATCCGTAAGCGAGTTCTTTGTACCGTTGTGTGAAAGACCCAATAGGTTCTCCTTCTAAATACAAAACTACTTGAATTCAGCTCTTTTTGCTGGTCGAGCGCCATTGCCAAGGGGCGACGGGAGTAGCGTCGCTCCAAAGGCCGACGCGGGCTTTGCGGGCGCTGGTTTCGAGCGCGGCTAATTTGGCTTCTTTGGGGGCGTACTGGCGATACCACCACGCGAAGCCGCGTTTCACTTGCTCGCTGTTGACGCTGGTCGAGCCGACGAAAACCCAACCCAACACGCGGCTATAGCGGTCTTTACCCGCTGGGTAGACGGTGATCGTCTTGCCGAAGGCGAGCGACGAAAGCGAATTCTTCGACTGTGTGCCGAAGGCTTGCGCTTTTTCGGGCGCGTCGATTCCGTTTAGGCGGATTACTGTGGTTGTGGTGCCGACTAAGATTTTGAGGGTGTCGCCGTCCGTGACCGCGATGCACTTGCCCACCAGCTTGGAAGGCACGACGGCGGCGCGGGTGCGCTGTGGCGGAAGCAAGCCTTCGGCGCGTTCGAGTCGCTGCTGGCGAACCCATGA
The DNA here is from genome assembly GCA_004172935.1 of bacterium. Classification (GTDB taxonomy): domain Bacteria; phylum Armatimonadota; class Abditibacteriia; order Abditibacteriales; family Abditibacteriaceae; genus Abditibacterium. The sequence continues at coordinate 33,437 of SDZD01000001.1, read as the reverse complement.
AGGCTCTTGTGTGGCCTCTTGGGGGAGCATTTGCAACTGTGGGGGTGCTGAAGAACGGCGTTGTGCGCCGCCATTGCCCGTCTTTGGGCGGGCGCACACGCTGCATGTGCCACCGCTTTTGCACCATTTGCAGCTGGCACAGTTCTTACAAGCGTTACAGGGGCCGCCTTCGCACTTGGCGCAGATTTCTTCGTGGGCAACTGCGGGCGCTGGTTGGAAGAATAGGGGCGCGAAGGCCACAGTAAGAAGAGGTAAGAGGTTGAATTTCATTTTTAATTAATAGTTTTTGGTTTCGTCGTGTGGTGGAAGTGCGGGTAAACCTACGTCCTCACGTAAATTCCCTGGAACACCATCGTCTTGCATTAATTGTTGCATTTCATAAAGGAATCGGGCCGCATTGAGTGTGAATGGCCCTATGCGTTGTTCCTTGAGGGTGACTATTCCTCGCAAAAAACGCATTTCATCCTTGGCTTTTTCTGCTGTCCCTTTCCGCCATGAATCTACCTGAGCTAATAGAAAAACGTTATTAGCAGTTATGTTCTCGATGGTGGTTTGATGAGAAAGGATTGTTGCTTCTTGAAGCCGCGCTAAGGCATCTAGACCACGATTCTCTATTTCTAATGCCCGTATTTGGGCTTGAGATAAAGCGAATTGGCTTTGAAAGTGACGCACTTGGGCTTCAAATTTTAGAGCGCTAATCGAAGCATCAGGATTGAACTCGAAATTGGTGGTTGTAGCGGCTTCGATGTAGCAATCGAGAGCTTGCTTTACCTTACCTAAAGCGTCTTTGCCCTTACCGGGGGTAACTGAAAATAGAACTTGTCCTGGATGAGTTTTGTCTTCCTTCAGTTCGGCTGTCGCATCAACACCAACTTCTTTCAAAAATTCCACAAACGATAAAAGATACCCTTCACATGCACCTTGCAGCCCCACGGGAAAATTGAAGTAGCTGACTAAAGAATTTTCGTCTAACTTGGCCTGAAGTGAAATTTCCGTTAACTCTATTAGTTTCTTAATCTCCGTTTGCGCTTTTACTCTCTCTTTGGCTAAGGTTGAATTATCATCATCTATCACGAAGTAAACATCCACAGTCCTATCTGTAGGGTAATCGGGGAAAGGATGTTCAACATGAGAACAATTTATTTTAGAATAAATTTCAGTGGTAGATATTTCTGCTATAAACTCTTCTATGCTCCATAGATACTTCCATTTTTCACCATCCAGTGCAATTGTAGCCTTTGTGAATTTATCTTGCTCAAGTAAAATAATAGAAAATGACAATTCGTAAGTTACATGTGATATGTTACCAGAGGTGTATAAGCTGACAATTTGGGGGTCTATGTCGCATATTTCTACTTGTGCAATAGAATCTGACAGTAGATTGTCGTACACGTTCAAATGGAACCCTTCAGGTAATTCTTCATCTGGGCCAAACCAAAGCGAGTAATTACTCCTGTGTGTGTCGCGGCTTATCTCCCATTCTATTTGCAAACCATCCAACCTCACTTTGTAGTTTCTGGGGTAATGACTATTATCGACTATATCCCCAATTTGTATTCTGCACATTTTAATTTTTATTTGCTAATCCTCAAGTAGCTTTTCTTTCAAAAAGCCGAGTGGGCTTTTGGGTTTAATTGTGCGCTCGAAGCGTTTGGTGGTGTTTCGGGCATTGGTGGCGTAGGGGCGTAGAGCCTTGGGCGGGATGCCGTCTGTGTCGCCGATTTCGATAGCGCGTTCTATTAGTCGGATGGCGCCCATGATGCATAGGCGTCGGCTGGTTAGGTGGGTCAAGTCGAAGGCGAGGAATTCGCTTGCTTGATAGGTGGGTTGAATGGTCGTGTCCTGGGGCGTCTCGATCTGGGGAGAGGGAGGCGCGGGAATTATGGTGGGTGTTAGTTGTGTTTCGGGTTCGGCATAGGGTGTGCGGAGAGTGCCGTAAATATGGAGAGTTTGTCGCTCGCGGAACATCGAGCCGGGTGGGTTGTGGTCGTCAAAGCCCTTTTGGGGTGGTTCTGAAATGCGGTTGCATAAGTCGGTTTGTGATTTACGGAAAAACGGGCTTCGAACGCTCATTACGGCGCGCTCCTTTCGGTTTAATGATCGGGCACTTTATGATTAGGAGGAATGGGAGCAAGCGTGCCAAAGATAATGGATTGAACGGTTCGCCCATGAACCACTTCTACAGTTGCATCCGCATTTTTCAGCACTTCCGTTAACTGTCGTAAAATTTCCTCAAATGGCAGTTCGCGTCTCATTCCTTTGGGGGTAAACACACCTGCTTCGGCTGCCATTAATACTTTTGCATCTCCATTTTTGATGGCTTCTATGGCTTGGTCAAGCGTGGTTTCTACAGGATTGCCAAAAATATCTCTATCGCCATAAATAGCGATTAGGGCCGCATCTGTTTCTTCTATCTTTTTGAAAATAGAGTTCATTTGAGACGCGAGTTCGAACTCGTAATTAGGGTTCGATTTATCATAGTGTGATTTGACGTACGCAATCACTCTTACTTGTTGTTTCATGGTTAGGGTTGAGGCTTTTGAATGGGAGCTAAGCTCCTTTCGAGATTAGGCGGCTTTAGTTCTGCGGCGGGAACTGCTTTTTGTTGCGCGTTCCTCTACTTGGGCGGCTACAACGGCGCTTTCTTCATATGAAGAAAACAGGAAAGAAGCGGCGCTTCTGGGATTTTCGATTGCTCGAAAAGCCAAATCTTGAAGTAGATCTTCAACGCTCGCGAAACCGAACTGATCAGCTAAGTCTTGTAATTTTCCCCGTCTTACTCGATCAACGGATACGGGAACGCTGTGGAAAATGTCTGTGTAGACAGAACGCAACGTAGATTCTAGTTCAAGAGGCGTAATTCCAGCGGAGACCGCTGGTATCTCTACCACTTCTGAGAATTCACCTTCCCCGGCTTCAGGTGGTAATACCCGATTTAAGGCGTCCTGAACAATGCGTACAGCAGGCTTCTTAGTGCGCTTACTGTGCATGTTCAGCCTGTCGCTTAGCGACAAAGGCAAATCAAAGTTTCGTTTTTTTAGTGGCTCGTCATAAGAAGAAGGACGGCCCGCAGATACAGCTTCCGGCATTAACACCCCCGAAATTCAAATTTTTGAACTCCATCCCATTTTAAAACCCCTTTAAAGGCGCTTGCAACCACTAGTGAATACCCCTATATTTATAATAAGCACCTATTTAATAGGTGTTGATTGTGAGGGAGGTCTTTATGCCCGAATTTTTCGACGGTGAGGAATGGCAGACAATGGCCGAAGCTGCACGTGAAATTGATGTTCCATATTCGGTTTTTACGAATTATGTGCATTACATTCGCGGCTTAGAATCGCGTCCTTTTGGAACTTTGCGGTTCGTGAAAAAAGCCGAAGTTGCCGCCAAAGCCGACGAAATTCGCAACTACTCGGCAAATCGCCAGAGGCGAAAGAGGAAGGTGGCTGCATGACGAAAACGCCTTTGCAGAGGAAGTTTTTGGAGAGCGGCCATTCTCTCGACTGGGCGGCGCGGCGCCTGAAAGACCGCGCGACGGGCAACCGCCGCAAAGATGCCCGCGAGTTGGAAACGGCCAAACGGCGTTTTCAAACCGCACTTCGGCGCGGCGGGTGTTCGGAAGATTACGCGCGGCGTGTCGCCGTGTTGCTGGGAGTCGCGGATACGCGATTCCATGACTTGCTCCTCAAGCCCCGTGCGTGCTGGCCCTCCTGGGCGCTCGACGGCGGCGAACCGCGTGATGCCAAGACCGGACAGGGCAATGGAATTCACGAACCGAAGCGGACGACGGCGGCGCGTCCGACTCGGAAATATCTCGATACGGGCCGCCTGGTTATTTTGGAGGTTTTATGAAGACCATCACACAGACCCAGTTCTACCAACTCGTCGGACTGCTGACGCTGGCGCAAAGCCATCGCACAGCACTCACGGCGATTCAAACCACTGTCCACGAAACGCTAGGGACTAAAAACGAGAGCTGTGACTGGCCTTCTGATGCGGTTTGGTGCGACGGTATGGACGCACAAACCCTGTTAGAACGCATGGAAATCACAGTCGAGCAACCGGCGCCGGTGGGTGCCTCTTAAACGCGAAAAGGCTCAGACGTACCACCGTCTGAGCCTTCGCATCCAATCCAAAAAGGACTGAAATGAACCGATTTCTCAGTATCCAACAAAATCCCATGTTAAAGCGCTTTCGCCGCGAAATGCGGCTGATTATTCGCAATTGGCGCCTTCGCTCGGTCGAGCGCGCTTTAAATCAGGCATGGCCCGAAACAAAGGGCCGCGTCGCGCGTGAAGTGCCACCGACACGCGCGGCCTACAATCGCGAGCGTCGCAACCTCGATTACTGGGCGCAGTTTCACGGCTTCCAATCAAGCGATGATGAAGGGGAGGGCGCACTTGCATGAGCTTCCCCGCACGACCTGAACCTTTACAGCGCCCGCAAGCGCTTCAGCGGCCCGCTTCCTTTCAACGAACAGGGTCGGCAGATGCGGCGCGGCGGCTTCGCGTGAGCAACGCTTTCCGTGCTTATCTGGTGGCGCGCTACGAGTGGCTTCGGCTACGCGCCATCGGCGCGGGGTACGTCACCAACGGCGGCCACACCCCGCTTCCGCTGAAGGGTGATGAAAAGATTTCGAGCATTCAAGAGCGTACGCAGACGCTTTTGGAGTGGTTGAATCACAACGCGCCCGCCGAAGTCGAGATGGAAGAAGCGCCCGAAGTTGCCCCGGTGACAGGTGCGACGGGGCGCGAGGCGGCGCCTCATGTGCGGCAGTTTCTCGACCTCGCCACCAAAATGGGGCTTTCTCACGAGAAGGGGCACCGCGCGGCCCGGCTGGGCAAAATCAACGCTTTTCTGATGGACAACGAGCGCGCGCCGATTGAAGCGCTCCGCGACATGAGAGAGGAAGATTGCGACCTTCTCGAAACCGGACTACGAAAGCGGGTTCTCCGCTGGCCTTAGTCGCTGACAAAAGCCGCGCGGGAACTCCCGCGCGGCCCCTGGCATTTATGACACATCCACCATACCGCAACAGCGGCGCCCCGTCAAAAGGGCGTTCGTCGATTGCCCTTCAAACCGCACGCCGCCCCGAACTCAAAGTACCCCCGAAACGCGGCGTGAAAACCCGTCGAAGCCTGGAAGCGGAGCAGTCGCTTCTGGGCGCTGTCCTTATAGATGCCGAAGCACTGTCCGTTGCGCGCTCGATGATTCGCGCGAGTGACTTCGGTTTTTCAAACCACATTCCGGTGTGGGAGGCGATTGTTGAACTCGATAACCGAAAGGTGGCGGTCGATATTGTGACGCTTTCGGAGTTAATGCGCGATAGCGACGCTCTCGATGGTATCGGCGGCGTCGAATATCTGGCGTCGCTGATGGAGGCGTGCCCCAGTTCGGGTAACGTCGCCGAATATGCGCGCGTGGTGCTGCAAAACAGCGTGGCGCGCGAGCTGGCGCAGTCGCTCGAAATCGCGGCGGGCCAATTCCAGTTCTTCCCCGATTCGAGCGCGGCGGGCCTGTTTCCTTCGGCCAATATCGCGGGCGTGTCGGTCATTCTGAAGAACACGCTCACCACACTAAAGACGGCTGAAGAACGGCTTCAGGGCGCGGCAGCGGGAGCGCGTTACTCGGACGATATGGCCCTCGACGCTCTGGTTTCGGAAGTGTCGTGGCTTTGGAACGGCTGGGTTCCGAAGGGCGCGCTGACGCTATTAGCCGGGCGCCCCGGTTCGGGGAAATCGACGCTCGCGCTCGATTTATTCGCCCGCTTGATTCGTGTCGCTCGTGGCGAATACGCGGAGTGGCCGGATGAGTCGCCGATTGAACTCGAACTTTCGCCGGAACAAAAATTCCTGTGGATTGATACCGAGAGTGCGCTAGGCATTTTTCGGGCGCGGCTCAATTCGTGGAGAATCCCACGCGGCCACTTCCTGTTTCCCGAAGGCCGAGAGCTGGAGCCGTTGCGCGTGGACAATGACCGGGATTGGGGATGGATTCGCCGCGCCGTCGCCGACACCAAAACGCCGCTCGTGGTTATCGACTCGCTGGCGCGCTCGCACAGCGGGGAAGAGAACTCAAACGAGTACATGACCTATATAATGGGGCGAATCGCGGATTTAGCGAGCGAATTCGACACGTCGCCGATTCTGATTCACCACCTGGGCAAGATGCCCGCAGGTCTTCCCCAATGGCCGCTCGATCAAGATATGATTCGCGGCGCGTCGGCGATCACCGCGCTCCCGCGCTCGATTCTGGGCGTCGGGCGTCCCTCACAACATGAGCCTTCTTATGGAATGATGAGCCTGAAGCTCTCTATCGCCGCACCACCGGAACCGTTAGGCTATACCATTACCGAAGTCGGCCCGGCCTGGGGCAATGCGCCTATCCTAGTCGCCAACGGCGGCGAACCATCGGCACACGAGCGGGCGGCGGGTTTCTTACTGGAATATCTGGCGAACGGGCCTAAGTGGGCGACGGACGTGGAGAAGGCCGCCGAAGCACAGGGGTATTCAAAACGGACACTCGATAGGGCGAAGGGGAATTTAGTTCGTAGCTATCGACTAGCGGGCCGCTGGGCGTGGGAGTTGACGAATAAGAAGTTGGAGAAGCCGGGAGCCTCCCAATTCTTACCCGGCGAAATCATCTAAGGACGCCAAGAATGCCAAGGTTGCCAACGTTTTTGCTTGGCAACCTTGAGTTCGGAAGGCTTGGCATTGTTGGCGTCCTTGGCACTCTTGGGGCGGATTCTGAAGGGGAATTGTTCTAAAATGAATTCGATATGAATATTGACCTAAATAATTTCATAACTCCTGATGAAGATGACGCCTCCTCCAAAATTTTTTTTACCCGTTTAGATGAAATGCTCACAGATGCAGAGACGCTGTTTGGAGAGCGAGACAAAGAATATTCAATTATTGGAATCGAATTTCATCAAGATGGCCCTCAGACTATCTTTCCAGAGGGTCACAAGCTCATTGCGATTCAATTGAGTTTTAGGGCACTGGATAATGATGCCATTGCTTGTTGGCAATTAGCTCACGAGACTATCCACCTATTGTCTCCTTTGGGGAAGCAAGGCGCCAATATCCTGGAAGAGGGTCTGGCTACATACTTCTCGCGTCTCTATCTGCAAAAGAAATTAGGAGTCGGGGGACAAGCACCTCCTGGGAACTATCGTCAAGCGGATGAACTCGTCACACGGTTGCTCCTGCTAAATGGAAATGCAGTGAGAGAAATGAGGGAACATCAGCCCACTATATCCCACATTACTCCTGACATAATTAAAATCGTGTGTCCTAATTTCCCTGATGATCTTGCCGAGAAATTATGCCAACGGTTTGTTCACGTTTAATTATCCTGCACGCAATAAAAGATATGAAAAGTACCATCACATCACGTAATGCATAGGAGAAAAATGCCCTTTCCACCCGAATTTAACTACGCTAACGAAGACGATTTTATTCAAAAATTCATCATCCCATTACTTCAACGACTGGGATTCTCCACCGTGGTCAACCATCATGGTCGTGCAGAATTGGGACGTGATTTAATTTTTGCGGAGATTGACCGTTTTGGTCATGTCAAATACCACGGCTTACAGGCAAAATATGTAGAACGCATCCGGCTAAGCGAGACGCAAAGCATTATTGAAGATTGTCGCCAAGCATTCGCCAATCCCTTTACCCACCCACAGACGCGGAAAGTCGAAAGAATTAGCTCTTTCTATGTCTTTAATGGTGGGACAATTGGTGATGAAGCCGCTACTCATTTCTTTAATTCGCTCACACCATTTGAAGCGGCAAATACGAAGCTAATTCATTCTAAAGATCTGATTGTTCTCGACCGTTGGGCGTCGTCTAGTAGAGCTGAGAACGTAAGTGCTATGATAAATGGGCTGCTGATTGAGTTGTCAGTGAATGAGAGGCATTATATGCCACCTCTACTGGATTCGCTTCAAGACAGTATTAGAGGGGTTTCTAATGTATCCTATCCGATTGAGAGGCTAAGAGTTAACGCTTCATCTAATTATCTATCTCAGCCCGTCCTGTCAGGATCAGTAAATACTGATGCTGTTTTTCAGTATTCTCATCTGGCAGTGCTGCTGAATTCATTGATCGACCATCTCGTTAAGGGCGCAGTACCTGAAGAAAATAAAGTGCAACTACGCCCTTCAGCGGTAGACATCATAGTACAGCTGAATGCTTTAACCAGTACCATACGCGCAGAGCTACAGTCTGCGCTGGCAACTCTTCAACCCTTGGCTGCAATTTAAATTTGCAAAAAAAGAAAGCGGCCCGTCAATTGACGGGCCGCTTTCTTTTGTTAGGGTGCAAGGATGTACACCGAAGATTTCGTTTTATCTTGCGAACTTTGGGGAGGGTAAGAGAGAAATGTTATCTTCCTTTACCCCTTCTGGCTGAGAACGTAATTTAATTTCTTCCGCGAATCTTGGGTGACATCCTTGCAGCTCCGCGTTTGAGGCAATATAGAAATTCGCTATCGTTATTTGGGGAAGCCTGACCAGCAGTAATTCGTTTAAAGCAGCCTTAAAGGAGATAAATTGGAGAAATTAATTTCAAATTTGGCTGATATTAATGATTGGATTGACTCTGCACCTGATGTAGGTTCATTTCGCAGCAAAAGCGAGTTTATGACGTTCGTAGTTGAGATGATGAACAGAAGTCTCTATTTACTTAGAGTAGGTGCCGCCCTTTGTCCAGATGAATTATCTACAGGTAAAGGTTTCTCAAAGCGTAAAGCTGTCGTAGCCGGGCATATTGTGCGCATGGCGAAATTGTATCAAGGAGTTTTAATACATACGGCAGATAGAAAAATAGAATTATCGTCTATCTTCGACCGGCTTTTATTTGAAACTATAGTAAGAGCCGAGTACTTTATGAAATCAAAAAATAGGTCACTTGCACAATATGTTTTGATTTCATATAAACCCGAGAAAGAGATGTTATCTTACTTAGAGAGCGAGGCCAAAACACGCCCTCTTATCCAAATTGAGAAGCGGATGAAAAGAAAAATGAAAGAGAAATTGAAGAAAGATGGCGTGCCGATAAAAAAACTTATGGCCAACCGCCAATGGAATTTGGACGGTAAAGATTTCAGGCGCCTAATGACAGAAGTTGGTTATGGACCAATGTATGCCTTCAGTTTTGGCTGTTCTAGCCATCAAATTCATGGTGATTGGTTTGACATAAGTACCATGCATTTAAAGAAGGAGGGGAGATACTACACTCCTGATTTGAGCTGGGGAGATTCTGATCCTCGATCATCCGTCCCTCACACAATTCAATGTCTGTCAGTTTTACTTAGGTATATAAAGTGGAGTAAAACTGATCCAGACAAGGTAATCACACCTATTATAGCCAAGATGATCAATCTAGCACGTGAAGTTGATGTAGCGCATGAAGCAACTTTAACATCATAGGTCATATGTACGATTTAACTATAGTGTGATCACTTTTGCATACCCATGATTGGGATAAATCTAAAATAGACGCGCCAAACCTGACACAACGCACTGCTATTGGTTTGGACTTTGGGGTTTATGCCCCTCAAAACACAAGCTCCCCCTGCTCGGTTGCTGGACACGCAAGGCACTCTCCCATTCAAGCGCAAATCCAAAGGGCGCGCTGTTAAGGTACTCGAAAAAGTCGTAGAAGTTGAAGCCGACTTTGAGCTTTCGCGCGCTTCGTTTCCGTTTCTGAATACCACGGTCCGTTTTCCCTTCATCAATGTGGTTTGCCCAAATCCCCGTTGTGGGCGCTGCTTTCGCGTGCGACCCAACAATGGCACCGGGCAAGACAAGGGGATACCGGATCGTCTGGTGTACTCGCGCGCCTGGTGGCATCCGTTGCTTCCGTCTACGCTGTGGCTCGGTGTCGAGCTGAAGGGAAGCCACACACCGTTTTCCAGTCCTGAGCAGAAATTGCTTTTTGAATCAGGACATACGGTTGTGGCTCGATCTGGTCAAAGCGCGCTCGACGCCGCCAGACGCACAGACGCCTTTTTCGCCCACGTCGAAGCACTCGAAAGTAAAGCGGCGGCGTTGCTCAGTGCCCTTCGCGAGAAAGGCGGCGATTGGCGCGAACGGGCGCGCGAGTTATCGGCGCAGCTGCGCGCCGGTGCGGGTGATATTGATGAAATTCTAAGCGAATGAGGCTATCAATAGCACAAATAGGGTGAATACAGAACGTTGAGAAAACGTCCAATTTGGCAGAAGATAATAACGGTTCTCTTATGCCCCTTATTCTTTGGATTAACGAGATATTCCCCGAAGCCCAAGCCCCCTATGAACTGAAGGAGGTTTACGAGCGCTTGCACCTTTATTGGAGTGACGACGTGAGCGAATCGGGCGTTTACCGCGCGCTCGAATGGCTACGCGACCAAGAAGGGACGGCGGCGCTCGTGGCCCCTCTCAACCCCAAAGGCACGCCGCGCCTTTACACCTGTGAAGGTGCGCGCAGAATCGCGCGTCGTGCCGTCGCCGGGAAATATCCGGCTCACTTTTACGCTCGGAATGGCGCTATCACCAGCCCGCCGAAGGATTTATTCGAAGCTCTCGAACTGCTCGCGAATTTTATGCACCCCAAGCGTGACTCAACCGCGAATACCACCTGACATGAGAATAGTTCTCAGGATAACTATTAGGCGTGAAGCAATCTCTTTTCGCCGCCCTCCAAGAGCGCTTTAAATCGAAGCCGGGCAAAACCGTGTTCCTTGTGCGCGACCTGGCCGATATGCTCGGTATCACCCCAGAGCGTATTAACGACGCCATATCGAAGCGGCCCACACTTTTCCCGAAAGGCATCGGTCTGGAAGGGCACGGGTGTCGCCGTGAGTGGCCGTATGAAGAAGCTCTCAAAGTAGGGCTTCATATTCTCAACTTGTCACCGAAAGCCAAAGCGAACTTAGGTTTCGCTTGCTTCGCGTTCTAACTCACTCCAACCCCTGTAAAACAGGTCAGAACAGGCAATAACAGGCGGAAATCACACGATTTCGCGCCTGTTATTTATTTCGACGCGCCAAAGGCTTGCCAAAAGTCGAGCGGCTTCGACGCTGGGCTTAATCTCTAATTGTCCCGCGAAAAGCGGGCGCCCCCTCAACATGGCGACGCGCAAACGGAGCAAATCACGAATGACCTCGTGTGTCTCGATTTGGGTTTTGCAGTCCGAAGCGCGTCGCCCACGTAGTCATGCAAGAATTCGCTTTGATCGTCGCTGTTGCCCTCATTCTAACCGGTGCTTTGCTGCAATTGACCGAAGGGAGCGGGCGCCCGATTAAGCCCGCCTAACCTTTTTCACTTCACTCGTCCCATGCTCAAAACCGCTTATGCTTCGCTCGCTTCCGTTTTGCCCGCCCTCTTCGCTTCCGGTCTTGCCACCGGCACCGGCTTTGTTTCCGGCTCGTTCGCCCGCGCCAAATCTGGCGTTTCGTCCGTTCTGGGCGTCGTCCTCGGCATTACCCCGAAAGGCGCCTCGTGGAAATGGCATGGCGCGCGGTTGCTCTTCGAGTCGGGCGTGTTTCTAGCCTGGCTGGTGTTGCTCGCTCTTGTCGTGTTGCATCCTAGCGCGTTCGTGGTGCCGTTCGTCGTGTTCCAGTTGGTGAACGCTAGTCGATTCATCTACATTGTTTCCCGTCTGGTTCGTGGTGGCGTTGACTTTATCCGTCCGCTGGTTCCTCATCTGGCTTCAACGCTTCAACCTCTCGCCACTGTATCGGCGGCGCCAAAGCCTTCCGGCCCAACTTTGGGCGAAGTGATTGCTTTCGATTTCGGAAAGCAAACCGCTAACCGTCCCGCTGGTGTTGAACGCGCCCGCCCTGAGCGCAACCTCTCGACCTCCTATCCCTGGTAAATCGCTTTCACAGACCGCGCCCGGCGTCGTTATTCGACGCCGGGCCTTTCTCGTCTTCCCCATCTTGTCAACTTGAGTTGACAAAACACCCCTCCCCCTCACCATGAAACATATCATTCCGCGCCGCTTCAAGGCGCCGCTTTGTGCCGCCCTCGCTCTTTGTGCTTTGCTTGGAACCTCGCACGCTGTTGACGCCGACCGTCAAAGCGAGCTGAAACGACACTCCGATAACACTCAACGCCTGGCGAAGATGGCGCCCTGGGCGCGCCCGAAAGTCGCGGCGGTTATCAGCGATTTAGAGGGACACGGCTATCGACCCCTCATTGATGGTCAGGTGTACCGCACACCCTCACAACAGGCGGCGTTGAAGGCGGCTGGGCGCTCTTCGGTGTCCTATTCATTCCACACCGTCACCGATTTGGATTCGAAGGGGAAGCGCACCCTTCCGGCGTCGTTCGCGGCGGACATTGTAGATAAGCGCTATGGGTGGAATAGCAAGACTCCTTATTGGTTAACCCTCGCTCGCTCGGCTGAAGCTCACCAGATGGCGACGGGCATTCGGTGGGGTTTGCCGTCTGCCGACCGTCAGAAAATCAGCGGCGCTATTCAGGCGCGTAACTTTCTCGCATCCGTTCGCCTTGGCTGGGATCCGGCACACGTCGAGCCTTCCGGTTCAATTCTTACCCTCTCGCAAGCCAAAGCGGGCAAGCGCCCCCGCTAATTGCTTGTCAACTTGAGTTGACAAGCCCTCTCTCCCCGATGGCTAATAAAACCAGTTTCAAGACGGGTCAAAGTGGCAACCCGAAAGGACGCCCGCCCAAATCGCGCGCCCTGACTGACATTCTCGCGAAGGCTGGGAGCGTGAAAGTTACCTCTCTCGACGGTAAACCGCTCGACCGCAAGAACGCTTTGGCTGAAATGATTTGGACGGCTGCAATCGCCGGGCAAGTCCATTTCCGCGCCGCCAACCGCGAAGTGAGTGCCAAATATGGCTCGCGCCCAATGGATAGAGATTTAGAACTCGACTGGGGGCAATGGTGGCCCTTGGCTGTTTGGCTCTATCACCAAATCGACGGCGATTTAGCCGTCACCTTCCAAGAGAAAGCGGGCGGCGATGGCGACGAGCTGCCGACCGGTGGCGGCGACGAACCGCCGGTTCTCTACATGCCCGACAATGGCCGCGAAAACCCCCAACAAAACGGCGACGAAACCGAAGCCGAAACTCCCGACACGAACACGCAAACCGAAGCCACCGAAGGCACCGAGCCTTCGGAAGACTCAACGGATTAACCGGGCGGCGAACACGCCCGCCCCTTCAAGTCGCGAAAGCATCCGCCCCCAACAGGGGCCTCAGGAGACGTTCTTAAGTACACCGGCTGACATTGCCATCTATGGTGGCGCGGCGGGCGGTGGCAAGACATGGGCGGCGTTATACGAGCCTTTACGCCACAAGCAGAACGGCGAATTCGAGGCGGTTCTATTCCGACGAACACGCCCTCAAATCATGCAAGCCGGTGGCTTGTGGGTGGAATCTTCGAAGCTGTATCCGCGCTTAAGAGCGAAGCCTAATGGCTCGCGCTTGTTCTGGAAATTCCCGTCCGGCGCGTGCATACGCTTCGCGCAACTGCAACACGAAAAGAGCAAATTCGAATGGATGGGAAGCCAAATCACTTTGGCTATCTTTGACGAATTGACGCATTTTTCGGAAGGTCAATTTTTTTACATCGTGTCGCGAATGCGCTCGACGTGCGGCGTTAGGCCGTACATTCGAGCGACTTGCAACCCTGACGCGAACTCATGGGTAGCGGAATTTATCGCCTGGTGGATTGACCAAGAAACGGGCTTACCCATACCAGAGCGAAGCGGCGTCGTTCGCTGGTTCGTTCGCGACGGCAACACGCTGGTTTGGGGCGATAGTCCGAAGGAGTTGCGCAAGCAGTTCGCACACTGGGCGCCCGCGCAGTTCCGGCCAAAGTCGGCGACCTTCATCGCGGCGACGGTTTACGATAATCAGGCGCTACTCAAAGCCGACCCTGATTACCTCGCGAACCTCATGTCGTTGCCCCTGGTTGAACGCGAGCAACTGCTAGGCGGCAACTGGAAAATTAAGGCGGCTGCTGGCCTGGTGTTTAAAGAGGCGTGGTTTGAGCGTGTGAACGCTGTACCGGCTGGTTGCAAGAGCGTCACCGGCTGGGATTTCGCCGGGTCGAAAGTGACCAAAGCCAACAAAGAACCAGACTGGACAGCGAACGTGAAAATTAGCCGCTCGCGCGATGGCGTGTTTTATATCGAGCGCGCCAAGAAAGACCGGGAATCAGAATTGGGCGTTCAAAAATGGATGCTTAGCATGGCTTCGCAGGACGGGAAACCATGCACGATTTCTTTCCCTCAAGACCCGGCGCAGGCTGGAAAATTTCAAACCGCCGTGTTCGTTCGTGCCCTCGGCGGGTATGATGTCCGCCCCTCTACTGAAGTCGGAAGTAAGGAAGAACGCGCCCGGTTCGCGTCCGCTCAGGCGGAAGCGGGAAACATCAAAATTGTTTGCCCTGAGAATCGCAACGCGCCCGGCTGGTGGGATTATAAAGCCTTTCTCTCGGAGTTGGCGCAGTTTCCAGACGGGCCATTTGACGACTTTGTAGACGCGCTCACACGCGCCCTCAACACGCTGGCCGCTATGTTCATGCAATGACATGGCGCGCCATGCCCCTTCGCTTTGTCAACTCAAGTTGACAGGGCATCCCCTCCCCAATGCCCCCCACATACGAATCTAACGGCCTCAACGTCGAGGCGATCACCTGGGCGCTAAAAGCGCTCAGGCTCAAAACGCGACAGTACAAACGGGCGCGCGACTATTACAAGGGAAAGCACCCGCTTTCCTTTGTGACGGCGAAGTTCCGCGCCGCCTTCGCTGATGCGCTTTGCGGCATGAAGGCGAACCTCATGCCCCCGTTCGTGGACATTCCCGCGAACCGGCTCGGCGTGAAGGCATTCGCCGCCAAGGGCGCGAAGCTGGGCGCCACCGATGGCGAGCGCCTGGCGCTCGACGCCTGGGACACATGGGAACTCAACCGCATGGACGTGCGAGCGTTTGACGTGATGCATGAGGCGCTATTGTGCGGCGATTCTTACGTCATCGTGTGGCCTGATGAGGAAATCACGCCCGGCGAAATGACGCCCATTCTGTACCCTCACGACGCCGGAACGTGCGCCGTCGAATACCACCCAGAGCGGCCCGGCTATGTGATTCGTGGCGCTAAGTGGTGGCTCGAAAATAAGCGCGTGCGGCTTACGATCTACACCGCGAACGAAGTCGAGAAGTACATTAGCACCGGCCCGGCAACCTCTCTGCCATCTTCGGCTGGAGCTTTTCAGCGTTTCGAAATTGAGGGCGAAGAGTGGCCGTTAGAGAACCCTTACGACAAATGCCCGGTGTTCCACTTCCGCAACGGCAAAGAAGGTAAGAGCCAACTTCACGACATTGAGGACGGACAGAACGCGCTCAATCTGACGCTTTGCAATATGTTGGTAGCGATGGAATTTTTCTCGTTCCCTCAACGCTATGTGTTAGGATTCGACCCGGCGAACTCGGCGGCTGAAGGCGAGCTAACCGAGTGGAAAAGCGCAATGGATCGAATATGGTTCCACTGGGATAAAGAGACGCAGATGGGGCAGTTCGACCCTAGCGACCCTTCCGCCTTCCTCAACGTGATGCGCGAATTTCGTTCGCTGATGAATGAGATAGCGGGCATCCCCCCGCATTATTTCAGCATGTCGGGCGCGCCACCTTCGGGCGTTGCACTCGCCATTTTGGAGACACGTTTAAACGACCTTATCGACCGCTTAAAAATCGCATGGGGCAATGTGTGGGCAGACGTGATGCTGTTTGCGGCGAAGGTGCGCGGCACTTTGCCCGATGGCGTTCGGATGGTCGCGGACTGGAAGGACGGCACACCGAAAGACACCAAAGCGGAAGCCGAAGCGGCGAGCGCGCTTCAGGGCGCGGGCGTGTCGCGCAAAGGTTCGCTAACCCGAATCGGCATGACCGAAGCGGAATACCAGAAGAACGAAGACGAGCGCGACGCCGAAACCGCGAAAGCGACGCCACCCGTTGCGGCTGCACCCCCGGCAGCGTCGCCACCAGCGGCGACGGAGTAACGACAAAAGCGCGCCGGTTAGGGCGCGCTTTTGGTTTCGTCTGGTGTTGGACTCGGCACCGGCTCGACGGGCTTTTCCTTCTTGCTCGATGCTTTGGGGGCGCTCGACTTTGGCACTTCGGAGTCTGGCGCGGCTGTATTGATGTAGAGGGATACAGCCGCCGTTTCCTGCTCACAAGCGATTTGAAACGCCCTGGTGTATTCCAGTAAGGCGGGCGCATTCTCAACGCCCGTCATTTTATCGCCGATGTGTTGCCTGGCTTGTGTCCATGTGTCGGCGTGCTGTTTCTTTAGTTCATTCATTGTCAACATAGCGCGCGCAGTGTCCGCTATTTTGCGCGTCAGAAAAAGGCGCGCCAAAGGCTTGCCAAATCGCGCCCGGCGACTGGCAACGGCTCAGATTTACTTTGTATGAAGGTGAAACCCCCCGCCAAAGGCGGCACAACTGAAGACGCGCCCGTCGAGACGGCAACGGAGCCGGAACCAGTCGCGGAGCCACCAGCACCAGCCGAAGACGCGCCCGCCGAGACGACTCCCGAACCGGAAACCACACCGGAACCGGAAGTCATGCCCGCGCCTGAAGTGACGCCCGAAGCGGAAGCCGAAGCCACACCAGAGCCGGAACCCGTCACGGAGCCACCAGCCGAGGAAATCGACTGGAAGGCCCGCTTTGAGGCGCTGAAAGCGGAAATAGACGAGAAGACCGAAGCCGACGAAAAGGCGAAGGTCGAGACGGCGAAGACCTCCGCGATCACAACCGCGCTCGAAGGCAAGACGGTGCGCGCTATCTCACCGAATGCCGTCGCCGCTCTCATTTCGCGCGACGCCATTTCGGTTTTAAAGGATGGCACCGTTAAAGGTGTCGCCGAAGAACTCGCCCGAATCAAAACGGAATTCCCCGAATTGTTTCGCCCTATCGGTAAGGTGGACGGCGCCGCAAGCGACACCATCGACACCGACACCACACAAAGCCCTTCGTCGCTGCTCGCGGCGGCGTATGCGGAAAACGCGGCCAATCGCCGCACCAAATAACCGCGCTTCTAGCGCACCAACCGCGCCCCCTGGCGCAACGTGACATCACCCCCTAAAACACATGCCACTCACACTCGCGGACGCCGCAAAATTGTCTGATAACCAACTGGTTAAAGGCGTCATTGAAACCTTCGTCAAAGAATCGGTTATTCTCGACCGAATCCCCCTGATGCCCATTGAGGGCAACGCCCTGGCCTACAATGAAGAGGGCACTTTGCCCGGTATCGCCTTTCGTGCGGTAAATGGCTCCTACACCGAAAGCGCGGGCGCCGTCAACGACAAAAGCGAAAAGCTGTTCATCATGGGCGGCGACGTGGACGTTGATAAGTTCATCGTAAAGACACGCGGCAACATCAACGACCAGCGCGCCATTCAAACCACAATGAAGGTCAAGGCTTTGACCTATCAGTTCCAGAACGCCTTTTTCAACGGCGACACGGACACCGACCCGCTACAGTTCAACGGCCTGAAAAAGCGATTGATTAACAATCAGCTCATCACCACTGGAACGAACGGTTTGGGCATTATCACGGGCGGCCATGATTTCCTCGACCAGTTGGACAATCTGTTTGCGGCTGTGAAAGGCGGCAAACCCGACGCCCTTTACATGAATGCCTTCGTGAAAGCTCGCCTTCGTTCGCTCGCTCGACGCCTGGCGGGATGGCACACCTATCTCGAAATCGAGACGGGCAAGATGATTGACAGCTATAACGGCGTCCCCATCCTCGACCCCGGCGAGAACGCAGACGGTTCTCTCGTGTTGCCACAGACCGAAACGCAGGGCACAAGCAACGACTGCTCTTCGATTTACGCTGTTCGCTTCGGCGAAAGCGAAGCCGATGCCGCAGTCACCGGCTTGACCAATGGCGGCGTCATGGTTGACGACCTGGGCGAATTGGAGACGAAGCCCGCCTATCGCACCCGTATCGAGCTTTACGCCGGTTTGGCGTTGTTCGGTGGCAAGGGCGCGGCCCGCTTGCGCGGCGTGCGCCTGGGTTAATCGGCTCGCGGCTTGTCAACTCAAGTTGACAAGCCGCCCTTTTCTATGTCGCTCCCCATTCCCGAATGGTTTACGCTCGAAGCTCAGGAAGTCGCGGGTGATTCTCGTTTGAAAGGCCACTATTTAAACGCGGCCATGAGTGACGAGGATTTTATAGCCGAAATCGAGCGCCTTATCCCCATCGCTTGCACCTACGTTAAGAGCAAAACGCGCGAAAGCGTCGGCGCCTTTTCGTTCCCGTTGACGCTTTCGCAGTTTGCGACCGCCTACCCAGACGAGACAAACACCGATCAGGCGCAGCGACGCAACGAACAAAACACGCAAGCGAGCAACGCCGCGAAAGAGAGGATCATTTACGATCTGTACCGAATGCTCACAGGCGCGGACAATCAGCAGATAGCCACCGGCTGCAAGTCGGCTGCTGACGACATGATAGCCGCCCTCAACGGCGATATTTCGGAGACGGTTCGCGCGCTTCAGGCGAACGGGAATCGAAACCGGAAACGCTGGGGAATGCTGAGCATGGGGTATACGCCCGATGAACTTTAGCGCCTCGGACAACTGCAAGGAAGTCGGCGCCGCCCTGAAGAAGACGGGAGCCAACGCGCCCAAAGTCGTAGCGAAGGGCACCGGCGACGGGCTGGCGGTTTTGCTCGACGGTTCGCGGGCAATGATGAAACGCCTCATTTATGAGCGTTCTATCCCCAAAGAATCGAGACGGCGACGAACTGGCGGGCGGCTGGGCGGGCGGCGCCTGGTGGCGTTGTGGAAGCGAAGCGGCGCGTTACTTCGGGGCGAGTATTCGCGAGTCGTCAAACGAGCCGACACCGTAACCGGCGAGATTGACAACACGCAACCCTATGCGGCAGCGCGCCACGCGGACAAGGAGCGCCCCGCGCAGTGGCGAACGGAAGCGCTGAAGAAGTACCAAACCGGCGCGCGAGACGCCTTTATGAAAGACCTCGCGGCGCTCACTCCCTAATGTTCCTTACTGGCGTTGACGCAACACGCCCCGGCTCCTATGCCGTCGAGCGCGTGAAACAGCTTCTCGAAACTCGGCTTCATTCGGAGCCGTACAAAACCACCTTCACGACCTGGGGGCAAGTCGAAGTTTTCGGCGACTGGGCAACGGCGACAGAAGGCTTGCGAACACAGCGCCCGCTCCTGGTGCTGGAAGTCGCGGGCATCGCTGAAGACCCTGAAGGCGTGATAGCGGACGGGCGGCGGAATTTAATCGAAATCTCTATCGAGGTTGTCACCGGCCCCCGGTGCGCCCCGGCTGAATCGCTTTTGAAGGATGCGCTTAAGCACATTCTCGAAGGCGCCGAAGACCAACTCGACGCCCTAGCACTTGAAGAAAGCGAATTCAAAGCAGGGCAGGGCAGGTATGAAAACCCCGCCCGAATCAACCCGCACACGCTTTCCCTGGCTGTGCATTGCGCGGATTAACCGCGCCCCCGCTTTAGCTTCTGGCTAAGGCCACCCCTCACAATATGCCTTTCCCCAACATCGAGCGCGTCAAAGGACGCCGCGTGACTGTGACGTGCAACGGAGTCAAAACCCAATGGGACAAAATCACCGTTCGCGCTAACTTCGAGGTTGAAAACCCTCAATCGGCACACGCCCGATATAAAGAGAAAGTTCTGGACATTACGGACGGTCAAGCCACGATCAGCGGCTTTTTGGGCAAGTCCAACAACACCCAGAACCTCCCGATGCCTGGCGACCTCATCACCGATTTGTCGTTCGCCGTTGCTGAAAACGAAATCATTCCGCCCCGATTGAAAGCGGCTCTAACCGCTGGTGACTGGCGCGTGATTGATATTTCTATCGAGTCGGGCAAGGACTCCGCGAAATGGTCGATCACCATTGAACCCGGTTTCATCGACGCCGACGAAGACGAACTAGAGGAAGCCTAAGCCCGACTTTCTCACGCCCTGTAAATCAGGGCCAAACAGGCGCGCCCGGCTCCCACCTGGCGCGCCGCCCAACTCCCAAACCCAACCCTAACCCCTCCTTTCCTTTCCATGCCTTTAAACCTCACCATCGAAAAACTGCCAGTCGAAGAACTCAACGAAACCCCGACACCAGACGCCGCGAAGCAACCCTATTCAGCCGCCATGATTGGCGCACTGCTCGACAATGCAGACGCGAGCGACCTCGACAATTTGGACGAACTCGACAACGGCGGCGAAACCCATTACATCCCCGTTTCCATCAAAAAGCGCAACGGCCAAAACGTGCGCGTGTTCGTGAAGGAACTCGACATTCTCGATATTTACGACGTGGAAGCCGGGCGCCTTTTCGTGAAAAACCAAGTCGTTCACCGCGCACCAGCTCGCGAAGGAAAAATGGGTTTAGCCCTCGAATTCTTGGCGACCGTCCACAAGCGCACCCGCGCGGGCGAATATGTAGCGCTCTTTACTGACGCTCTGGACGCCCAACGCTGGATGAAGCGGCCCAACAATAAAGACCTCATCGCCCAAATCATCACGGCTATTTATTTGGTCAACCCAGAGTTAAGCCCGCAAAAAAAAATGGCGATGGCAAAAAGCGCCCTCTCGTAATTCCTGAATTCGACTTTGACGACGCGCCCGCCCTTGAGCTGTTGTATCGGGCGGCGCGCTATATCGGAGAAGAGACGTTTGCCGACCTTCTCGACGGATGCCCGAAGGCCCGTCGCCGGGTGGTTCGCAACCTTCCGCAACTGGTGGCGCTGATGAACCGCGACGCCAACCCGCCCCAATCGGGCGATTAAATCCCGTTTGTCAACTTGAGTTGACAAGCCGTTCACCCCTTCATGTCTGCCGCTTATTCCATTGTTATCTCCCTCGTGTCGCAAGGCGTCACCCAATTTCAAAACAACATGAACGGCGCGGCTGGTTCGACCTCGACGCTGAGCGCCTCCGCCCAAACCCTCCACGACCGGCTCGAATCGCTTCGCAATGGCGGCGCAGTCCAAGTGATTTAACTGGGAATCTACACGAGAAGAGAATATGTTAAAGTGACAGATTCATAGTAAAACCCCTTCTAGGAAAATATCTTTTATGAATCGACATATCTGGCAACGTGATTTCTTGGAAAACCAAACTATTAAGTGGCCCTGTCCTGCCTGTCACGCAGCAAAATTAATATTAGAGAAAAGAACGTTGAACACGGGCGAAACATCGCAGTCGCTGAACGAACATAGAGAAGCTGGGTGGGAGCCAGGGTGGATTGAGGGACGTTTTACCTGTTTCCTGAAATGCCATGAGTGCTTAGAAGACGTCGCGGTCGCAGGGCGTTATTCCGTTGAAGAATGGGGAAATGATGAACTCCGGCAAGTAGAGCACATGCACCGCTTTGAGCCTCTATTTTTCATGCAAGCGCCTCCAATAATCCAACTCCCAAAGAAGCTTCCATTAGACATACAGAAGGAGATAGAAGCGTCGTTTCAACTTTACTGGGTTGATTTGGCATCATGTGCGAATCGCATCCGCTCAAGCGTTGAAATGCTACTCACGGATTTGGGCGTTAAGCGCACCATCGTAAGCAATAGAAGGCGTAGAGACTTGAACCTTCATAATAGGATAGAAATTTTTAGAGACGTAAATTCGATGCTTGCCGATGCATTATTAGCTGTTAAATGGATTGGTAATGCAGGTAGTCACTCAAACGCTCTTGATGAAAAGGATATTTTGGACGGATACGAAATGCTGGAATATGTGCTTGAGGAGCTATTCGATCAAAGATCGAAAAGAATGGCTAATTTGGCGCGTCAGATTAACAAGGCAAAAAAACCTCGTTCCGCAATCAGGATTCTTCGGTCCAGGTGATTCGACGTGGATAACGTTACATATTTTACACGAAATAAGGTTTTTAATTAGGTCTTATAAACTGGTAAATATGAAGAAAGAGGAATTAGAGCAGCACAACGCACAAGCGGACCAGCTTGGAATCCCCAACCATTTCTTGCGTAACATGCCTGTTATGAGCGACGAACTACTTCGTATCCTCTTCGCACTATCTCATTTGTCTCAACCTTATAGACAATTCCACAAGGGGGAAGTTACCATCAGCGTTTTACAGGAGATGACAGGGCTGAATGCAGCAGCTGTTAGCCGTGGAATCGGTGAAGGAGTTGATTGGGAGCTAATCCTTATAAATAAGCGAGATGATGCTAAAGAAGGAGAAAGCGAGGAAGATGCTTTCTATTTTGAGCTGGACGAAGTGCCCAGGATTCCACCTCCGAGTCTTAGCTCACTTGTGGGCTGGCTCAAGGCTCCGACTGATACGGGGACAGCCGGTGTTATCTATGTTTTACACAATGGACACGGATTGTACAAAATAGGCAAGACAACTAACCTCCAACAAAGGCTAAAGGCGTATAGCACGCACTCACCTTATGAACATGAAGTCGTAGTTCAAATCGAAGTCACTGACATTACGGCTTGTGAGGCAGACCTACTCAAGCGTTTTAAGCACAGACATGAGCGGGGTGAATGGTTTCGCCTCAGTGACCAAGATGTTGCTTGGCTTCTTGACTGGCACAAATCAATGAATACCCCCTTGAATCAGTGAGCAGGGCTGAAGCGTTCCCTTTTTGTCAAAGCATGACAGAGACGGCGCTGTCGCCGTCAAGGGCACGCAAAACAATTTCTTTGACGGCTACGCCTAGAAATTCTTTTTCTCTACGGCCCTTGACAGCTATGCTTGCTCTGTAGAGAGAACAATTATCGGGGAAGGCTTCCGTAAAAACTACTAATTTTTAAGAGCGCCAACACGTGAGGTAGAATAGAAATCTATGCCCCACACGAAGAAATTGCTCAACGGGTCGGAAGCAAAAACGCGCGCAATATTGAACCAGATTGTGGCATTAAATGGCGCGGAGATATTTCCTAAACAGCGCATCGCCGATGTACTTGAAATAAACCAGAGCGGGCTTTCAAAGGAGGATTACTCTTACGCCCTCAAAGCTCACTTCGATTTTGTCGTGGCAGAATCAGACTTTGAGCCATTGTTTGCGGTGGAATTCGATGGACCTCACCACCGGGAAAATTCGAGAGCCGCAATCAATGACGAGAAAAAGGATAGAATTTGTCGCCATCTTAATTTCCCCCTCTTGCGCATCAATTCGATGTTTCTCACTAAAGAAGTGAGGCAGTTCAACCTTTTGAGTTGGTTAATTGACCTTTGGTTTACAGAAAGGGAATTTGACCGTCTGCAAGAAGCTGGTCAAATTCCCTACGACGAACCATTCATGTACTTCAATATCATGGCGATGGCGGGAGAAAGGAAGGTGAGTTGGCCCTACGACTTATCCCGTCCTCTGCGAGTATTGATGCATGAGGCGTGCAGTAAGAATTTGATCAAGGATTGCTGTCCGAGCGTAGTGGTGGTTGAAGGCGCAAACAAAATAGTTTCTGCTATCGCCATGCTTCGGATTGACGATGAGAAGGCTCTCGTTGGCCGGTCGGAGTGTAGGCTGTATCAATTTTCACCTATATCGTCTTGGGAACTATGCGAGGAATTGGCTATTATTGAGGTAGGCGAGAAGGTAAAAGCCTACTTTGAGAAGCGCCTTCCGCCGATAGGTATAGAAGAAGCGCAGCAAGAGATTTTACTTGTGAGAAAATTATCTAAATAGTGATGAAGGATATGGCGCGTCTATAATTGACAATATTTACTTGATGATTGAATCTAAGATTAATATGACTTTTTTTGTATCATGGTAAAACTTTGTTATATTTCCAAGACTCATCCCGGCACTTCCTCCATGTGCAAAAATATGTCTGTTAGATATTACACTATTTATGGAATTAAAAAGTTCTTCTGGCATCCTGCTTTGTGAATTCATATTGCTGTTAAAATCTAATGCCCATTGAGCGTCAAATGATTCAAGAGTTGAATGAATTTTTCCTGTTTTGCAGTTAGTGAGCCTGTCAATATCTCTTAATGCGTACCTGCTGACATTTGGAGACGATTTTTTCTGACAATAGTCTTCTATTAGATTTCTTAAGGAGGATTCTATTAGGCCGGAAACTAGTATGCAAAGATATTTTGCCCATTCGCTTTGTTCTCTGGGGTCGCTAACACGTGAAGCTATTTGGAATAAGTTGTCCAGTCTTTGTATGTGTGATACGATGGAGGGGAGCATTTAAATTATAGATTTATAGATGTTCTTAACGTACTCAACTTTCTTTACGGGATTTCTTAGATTCCATATTTCACCATCTAAGAATAGATTGTCTCTAAATGCTGTCAGTGATTTGCAATCTAAATCATCGTATTTCTGAGAAATGATAACGAATAGTGATTCGAAAAGTGAAGCGTTGAATCTACTTCCTCTGTAGAATGCCTTTTCGCCAAGACATTCAAATGCCTTATTTATTGCATTCGAAAATAGGGTGCGCATGCCGCTCAATTCGACTTCTCCTAAGTCTTGATTTTGAGTAAGGAAATAGTTGAGGAAGTCTTCTGTGCTACCCATATATGCTTCTTTGTTCTGTAGTAGAGCAAAGCCTCTAAGTATTATCTCTTGAGAGTTTGATGAAGAAGTATGTCCCGACATTGTAGACCAAAGTTCATTAGAAGAGAGTTCCTTGATTAAATTAATCGTACTCCCGTGATAAAGGGCATTACGTATTTCTTGTGGTTTCAATGATACGCCAGATGTGTTTAGCCTTTCAAATACATGGAACATACCTCTTGAATCATAGTCCTCGGATATGATAACGCAATGGATTATAGCATTATCGAGATTACGTCTTTCATATGGAGGTAACTCTTGATATGTAAGGCCATTTATCTGTGGCGTGGCACCTTCTAGATGAAATTTTTTCTCATCTGGATAGTATCCTCTGTAAAAATATTGTAATGTTCTCAATCTTTGCTGACCATCGATTACTATGTATTTGCTAGATTTTTTGTCTTTGGCTAGGAATATGGAAGGTGTTGGTAGACCTATTATGAGAGAATCAATGAACCGAGATGAATCTGTGCGCTTCCACACAAATTCACGCTGGAACTCAGGAATAATAAAATCCTCTCGTTCCATCCTGGCAACTAAAACCTCAACGGGGAAATCGGCTCCATAATACTCTACATTAAGCCTATAGCCATAGTCCTCAGATTTATCTTGAGTCATTGTGTAGTTATTTTACCCACTTAAGACACCATAACCACCTAAGAAAAGAGGCGCCGCATTGCGGCGCCTCTCCCCCGTTATCCCTTCTGACTTCGACACTCAATAAACCAGTTCCAGAGCGCCCCTACCTCGGCCTCGTTGCCTTTCTCGATAGTCAGTGAGTCGTCACTTTCTTCATTGGCGGCTTGTCTATAGTAGACGTTGAGTAAATCGAGCTTGCGTTGCAAGTCGATAACTCGCAAGGCATCGCGCGCAAAATCAATCACGCATAGTGGCACCTCTTTGGGTGTAGACGCCCCGGCAATGCCCGCTTCAGCGAAGAAAGCGGTGTCATTCATGGAGCGGCGCGCGTTGAGTAGCTTTTGCTCGACGTCAATGCGGGTTTTGACGAGCCAGTGGTGAAACTCGCTCACCATCACTGAACGCTCCCGAATGGCTCCGTCTCCGAACTCTTCCCAACTATTGGTACTAACAGAATCGGGTTTGCCGAATTCGGACGTCTGGGCGCGTGGGTGTGAGTGAAGGCGCCCCATTAGGCCCGCCCTCCTTGGAAGCCGAAGAACTCAAACCCTGACGGCGCCGCACCTGATCGCGCCGCCATTTCCAGCTTCTCCGCTTTATTCTGTGCGCTCAGGTACTTGACCTGACTCAGCACGTAGCGCCCCTCTAGCGCTTCAATGTGGGCGCGCTCGACCTCCAGTGCTTCGCGCGCTTGTTGGTCAAGTGCATCCAGTAGAAGCACAGCCGCTCCCGCAAGAGAGCGGGAGCGGCCTACAAGTTGGTTGTCTTCTGCGTTTGCGGCGTCGCCGTCCAAGGTGGTGAGAAACACGTCCCACTCGACGCCGTTCGGGTTATGGATGATATGGCTCATGCAACCCCCACTAAGCCGCGAGTGGTGCAGTTCAGAGCGCTCTCAAGAACGGCATCGCATTCCTCATCCGAGCAAATGAATTCGACGGTATAGGAGCCGCGCCCCTTGCTGGTATCGGGTTCAATGTCCACGTCAAGGGCCGCTTCAAAGAGTGCGCAGTAGAAAGAGTGGTTGTTGGTGGTGGCAACGTGGGTGCGGTTGCCGAGGGCCGTTGTACGGCTGTTGATAGAGTAAGTCATGATTATCTCGCGTAAAATAGGGAGTGGCCGTAAGGCTGGTTACTCGCGTAACCGAGGGAGGAGCGTTAGCGCGCTTCTCCCTCTCTTCCTATTCATATAGTATAACCTATCTGATAGGTTATTTGTAAATAAAAATCTATGTGATGGGTTATAATTTTTTCCATGACCGAGGATGAGAAGAAGGCAAAGCTCTCAGAGATTGCGGGCTTTTTGGGGAGCATCAAAACAGAAAAGAAAGCGGCATCCTCACGTGAGAATGGCAAATCGGGTGGGCGTCCAGTTGGCACGGTCAAGCCCCTTTTGGAAATTCCCTGTAACTGCAATGGTGGTGATACCTTGACGGTTGCTGCGCACCCGACAAGTTGCCCACGTGGGCGCGCAATTCGCCGCCGAATCAAAGAGAATAAGCCTTTGACTTGATTGCAATTAACCTATCTGATTGGTTATACTGTCAGTATGGCAGTTCCAAAAGGTTTCGCTCCACCTAACAAGACAAGTCAGGATATTCTTGATGCTATAGTCGCTCTATACATAAGCGGCCATACAGCCAAACAAGCGGCGGCAGCGTTCGGAAAAACCGAATATGTGTGTCTAGATGAGCTTAAGCGGCAGGGAATCAGCGCGCGCAAGTCTCTTCCTCCTGTCGGTCTACGTAAGTCGAACCAAGAGACTCTTGACGCCATTGTCGCTCTGTATCAAGACGGCCAAACAGCAGAACAAGCGGCGAAAGCGTTTGGAAAAGACCAATCTGTTTGTCTAGATGAACTTAAAAGAAGGGGCATCCCCCGAAGAAGGGCCGGAATACCGAAGGGGAGCCGAACTAAAAAGGCTACTTCCCAAGCACTATTGGATGCTGCTGTCCAAGGTTATTTGGCTGGCAAGAGTGCTGACGAAGCAGCAGCAGCAGTAGGCATCTCTGGGACAGTCTGTTTAAGAGCGCTGAAGGCGCGCGGCATAGCCCGCAGAGAGATGAAAGGGGCTGAGTGGGGACGTAAAATCAGTGCGAATAGGCAGGGCGTCAGTCTTGACCAGTGGCATGGATACGCCTCGGAAAAATGGGGGTTGGTACGGGCTACGCCTGAGTACGTCGGGTGGCGGATTTCGGTTTTCAAGAGGGACGACTATCGATGTGCTGATTGTGGAAAGCGTCATGGCAAGCTACAAGCGCACCATATTTTTCCAAAGGCGCGATTCCCCCAGCTTTTAATTGAGATACAGAATGGTATTACTTTATGCAAGGATTGCCACCGCGCAATTAAGGGAAAAGAGATGGACGCTGCGCCGCGTTACTTGTCTCTGATAGGCTCGACCGTCGCGCCGCTCGTGTGGTGCAAAGAGCGGCACCGTTGAAAATCTACCCCCGCGCATCTTCAGCATATGAAAGCGCGCGGGGTTTTGCTGTCCACAAACTATTGTTGTTTGGGGCAAGTTTTTCCCGGTAATTGTTCTTCTTACAGAGCAAGCGAAGCAGTCAAGGGCCAAAGAGCAAAAGAATTTCTAGGCGCAGCCGTTAAGGAAATTGTTTTGCGTGCCCTTGACGGCGATAGCGCTGTCTCTGTCATGCTTCATCAAAAAGGGAAAGAATAAGCCACCTTTATA
Source organism: bacterium (assembly GCA_004172935.1). Taxonomy (GTDB): domain Bacteria; phylum Armatimonadota; class Abditibacteriia; order Abditibacteriales; family Abditibacteriaceae; genus Abditibacterium. The sequence continues at coordinate 5,546 of SDZD01000001.1, read as the reverse complement.
GTCAAGTCGTTAGGCAAGTGGGACGATTCACCATCCATCGAGTATTTTAATGAAGCAGAACAAGAGGTAACGGTTTATTGAGTGCTGGACCCAGGAGGGATAGAATTTATCTACTCCTCCTTTGCTTAAAAGTGGAGCACTTAGTTAAAATTGGCTCAATATGGGTTGTGATTGTGTTAACCACTTACCTGCCGGTACAAAGATGAAAGATGTCGCTGAGTTCCTTCAAATTCTCGGTTATGATGTAGGGCGCCCAACCGTCTTTGATGGCATGGTGATTCAGGGCGGCCACTTTTACAGAGACGAGGACTACAAATTCTTCACTGGAATCGAGTTGTTCATTTATGTCAAAGACAATAGGATTTCTGTAGAAACGAGAACTCCTATTTGGAGGACAAAATGGGACTCAGATTTCCACAATTTCACTGTCAAGCAATTACGCAAACGGTTCGGCGGGAAATTTCACTCTGATTATGGCAAGGGCAGGTACTTGAAGTATAATGGGCACATACATACTCCTTCAGAATCTGGCTGCCGACACGCATATTTCAAGTTGCACAATGAAATATCAACATCTAAGTCTTATTTAAATTTTTTGGGTGGATTATCACGTGACGTTGATTCAAGCGTAGAGACGCTGTATCAGCTAGTTCCAAAGTCAAATCCGTTTGTTGTATCTGCAAACTTGTTTCTTCCCTCTATAGTAGCGGTAATCGAAGAATATTTTAAATCGATATACATCGCTTTACTGAAGTATTCTACTCGGAAGTTGTCTGTCCTAAAGAACTCAAAAGTCAACGGAGATGATTTGCTTTCCATAAGTACAGGCGAATTAACTGTAGAAGGTGCGATTGTAAAATCTATGTCCTTCCAGAATATTGGTAAAGTCTGCTTTTACGTTAAAGAATTAGACAATTCTCTTGATATAGCGGGAGAACTTAGAAAACCCCAGAAGGGACGTAAAGAAAATTATTTTGATGCCCTAAATAGAATTTTAAATCAACGTCACGAATTAATACACAGAAATAAATTTGAGGCAGATTATGACGTGAATTTGGCAAGAAAAGATTTAGAGACGGTAGAGGAAGCATTGTTGTACTTCTACGAGCACTTGATTCGTCACTACGGTTGGAACGAGCGTGACCTGTGAAATGGAAGAGCAGCCGCCCAAGAACGCTAGTGGCGATTGCTAAAAAATTGGTTGAGTGTGATGATAATTAAAAGACAATTGGCTCTGTGTCAGTAATAACGCGCAAACCGGGGCCACTTAAGTTACTCTGGGATACGATGATACGAGTTCTTGCTTGCGATGGATGACTCACCAATTGCTGCCTGTATTCGGTTTGGACATGATCTGGGCTGTCGTCCACTATAGCACCAAAATAATGTAGATAGAGTCCATCGCTACGTCCTGTTGTAGAAACCTTTAAGGAATCAAGCAGGGCTTTTGCTCCATGCAAGAAATGATATGGAAGCGAGATAGAGTCGTAGCGGATGATAGTGACATGCGCCGGAAAAAACGGCGTCCATCTTATTTTTCCGGTGGCACGCTGAAGCAAATCAACCCAAAAGCGCGGCGTTTGATAGAGACGAGACTCATAGAACTCGTAGTACGAAGGGGTAGCCACTGGTAAAGTCACGTCTAGATTACCGTGTCCAACCCACTCTTCAGGGAAACACTCGGTCGGTGTATAAAAAAGAGCGCATCTTTCTCCAAACAAATCAGATGAAGCATTCAGCTCGCGCTTTGTAAATCGCTGGGGGCCATGTTCCTCAATTAATTTTTGCAGCAAATCCCCTGACACTGATTTCATTTCACTGGTCATGGTGAAAGTATATGGTTTTCTATTGAGACTTTCTACCAAATCTCCCTTTTTGATAGAGGATACGAACAGCTTTGTAGGAGAATTCTGCACCTCGTAGAAAAAAGACGCGCCAAACACGCGCCAAAACCTCCGCTACCGCCCTTGTTTTTAGAAAACAATAAATGGCGTGTCTCCTCTTTCCCCTCTATGTCTGCTGCTTACTCTATAGTCATTAGCCTTGTTTCGCAGGGTGTTAGCCAGTTCCAAAACAATATGACCTCTGCTGCTGGTGGGGTTGGTACTCTCAGCGCGTCTGCTCAAACCCTCCACGACCGGCTCGACCGCTTGAAAGGTGCAGGTGACGCACTATCTAGCATAGGCAAAGCTGGCTTAGAAATAATGGACGGCATGATAGAAGCGAACGCCGAAACCGCCAACATGGATAAAACCCTCGAATCCATGTTGAAAAAGCAGGGCCGACTTCAGGACATGAGCGCGATCATGGACGAAATCGGGAAGGTTCGCGACATGGGCCACTTCGCGGACGACGGCGGTTTAAAGACTGCCGCTCAACGGCTCGCGATGGCGAATATAGAAACAAAGCAGTTAACGCAGCTGCTCCCGCTGATGGCCCGCGCCGCGCGTTCGAGTGGCGACGAACTCGACGGCGTAGCGGACACGCTCGCGGCGGCGTACAAAAATATGGATTTGAAGGGGCTTGAGGGCATGAAGCTCTTTTTCTCCGATGCCGATCAAGCGGCGGTAGAGGCGGCGAAAAGCATTTCTGTCGCGGCGGGGCAAGCGAAATTCCTCGAATTTTTCATTGCAAAAGCAGACGGAACATTAGCCGGGCTTAACGACTCGCTCACGGACGGCGCGGCAGCTGCTAACGATTTAAATTATCAGTCGAGCGTAGCAACCCGAAATCTAGCCCTGGGTGCCAGTGCTGCAAAGGCGGGAGTTGATTCTATATCCCTATCAATTCTGAAGTGCGTGAATGCGAGTCCCCAACTCGAAACGACGGCGGGTTTCGTCGGATACATTGGAAGTGCGGCCCTTACGGCTGTTGGTGGGGTTATGGCCCTCGGTTCTCAACTCGGTATGATGATTCTCTCGCTTCAGGCGATGGGAATAACCAGCGTTAGCGCCTTTGGGAGTTACATTATGGGCGCGCTCTCGTCAGTGGGGGCGTCTATATCGGCAGGAGCGGCGGCACTCACCGCGAGCGTCGGGTTCGGTACTCTGGCGGCAACAGCGGCTCTAGCAACGACGGCAGTAGCGGGCCTCCTGGTGGCGTACCTGGGGTATCAGGACGCGCAAACGATGGACGATGAACACTTGCGCCAAAAGTGGGGGCCGATGGCTGACGTCTGGATAGGGCTATCTGGCGGCGACGGTGGTTCCGACGTAGACCACACTCCCGAAAAAAGCGAGACGGAAAAGAAAGCCGAGGAACTCATGGCTAAGGCTGATGCGGCGATGAACACGAGTCCGTCCGGCGCGGTTCCAATGCCGACAATGACGGCGGCGAATATCGGCGCTCCCGTCGCAATGCCAACTATTAGCATTCCTGCACCATCGAGCGCGGCACCCGGCGCGCCAATAGGCGCGCCGACCAGTGCGGCGCCGTCGAGTGTGGAAGAACAGGTTAGAGCGACAATGGACGCGACGGGCGGCAACTTGGCGTCGATACTCGCGTCGCTCGCGGGTAGGGGAAGCGAGAAAGGGCGCGATATAGTCACGACCGTACCGAAAGGCGCGCCCCTGGCGGGCGGCGATGGCACGAAGCTCCCAGAGCTAAACGTAGGACTCGACGGCGAAGCCAACATAGAGGGGAAGGAAATCGTGATTCACCTCTACCCGCGCGACATTCGCCTTCCATATAGTGGCTTGGGGAATCTGAAGGGGAAGGTGCGCTAATGGCCGATGTCTCTCTCGTGGTTCCGGCGCCGGGTCACTTCTCCACTTACCCCGGTTTTGGGGCATGGGAAATCAAAGACTATGATGTAACGCCGACCGCAACCACATCTAACAACCCGCTCAACCCGTGGGTTAACTTTACTGGTGGCGGCACTAGCGCCCCTGGGGGCGCCTTTGAGCGGGGATTCCCAACGCCGACCAACAGCGGGCCGGTGGCGACGGGAACCATCACCTATTCGAACTACTTCAATATCAGTCAAGCATGTGCGACTATAACATTTGATAGTTCGCTGTTGGGAAAGTACCTTCAATATTACGAGTCGAACGGCCCGGCTCCTAGCTTCGCGCCGAACATCTGCGTTTCTGTCCCCCCATCGCTGTACTCGATTTATGTCGGGCGCACGCCTGGCGTGACGAATAATTTCACCTTTCGAGTATTGGCACAGGGCGGTTCACAGTTAGCGACGCCACCGAACGGCGGACGCTATGTGTCGCCGGTATCATTGCAAATCGACATTGCGGGCAGTATCACCACACATGCGGGCGTCAGTGGTTTTTACAATACCGCACGCGACGGTCTGACGGGTTCATTCAACGGCTGGGAGTGCCTGGGAACACGCGACATTGCGCCCGACTACAACACAACTTATTCCGCTGACCGCTCGATTCGCGTGCGAGTTATCGACGCCGTAGGGCGTTATTCGGTGTGGGTTTCCCTCCGCTCTCAACCTAATAGCACCATCACCGGCGAATGGGACGCGAACGGTGAATATGTCGAAGTCGATTTGACACAGAGCTGGGATTTGAACGGCGTCGTCACCACGCGCACATTCGGCACCAGTGGCGGCACCGGCCCGGCGCCCGCTTACGAGCTGATGACGGCGACGAAGTTGCGGATTTCTGAGGCGGCGATAGCGGCGCGCGGAACCAACACGAGCGCGGCGTTTCAGCTCACGCAAACCACCACTGACAACGAGACGCTTACCATTCAGGGCGCGTCGATCACGATTCCCGCCTACGCACGACTCGCGCGGCGGCTGTGGCAAGCGGGGGGCAATGCCCGCGCCGTGTGGCAGTGTGCCCCGCTCGATGCCGCCACAACGCGACTCTCTCGATTCGACGCGAGCGTAACCCCGCCCGCGCCGGTGGCGATTCGAAGTTTCGGCAAAGTCTCGATACCGGCGACCGCTCCCACGCCTGGGCGCCGCCCACTGAAGGGCGCAAAGACGGCGGGCAAAGGATACGGCTCGATTTACGTCGCCAACTTCGAGACGGATAACACAATCGCGCTTTATAACGGCGTTGACCTCGCGACCAGCGGCGCGACGTGGACGAGATTAGCAACTATGTGGACAACCACCCCTCACTCATTCCACTTCGTTTTATTGCCCGCTGGTGGCGCGGCCACTCTGGCAGTTCGCACCGTTAGCGGCGTTCGCGGGCTATGGTTCAAACGAACGACCAACCCCGCGACATGGCCCGCTGACACAGCGGCGGTTCTGGTATCGACGGCAATCACGGTTAGCGACGAATTCGAGATTCGCGTTATTGGCGGTATGGTCGAAGCCTGGAATGCAGCGGGCGCGAAGTTCCGCGCACTCTCTGGCGGCTTGACTTCCACTGACTGGATAGCGGCCTAAATCCTTATTTAGACGCAAACCGCCTAACACCCCCTAGCCCCGTAGGATAAAGACGCGACCGTCGGGCGCTGCGCAGCTCGCTCGATGCGTTTTTCGACGATTATTCGACGATAAAAAGCCCGATCTGGTCGGTGCAGCAAAATCAAACCCCACCCGCCCACTAGGGCGCTCCCCTTTTTCC
>SDZD01000186.1 GCA_004172935.1 bacterium | reverse complement strand
CCTTGAGGCCTGGGCTAAATCTGGCGAGCTGTACGCGCTCGTCGACGCCTTCTTTGAGATCCCTTTGCCGCTTGAAAAAGTGAAACTTGAAACTCGCGACACGGATCCCGTGTTCTACGAGCTGATCGCTTGGGACAAGGTCACTTACGAGCCGCCTTACTTGGCGAAGCTCACTCCGGATACTCTCGAATGGTTTCTGAATTCACTCTCGACCGAGCGTTGGGGTTTGTTCGTTGCCGCAAAGTCGAATTTGCAATCCTTGGCATCGCACTTTCAGAAGTTCGTGATCGCGCGTGGGCCGGATGCGAATCCTTATTTCTTGAGATTCCACGATGCCGCTGTTTTGGAAATTCTCCTTCGCACTTGGGATCCTAAAGAGCGCACAGTTTTCTTCGGACCCGCGGAAGCGTTAGCGCTTCCTGATCTTGATTCCGTCGACGTCGCGATCGAAATGAATCCTGGCTTCAACTTCCGAAAAGGCGGGGAGTTTCCGCGTCCGGAAGATTGCTTGGTTCACTTGCGCGATTCGCAATTGAAGCTTTGCGCCGATGCTATCGATAAAGACTTGGTAAAGGTCATTCATTGGCACCTCCGCAATCATCATTCAAAAGCCGTTCAATTCTTGAACCGCGAAAATCTAGAAGCCCGCGTATCGGTGACGATCCAAATCGCACGACGCTACGGCCTCGGAACAATTTCAGACCTCGCAGGCTTCGCCGCATTAATGTTCGAACTCGCACCGAACTTCTACCAACACCCAAGCTTCAAAAAAGTCCTCGAAGACGTCACGCTCTCGGCGGATGTAAAAATGCGCAAACTCTCCCAAGTCATCAGCGACAAAGAGTGGAACGAAGCCGCCGAAGCCTACGACCGCAGCTTCTGGTCCCGCACCCTCCCAAAGCGCTAATTCCCTTTTTTCCAGACACACACGCAAGCCCGGGCACCCAAAAGGTGCCCGTCGCCTTTTTGCCACCCGGCGCGTCGTGCGGGGTCGGGCGCGGAAGGGCGCGTGCGCGAACTCTGAAGCGAGTCGATTGCTTGCTCCGCTTCATCCCCGCCTCCGAACCCGATTTCAAAAAATTAAATGGCTCCCTCGGTTTCCGCGCGGTTCGCCACGATGGCGAAACGCAACTCGGTCTCATGGATGGATCATCGCCGCGCCGCCGCGATTCGATCGCTTTGAGGCGCGATCATCGTGATGTGATGAGCGATGGTATCGGGGTCAGTCGCGGTGACGAGATTGTCGAATGTCTCTGCTGATCTGAGTGGCGCGGAAAATATCCGTCCGTGCGAAGGCTGACTTTTCGGCATCCGGCCGAAAAGGGTTCATCACTTGGTTTTAATTTCATCTGTGTGGAGATTTGATTCGATGGCTACGGGCGACGATGAGCAATGA
>SDZD01000185.1 GCA_004172935.1 bacterium | reverse complement strand
GCGCTATCGAAAGCAATAGTTCGCATACCAAGTCCAGGTCCGTGCCTTCGCTCCGCGGCCTAACTGGTCGGTCAAGCCGACACCCACAAGTTTCACTTGTGGGTTCCCTGCGCGCTTCGCGCTTCGGCGCGGCTTACCTCGGGCGTTAGGCTTTTGGTTGCCTTCAATCGGCAATGTGCTGGGGCCCTGGCCATTGATGCTTCCACCGTTTGATCACTTCTTAGCGCTGCTTTCTTTGTCACTCATGCACTGCGTATTCTGGCCAGGCCCAGCGCTAAAAAGCATCGCAGTTTGCAACCGGGTGGCGCAGCAAGTCTCCATCTGGCTGTCTGCCCTTCGGCAGCCTGCTTGCCAATGTGCCGCGCCAAAGGGCCACAGCTGGTTCACGGCTTTGGCCTTCTCAGGCACGATTCCATTCAGTCACACAAAGGGAGTTTTTGGGTGCACAGGTCAAATGCTAATCAGCAAGCCACGGCCCGTTGCGGCTCATCGGCTGTTCCTTCTCGCCCCAGCCTAACTTTTTGGTCAAGGGGACGCCAACAGATTCCATCGCTTCGGGCAAGCCACGCGGGCGCCCCTTACCTCTGGCGTTAGGCTTTTTGGCGGCTCATCACGCAGTTAGCATAGAAATATCGATGTGGAGATCAACATGCCAGATGGAGTGATAGTTGCACTTATAGCCGGAGGAGTTGCGCTAGCAGTAGCCTATGTCAATAGCTTTCTGGCCGAGAGCTACCGCAGGTTTCGGGATGGCTCTGCACTCGCTGCCAGCCTAGCTGGTGAGTTGGCTGCCTATGAGCCCGCCTGGCCCACCATTGTCAATATGCTTGACACCATCATCACAGCTGTAGATTCCAACAGTAGAAAGACAACATATCTACGCCCCATCGAAAGGCCTAGAGATTTTGTATACGAAGATGCTGTCAAAAAACTTGGCCTTCTAGGAACGCATCTTTCCGAGAACGTTGTCTTCGTCTATAGCAACATTGGAGCGTTCCGAATTGCAATGGAAATCATCGCTCGCAACGAGAAAGAAATGTCAGACGAAGAACTGAAACTAAGGTGCATTGGTTGCAGAGAAGCCGTAACACGTGCCGGTGCGAAAGGCTCAGTTCTAATTAAAGACCTTCGCGAGAGGGCAAATAAACCCTTTGTTCCCGAATGGCCGTGGGCAGCATGGATCGCATTGCTAAGTCGCTATCCAATTTAACCCTCATAGTAGGCAGCTTCTATCCCCAGCCTAACCGGTCGTTCAACAGGGACGTCAATGCTTCGCATTGCCGCCCGTTAACTTTGGCGTTAGGCCTCCCGTTTCATGCGCGTAACCGTATCGACCGTTGTGAACAAGACCGCAGAAGCACTTTTCGAGCGCTCACAAGATTACTCGCGGAGGCTCGAGTGGGATGTTTATCTT
>SDZD01000184.1 GCA_004172935.1 bacterium | reverse complement strand
CTGGTCTGGCGCTCTCGTCCGGAATATTGACTGCAACTGCGGCTGATTCGTTCGCAGCTCTTCCGTGTGCTGACGGCTACGTTCCGTATAAAAGTGCGGGTGCGTGGACTTGTGCGCTCGCGAGTGCAGCTGGAACAGCTGATGCGATTGTCAAAAGAGACTCGTCAGGAAACTTTGTTTCTGGAACGGCGACTCTCACGGGCGCTTTGAAAATTAAAGATGGTACCGCTGGTGCCGAGGTTTCGATCGTAACTCCCACTGGATTTACTTCTTACGGACTTACGTTGCCTGCGACGGCGGGATCAAGCGGCAACGTTCTCACAACCAATGGATCGGGCGTTCTAACCTGGACCTCTCCAGCTGCTAGTAGCGTCACCGGTCTCGCGTTTCCTTCTGTAGGATCAACCATCGTCGGTATCACGAACGCGTCTTCAGTTACTGCTGGAACTCCAAGAAACACGGCAGTTGGTTACCAGTCGATGCATGCTCTCACGACGGGTTCTGAAAACACGGCGGTCGGCAATGAGAGTTTGATAAATCTTACGACTGGATCCAACAACACCGCGGTAGGTCGCGGTGCTGGAAGCAGCATTACAACTCAGAATGACAACACGTCGATCGGTTGGTACGCGCTTCGTCGGGGCACGGATTCTTCGTCACTCGGAATGTGGTCGTTAACTAACAACACCACCGGCGACAAGAACCACGCGTTTGGTAAATCATCGCTGTATACGAACACCACCGGTTCGCGAAACGTGGCGATGGGCTACTACAGCTTATTCATGAATAGTACTACGAGCGACAACGTTGCTATTGGGAATCAATCCCTGCAGTACGCTACTGCAAACAATAACACGGCGGTTGGCGCCGGCGCGGGATATAGCACTTCTACCGGAGCCAGTAACGTCTATTTAGGTAAAGACGCCGGCACTAACGTCACTACCGGGTCGAACAACATCATCATCGGCGCAGGAATTAATGCGCCAGTTGCAGCCGCTAGTAACCAGTTGAATATTGGCAACACTATCTACGGCAATACGAGTACAGGTTCCGTTGGCATCGGTACGTCCGCGCCAGCATACAAGCTCGACGTAAACGGCATCATCAACTCGAGTTCCTTCATCCAGTCTAATGGCATCGTGAGCGCCGGAAATTTGCCGAGCTCATATGCACCGACAGGAGCGACCTCAATTCCGGGCGGCAACTTTGCTGATTTGCAAAACTCTGCCAGTGGCAACTCCCTGCCAACGATCATCACTTTCACCGGCATCAATTCAACGTTACGTTCGCAAAGTTCCTATATTGGCCAATCGACCATCGCTGGATCTGGGTACGCTTTGATGGCAACATGGGCGTTGGTTCGGTGAACGCAGTCTCAGCGAAACTTCTTGTGAACACCACTTCTAATGCGAACGGTCTCCTCGTAACGAACCAACTTGCAACAGGTACGGGATATGCCGGTAACTTCGTGAAGTCGGGCGCGGCGACCACTAACGTCGGTATTTACTCGAGCGCAAGCGGTGCGACGAACAACTACGCTGCCATTTTTGATCAGGGCAGTGTCGGAATCGGCAACACAGCACCGAGTGAAAAACTTGAAGTGACTGGAAACGTAAAAGCCACGTCGTTCATTTCGACTTCAGATATTCGCTTGAAGAAAAATGTAGTGAAGACTCCAGGTTTAGATTTCGTTCGTCAGTTGACGGGCGTTCAATGGCAGTGGAAGTCGAATAACCAAACCGACGCCGGCGTCATCGCACAAGAAGTTGAACGCGTAATGCCTTTCGCGGTCGTGACCGACGCGAAGTCGGGCTACAAAGCTGTTAAGTACAATGCGCTGATTGCTCCACTCATCGAGTCGACCAAAGAGTTGTACGGTATGTGCAAAGACAACTCGACTAGAGTTCTGGAACTCGAGCGTTCAGTCGCGTCGCTAAAAGAAGAGAACGCCGCAATGAAGCGTGATCTCGAACTGATAAAGAAAAAGCTCGGCCTCTAAGGTGTTCGAGCAGACCTTCGCCTAGCTGTCTCACTACGGCACTTGTCCCCTTAATATTTCTTAACAAATAGCCGATTAGTTAGTCATGGGACG
>SDZD01000183.1 GCA_004172935.1 bacterium | reverse complement strand
TCACCATCCAGTCGCCCGCTGCTGGCACCGCGCTCAAAAACTTCGTCGTCGTGCGCGTGCAGGTTTCCGACCCCAACGAGCAAACCAACCCCTGGCATCACAACTACCCGCGCCCCTGTAACCACGAAAGCGACGGCCCCGCCCTGCAACTCAGCCTCGGCAACTACTCCATCCCGCTCCAGTGGAATCGCCTCTCCGGCACCCCGCTCAACGGCATCTGGGAAACCCGCCTCGATACCCGCGACTACTCCAACGGCTCCCACACCCTGCGCGTCTCTATGCGCGGAGTCGGTTGCTGCCGCGTCCCTAACAGCGTTGCGGTGTCCCTCGCCAACACCCTGCAAGGCAACATCTTCTATCGCGACACCTTCGCGATGGCCCCCGAAGGCTACGAAATCCCCGACGCCATGCTCGGCGTCGAAACCCGTTCCCTTTCGGAAAACACCTCGCGCCGCTACTGGGAACAGTGGGGCGTGCGCTCCGGCAACATCCTCGATGGCCCCTACGACCACAACCATTGGGCCAACCACCAACTCGTCACCCCCGTTCTCGGCGCCCAGTGGCAACAGCAGGGCGAGCGCTTCGAGCGCTACAACTACTCCGCCCATGTCACCTTCCGCCTCCCGCTTTCGCGCCGCGTCCGCTTCCGTCGCAAATGGACACCGCAGTTCTTCCTCTCCTGCTTCGACCTCAACGCCGAGTCCATCGCCAAAATCCGCGAAATCGAAGCCGGGAAGCACTTCCTGTGGACGCAAAACCCACCGCGCGCCCACCTCTACGATGGCGAGAAAGTCACCAGACTCGGCGACTTCTCCGACTCGACCAAGCCCAACTACTACGCCCCCGCTGCCCTCGACGCCGCCCTGTGGTCGTCCGATGCGGGCCGCAAAATCATCGTGATTTCGCCCGCCAGCGAAACCCTCACCAACGGCGAAATCTTCGCATTCGACCCCGATTCCGGCGAAGTCACCCTCACCTACGCAGTGCGCGGCGAAACCCTGTCCCCGCGCTACATCGAAGTCGTAAAAAACATACCGTACGCCCTCTACATCGGCGAAAACCTCACCCGCGCCTACGACCTCAGCTTCGGCGCCCCCAAACAAAAGTGGACCCTTTCGGCTGCCACAACCTACTGCCAACTTGATGACGATACCCTGCTCATCGCCAGCAACACCAAGCTCTACTCCACCGATGGCCCAACAACTCCGGCCCTGCTCCACACCTTCGCCGCCAACATCACCGCCGCCACCAAGGACTACGTCGGCCTCGAAAACGGCCAACTGTGGAAAAAGACGGCCTCCGGCTGGCAGTTAGTCCACACCCGCGAGGATGAAACCGCCATCACCGCCGCCACCAAATGGAGCGCCGGAACCGCCCTCAAAGGCACACCCGGCCTCGGCGAAGCCCAAACCGACGCCCCGCGCGGCGTAACCGCCGGAG
>SDZD01000072.1 GCA_004172935.1 bacterium | reverse complement strand
GGTGGTGGCCCCGGCGCGCCGGGTTGTGCCGTTAACCCTTTGGCATTGGCCTCGAAAGGAGCGCGTGGCCCGCCGGGGCCACCGCCACCCGCTTTGCCTAACTCATCATCTGCAGCGCGAATTTCCCCGAACCGCTTAAAGCCTTCTTCGCCCAGCGCCAACCGCGCCACTTTCAAGGCGGCGGCAACTTGAGCATCGTTCAGATCGCGAAAGAATACGCCATTGCGTGGCACGAAACCGACCGGGAAATTCGACCAGCGCCCCGCCAGATTGGCCTTCAACTTGATCTGCGTCGTCGTCTTCTGCTGGGCCGAGAGCATCGCCAGAAAAGCGTTCGCCGCGTCCACCACACTATCGGTGTTTTGAGCAGCCAATAGCGTGGGCGCCTCGGTTGTCGCAGTAACGGCCTTCGCCTGGGTTTGCGTAAGTTGTTGCGCTGAACTCACTTTGGCGACAACCAGACCCAGCGATAGCGTGCCCGCTGCGGCACACAAGGGGAGAACGAATTGTTTCTTCATAGTGGATAGGTGGAATCTCTAAAGAGCAAAGTTCAGGATGGCATCTCCCCGATTGCAAATGGTTAACCGCTGGTAAGGGATATTTAAATCAGCATAAGTTGCGATGAGAAAAAGCTCATCTGTAAAAAGCGAACGCTCCCCACACTGTCCCCTCTTCCTCTGGCGAGCGCTTGAACGACACCGTCAGCCCATCCAGTCCGCGATTACGCAAAATCGGGATGATGATGCTCGTCAGTTCGGGGCACTGCTCTATTGCCGTGTTATAGCGCATTGTGCCGCAATCATCCATCGTATACACCCCGCGCAACGTGTTATCGCCCAGCAACAGCCCGCCCTCGCGCAGCAGCGGCAAACACTTTTGCAGGTACTGGGTGTAGCTGTCTTTATCGGCGTCGATGAAAATCAAATCGAATGGTGCCTCATCTCCGCAATCGTTTCGCTCAAAGCCGCATCCTGCGGCGCAAACATCGAAGCGATGTAATCGTTGTAAATTTGCGTGTTTTCCATGTGATTTCTCTCCCCAATGTTCCCATGAACTCAAATCCCCCACAAAATAATGGCGTTGTGAAATCCTCCCGTAGGGGCAACCCACGTGGTTGCCCATCATAGGAACTGCCCATTAATCGCATTTGTGCAAGCTACGGGGGCCGGAATGATGGGCAACCACATGGGTTGCCCCTACGAAAACTATCCGCGCCCGCTGAACACTTCTCGCAAGAAGCCATCTGTCGCCGCCTCAAGGCGTCTCTTCTGCGTCGCAGTGGCTCCCTTGAAACCGTGGTCGGCGCCGATCACCGGATGAAAAGCCGCCTTCACCTGCGCCTTGCCGAGCGCGACATACAGCAGCGTGCTTTGGCTGTAAGGCACGATGCGGTCGTCGCCGCCATGCGCGATGAAGAAGGGCGGCGTCATGCTCGATATGTAGGTAATCGGGTTGGCCCGCGCCACCTTGGCCTTGTTCTGCTGAATTGGCCCGCCAATCAGGCGCGATTCCGGCGAGTTGGCGGGGTCATGCATCGCGGTTCCCGGTCGCCGATAGGCATCCATCTGTAAAAAGTCGGTCGGCCCGTAGTAATCGACGACGCCCTGAACCGCGCTCGAATAGCCCCTATTGGCGCCCACGTCCAGCGATTTCGTCCGTCCGGTGGTGCCCAACAGCGCCGCCAGATTGCCACCCGCCGACTCGCCCCACGCCACGATGCGCGTCGAGTCCAGCCCATATTGCTTGGCATGAGCGCGCAACCAGCGCACCGCTGCCTTGCAATCCTGAATCTGCGCCGGAAAGCGAGCGTCCCCACTCAAGCGGTAGTTCAGCGAAGCCAGCGCATAACCTCTCGATAGCATCCGTGTTGGCAGAAACGAGCTGTTCTTATCGCCATACATAAACGCCCCGCCGTGGATGTACACGATGAGGGGCCGTAAATAAGTCGGCGAACCCGAAAGCGCGGCGGGCACATACAAATCCAATTTCTGCCGTACATGCCCCTTCGGCACATAAGCCAAATTGCGATAAATCTTCGTTCCCTTCGGCGGCGCGGGCGGCGGCGCCAATTTGGGCGAATTCTTCGGCTGCGCACTCGCTACAGGCACAAACGCCCCCAAAGATAGCAACACCGAAACAACGGTAGAAAGTGTGGTCTTCATGTTCGGGAACTCATTCTATCCTCAACGTCAACGCGAGTAAGTGCAACTTAAAGAATGTGAATAATATCTTTTGTAGGGGCGAACCTCGTGTTCGCCCTCAAACAGTCCCTCATCACTCACACCTGAGCGATTTTATCTGTAGGGGCCTCTTTGTGTTCGCCCTCAAACAGTCCCTTACCACTCACACACGAGCATATCAAACCCCGGTTGGAAACACTTTCGGCCCAACTTAGCAGACTGTCACTCACACCTGAGCGATTTTATCCGTATGGGCCTCTTTGTGTTCGCCCTCAAACAGCCCCCCATCACTGAGGCACGAGCGTATCAAACCCAGGAGAAGCCCCTATTGAGGCACACGCCGAACCGAACCTCCCTGATAAGTCCCAATCAACTTATCGCCGACACCACCCTCGCTATAAAAGTCGATTTTGATGGTTTTGCCTTTGGGTTTGTACTGGTTCTCAAGGTGGTTCGCCCACACCTGCATATTGCCTATGGTCGATGTCGCCGCCACCCCAACCATGATTCTCATCTGACTGGGATTTTCCTCGGTACTAATGATGCGGTACGAAGAAGTCGATACGCACCCCGCCAGCAGCGAAGCGCCCAGCAGACAAACCCCAATCTTCCCCATCAGTCGATTTTTCCCCATGATAATCAAATGCTCCACCCCACTCATCCAGCTGCGCACAGCGCCCCTGCTGTGTCCATGAAGATGGACAGGTGGCCGAAGGCCGAGCAGCGCGGGCTTTAGCCCTGCGGCAACTCAATGTGTGGCAATATGCGTCGCCGGTCGGCGAAGGCCGACTACTTTGGTGGCGGCGATTTTATATCGCTCTTATGGCTCTTTAGCACCCGCAGCACTCTTTTTCCGACTCTGCCTCCGCTTCGTTGCTGCGCGGGGCCAGTGGGCGCCCCCACACATCCTCTGTTTCCAGAGCGGCCTTAACCGAGTTGGGTAGGCTATAGGCGCTTCGTTGCGCCACAACCTCGGTGGTCTTTTTCGGGCCTTCGCCCTTTTTCAGCCAGCGCAGCACCGCGAAAAATCCCGCTGCCGCGCTTAGCACGCTCGCTATTTCCAACGAATTGGGAAGCAAGCCTTTCAAGCAGGCTTCCCAAAACGCCACGCCCAGATACAGGGCGATTGCAAAAGGTAAAGTTGAATCGAAAGCGATTCTCAGTGATTTTGTCATTTATATTTCCTCTTCGTTTGTTGTTGATGCGCTGGTGAAGTCTTCTGGCGAATCGACCCAGCGCACCTTTTCGCTCAATGGGCGGCGTGTGCTGGTGAACCAGTCGCTCGAAGGCCAGCCGCACATGAAAAATCCCAGCAAGCGGTCGGGTTCTTGAAGCCCTAGCCCGCGTGCCACAGCAGGGTGAACCGATGGGCCTTTCGAGTGCCACATGCCCGCCAAGCCCAGCGCCGAAGCCATTAGATGCAGGTTTTGCACGGCGCAAGCCACCGCCATCAGCTCTTCATCGAGCGACATTTGCAGCGAGCCATCGGTTTTGCGCCCCGGCACCATACCAATCGAAATCCACACCGGAGCCGCGAACGCCCGTTTGGTCGCTCCCTCGCGAGCCTTCGCCAGTGCTTCGGGGTTATCGGCGACGTTCTCTTTCTGCGCCGCCTCGAACAAGTCGGCCAGTGCCGCGCGACCTTCGCCCGCGAACACCGTGAAGCGCCACGGCTCGGTGTCGCCGTGGCTCGGCGCCCAGTTGGCCGCATCCAGCATCTGCTCGATCACCGCGCGGTCAACGGCATCGGGTTTGAGGCGGGCAAGGCCCATGCTACGGCGATTCAAAATCGCACCATACAACACTTCAGCAGTAGAAATTGAAACCATGATTTAATCCTGTGTTAGCTCACCTTCACCGATAACTCGAACGTCCGCCTGAACGGCAGCGACATTGTGCGAAAGCCATTGGCCGGGTCGCGCACATACTCCATGTAATCCGGCTCGCAGTTGTCGTTCAAAATCATCGCGCCCACCCTCAGTTGCGGGGCCACCATCTTCATCACTTGCAGCGCCAACGAGGGGCCTTCGCCTATCGGCCAACCATCCATCAAAAAGAAGTCAATCGGCCCGCCCAGATCGGCCATCGTTTCCAGCGCATCGCCTTCGCGAACTTCGACCAGGGCATCCAGTCCCGCGTCCGCAAGGTTGCGCCGCGCCGCCTTCACCTTCTCCGGCACGATCTCGCATCCAATCACTTCGCCGCCGCCATTGTCGCGCACCGCTGCCGCCAGATAAATGGCCGAAAAGCCCAGCGATGTCGCGAACTCTGCCACCCGCCGCGCGCCCATCGAGCGGCACAGCAGGTAAATAAGCTCGCCCTGTTCGGGCCGGATGTTGAACCCGAAGTTCTTCAGCGCGTGCGGGTCGAGTCCTTGTTTTTCTCCTTCGCTCTCGCTGCCCCGTTTGCGCGGTGGGCGTGGCTTGGCTGATAGCAACCGCGTCAACACCCGATGCATGGCCGCATCGTAAATCGGACTGTCGCCCAACCGCGATGCCACTTGAGCTGGCGCGTCTCCCACGATGTCCGCTGTCGCCCTCTCCAAAATCTCGGTGATGCGCTCGGCCTCGTCGGGCGAGTAGGGTTCCTTCTCGCGCTGCGCCCGCCGCAAACCGCGCCGCGCCGCATCCAACTCTTCGTTGCCCTCGCCCTCTTCGGCGCCCTCGGCGAACGCTTTGCGCGCATTCGCCATCTGCGACCCGATGCGCTCCAACTCGCCCAGAATGCCCTCGGCGCTTTCCTGATTGGCCCGAAGATGCGCCTCGCCCTCGTCCGTCAGTTGATACAGCTTCTTCGCCCCGGCGCTCTTAACAGAAGCCAACCCGATCTCTTCCAGATAAGTCAGCGCCGGATAAATCATGCCGGGGCTTGGCACATAAAACCCATCCGTCCGCTCTTCCAACGATTTAATCAGCTCGTAGCCATGCGAAGCCTGCTTCCCCAACAGCAACATCAACAACAGCTGCAACTCCGCAGAAGAAAGCTTGCGGGCCGAGTGAAGACCCTTGCCCCCCTGTCGTCCCCTTCCTTCGGGGCCACGATGCCTCCGCTCATCGCGGGGTTGTCCGTCGCAATCCCCGCCCCTCTTTTCTTTATCGTAAAACATATCTTAAGATATACGAAAGCGCGGCTGGTTCCGCAAGCCGCAAAGCGCTGATAACTGTCGAGAATCCCAACTTTTTCCCGATTCTCCCCCCACGAACTTCCTTCCTCTCCACCCATGCGTGGCAATTTAAAGCCAAAGTCGCCCTAATTCCGACCTAATCACTACTGATTTGCATATATCAACCATTTTACGGAATGAATCTTGTATTCAGATAAAGTCCGAAGGGAATTTTTTTATGTGTGCTGTCGCTGGCTTTGCCTTCTTATTTATCGTCTTCGCGATCTGGAATCTGTTTCATGGTAAAACCGACGATGCCGTCGTTGGCTTCATCGCGGGCAGCATACTCGCCGTTTTCGCCTACGCCTTCGCCCGCGAGCAAAACGAAGCCGGACGCTTCCTCTCCTTTCTCGAAGAAAACGAGACCACCCTGAAAAATGGCGCCACCGTCGATTACCACGGCGCCCCCGTCTCGCTCACCACCGAGGCGACCCAGTTCATGGTCTGCATCTCCTTCATCATCCTCACCACCCAGACGCCCTCGCGCTTCTACATTCGCGGCTCCCACAAAACCGCTGGAATCGGCATCATCTATTCCGTGGTAACTCTGTTCTGTGGCTGGTGGGGCA
Organism: bacterium; assembly: GCA_004172935.1. Lineage (GTDB taxonomy): Bacteria > Armatimonadota > Abditibacteriia > Abditibacteriales > Abditibacteriaceae > Abditibacterium. Next base: position 21,465 of record SDZD01000072.1, on the reverse strand, counting down.
TCCCTCACGGCCCCATCTATAGCATCGCCGCCCTCTACCGAAACGTCCGAGGCGGCCACAAAAGAACCGTAGCCGTACTACTGGAAGAAATCGCCGCCGCCAACGCCGAAGAGCAAAAAAACAAACCAGAAACCCAACCCACCTCGCCACCACCACAGCCAATTCAACCGATGGAAAACCAGACAGCCCCAGTCAAACTCTCCAAGGAAAAAGGCAAAGACCCCAATAGCCCGTGGTCGTAACTGCTACCCAGCTAATTGGCTTATTTATTGGTGGCCGGGAACTGATGGAGGGCGAACACAAAGAGGCCCCTACAGGGGGTAAACGTAGTTCAAATTCAGTTGTGCAGAAGATTTTCTTACAATGACATTGTGAGCTATAACCCCGACTCTCATCATCGACGTTCGATTCGGCTACGTTCATATGATTATTCGTGGCCGGGCACGTACTTTGTAACAATCATTGTTAGCGGGCGAGAGTGTTTGTTTGGTGATGTGGAGGACGAAGATGTACGATTGAACGAGGCTGGACGCATGATCGAGCAAAGTTGGCTCGATTTGCCCCATCGGTTCCCATTTTGTGAGGTTGGCGAGTGGATTGTGATGCCCAATCACTTTCACGGGATTCTGATCTTGCACACTGATTTAACAGACAAAATATCGACTGAAAGTAGAGCAGGTGGCACCTCCGAAAACTCCTTAGGACGTGTTGTTCAGGCGTTCAAATCTCTCACAACTACTACCTATGCCAAGGGGGTTCACGAGAGGAGTTGGCCTCCTTTTGAACGTAGATTGTGGCTTCGCAATTACTGGGACAGAATCATCCGAAACGACAAAGAATGGCAGCAAGCCAACAACTACATTTTCAATAATCCGGCGCAATGGGCAACCGACAAACAGCACCCAGAAGTGAATAAACAATTGCGCCGCCTACACGATAATTCCTCATAACCCACCCATGCGGGTGCGAACCTATCCCATAACCAACCCATGCGGGGCTGAACCTATCTCGTAACCGACCTATGCGGGGCTGAACCTATCTCATAACCAACCCATGCGGGGCTGAACCTATCTCATAACCCACCCATGCGGGGCTGAACCTATCCCATAACCCACCTATTTCGTAACGCACCCCTGTAGGGGCGAACCTTGTGTTCGCCCTCCATCAGATGCCCATACATTAGAATTACGCCTAATTAATCACAGGGCGAACTGCCCCATATTCCCTTCTAAAACCAAAACACATCCTACCTACACAATAATTCCTCGTAACCCACTATGTAGGGGCGAACCTTGTGTTCGCCCTCCATCAGATGCCCGTGAATTAGAATTACGCCTAATCAATCACACGGCGAACGCCCTGTACACCGAACCACATCCCGGTGCTGCGCTACCTACACAATAATTCCTCGTAACCCACCATGTAGGGGCGAACCTTGTGTTCGCCCTCCACCAGATGCCCATACATTAGAATTGCGCCTAATCAATCACAGGCCAAACCCCCTGTACACCCGACACCAAAGCCACCACCCCTCTCCAAAATCCTCTGTGCTTCTTAAGCTCCTCTGTGCCCTCTGTGTTTAAAAACCAACTCCTAAAACCGAACCACATCCCGGTGCCGCCATTCCATCTGCGCGTCATATAAATTGGTTGGCTCGACTGCCGTGAGAGGCTCGAACCAGCGCCCTTCTTTGTCGGTTTGCGCGGGCTTGTCGGTCTGCACCCCGACCAGAGTAATCATGTCCGGCGCGTAGTTGGTCGGCGGCCATGCCTGAGGGCGCGCGGCGCGGATATTCCAGAACGTCGTCCACGCGGCGCTGTTGCGCCCCAGAGCGTTGCCGCCCCCGCTGCTATACATGCGGTTGCCCTTGCCGATGTCGATGTTGGTGTACAGGTTGGCGTGCGGGAAGCGCTTGTGGCTGTCGAAGCACAGGTCTACGCCCTTGCCATCGGCGATGACGTTCCCGGCGGCGCTGTCCTCAGCGCTGATGTCGTGGACGAACTTGATGCGAAAATCGAAGCCGCGAAACAGCGTGTCGGTGCCCACCGTGAAACCGTGATGCCCCTGTTCCCCGGCCTTGTCGGCGGTGCGGTCAGCATCGAAAACCACGTTCTCGACGCTGATGAAAGTCCCCGATATGAACGGACCGCTATCGGCGTTGAAGATGCGCAGGTTGCGCGCCCAGCAGTCGGCGGCACCGGGAAAAGTCAGCGGGTTGTAGCCCACTTCGGTAAAGTGCCCGCGATAGGGCTTGCGCGGAAAATCGAAGCCCAAATCCTCGATGCCCACTTCCGTCACCGAGGGCGCGAACACGCGCACAGTCGCCTTCCACTGCGGCGAAATATCGGTGCGCAGCGTGCGTTGCAACCACAGCTTGTTGCCCTGAATCCTCTCCACTCTGGAAACGAACGAGGTATGCGTCTTCGTCACTTCGCGCGTGTCCCCGGTCTGCCCCGCATACAGATGTTGCAACAGGGTGTTGTTGTCGGCGTCGGTCTGGCGAATCTCGATTTTCTGCCCCGACTTCAACCCCGTTGGAGCCGCCTCCAGTTCGATGACCTGCGTGCCACGCGCCGCGCGCGTCTTGACCACACCCACCTCGGCACCCGTCTGCTTGCCCTCGACCCGAATCAGCCCCCCCGACCACGAGTAATTGGAAGTCGGCGTCCCACCGGTGTTCTTCGTCGGCGCGGGCTTTATCTCCTCCAACGACTTCGAGAAAAACAGCACCGTCTTCTCCGCCCCCTCGCCGCGAAGCACAAGGTTACTCTTGCCAATCGTCAGCATATCCGACAGCAAATAACGCCCCGCCGGAATCAGCAACGCCCCGTCATTAGTCGCCGCGATAGCGCGCTTGAAAGCCTCGGTATCGTCGCTCACCCCATCGCCCTTCGCCCCGAAATCGCGCACATTGCCCTTCACTTCAACAGTCGGAATCGGCGCATCCCCGCTATGATAACCCGCGAACGAATAATCCGGTATTCGCCCCTGAGCCGACCAAACAGCCCCATTTCTCCCCCACAATTGCGAAGTGTCGGCCCAAGCCCGTGTCCCCATCAAACACCCCGATAAAAGAGCGAACCCCACCCCCGCAACCAATAAGCGCCGCCCACCCAATTTCTGCCCCTGAGTAACGTTCATTTTGCTCGTGAATTAAACAATGGCCCCCACGCGAACCAAGGCCAATGCAAAGACATAAAAGCAGCCGCAATGTTTCTATCTTTAAACCCTATTAACCTAAAAGGGCGCTCCTAAGGAGCGCCCTTTTTACAGAATCTGTTCAAAACTTCAGGCCAATTTCTCCACCTAATGTCCTAATGACTTTGTCGAATTGTGGTGCCGTTCTTCCATTTTTGTACGTCAATGAAAAACTAACATTATCATTCAGAGGATATTCATAGCCTACGATGACATAATTAAAAGTCTTCTTCCCATTCTGTAATGGAAGATAGTAGAGAGCATTGTCAACATAAAAGCTTCCATTTTTTGCAGTCAGAAGTTTGTTGAATCGTATGTCAAAGCGAACTCGTGAACTCAGTCGGAAGTAATCATTTTCAAATGAATTTTCTCCACGAATAGTCGAGCCTCCTTCGATTCCGAACGTTGGCTGCCATCGATAACGAATATTCTTACCGATATAGCGCCCTATTCCATATTTCAACAGGATGGGATTCAACAGTGCTTCAACTCCGACCTTTTGATTGTCATAGTTCTGGCTGGTCTCATGTTTAAGCGATATTAGTAGTTGTGAATTCCCCAGCAGAGAGGGGCCTATTCCAAGCCGTTCCCACGATAAGCGAGTGCGTATTGCTTTTGCAGATTCGGTGTTTCCATCGGCTAATTCGCCCTCAATAGAGGGTAAAAATGACCAATGACTTTTTGATGGCACTGAGGGTTCCTGTTGGCTTGCAGCCTCTTCCTTGTCGGTCTTTGGAGGCTTTCGCCATGTAAGTCCAAAGTCTGCACGGTAGGAAGTGCGTTCTCCACGTGAAGACAGAAAGGACAAGACTGCTGGCTTACCACTAGGCTTACCATTAGGCTTGCGGTCTAGCGCATCGAGAGCCGTTCGGCCTAGCATGAACCCCTTGTTTGCCAATGTGGTTAGTGTTGATTCATCTTGTTCTGTTTCATTAACTAACTCCACGCTAGTAGTAGAAAAACTCATTGGCCCATTGACAGCTTCACCTGTTACAACTCCATCGGCGTTTAAAACATAAACTTGCCACCAATATTTGTTTTCGCTCTTTAATAAGTCAGATTGAACTTTGATGCTTGCCCTGATAGTATCAACATCACCGGTTTGCACGTTTTTGCTGAATACTATTGTTTCCGCATTTTGATTGTCTAAGTCCTCTTCGTTTTTTACCAGTACTATTTTGTATAGCTTGGCATTTTGGGTGTCAGACCACTCTAGGTTGACTTTCGTTAATTCTGTTTTGACTCCTCCCTTGGGAGATTCTATGTGTAAGCTTTTAATCAAATTATCTGATTTTGAAGGCAGTTGAAAAGAAAATAGGCATAAAATTGCTAATGTAGGAGCCAAATGGTGACGTTTTGAAATATGCATTTATTTGGTGATTAGGAAGTTATTGGTCGTTATGTGGGTATGTTGAGGCCTTTGCATATTACCTCGACTATATCGCCGATAGTTTCTTGTATGAAATCCATGTCTGTGATGCCTGTCATTTTGCATCCTAAAGGAAATAATGCTTGTTCGCAGTACAAAAAAAATTGACGTTGAACTTCCGGCGTAAGACCCAAAGGTATGAAACCTGTGCCTGAGTTATTAAATCCTAATGGAGTTAATTCTTCGATATTCTTTACGCCTAGTTTAGATTCATATAATTCAATTGTGAATTTGCTGACTTTAGATCGGCGAGTTAGTGTGCATGGCATAATGTGTTTTGTGAGAAGAATAGGATTTTGACACCTTGATTGATGTGTTAGAAGATATGTATGAGAAAATAGTAGGCAATCAAAAGAAATACAGGAATTCTGTCAGCATGGGGAAAAGTCCTGCTACTTGCTCATTATCCATCTTTATATCGTCAAATTTCGACGGCATATCAACACCTCGATAGGTGTCAAATTAATATAATATTTTTGAAAGAAAAATTCAATATTTTATCGCTGAAAAATAATATAAATAAAATGAAATCTTTTGTTGGTCGCAGTGTCAATAAATAAAGAGATTTTTCTTGTGTAGCGGTGGAGAGTCCTAATGCGCATAAATGTTCTCGCCTTACCCCAAAAAAACGGGCCTCTCCCGAAGAGAAAGGCCCGTTTCCATATGTCTGGCGACGCTTTAGTTGAAGGCAGTTGCGTCGCCCACCACGCCATCGCAGTTGTAGTCGAGGTCGCGTTTGGGGGCTAGATTCATGTATTGGGCGCCGCCGGGGCCAGTCTCGGCGGCATCGGTGACGTAATGCAGCCACTTCGCATGGCCGTCGGCGAAGACGTAGTTGGCGCCATCCATGTGGATGTCGCCGCGCACCAATCCCGAAATCTGTGCGTCGTTGATTGCAGTGCCGCCCACTTGAGCCGCAGTGATGCTGCGTCCCAACATCGGCAGCCAGCCGCCTGTGCCGCTGGGAGTCACGAAGTAATAGCCAATGGCGTTGGCATCGGTGGCCCAGGCATCAGCGAACATCGGGGTTTGTGCGGGCAAGGGAATGCCCGCAATCGAGCGCGAACCGCCGCTGGCGCCCACGCCCACCGAAAAATTGTAGGTGTAGTGGGTGAGCGAGTTGGCGTTGCTGTTGCTGGGGCACTTCAGGATCTGAACGCTTTTGACGTACGGCTGAATGGTGCTGGTGTAGGGGCTAAATAACGCTGAGCCAGCGCCACCCGTGCGAATCGGCACCGACATCTCATCGTAATCCTGCGTGTACTGCATCCAACCCAAACCGATTTGCTTCAGGTTGCTCATACACGACGATTTGCGGGCGTTCTCGCGTGCCCTGGCGAAAACCGGGAACAAGATAGCCGCCAATATCGCGATAATGGCAATAACAACCAACAACTCTATCAAGGTAAAACCTTTCGACCGGAAGACGTTATTTTTCATAGTGATTTTTCGTTTAATTGCTGGGTCTCAGACAATGGGCCTGCTCATTTGTTGCTCGCTCGATGTTCGCCGGGGATAAAAATCAATCCGCTTTTTGGGGAGGCGAAGTCCGATCAAACGAACAAATATGTTGGTTGGTATACCTGAGAAGGGATTCATAGACTTTAGCATCGCGATGGAGCAGGGCGCAAGGTAATTGTTACGCTTACCCTAAGAAACAGGAAGTTTTATTTGCTATACATGCACACAAAAATATCCTGTGGCAGTGACACACTTCTCGGATAAAAGCCGCTGTCCGTAACGCACCATGAGCATCCTCTACGTTATCTACGACCACCCGGCCGACTACCCGAACCACTACGTCGTCCGCCAGTTCTACATCACCAAAGAAGGCCCGCACCCCGCCAAAGCCGCCACCCTGCACGATACCCTCGAAGCGGCCCGCGCCACCATCCCCCACGGCATGAAAAACCTGGGCCGCCAACCCGACGACGACCCCATCTTGTCCGAAGTCTGGATGTAACCCGGAAGCCGTTAACCCTCCCAAAAATAAATCCAATTCGGATTTCCCCCTGTAGGGGCGAACCTTGTGTTCGCCCTCAAACAGTCCCTCATCAATAACACATCAAGTGAATCACCCCCAAACGCCAAAAGGCGGACACGATTGATTCGTGCCCGCCCCACTAACCACTAAAAACAAGAAAATGTCACTTACAATGTTACATCGCTCTAGAGTAACCTAAGAATAAGAGGGCAATCGCCGCCTCTCTAAAACTTCCCGCCCCGCTACCCAGCCGAGCGCCAATACCCATCCTGCAAACATTGGCGTTAAAATCTGCATCTATCGGTGCTAAAACCAACCCATGATAACTCCCCAGCAACTCCCCGCAGAGCAAAATTCCCTCTCTCAAAAGCCCTCTGTGCCTCCGTGTCTCTGTGGTGAATTTCTCACCAAGACCCTCAAAGATTGAATAAAGATTGATTAATCAATCTTTTGCCTAAATTTAAACACTTAAAAATATACAAAACGCCCCGAAATCGATTAATAAGATTGATTTTTACCCTCCAAAACATTGATAAAAGGGCTAAAAAGATTGATTTAGGCTCCCTGAATCGCCCGATAACCCGCCTCCATTTGTCTCTGAGAATATTGAGAGATAGATAGCTATAGCCCTAATCTGAAGCATCCGCAGAGAAAACCTAACAGAGCGCTTACCATGTATTTTTTAAAATATATACACGTAATTGCTTTGATAAATATGAATACCTCTTCCACATCGCGGAGCGCTTTTACCCTCATAGAGCTTCTCGTAGTCATCGCCATCATCGCGATTTTGGCCGCCATCCTGTTCCCCGCTTTCGCGAGGGCACGCGAGAACGCGCGCCGCGCTTCCTGCCAGTCCAACCTGAAGCAAATCGGCCTCGGTATGCTCCAATACACGCAGGACTACGACGAAAACTTCTCCGGCTCCTTCAAAGATTCGCCCAACGGGCGCATCCACTGGGGCGAACTCATCTACCCCTACACCAAGAGCGCTCAAATCTATGTTTGCCCCAGCGGCACCTCGCTGATGACCAACGACGGTTTGAACAACACCGTCACCAACCCCAACACCTATAAAGGTGTCAGCTACTCCTACAACTGCATCATCCAGCCCGCCGCCATTGGCTCGCCCAACGGCAGCGACGCCGCCGGAGTCAATCAGGCATTGCTCACCGATGTCGCTCAAACCATCCTTCTCACCGAAGGCATCGGCGGCAACGGCGGTCAGGATAACACCTACCAGAGCCAACTCACCGACATCAACGGCTCCTTCTACGGTACTAACTGGGTCGGCAACACCGACTCTACCGTAGCCGCCGGAAACCGCAACTTCCCGCACCACCACCTCGACGGCAGCAACATCCTCTGGTACGACGGTCACGTCAAATGGGCCAAAAGCTCCCGTATGCCAACCGCCACCTATCCCGCTGGCTCCCCGTACTTCTGGTATCTGGTAAAACCAGCCACCCCCTAATCAGAAGAAACCAACCGACAGTAGAGGCACATGCCTGAGCGCCAGTCCCCGGCATCGTTTGCCTGCCAATAATCCCGTATGGGCACCCCACGTGGGGTGCCCATACGGATTTTCTCCCCCTCTTCTCAAATCCTCTGCGTCTCCGCGCCTCTGTGGTTTAAAAATCAAATCCCATCCTGCCCCCACAAAATAGGCAAGCCTCCCACCAACCCCCTCAAAATTCCCTCTGTGCTTCTTAAGCTCCTTTGTGCCCTCTGTGTTTAAAACCACCAACTAACAATCCCCACAAACTCACAGAAGAACAAAAGCAACCCTTCCCACGTCCGATGTGTCCTTGACAAGCACAATGAAAGCACCCGTCGTATTGAGCCGCCTGTGCGGTATTGCCTTTTCCTGCGCCCTGACTTTGGCCCTCGTTTCGGGCGCTCGCGCCGATAACGAGCATTTGCTGCTCGGCAATCCCTCCAATGCCAAAGCCTTGGCACCTGCAGCAGTCGCCCCACCCTCAGCCGGTGGCGCGCTTTCGCCCGTTCCCGCAGCCGACTTCGCTAACTTCCTCGTCGAAAAGCCCGAATTTGTGCTCTCGTACAACCGCAAGAACGGTGGCCCGAACTGGGTGGCGTGGCACCTCGCCCAAAGCGACCGGGGCCGCAGTGGCCGCAGCGAAAACTTCCGCCCCGACCAAACCTTGCCCGAAGACTGCCAGATCAAGCCCACCGCCTATCGCGGCACGGGCTACGACCGGGGCCACCAGTGCCCCTCCGGCGACCGCACCTCCGACGCCGAAACCAACTCGGCGACCTTCCTGATGTCGAACATGCTGCCGCAAGCGCCCGACCTCAACCGCATTCTGTGGAACAAGTTCGAGGAATACTGCCGCGACCAACTGCGCACCGGAGCCAACGAGGAATACATCATCTGTGGCGGCGTCGGTAGCAAAGCCACCATCGCCGATGGCAAGGTCAACGTCCCCGAAGCGTGCTGGAAAATCGTTGTGGTGCTGCCCACTGGCGACGACGACCTCAAGCGCATCGACGCTCAAACTCGCGTCATCGCCATCAACATCCCCAACGATGATGCCGCCCTCGCGGGCAAAACATGGCGCGACTTCCTCGTCAGCGTCGATAGCATCGAAACCGCGACTGGCTACGATTTCCTTTCTGCCTTGCCCAAAGACATTCAGGACAACCTCGAAGCCAAAGTGGATTCGGGCCGCGCCGCCAACGCCCCCAAAGACGCCGCCGACGGCTAATCGCGGAAAAGTCAGTCTTTCAACCGCTTTCAAAACTCGCCACTCCAAAAACGTTGGCCCCTTACTTGCTTTGATGGACAGTGACCATGAAAACGATCGGAAGACTGACAACTGCCTGGAAGGGCCTGTTCGCACTGGCCGCCATGCTGGCCTTTGTGCCGCTGACTGCGGGCCTAAGCCCGGCAGAAGCTAAACCACCGCGCCACGCCCCTGCCTACGGCTACCGCTCCAAACAGTACAAGCGCCCAGTGGTACGTCGCGCACCGCGCCGTACTTCCTGGACTACGCGCGTTTATCGGCCAACTCGCCGCCCATCCAATAGCTACCGCAGACCTTACACACCCTCGAAGCGCGGTTACCGCGAACCGAGCCGTCCCAGCCGAAATAACTGGAACAACTGGAATCATCGCCGCTAGAGCCAAATAACAAGAGGCGCCCCCAACAAGGGCGCCTCTTTTATGTTCTTACCGCCAAGTGCAAAAACTTATCGATGCAGTCGGCGCTGGAATACCTGTCAAGAAACTGTTTCGAGGGCGTTCGTGACAAAAGTTCTTTTTACGCAAACTCCGCGTATGGTTGCGTCTCTACTCGATTATGTATGTTCGTTCTCGAAATCTCCCTTCATACAGGGGCACACCTTCTCAATAAACGCTCCAGGGCGAAGAAGAAACGCAGAGCCTCTGCGCGAATTTGATAGTTGGCTTATCGGCGAGGTTGCTGATAAATTGGGGGCCATAGTTGGCTTCCGTTTCAAATCTCGGCACTTGGAACTAAAAATAAACACTCCAACAGGTCGCGGTCTTAAGATTGCTTAAGACTTTTGGTGGGAGAAAACCTACCATGAGAATGATTGGGAAGTTGACAACCGGTTGGAAAAGCCTGACCGCCGTGGCGGCGACTCTGGCCCTTGTGCCTCTGACAGCACAGTTCCAACCCGCACAGGCCAGACCTGCTCACTCGCCCGCCTATGGCTATCGCAATAAGCCAACAACGCAGGCTTCGTGCTATCGAAGGCGCGTCGTTATTCGGCGCACCTACCGTGTCTATAGACCAACGCGAACTTACCGGACGACCCGCATCACCTATCGCCCGATTCGCGTTTACCGACCCGCGCCGATTCGGACTTACCGCATTTATCGCCCGGCAACGACGTACCGCATCTACAGGCGTACTCCGACCCGCACCTATCGGCGAACCTACCGCGTGACTCCTCGCTATTCGGGGAACACCTACCGCATTTATCGCCCCATCTCCGGCGGTAACTACCGCGTCTATCGGCGCTAGAAACGACAAAGAGGCACCCCAAGTTGGGGTGCCTCTGCTGTTTTTACTGGCACTTCATCTGAAATGTATTTTTACTCACTTCTCATGTGCCGCAACATTCGTCCTCTGTTCAACTTTGACCCATCCGCCGCACCGGAAGAAGTCCGTGCGGCGGCTCTGCAATACGTCCGTAAAGTTTCCGGCTTCAACAAGCCGTCTCAGGCTAATGCCGATGCCTTTGACGCTGCGGTGGACGAAATTACCGTCGCGACCCAGAAGCTGCTGGAATCTCTGACGACCACAGCGCCATCAAAAGATCGGGAGATTGAAGCCGCCCGCGCCAAAGCCAGAAGTGCGCAACGGTTCGAGCGGTAAAAGCGCCTACACCTCTCGCCAACTTCGCTACCACTTCATTTGAAGCGTGCTTTATTTGGCGAGGGCTTCTTTAATGGCGGGTTCGAGCTTTTCGCCGCGTGGGTTGACTGCTGCGATTTTGCCGTCTTTGCCAATCAGCAACACGAATGGGATGGCTTTGACGCCATAACGCTTGGCGTTGCCTTCGTCGCCAGCGGGACGGTCGAGAACCTGCGCCCAGGGGATTTTGCGGTCGGCGATGAACTTGTCGAGTGGTTCCTGACCGCTGTCGAGCGAGATGCCGAGGACTTCGACGCCCTGATCGTGGTACTTCTCGTAGGTGGCTTTGACGTTGGGGATTTCGGCAACGCAGGGGCCGCACCAGGTCGCCCAGAAGTCGATGACGAGGACTTTGCCCTTGTAGTTGGCGAGCGAGAGTTCTTTGCCGTCGATGGTTTTACCAGTCAAGGGGTAAGGCTCGGTGCCGGGCAACAGTTTGGGGTCCCAGTATTCGCCTTCGGCGTGGGCGGCGGGCATGGTGAGGACGGGGAGCAGGAAGTTCAGTTTGTCGGCCCAGGTCTTCTGTTTGGTTGTTTTATGAGCAGAAGGAGCGGGCGGTGAAACTGCGGGCACCAACAAAGCTGTTGAAGTGGCGGTGGCCGCCAATATGAATAGTTTTTTGAGCATAAATTTCCTGTTCTTTGACCCAGTTGGCCTCGGCTTGTTACGGCTTTTCGGCCCCTCGAATCGCCTAATTTGGCAGTGGCTGTTTTTGGAGATTGTGGCCTCGCAGCGTTTGCCCATAGGCAACCCGTTAGTATCGCTGCGCGTGGCCAAAAAATCAGCCCGCTTAGGTTTCGTTTATGAGTCGCGGTTGTAAAAGTGATGGAAAATCTCGCCGTGCTTTATTGAGTGCTTAACCAAAAATGGGGGATGCTGTAGATTATGGAGAATCTTCAAAGGCTAAAGGGCTGGTTCGCACCGCAAGGAAAACAGAATCGTTCGTTTTCGGCGGCCAGCGTTTTGGCAGTCACGCTGTTGGCTTTGAGCTTACAGGCGTGCCAGGCTCAAACTGAAGTCGTTCAGGCCGAGGCACCCGCCAGGGTATTGCCACCTTATAAGGGCAAAGTGGCGCACGTCATTCACATCAGCGTCGATGCGCTGGGCGCCAAATACTTGACTGAATTTCTGCAGAAAGAGCCTCAGAATTTCGACTCGTTCGGACGGTTGATTCGCGAGGGCGCGACCACGCTCAACGCGCGCACCGACTACGATTACACGGTGACTTTGCCCAACCACACCTGCATGGTGACCGGGCGCCCTGTGCATACGCCCGCCGAGTGGGCCGAGTGCAAGGGGCATTACTGGGAATGGAACAGCGAGTTTCCCAGCGATAAGGCTCCGGCTTCGCTGCACGCCACCAACCCCGACAAGGGCTATACCGCAAGCACGTTCGATGTTGCGCACGATGCCGGACTTTCGACGGCGCTGTATTCGGGCAAAACCAAGTTCAAGGTCTTTACCTACAGCTATGGGTCTGAACTGGGATCGGACAACCCACATGGTCGCAACAAGATCGACTACTCCATCATCGGTAGCGGTATCCATGACAAGGCGTTCGCCGACCTGAAGTTGCACAAGGCGGCTTACACCTTCTTGCATTATCCCGAACCCGATGCGGCTGGTCATGCTTACGGCTACCTCGGCCCTGAGTATCACGACTCGGTTGTAGCTGTGAACGGCTATTTGAAAGACCTGATGACGCTGGTTGACACCGACCCCGAATGGAAAGGGCGCACCGTCATCGTGTTGAGCGCCGACCACGGCGGACGCCCCGGCACCAAGAACCACGGCGATGCTGACCAACCCCACAACTACACCATCCCGTTCATGGTGTGGGGTGTCGGAGTGGCGAAGGGCGCCGATTTGTACAAATTGAACCCGGCATCGCGCCTCAACCCCGGCGATGGTCGTCCGGCTTATGCTCCGACCGGACAGCCGATTCGCAATGGCGACGGTGGCAACCTGTCGCTCAGTTTGCTGGGCTTGCCCGCCATTCCTGGCTCGCACATCAACAGCAAACAGGATTTGAAAGTTGAGTGATTAGTGGTTAGTTTTTAGTGGTTAGTTCTACGGCCCGACTGCCTGTATGGCGGTTGGGCCTTTTTTGTTTTTGTGGTGGTTCTCGCGAAGGTGCAGAGAGATAATTAAACACAGAGGGCACAGAGGAGCTTAAGAATCACAGAGGGATTTTTGAGAGGGTTAATGGGGGCTTGCCTATTTTGTGGGTACGGGATGGGGGTGGATTTTAAACCGCAAACGCAAAGGCATAGAGAATTTGAGAGAGCAGGGGAATGTGGTTTTGTAAACAGGGGGTATGGATTTAGAGGTTTTGATGGGAGAGATCGAGCAGTATGAGCAGAGGTTATTGGCGGCTCAGTTGGCCTCGGATGTGGGGGCGCTGGATGGGCTGATTGCTGATGAGCTTGTGTTCGTGGATTTGGCGGGGCAGTTGGCGACTAAGGCGATGGATTTGGAGTCGCATCGGGCGGGGCTATTGAAGCTGACGCGCTCGGAGTTATTGGGGCGCGAGGTGCGTTTCGTGGGAGTGGGGGCGGCTGCGACCATTAGTTTGGTGGCGATGAGCGGGAGCTTCGGGGGCGCTGAGTTCGAGGGGCAGTTCCGCTATACGCGGGTGTGGGAAAAGCGCGGTGAAGGCTGGGTGATTGTGGCGGGGCATATCAGTGCGGTGGCTTCGTAGGTTTTCATTAAACACAGAGAGCACAGAGGAACATGAGAAGCACAGAGGGGGAAGGAGAGGTTTTTAGGCGGCGACTTTTCAGGAGAGAACAGTGGGGGATGTGGTTTTCACTTCATTTTAAGTGTCAGGGAGAGGGCGATTTTGGGAAATGAGGGTTTGGAGGGGGACTGAGGCTGTGCTGAAGTTGGCGCAGACTTTGGTTAGGAGATTGGCGAGGGTATCCTGGACGAGTTCGACCTTGTAGGATTCGGCGATGCACTCGAAGGTGCCATCGTGGAACCAGAAGATGTAGTGAGTGAGGTTTTGCCACACGGATTCGCGGTAGTAGCGGTGAACTTTATTGATGGTTTCGAGTTCGGTTAGCCAGCGAGAGTTATGGACGATTTGGGCGGTGTAGCTGTCTAAGCCTTTGCCGAATAAGGGGTGACCTTTATGTACGTCCTCGTTGGGAGTGCCCATGCGGTGGGACATGCAGTGTTTGAACTCGACTACAGCCAATAAATCGTGTTCGGGGTTTTGCAGGGTGACGGGCGTGCCGTCGTTATAAGGTGCTGCTTCCCTGGCGTAGAAGATGAGAAACGTGAGGTAGTCGTTGGCGATAACATGAGGAAGTGGTGCGCCGACATCCCATCTGATGGGGAAGTCGGAGGGGGCGGCGTATTGCTCGCCTTTAGCCTGAGCGAGAGCGCGCTGATGTTGAAGGACTTCGTCGTGGGCAGCGCTACATTGTTCCCATGTGTCTGTTCCGTAGTTTGCTGCGAGGGCTTTGAGTGCTAAATTCCAACGCTCTTTGGCTGCGTCCAGTTGTTGTTCGAGTTGTGCGATGTTCATGGGGAGAAAGTTGGTTTTTTAACTCGTTCCAGTAAACCGCAGAGGATTTTTGAAGGGAGAGGGAGAGCGTGAATTGAATGCGGGTTGTTTTGGGGAAGAAATCAATCTTTTGGGGGATTTTATCAATGTTTTTGGGGGTTAAATCAATTTGAGAGATTGATTGTGGAGAGGTTTTGTGTAAGTTTAGATGTTTAAAAATATGCAAAAGATTGATTAATCAATTTTTATTCAATCTTTGGGGGTTTCGTGAGAAATTCACCACGGAGACCCAGAGAACACTTCCAGAAGAGGAGGGAGTGGGGGGAGAAATGGAGTGGGGCATGATTGGGAAGATGTTGGGTGAGAGAGAGGGCGAAGGCTCATGCGGAGCTTACATTTGGTTTCAGTATAACTGATTTAATCGAGGGCGGAAAGGGGAGAGGGGTGTAGGTTACCATGACTATCCATGTCTCCATGCCGGGGAGAGTGTCGGAGGGGTTGATGCGTTGCTTTAGTTGTGTGCCGATTTGGACACCAGCCCAGGCTCCATAAATGGAGGCGCCCATCATTGCGGACACGGTGCTGAACGCCAAACCCCAGATGGCTGCGGAAATGAACTTGTTGATGGGAGTCGTGCTTATTTTCTGTTGGGATGAGCGGGTTTGCCGCGCGTTTTTTAAGGAGCGGGCTACCTGACGGGGGGAGGCAAATTGGCGAAGAGCGGCGGCGGCGGCCTCCGGTGAATGGAGTGGATTTTATGGGCAAGAGGGGAGGGAAGTGGTTGTTGCCTGTTAATAGATTTTTGTGGGGAGGGGCCGCGAGTTCAAAGCGTCCAACAATCGAAACCATTGGGCGATTTTTCACGCGAGAGGGATGCTAACAGAGATGTAGTAGTGAGGGTAATTCCCTTCATTTAATGGCAACTTCCATGAATAGCATGTGGGGAGATTGAGTACGAAACCGCTACTATATATCTTTAAGTATTAAACCACACAATGTTGTATCGGATGAGAAAGATTTTAAGCAGCGTACTCTTCGCGGGTGCGCTTTTCGGCGCGGCAGCAAGTGCCCAGGCTGCAACTTATACATGGGTGGGTCCCAGTGGCGGCGCGTGGAATATCGCGGCCAATTGGTCGCCTGCAGCCATCCCTGGTTTGGCGGATAGCGTAATAATTTCTGGTAAGAAAAAGGTCGCAGTTCCGGTTGATGTAGCCATCGCCAACTTGACCGTGGGGGCGGGCGCCGAGATCAAAAACGGCGGCAAGATCAAAATTTCCGGCAAGACCACATCAACGGGTCTCTTCACCGGTACGGGGACTGTCGATGTGCCTTTGGGCGCAACTGCGGATTTCACCGTGGATTCGTCCAGCGACTTGGCGACGGGGACGACTGCGACTACAGCCGTTGTGTTCGCGCCCATCGTCAACAAAGGGAGCATCACCACGAAAGTAGCCCCTAATTGTCGCGTGGATTTCGCGTCCATCGACAATACCGGTTCCACGCAAATTGTCTCCGATGGGACAGTGACCTTCAAAGACATCAAGAATACCAAGTCGCTCGATGTGAGTGCATCTGGTGTTCTGACTTTAGCCAAAATCGAGAACGCGACGGGGGCCACGCTTTCTATTTCGGCTTCTGCTCCCACCTCGCCGCTTATCGCCGCGCCTCTGACCGCAAGCAAAACTACGCGCGCTACAACTGCCGCCATAGACCCCTCGGTTATTCTGCTTGAATCGTTGACCAACCGTAAAGGTGGCAAAGTCAAATTGTCCGGTGTCAACAGTGGACGGCGCTTCAAGGGTAAGGCGATTGCCAATGAAGGCGATATGCAACTCAGTGGGGCACAACTGTTGTTGGAATCGGATGTGGTTAACGCCGTCGGCGCCACTTTGACCATTGACTCGGACGCCACGGTATTTCCTTCCGATGGCACGGCTCCCAAGCTCAAAAACGCTGGCAAAATCATCAAGGCGGCGGGTAGCGATGCTACTCTCAATGTCGAGTGGACCAGCGCCGGCCAACTCGTTGTGGAAGAGGGCACGCTTCATGTGCGCGTGCCGTTAGGCAAAGGCTGCAAACAAATAGGTGGTACTACCACCCTCGAAGGCGGAGTGCTTTCCGTGGAAGATGCCCTGACACCTACGAATAAGGGCACCTTTGAGGTGGCTGGTGGGGTGGTCGATGGTATTGGCACAATTGACGGCAACGTCCTCAACTCCGCTGGCACTTTCAAGCCGGGGCATTCGCCGGGCACTATCACCATCAACGGCAACTTTACCCAGACTTCGGGTGGCGTGCTGAATATGGAAGTTGGCGGCTCAGAGCCTGGCACGGGCTACGACCAGATTCTGGTCAATGGCACCGCGTATCTGGGGGGCACGCTCAATCTTGTTCGCTGGAATAACTATGTTCCCAAGGACGGCGATGTGTATACGATGTTCACCTACTACTCGAAGGTGGGCACATTCGCGAAGTTCGTTGATGTCACACCAGCGCCAGGTTTCGCTTACGATACAACACTCACGCCCACCGATTACGAGGTGAGTTGCTACGCCGTTGTTCCCGACACAACGCCCCCGACAACTCGCATTGTTAGCCCGGTTGATGGTGGAGCCATCCCTTCGGTTTTGAGCGCTACAGGCAATGCCAGCGATTTATCGGGTATTAAAGGCATCACGTGTTTGTTATATCGCTATCCCAGCCTGTCGGCGGGGGCGGGGTATTGGGCCGGTGGCACAGCATGGACATTGACTGCGACTGCAATCAACGAAAGGCCAGCCACCGGAACGACAGCATGGACGTTCAACTTCCCGACTTTAACGCCGGGACGCTACTGGCTGCGCGCTAGAGGGACCGACATGGCTGGTAACAGCGCTGACAGTGGCACCGTGTGGTTCTGGGTCGATCCCAACGCCCCCTCCACCTTGTCTATCCTTACGCCTTTGAACGGGTCCACGCTTCTGTTGCCTGCCCTGCCTGCGCTTTCTGGCTCTGTTGCCGATGCCACTAATGGGAGCGGCATTGCTTCCGTTCAGGGGCAGTTGCGCCGCCTGACTGATGGCCTCTATTGGAATGGTACTGGCTGGACGACAACGGCCAATTCCTTTTCCACCACTGTAACTGGCACTTTGTGGACACGCGCCACTAGCCTGCCAATGGGAACGAATCTCAAGTCGGGGCGCTATACCCTGACCGTAACCGCGACAGATGGTGCTGGAAACAAAAAGGTCACGTCTTCCACTTTCACGGTGGGATTAATTCTCGGTTCTGCGATAGGCTCATAAAGCCAGTCAAAACAGGAACGCCCGCACTTCTCCCGAAGTGCGGGCGTTCCTGTTTTGGCTGGTCCCTTGAGGATGGGAATGTCTGCCGCGATGGCTTTGCGGGCTGTGATGGACATGATGTGGTGTAAGGGCGGAAATTGTGCCCTTCGGGGAGTTGTTAGTGGTTAGTTTTCGGGGGTTGTGCCTCGGATGATAGTAATGTTGGGGTGACTCGCGCTTGTTGAGGGGCGAGGGCTATTTTGTGGACCCTGTCTCACAAGGCGAAGTTGTTGTCTCGTGATTAAAAGCTCTTGGCCTTTAATTCAGGGGTTTCAGTATGGCGAATTTAATCGAATCTGAAAAAGGGGCGACTAAAAGCCGCATTGGGGATGTGAGGCAGAATCTCACCGTAGTTTCAACCCCAACAGGTTCGATTAAAGGTCTGGGTTCGAGTGCCCAGCATCACGATTTAACCATGTTTCAATCTCAGAAGGTTCGATTGGTAGAGTAAGAGGGGGATGGAATGCGAGGGAGTTACCGAGATGTATGAACTTGTACCTTGAGTGGGGTTCGAGTCTAAAAATAATTGAGAATATAAAAAAATTTACTTCTTTATAGGGTTAACCTGAGAATTTTCCTGAGCTATAATGATTTGAGGGTGTTATTTTGTGACAGATTTTATGGTTTGTGCTCAAACGTTCCAAATAAAATGTCTTCAAGAAAATGTCTTCTGCCAGTAGCGTGACGCTGGCTTTTTTCTGCGTGTTGGTTATTAAAACCAATCAGGATTGCATACCATTCCTATCTTCTTGTGTAGGTTTAGTTGTTTACCCAACACTATTCCGCCTGTCAACGAGATCACATTAGGTATGAGTTATACCCGTCGAAATCGAAGGAGTCGAATTTCTTATCTGGGATTTTATATTTGAGATATGATGGGAATATTCAAAAATAGGAGGTTGAGTATTAATCATGTGATTGTAGGTTTGACTCTGTTCATTTCTTGTGCAGGTGCATTTTTCCCTAAGACAATCAGCATGATGATACGGCATCAACAATCGCCATTAGCCATCGAACGCATTGTGAATTTGGGAGACGTGCCCAAAGGTAAATCAACAACGCGGATATTATCCTTATTTAATCCACATTT
This sequence comes from bacterium, assembly GCA_004172935.1. Classification (GTDB taxonomy): domain Bacteria; phylum Armatimonadota; class Abditibacteriia; order Abditibacteriales; family Abditibacteriaceae; genus Abditibacterium. Next base: position 2,527 of record SDZD01000072.1, on the reverse strand, counting down.
GACGTCTGTGCATATAAAAAATGTGGTGACTACTTGTGGTTGCACAACGGCTGATGTTTCGCCTCCGCTTATTAGCCCTTTGCGAGCTAGTACTATAGTTGTATCAATCAAGCCCATGAATCAAGGCCAAGGCAGCGAGAGCATCGAACTAACGACAAATCGCGGTACGCAACAAATATCTGTTGAGTACAACGCTGTTTGAAGCAGAAAATCATAGAAAATATGGTGAAAAATAAAAATATTACGAAGTCGGAGCGTTTCTTGCTTGGGATTTCGGGAACTCTATTCATGACGGTTGCATCTATAAATTTTCTGAGTATGCCCGCAAGAGCAAGCTCATTATGCTATGGCGGATGCCATTTGTACTCCCCTTGTTATAGTGAAAGAAATTATTCTACGCCAACTGCATACATATTTTGCTGTAGAGGTACAGGGACAGGGAACTTTATGCATACTTGCGCAGCAGATAATTACTACTACAGTGAACTTGACGAGAATGGAAATTGTTATCCTACGGGGACTTGCTGGGTAGTATATGCGTGTACTTTGATAGTACCGAAAGATCCGTGCTAAGAATGATTGTTTGTTAATTTTATTTCTAAAGGACAATGATGAAAAAAACAAGTATCAGACCGTCTATATTGGCTCTTTCGAGTCTTATGTTGGCAACCGCATTTAGCATTTATCGGGTTAATAGCCAAGAGATACAATCCCAACCAACACAACACGTTCAGCGTGTTGCGACTGCGGAGCAGATTCAAGCGGGAAAGAAGTTTCGGGAGGCGCTGGCAATAGCCCAGAAGGAGAAATTTCGGGCTGTGTTGAACAACGGTAGCCAACGAAAAGGAGTTGCGCTTGATGAACTACCGGAGGAGATGCGTCCGCAGGCTGCGTTGTTGGAGAAGCAATATAAGGAAGGGATATATCCGCAGTTACAGAAATATGTGGCAGAGAATGATGGAGCGTTGCCAGATGTGGCTTTCACAATGCCCCAATTCGCTCATTATATGGAGGATGCCGAATATAAAGGTGTCGGGCCAAAATCGTGGGGACGGGGAAGTTGGGCGATTGCTGGGAGCAAAGGCCAACGGCCCGACGGAACAGTCGTAGCGCGCGATGTTTATTCGCATAACTTGCCCAATGAACCCCATGATGTGTGGGCCAACTACAACAAATTCGTCAATTCGCCTTCAATCGGAAAAGGGTTTATCATCAACGGGTGGGATGATGGGCGCGTGACGTTTGACCTTGCTGAAGATAATTTTTATGGAGTCGGTAAAGACTTTCGTGGACAAGAGTATCCCGGTGCGGCTATTCCTGGTCAGGCCGGGATTCCACCTGAATTCAAGCAGGGATTGAAGGCGTGGAGAAGCAAACTGCTTAAAGACATGGCTGAAGTCAAGGCTGCTAAAAACGCTCATACAAAAACGCAGGGTTCTGCCCAACTTCAATAAAACTGGCCTGTGAGGGGATAGATTGAATGTGGGTTATGGGGTATTCCCTGTGGCCATCGAGAAAATATGAAAAGCGCTCGCCGATTCACTTATGACGGCGGGCGCTTGCTGTTTTGGGTTGCTGCTGTGGGGGTTACTTGAGGATGTCGGAGTCGTCGGTGAAGCGGTGGGTGAAGGTGAGGCGGTGGTCGGTGCGTTGGTCGAGGCCGTAGGTTTCGTAGAGGAGTTGGGCGGGTTTGTTGGCGGGGCCGGTTTCGACTTGGACGGCGACTAGGCCGCGCTCTTCGCAGGCGTCGAGCAGGGTTTCGAGGGCACATCGGCCCGCGCCCTGGCGGCGATGGGTGGGGCGAATGAAGAGGTCTTCGATGGAGCCGCTGAGGCCGCCGTATTCCATGCTGAACTGCACGGCGAGGACGCTGTAGCCGATGGGGATGTCTTCGTAGTTGATGAGCCAGATGGTGCCGAAGGTTTCGTTGGCGATGAGGGCCGCGAAGGTGTTTCGTGACCAGTGCAGGTCGAGCGGGAAGTTGGACTCGGCATAGAACTCCTCCATCATTTCGACGAGGATCGGAATGTCTGCCGCGATGGCTTTGCGGGCTGTGATGGACATGATGTGATGTAAGGGCGGAAATTGTGCCCTTCGGGGAGTTTTTAGTCTTTAGTTGTTAGTGGTTAGTTTTTGGGGTGTTGGAGATAGGGGTTTTTGCCTTCTGTTTGGCGAGGGAGGGGGAGGCTCTCGCGGACACGGCGGGGTATGTAGTGTGCGACTCTTGTTGCCTCTTTTGGTGGCGTCATTTCCTTAATTTGGCTTTGCGCCAAGGTAACCTCAGCGTCGTCATCCTGAGCCTGCGAAGGATCTCTACCCCCAACTCAGAAAATGTATCCGAGATGGGATTATAGATCCTTCGCAGGCTCAGGATGACGACGCTGGAAGTCTCTTGCGCTCACCATAGTCGCCATAAACAGAGACAACAGGAGTCACACAGATACATGGCCAACCCGGTCTTTACTTTGTGAGTTGTTTCTTGCAGTTGTCGTGTCGGGAGGGGGCGCTTTCGGCAGAGGATTTTTTG
>SDZD01000071.1 GCA_004172935.1 bacterium | reverse complement strand
CCGCCAACACCGCCGCATATATGCCCTACACCCCCACTCGCCCAGCGCTGCCCGAAGTGCCGCCACCGCTGCAAATCGAACCCGCCGAACTCAAGCGTCGCCTCGGCTTCGTCGAACCTCGCCCGCGCCCCATCTCGGACGCCGACGATATGCCGAGCGCCACCGAAAATTGGAGCGCCCTGCTGCTCGAAGTCGCCCGCGCTGGCAACATCGCCCTCGAATTATGCAGCCCCCTCCAAATCGCCGACCTGCGCGCCTTCGGCCAATGGTGGCTCACCAATCACCCCCGCCTCGACCTCTCCATCAACAACTTCGCAAGCGCCTACGACATTTTTCTGGCCTCAAAACACCCCGGTTAAACACAGAGGGCACAGAGGAACATAAGAAGCACAGAGGGATTTTCGTAGGGGCAACCCACGTGGTTGCCCATCATTTCGGTCGCTCGTTTCAAACATTAATGCCATGTACGGGCAATTGTTATGATGGGCAACCCACGTGGTTGCCCCTACGAAAATCATTCCAAATTCCCGCGAGAGCGCCCCCTCCTCCCTCTCCAAAATCCCTCTGTGCCTCCGCGTCTCTGCGGTTAAAAATCACCAAACCCCAACGCGAAACCAACTGCCGCCAGAGCCAAGATTCCCTCTCAAAACCCCTCTGTGCTTCTCATGTTCCTCTGTGCCCTCTGTGTTTAACGAGGCACCGACAACCCCCAAAACACCCCGAATTATGCAACATAAAACCCCGAATATGGCGGGCGCCCAGTCGCTGCTCGCCCACTTTGCCGAGCGTGGCGTCAGCCTTTCCGTCCAGCATGTCCGCGAACCCGACGACACCCATTGGTGGCGGGTCTGGCTTCGAGGAGGCCGCCGCCTTCCCGGCGACTTCGAGGCGATTAGCCGCGTCAAACCCGAACTGGTCGAGTTGCTACGCGCCCAGGGCAACACCGAACCCGAACAGCGCCGCTATCGCCGCCGCCGCCCACTCAAAAGCCGCACCACGATGTGGAACGGCCCCACCATTCCCCCGATGTATCGCGGCCTCCTCGCCGAACTGCGCGCCCCGCGAAGGTGAGGAATTAAACACAGAGAACACGAAGAAAAATAAGAAGCACAGAGGGGTTCAAAAAGTGGTGCCGCTCTAGCGAAAGAGCTTCGTTGGGGAATCAAATAGCAACTCTTCTGGAATTTCCTCTGTGCCTCTCACTCCCTTCTGTGCTCTCTGTGTTTAATCATCGACTCTTCGCCGCGAAGCAATGAGGCGCCGCCGACCGGAGAAGCTGTGAACTTGTGACACTGTTGGCCCTATGGCAGATAAAAACGACGGTTACCCCATTGGCACAGTAGTACGCTTGAAATCGGGTGGCCCCAAAATGACCGTGAGCAGCGACCCCGCTCAGCGCGCCGCGACCACCAGCGGCCCCTGGGAGCAGACGTGCCAATGGTTCGTAGACAACATGGCACAGGAAAACAACTTCCCCATCGCCAGCCTCAAAGAAGTCTTCGAGACATCCCACCAATCACTCGACTACTAAAAGCCCCAGCAGTACAGCTCGCCCCCAAAATACAGGGCGGGCCGTATTCAGGCAGCGGTGTGGGTTACATTAAAGACATGGCGTTCGCCGATACATTGACCACACAACGACACTTCGAGATAGGTTCCACAGAGTCCAACTACAGCGTGTTCGTGGAAGAAAACAAAAAGACTCTCGAAGCGGATGCCCGCCAGGAACTCGATGGTAGAATGAATGAAAGCCTGGCCGATTATCAAACGCGCCCCAGCTGGACGGTCGAGGATGCCGGGGCTAACCACCTCTATACCCTGACAATGAAAGTCATCTTCAAACCCTGACGGCAATAGTTTTCTGCGGGGGCCACTTCCTCCTCGAATTAGATTCGCAAACCTCACCCAATAGAGCCGAGAACGGCTTATTGTCGAGACATTAGGCCGCTTCCTCATCCAGCCACTTCTGCGGCCAAAACTCGCGCGGCATGGACAGGCGCAGTTCGAGTTGTTCGTGATAGCTGAGGGTCAGCCCCAACTCGATGTTGAAAACCTCAATGGGGTATCCCATCATATAGGCCGCTTTCAGTAATCGGGAAACCATCGCATCGGCCTTTTTCTTACTGGACGGTAGCAGATCGACCTCGCATTCCAACTCGCCGTTATGCGTCCCGAATGTAGCCACGATGTCGTCCTCCGTATAGATACCACCTCCGTATCCGTAGTCGTTTATCTCCCAGTGCCAGGCATCCTTGCAGAACTCATCAAGGCCGTACCAGCACTCGAACCATAACCCTTCTGCCTGCGCACGAAAAGAAAGTGCCTTTGCATCCTCGTCACTGTCGCAACCGATAATATCCCACCCAGAAAGGCCAAACGCGGCGGCGTGACGCCGCGCTTCCCACTCGATGTCCTCACTCAAAACTTCAGATTCCATGCTTCGATTTCCTCGCGGGTGAAGCCGCGCAGCCACTGCGCTTTCTCGTGGGCGCTGGCTTCGATATTGGCGCCCGAAAGCCAGCAATTGCACCGGAAGAAGTCTGTCCACTGCGCGAAAAACTCTCTGGTGATTTTGTCGTATTCCCCCGGCTCATGCTCCTCTGGGTCGCAATCTATGCTCTCCCGGCATATGGTCCAATCGGGTCGGTACAGCAAAGACGCAATCCTTTTGCGAGAGGGCATTTCGCGCAGTATCAGCGAATATCCCTCTTTGATAGTGCTTTCATTGACATAATGGTAACGAAAGCGAACACCGCGCATTATATGCTCTTCAAAGACGAAGAAATTGGGGTCACTTAATGATCGAAGTTTCCCCCACGAACTCATGTCTTCGACGGGTGGAGGCTTCCAAATCCGTGTTAGGCGCGCCGTCTTCGCCTCGGCTTCCTGTTCGGTCATAAAACTTCCTCATCGAGCCATTTTTGCGGCCAGAACTCGCGGGGCATAGACAGGCGCAGTTCGAGTTGTTCGTGATAGGTGAGGGTCAGATTGAACACCCTTTGCAGCGGTTCTAAATCCAACCCCAATTTGTAAATGGCTACCATCATTTCTGGCGCGAGCGCGTCTCCATTCATATGAAGTCCATCACTCCTCACATACTGGAAATTCTTACCGTTACCGGAAAATCCAGTTTCTAAAGAAATGCGCCATTGTTCTCCCCTTAAGAAATGGGCCACCACTGTTTTCAAGCCATTGTTTCTGTAACGAAAGGCCATGCGGATGCTGGCAAAGTCCACCCCCAGATCAATAAAACGATCTGGATAGACTTCGATATTCTTCTTGCTTTTTCGTCCAAACGCCACTGCTATCCGGCGCGCATCCCGCTGCATCTCCTCGCTCACATCTTCAAATTCCATGCTTCGATTTCCTCGCGGGTGAAGCCCTGCATCCACTCCGCTTTCTCATCGGCAGTCGCTTCAATGGGGCAACCGGAAAGCCAGCAGCCGCGACGAAAAGCGGGCATCCATTCCGATACAAATTGAGTCGCCAATTCTTCGTCCTTCTCGCTCATCCCGCCAGAAAATTGAGGAGTGATGGCAGCGACTCCGTTGTTCATGTCGCACCAAAGACGTGTTCGCCACCGAGTTTCCCACAGAGTGATGGAGTCAGGACTGTCTTCGTCGTCCACCCAAATTTGGAGTTTCACTTTGGGCGTAATCCGAATCATGATCATGCGAGACTCAGGTGTGATGGCAAGGACATCTCTCTGGCCTGGTGACCATATCCGCGTCAATCTCAGAACCCATGCCTCAGCTTTCTGCTCGGTCATAGTGAATGGGGAGTTTGGGGCGTGACTGGCGTTGGGGAAACGGTGGTTAAATTTTTGGTTGTGATGTAAATTGTGCCTGCTCTCCAGTCAAAGCTCAATTTCATGAATCGCCCCTCTCTTGTCGCCAGCGTTATGCTCGCCGCTGTGCCGTTAGCACTTGTACTTCCAGGATGTGGCGGCGGAAGCGGTGGCCCCAATCCCACGGCCACTGCGACTCCTACGGCTACAGCTACGGCGACCGCCACAACCACGCTCACAGCGACCACGACACCAACAGAAACCGCGACTCCCACGGCCACGGTCACTTTCCGGCCAGTTCGCGAGACTTATATCAATGTCGAGTATGTTCGCATGACCGAGGGCGATTCGGGGCAAAAGATGATGAATTTCGTCGTTTCTGCATACGATACCTACGGCGAAATCCGCCCACTGGCCTTTTCGTATAAAACCATTGATCGCACTGCTATCGCCGGAGAGGATTACATCGCGACCTCAGGAGAAAGCAGCGTCACAACGGGTTCGGGCACGACGACAATCAGCGTCCCCATCATCGGCGACACACTCCCCGAAGCAGACGAGACTTTTACATTTCAGGTCACCGCCTTCGCCAGATATAGCGTCGTAGAGAAAACGGGCACCATCGTAAACGACGACACACCACCACCAACATCTACACCAGTCGGGGCGGCAACACCTACATCAACCCCCACAGCCTGAGCGTGGGATAATTCGCGCTGACTTGAGAGATTTCACCGAAGCTGATAAAATCAATCGTATGGAAGCTTATTGTATGAAATGCAAAGAGAAACGCGAAGCCATCGACGTGGAAACAGTCACCATGAAGAATGGCAAACCCGCCCAACAGGGCAAGTGCCCGGTTTGTGGCACGAAGATGTTCAAGATTGGCGCTCCTAAATAGGGGCGCCAATTCGCTTTTCACCGACCAATACTCACAGAGCAATGGCGACGATAGCGACACCGCTCAGGGTGCTCATCATACACGGCGCGCATGGCGGGCCGGACACCAACTGGTTCCCGTGGCTTCATGCGGAACTCGAAGCCGAAGGCATCGAGGTGGTGCGCCCTCGCTTCCCGACTCCACAGGGCCAATCGCTTTCGGCGTGGTTTAGCGCCTACGATACGGCGGTTCAATCGCTGCCGCCAGCCCCGACCGTCCTCGTCGGGCATAGTCTGGGAGCGGCCTTCGCACTGCGCTTAGTCGAGCGCGAAGCCAAGCCGCTTGCCGGACTCTTTCTGGCGGCGGGCTTCATCGGCGCGCTGGGGCTTCCCGACTACGATTCCATCAATCAGTCGTTCTTCGCCGCCCCGTTCGACTGGCCGAGCATTCGCGAGCGAAAGGGGCGCCTCTGCCGTTGCTGGGCCGGAGATGATGACCCATATGTGCCATTATCGCGCACGCAGCAGATGGCAACCAACGTGGATGCCCCGCTCGAAATCGTAGCGGGAGGCGGCCACCTCAACGGCGAGACAGGTTTCACCACCTTCCCGCAGATGCGCGAGGCCATTCTAGCGGTTCAATCGGCTTAGCAATTGATATTCTCGCTTACATCTTCAAATTCCACGCTTCGATTTCCTCGCGGGTGAAGCCGCGAATCCACTCCATTTTCTCATGGGCAGTGGCTTCGATGGGAAAACCGCTCAGCCAACAGCCGCGACGAAAGAAGGGAGTCCATTCATCAAGAATCGGCTGACGTGCTTCAAAGAGTTCTCTTGTGGAATCATTGCACAAGTCCAGCAATCCCTGGCTTTTATTAGCCTTCAGAGCCACTTGTGAGTAGGCAGCATCAAGGTGCAAATAAAAGTTGATGTCGCCAAAATCATGATCGACGACAAAGGTAATATCGGGGCCGACCTCACCTCGATAATCAAAGAAACCAAGTGGTGAAACCACATAGTCCAGCACAACTTTCTCTGGATTCCATATCCGCGTCAGTCGCGCTGCCCATGCCGCCACTAACACCTCCGCTTCCTGTTCGGTCATAGCCCGTTGAGTTTGGGGCACAGCTCTCATTAGTGATGCGGTGCGTTGAAAACGCGACTTTGGGTTGGCTCAGGCTTCCAATGTTAAGGGGAGTTTAAAACCTTCATCTGTGCTGCCGAAACCGTTTGAAATGGGGGTGGCGCTGCTATGAATACTTTCCCTGCTCCGAAATATGCTTCGTACACCGCAGTTGAAAAAGATTTTCCACACATCCATCGCGCTTGTTCTCGCCGTCTCGCTGACGGGCGGATATTGCCGGGCGGATGAGCCGATTACCCTGCCGCAAGGCATCGACTTCTCGATTCTGCCTCCCCCACCCGCCGACGATTCGCCCACCGGGTTGGCCGATTTGAGCGTGCTACTGTATGTGCAATCGAGCCGAACGCCGGAACAAGTCGCGTTCGCCAAAAAGATGGAAAGCCCCTCGGTGTTCGAGATGGGACGCGAGATTTTCGGGCCGTGGTTCACTCGCGACAACCTGCCAAAAACAGCGGCCATTTTGAGTCAGATGTCGAAAGTGACCGACAAAGTGAAAGAGGACGCCAAGAAGAACTGGATGCGTCCGCGCCCCTACACGCGCTCGGCTCTGGTGGCCCCGGTCGTGGGCAAACCCGGCGACGCCGGATGCTATCCCAGCGGCCACACCTACGGCATCGCCATCGCCGAGTTCACGCTGACAGCGGCCTTCCCCGAACACTCGGCGCAGTTCGATGAGATGATTCACCGCGTCATGTGGGGCCGCATTCTGGGCGGAGTCCATTACCCCTCCGACACCGAAGCCGGACGTTTGCTTGCCAAAGACGTGGTCGAGAAGATGCTGAAAACCACAGCGATGCAGGAAGCCGTCACCACCATGCGCGCCGAAGCCGCCCCCTTCATCGCAGCCGAGCGAGAAAAGCCCAACCAGGCCGCAATCTGGCCGCGTTAGGATGTAATGGGCGTTCGTAGGCGATGCCCAGCCCCCTCTCGTGCCTCACCCCCTCACCGTGGCGTGAAGGTGAGTTTGATTTGGGTGTAATACAGCTCTTTCTGGCCTTCGTAGCCCGAATCGGCGCCGACGAACACCCAGGCGTTGCCGCTGCTATCGGTGGTGAGGGGAAGTAAGCGGCTCACATTGTTCAGCTGTTTGAGTTTGTAAACCGACTCGTCGCCGGGAATGCCGACGTTGCCGAGGTTGCGGGCCTGAGTGCCCTGCTGCGAGTTATTGCCCTTATCGAGCGTGAAAACGCGCGCGCCATTTTCGATGCGAACAGCGGGTTCGGCGATGGCAGCGCCGCCTTTGACGATGACCGAACTGCCGGGAGAACCACCGATGCCGACCGAGTTTTCCGGCGCATCCGAGGCGATTTCGACATCGAATCGCACATTGTAGCGGGTGTTGGCGCGCAGCCCCGTTACCTGTCGTTTGACGAACTGCCACAGGTCGTCCGACTGGTTGAAGCTCGTCAGACGCAGCGCCTTTTTAGCGGTGTTAAGTGGAGCCGGAAGCGCCGCCACCGAGTAGCTGATCTGGTAGTTGTCGTTATTGTAGTCGGCGGGCAAATCCGAAACATCCGAAGTCCAGCCCTGCATACCGGCGTCGAAATCGAAGTTCTGCGTCACCGTCACGGCGCCGCCATTGGCCGAACCGCCGCCGCACCCGGCAAATAACAGCGGCACCACGAGGGCGGATAACAACAAAGGCAAAGGGCGAGAGCGAAATAGGGAGCGCATAAGAGCAACTGATTGGAGAACGGAGTTTGCCCTGTGAGGCAACCAACTGTCAGCATCCAAGTAAAACCGAGCGACAAGCAAGCTATCGAAGTTGAAGCGCGCACCCAACAAGAAGCCGAGAGCAAGGAGTTACATTCGCATGAAACCAACATCAAGACATAGCATCGAACGAAAACTCGAAGCAATGGAGACGAGGCAGGCGGCTCAGGCCCAGACAACGGAACTGCGCTTGATACTCAATAGAGCGGACGGCACACAGGAAGTCCACATTCTGGGAAAGGGCGGAAAGTTCATCGTGCCCCCCAAATCGACGCCGGAACAGTGGCAGAAGAGGGCGCAGGAAACCAGTAAAATGCAACCATGACCAGAGCAGAGAAAATAATAATTGGGGCTTTGCTCTGCCTGTTCCCTTTGGGTGCATCTTACAAAGCGTTCGAGTATTGGCAGCGGCTCAATGACATCAAATTCGTTCTCGCGCAATCGAAGGTCGTGGATGTGAGCACGCTGTCGTCCTACGGATTCGTTGACCCTATATTCCGCGAGATTTACAAGAATGACTCGTTCTATTTCAATCTCGATTCCTGTTGCTCCGAGCAGCAGTTCGGCAAGGCATCGCGCACATTCTACAAAGCAGGCGCAATCACAAAGGACGGTCAAACCTACGACGAGTGGGGCGGCATATTAATAGGGAATTACCTTCCCTTACATTTAGCCCAGGGTTCTTTCGGAGATGCAGAAGTGAAGATCCAAGGGAAACCCTACATCTTTACTGTCGTGAACGAGACACAGGCAAAGAAAACCACGATCATCATCACGCCCTCACGGTAGGTAAGAACTCAACTTTTCACCGCAAAAACGCACTGATATGCACCAGAAAGGGTGTCTTTTTAGAACCTAAAAAAACCTGATGTTTCGGGACTTTTTGAGAGTGCTAAGCACGCTCAAAAAGCATAGTGAAGGTGAGATGTGCTTCTTTGCTATGTGACTTTTACATTGCACGCTGTTGCTAAGATTTAGGCGATGAGATAAGAATAGAGGCGCAGTCGAGGTTTTCCTGAATTTTTCCTTGGCATTGAGGATAATCAGCTCTACTGCCCCCGATCTTCATGCGTTTCTTATCTTTATTGCGCCGCACACCCCTGCCGTGCGCTTTGCTCTCCGGTGCCCTTGTTCTGGGACTCAACCACTCTCAGGCTCAGGCGGCCACCTACACCGTCACTAACCTTAACGACTCCGGCGCGGGTAGCTTGCGTCAGGCCATCCTCGATGCCAATGGTGCTGTGGGAGACGACGACATCAGCTTCGACGCCACTGTGTTCGCGGCCCCGCGCAAGACCATCGCGCTTGCTGGCACCCAACTCACCATTTCCAGCAACATCGCCATCAGCGCGCCTACAGCGGGCGTGGTGGTGAGTGGTAATGGGGCCAGCCGCGTCTTTGAGATTACCAATGGCAGCGTCTCCATGATCGGCCTCTCCATCACAGGAGGCAATATCGCGGGTGGTGATGGTAGTGCGATAATTAGCTTCTCGAATGACACGAGACCCAACAGCGTGGTTGGCAATTTCGGAGGCGGTATTTTCAACAAGGGCACGTTGCTGCTGCAAGGCTGCACCTTGAGCGGCAATACGGCGCAATACGGCGGCGGCGCGATTTGCTCGCAGACAGACTTGAGCGGCAATACGCTCACGGTTCGCAATTGCACTATTACAGGCAATTCGTCATTGTCAGGCTTCGGCGGGGGCGGGGCCATCCTCAACGTCAACGGCCTCACGGTCATTCAAAACAGCACCCTCACTGGCAACTCTGCACCAGCCGGTACTGGCAGTGGCGTTGCCACCATTGGCGGCAACACCCAAACCGTGCGCACCGAAGTGAACAACAGCATCATCGCGGGCAACGCCAACACGGATGTAGACAGAACCTATGTCACCAGCTTCCAGGTTTATCAATCGAATGGCTTTAACCTAGTGGGCGACGGCAACGCGGCGAGCGTATTCAACACAAGCGGTGATCAGGTGATTGGCAACGGCGATCCCGGTGTGGAGGCGCTGGCCGATAATGGAGGCCCGACGCAAACAGCCAGGCTCCTGTCTGGAAGCGCGGCCATCGACAAGGGCAACTCGGCCCTTAGCACCGACCAGCGCGGCCTGTTGCGCCCAGTGGACTTCCCCATCCTCGCCAATGCCAGCGGGGGCAACGGCAGCGACATCGGCGCCTTCGAGGTGCAGAATGAGGCGCCTGTGGTTGCGGATGTCAGCATCGACCAGAGCGCGCCCAAGACCAATGATAGCCTGACATTCACAGGGGGCACTGCCACCGACGCCAATGGCGACCCTCTCACTACCACCTATCAGTGGAAAAAGAACGGCCAGGTCATCAACAACGAGACTGGTGTCTCACTCAATCTCGCCACCTCCGGCAACGGCGACAAGAACGACAAAATCAGTGTTGTCGTCACCGTCTCCGATGGCCTCACATCCACTTCCAAAGAATCGCCCCAGGTCACCATAGCGAACAGCGCCCCAGTGGTGACAGGCGCTACCATTACCCCCACCAATCCTAAGAGCAACACCGTTCTTACTACCCAGGTTGGGGCGACGGATGCCGACGCAGATAGCCCGACTTACACCTACGTATGGAAGAAGAACGGAGTTGTGATCGTAGGAGAAACCGATTCGACTCTAGACCTTTCGCAAGCTGGCAATGGAGACAATGGCGATGTTATCACAGTGACGGTGACCGCTAACGATGGCACAGATAACAGCGCGCCTGTGACTTCGGACTCGGTTACCATCAATAACCTGTCTCCTACAGTCGATTCAGTGCTGCCTAATGGGGCTGTTGATAGCGTGGGAGCCAAGCGTACCTTCTCGGTGACTGTGAGCGATGGCAACGGCCCTGGCGATATAAAAGAGGTCTGGTTGCTCATCAATGACCGCCTCAACTGGGCTGAAGGCGCTACTCTCATCTATGTGCCTAGCGCGTCCTCACCTACAAATGGCATCCTGTATCTGCGCCGTGGCGACATCTTCCTGGAGCCGATAACCGTCGGTCAGGGAGCCAGCGCCACTCAGGTACTCGACAATGGGGCTGTGCGCATCGTCGGTAGCGAAGTGAGTGTGAGCGTGTCGGGCAACAGCCTCGCCCTCACCCTGCCCGCGACAGTGCGCGATGGCTTGGTGGGACAGAACAAACTGTTCGCCCGCGTTCAAGATCGCGATGACGCTCTGGACACCTCCTCGCTGCAAGGCGATATGGGATTTGTGCGCTTCGGCAATTACTCGGTGACACCACAATTTAGCGGCGCCAACGTCGCCCCCGTGTTGTCCAAATTGTCGCCCACAACCACTAACACCATTCTGGGCGCTAATGGCATCTCGCCTGTTGCTCATAAGTTCGGCTTCTTCGTCACCGATGACAATGGCATTGGCGATGTGGAGAGCGTGTGGTTTTTGGCTGGCAAGCAACTCAACTGGTCGAACAGCGCGACCTTCGTGTACCAGCCGCGCACTCGCCGCCTCTACCTGCGCTCCGATGATGGCAGCACCTTCCTCGGTGGCGGTCAGATTGGTCAGGCAGGCATCATCGAGAACAGCCAGGTGCGCGTTGACCTCTCCACGGTCAAAGCCACCATCTACCCTGATGGCAAGAGCTTTGGTTTGACGCTCTATCTCCAGGCCAAGAGCGGACTTGTGGGCCAGAACACCATCTGGTTGCGCGCCCAGGACAAGTCGGGGGCAGTCGCCACAGGCAGCAATGCCCAGGGCTATATCCAGAGCGGCACCTGGAACGTGGCGCGTGGTTCGGCACCTGCCAACGCTGCCAAGCCTTCCAACGGCAACTCCTAATTCGTGCAAAAGAACACAAGCGCGCCCCTCGATTGAAGGGCGCGCTTTGTTTATAAGGACGCAGGGAGACGGCATACCAGTCGAACTATGAAGTGGCTTCTTGTATGAAGCGCGAAGCCATCGAGTGGAAGCGCTCACCATGAAAAACGGTAAACCCGCGCAACAGGGTAAGTGACCGGTATGCGGCACAAAGAGGTTCAAAATCGGCGCTGCCAAGTAGGGGCGCCGTTTTGCGTTGGGGCCACTAAAACCCACCAGAAAAGCGCGCAGTCTCGACCTTAGAAAACCTGAGTTTTCGCGGTTTATTGAGAGTAAGAATCCACCAAAACACTAAGTAACCATAAAGATAGAGGAAACTTATATTGATGAAACGCCTAGGCCGGAGGGACTTGCTCTTATTTGCTCTGCCATTTTTCTTGCTGTTCGTGATAGTTGTGCGCTCAGGTGGTCAGTTGAGTTTGGATAGAAATAAAAAGCTATTTGCAGAAGAAATCGCGCACCAAATTCCTGTAGGTATGCCTTGGTCTCAAGCCCATGAACTTTTGGAACGGAATGGCTTTTCCAATGGGGAAGGGACTCCCCTATTAGATTATTCCTCTCGGAAGCCAGTGCCAGTCAACTTCTTTCGAAGCCAAATAGCCTTGCCAGGTCTTTTCGCCAGACATACATGGACAGTCGTAATTTCGGTCCGAGACGATCAAGTTTTCAAAGTACACGGTAGCTATGCCTATTCGCATATTTGAGCGCGATATTGTCAAAGGGTAAGTCAGAGAGCGCTCCTTTTCTAACAGAAATGAGTCCAATCATTTTGGTACTCCAATGAGAATTCCAAAATCAATCTCCTCCCTGTTACTGTTGGGCTATATCGTGTCATTACTGAACCCAGCCAAAGCACAAGTCAGGACTGGGGACGCCGACTCGACACTAATTCCGTACTCGCGGACCACCCCTAAAACGATCTTGCGTCTCATGCCACGAGGCGCCAGAAGTTTGTTCTGGGGCAAGTTCACGCCGGTAAAAAACACGCAACTGGGTGTTCATATCTTCTCACCCAAAAGGAAACTCAAATCAACTTTTGAAGGGCGCAAGACGTATCTCCATTTCTACGAAATCAATCTGTTCCAGTTGAGTCGAGGAGTATTCAAAAAGATCAGTCATGTAGCTTTGACCTGGACCTTGTATGACAATGGCTTCGATTACGAGTACAAGTACGCCTCGAAGCTTCACTGGATGTGGTTGAATAAGGAGAAGAAGGAGGTTCCCATCATCACTTTCGACTACTTCACCAGTGACACCGAGGCAGGCTTTCCGAATGGTGATGGCACATTCTTGGTCTTTGACTCCACATGGAAGCAGGGCAAAGCAGCAGGAAACTCCGGCTTTGGTTGGACGGGCGGTGCAGGCTCGCAATGGGGGTACAAACTAGCGCGGGATGAACAAGGTCAACTGATCGTGTTGAATCACGAAAGCAGCATGGAGGGTTCGTCTGATTGGAGCGACTTTTATGATCCCGAAAAAAAGGAGTTCATCAAAGGCACCGTAACGAACTACCCAAGAGTGCAGTAGTTCAACTTTTCGACTCAATCTTCAAATCCCCTGCTTCTAGTTC
This sequence comes from bacterium, assembly GCA_004172935.1. GTDB lineage: Bacteria > Armatimonadota > Abditibacteriia > Abditibacteriales > Abditibacteriaceae > Abditibacterium. Next base: position 14,601 of record SDZD01000071.1, on the reverse strand, counting down.
CTCGCGGCTAAAACCCTCTGTGCTTCTCATGCTCCTCTGTGTTTTTTGTGTTTAAAGAAGTGTTCAAACACAAAAAACGCGGCCCCAGAGGGAGCCGCGTTTTTTAATTTGGTTGGTGTTACGAAGCGTTGACCAGCGTGTTCCAGTTGACGATGCGAGTCCAACGCTGTGGCTTCAAACTAGTAGATAAGCCAATTGGTAGCGGCCATGGACATCGCCATTCTCCACGTCGTGGAAAAGCTAAGGCGTGGTAATGGCAGTTCGGAGAGCGATAAATCCCCTAGGGACCAAACCAAATTTCTACATGCAAAATTCTTCTCAAGGTGTTCTCTTTGATGATTTGGACATCAACGAAGTTAGCGTTATTGATGACCGCGACGCCACATCCACAACCTTTACAGATAACATGAAGTTGCCCGTTCATCGGTGGCTTCGATATAGTGCGGGCTACTCGGCAGCTTGGGCAGAGGCCGTTATTCGGCAAGCATCTCTCAATGGACCTGTGACCGTTTTAGACCCTTTTGTGGGTTCGGGCACTACGATGTTAGCGGCCCAAGATGCCGGAGCTGCAAGCTATGGCATTGAAGCCCATCCATTTGTGGCACATGTAGCCCAGGCTAAGATTTATCGCCATACCGACGTTGCAGAGTTTCAAGCCTTTGCAGAACAAGTTGAAGCCAAAGCAAAAAGCATTACAGCCTCAATAGACCACTACCCTAAGCTAATTAAGAGTTGCTATGACGACGAAACTCTTGGGCAAATCGACGCTTTACGCAGAGCATTTGAGTTGCTCAAAGACAATACCCCTGCATCTGAACTAACGTGGCTTTTACTAGTGAGCATCCTGCGTAAGGTCAGCCACGCTAACACCGCACAATGGCAATATGTGCTGCCATCAAAATCAAAGAAGAGGGTCACTTCACCAATTGTTGCTTTTGCGGAAGGCATTTCTACCTTCGCTAAGGACATGAACGCCTCTGTTAATCTTGGCCCTGAACCTATATTAATTCAAGGCGATGCGCGCACGTGTGAAGGTGTACCGTCTGGCAGCGTGAATTTAGTTGTGACTTCACCCCCTTACCCTAACAATTACGATTACGCCGACGCTACGCGCTTGGAAATGTCTTTTATGGGCGATATTACAGGGTGGGGTGATTTACAGAATACCGTTCGCCGTTTTCTGGTGCGTTCGTGTTCTCAACACGTGCCGCCGAAATCCGTGGATCTCGAAACTATTTTGGCTGACCCTATTCTTGCACCTATCCACGACGAAATTGCGGAAGTATGCCGAGACCTAGCTGAAATCCGCCTAACCAAAGGCGGAAAAAAGACGTACCACCTTATGGTCGCTTGCTACTTTTTAGATATGGCGCACGTGTGGAACTCTTTACGCCGAGTGTGTGCATCACCATCACAAATTTGCTTTGTTATTGGTGACAGTGCGCCTTATGGCATTTACGTACCTGTCATTCAATGGTTTGAAAAACTGGCCCTTGCTGCTGGCTTCACTTCTGCACGATTTGAACAGACGCGCGAACGAAATGTGAAGTGGAAAAACCGCAAGCACCGTGTTCCTTTATGCGAAGGGCGTTTATGGGTGGAGGGGTAAGCCATGGCCTTATCTCCAACCCACGCCTTTGGGCAGATTATAGGCAATGTAATCGAGGCCGCAGTTTATGAGCCACTAAAAGCGGTGGCTGATGAATTCGGGCTTTATCTAGACCAGAAGCGTCCACGCAAAGCGCGCAACAACAAAGCAAAAGTATCTTGGATAGATGGGCGCGGAAATTCGCACGACCTTGATTATGTCATGGAGGAAGGAGGGACAGAAGAAGTTATCGGCAATCCGCGTGCTTTCATAGAAATTGCCTGGCGACGTTACACCAAACATTCCAAAAATAAGGCCCAAGAAATTGAAGGTGCTGTCGGCCATTTACGTTCGCGTTATCACGAATACAGCCCCCTTCTTGGCGCCGTGTTGTCTGGCGAATTTACTGCGCCTTCTCTGGCACAATTAAGATCGCACGGCTTCACCTTACTTTATTTTCCATACAAAAGTGTCATTGCCGCTTTTTCTAGTGTTGGAATTGATGCCTCATTTGATGAGAAATCCGCAGATCAAGATGTTTTAACCAAGGTCGAGCAATACAAAGCACTTTCGAGCGAACAACACGCAACTTTAATTGAAACTCTGCGCGAAACACACCGCGACGACATCTCAAATTTTGTTGCTTCCCTTCGTGTTGTTCTTGGCCGTCAAGTTGAATTTGTTCTTGTTGCTCCTCTCCACGGCAGCAGCATAGAAATGACATCTGTCGAAGAAGCCATTTCATTTATTGAGGGCTACGATGAAAGCCAGCCTTCCGGCAAGTTCGTTAAATATGTACTTGTCGTGCGCTACAATAATGGCGCTAAGGTTGACGGTGAATTTCCCAGCAAAGCCGAAGCTGTCGAGTTTTTACGCCGCATGATGTAAAAGGCATGTCGGTCCCCACATATTGTAACATATTTTCCTGTTACAATATGTGGCTCCATGCCGCGCCCTCGCAAATATGCCAGCGATGCCGAACGCCAAGCCGCTTATAGAGACCGCCACGCAGCCGAACAGCCACCCAACACCGGATTATTGGCCGCTCAAGCCCGTTCCCTCCACTCCGTTATTAAAGATGCAGCCAAGTCCGGAGACAACCACGCGCAGAGCATCTTAGGAAAGAACGCCGCCGAAACTCTCAGCCGCTTGATTGCTGATTTCAAATGCAAGGCGGAGAGTGACTAAGCTTCCTCTAGAGGTATAAAACCTCCGGCATCCGGGGCTTTGCCCCCAGTCCCAGAGGGCACCCTAACACGGCTACATCAGAAGTCAAACTGTGAAAACCTGATCTCACGGAATTTGCACTTTTCAGAATACCTCTCAGAAAATCTGAGCTGGGGCGAGAGATCCTTCGCGAGCACAGGATTACAACGCTACTTTATCCACACTGAACCTATCAATTCATTTGGTGGTTGCTCCAAGGGTTCATGGAGTGCCCAGAACACAAAAAACGCGGCCCCAAAGGGAGCCGCGTTTTTTAATTTGGTTGGTGTTACGAAGCGTTGACCAGGTTGTGCCAGTTGCTGATGCGGGTCAACTGAGTGGAAGGGTTGCCAAAAGCACCGTCGTCTTCGCCGCTCCACAGGTTCTTGGGAGTTCCTGTTGCGATGGGCTTCATCGACTTGACGTGACCATCGCAGAACAAGAAGTTGACCTGACCGAGGTGTCCTTTGAACACATAAGCTGGGTCGCCCCACTGAGCATCGGTGATGTCTCCGGTGAAGCCGCGTCCCTGGGAGTGTTCGGTGACGAGGATGGTTTCCGAGGTCATAGGAATCTCGGCAAGCGATGCAGCGCGGTTGTACTCCGAGGGAGGGGTGCCGCCAAAGGTGTTGGCGCCGTTAATCGCGTAGGAGCGATAAAACACGGGCGAACCTGCGGGCAAACCTGCACTCGTCATGTTACCAGCAGTGCTGTCGTCTGCAAGCAGGGTGTTGTTGGTGTTGGAAGGGCACTGGAACAACTGGGTGCTTTTGACGTAGGGGAAAATCACACGACGCCATGTGTTGGCCTCTTGCGTGGCCCCGGAGCCGCCATAATAGCGCATCGGGTAACGCTCATCATAATCCTGCGTGTACTGCATGATTCCCAAGCCGATTTGTTTCAAGTTGCTCTGGCAAGAGGCGCGACGAGCATTCTCACGAGCGCGAGCAAAAACTGGGAACAAGATGGCGGCCAGGATAGCGATGATGGCGATAACCACCAGAAGCTCGATGAGCGTAAACGCGGAATTTTTAATATGATGGCGTGAGTTATTCATAAAAAGGCAACAGCACACTTCTGCACTGTGTGTACTAGTTTACTACTTTTATAAAGCTATTTCAAAAAAATTAACCTAAGCTAACTTTAAGGAAAACCTTGTTATGTTATAAAGGTAAGTATACCAGGGAATGTTACTAATTCCCTATAATAAACCTTGGACCCATAACGTTATGGCTTCGCGCTTACAGGTGTTATGTAAAAATCGGAATACAGAAGCCGGAAAGTGGAAAAGATTGGGGCTGAAAAAAAATTCTTTTTAACTACAGATGAATAACAATTTCTACGGATATTTTGCCAACTGGTGGTAAAGGCGCGCGACTTACATGCGCTTACGTGCCCTTTGCGCAAGATTCTCTCGCGGACACAGCAGTCCATGTGATGTGCGACTCTTTGTGCCTGCCATTGTGAGCGCAAGAGAGTTCCAGCGCCATCCGATGCACCATCTGTACTTCACCGGCGTCCATCAGTAGTTAAAAATGTCCCCTTTCGCGCCTTCGCAATAACCCCAACAACAAAAACGCGGCCCCAATTGGGAGCCGCGTTTTTGCAATGAGCGAACTGAATTTTAGTTCATGCGCTGCTGAGCGGTGCCCAGAGCTGCCGACCATGCGGGGGATGGAGCATTGGTCTGGGTGTTGATGATCCACTGGTTGACGCCACCGGAGATGGTGCCCAGCGGTTTCAGCGATTTGACGTGGCCATCGGCGAACAGATAGCAGGAAGTGCCGAGGTGGTTGGTGATGCCGTTGGTCGCGGTCATGCGAGCGGCATCGAACAGCTTGTCGTCGGCGTTACCGGAGTTCTGCTCGGAAACGAGAACGGTGGTCGCCACCGAATCGAAGGCCGCAATCGAAGGCGCATTGCCGCCGTCCTGAGTGGCGCGCGCGCCATTGGTACCGTTGGTGTTGTCGGTGTTGCCCGCGTTAATCACATACGAAATGGGAATCAAGTTCGGTGTGATAGTGGTGCGCGAAGCCTCGACAAGACCGTTCATGTAAGTGGTGGTCGTGGTGGTGTTCGAGGGGCAACGGAACAACTGCACGCTCTTGATGTAGGGTTGCAACAACTCGGCCCACGGGCGGTCGTAGCCAGCGCCGTTCAGACCGGGAACGAAAACGCGGGCAGGAACCATTTTCTCATCGTAATCCTGGCTGTACTGCATGACACCCAGGCCGATTTGTTTGAGGTTCGACTGGCACGAAGAACGGCGGGCGTTCTCGCGGGCGCGGGCAAAAACCGGGAACAGGATGGCGGCCAGAATCGCGATGATAGCGATAACAACCAGAAGTTCTATGAGCGTAAAAGCAGATTTTTTAGCGGAGCGACGGGATTCAAACATGGAGAATAAATACGGCACACACCGTGCCGCAATCATAAGTTTACCGAGTCAATACATCGGATTCAAAAAATTTAACCGAAACTAACCCCCACAATTGCCCATTTTGCTAGAGAACACCCCCTCTTTATCTCAAACCCTTAGTCACAAAAAATTTAGTGTTGCCTACATTCGGCTTTTTCTGTTATACTGAAACCAGTTATCAGCCACTTTTGGCTGTTCTAAATTGCTTGTGCGCCGTGAGTCCCCCACCCCAACGGCCAAACCAACTTTGAAATTCGGAACGCGGAAGAACTGCATTTTCAACAGGCGATGAACGCCGATGATTCATGGGACGAATCTTGGTGCTCGTCAGCATTATGAAAGATGGAATAGCGATTTTGGATTATCTTCGTAGGGGCAACCCACGTGGTTGCCCATCATTCCAGTTGCTCGTTTTTAGGATTAGGGTGATGTATGGGTAGTTCTTATGATGGGCAACCACGTGGGTTGCCCCTACGAAGATAATCCAAAATCACTAGCCCTTCCCGTCTCCTCCCCCTTGAATTGCGCCCACCAACATCAAGCATTCATCGGCGGTTAAAATCCACCCACTCCCACCCGCTAATTAACCACAGCAGAACCCCTCTCTCTCCCTCACTCCCCTCCGCGCCTTCGCACGAGTGCCCTCCCCCGAAAACAATGAAAACAGAAAACCTCACCGACCCCCTCAAGAAAACGAGCCAGACCTCGTATTTCCAGACCTTCATCGCCTGTGCCTTCATAGGCCCGGCGCTGGTGATGGCGTGGCTGTGGCTGGCCCACCATGTGCTGTCGCCCGACGACGCCGATACCTTCAAGACCTGCCTTCTCGGTTTGTGGGCTTTGCTCACAGGCGGCAGTGGCGGCGTTTCGCTGCTGGGCGGCCTCGCCCGCACGCTCGGCAAAATCGACCTACAAAAGACTCAGGCACTGCTGCCCTCCGACCTCGATTTCGACCTTACAGGAGATGCCACCGATGCCGATCACGCCGGTTAACCTGCCCCAACTGCGCCGCATCTTCGCTGCCCAACTCGCGCGCCGCATTCCCTACCGACTCGGCGGCAAAGCCCCAACCCTCGCCGCCCTGCCCGCCCAACTCGCGGGTGGAATCGACTGTTCGGGCGAAGTTCGCCTCTTGCTCCATCAGGCTACGGGCGGCGAATTGACCATCCCCGATGGCTCATGGAACCAGCGCGCGTGGTGCGAAAAGCGGCTCGAAGAGGTGCCCTACTCGCAGGCGCTGCGCGCCGCCGAAGGCGAACTGTTCATCGCCTTCATCACCGCCAACACGCGCGGCGCGGCCCGCATCGGCCATGTCTGGTTGGTCGTGGGCCGAGGCGCCACCCACCTCGCCACCACGATGGAAAGCTACGGCGGCCACGGCATTGGTTCGCGCCCCGCCAACACCCCGGTTCTGCTGCGTCAAGTCCACAAGTGCTTCCGCCTCCCCACCACAGCACAACTAGTCCCCACTCCCGATAAAACCCCGATTCCCCCAACGCCCCCAGTCCCGGCGCTATTCCTCAACAACGCGCAAGTGCCCAATGCCCATCTCGAAAACGGCCACTACCTCGCCCCCGTTCGCGAAGTGCTCCAAGCCCTGGGCCTCGACTTCGCCCGCGACAACACCACCGCCAGCGACAACACCACCGCCAGCGAATACCGTCTCAAGGTGTGGACGCGCAACAAATAGTTTCTAGTGGTTAGTAGTTAGTGGTTAGTAATAACGTCCCAATTAATGACAATAGTCCTCAACTAACTGGGGTTGCCTACTTCCAAAACTAACCACTAACCACTAGAAACTAATCACTAACTCCCATGCCCCCACTATCCGAACTAGAGCGCCGTATGGCGGCTCTCGAATCGCGGCAAAGTAGCCTCGAAACCCAGCTCACCCGGCTCGACATGACGGTTTCCCATTCGCTCGCCTCGCGCGAGTGGGTGAAGGAACTGGTCGATCCCATCGTCGAAAACACGCGCGAGACTCGCCATCTCGTCGAGATGCAGGGGCGCGACATGCAAACCCTCAACGCCGCCCACAACAAGCTGCTCGAAGCGCGCGCCCAACAGGAAAAAGAGGAACACGAAGCCAAAATGGCCGCCCTGCAAGACCAAACATGGGCCAACCTACTGAAAAACAAATGGGCGCCCGTCGCCGCCTTCATCGTGGCTCTGGCTGTCATCCTCAATCACCTCGCCACCCTCGCCCTCACCTGGATAAACGCCCACGGCCTCGGCGCGAAATAGCTTCTCACCAAATATCAACCCTCGAAATGATGAATTAAACACAGAGAGCACAGAGGAACAAAGAAGCGCAGAGGATTTTTGAGAGGGTATGCAACTCTCGAAAAGCTAACCCCGCTTCCTCTCAAATCATTACCCCTATTGTCCCCTCTGTGTTTAACGAAGACCTCACAGTTCCCCTCTCCACATCATGTTTCCGACTCCCCTCAAATCGGAAGCGTCCTGGTACGAACTCGCGTACTTCGCCGAGCGTGCCGGAGTTTCCATCGAACACATCTGCGCGACGGTCGAAGCCGCGACTCAGGTCGCGCGCCAAAGCACCAGCGCCCACAAAGGCGGGAATTATCAGCCTGTCCTCCCCTACGAAAACGACCTCGACGCCGTTATCGGCGCCCTGCGAGACGATGGCTTTGACCTCGAAATCAAAGATGTCCAATGGAACGAAAGCCAACACCCCCGCGACGACGATGGCCGCTTCACCAATGGCGGCAGCCACCTCTATAGAGGCGCATTGGCCGATGCAAGAATCGACCGCACGTATATAGTGCATCCAACCATTCCCCCCGCTCAATATTCTCCGCCCCTCAGAGAAATGACAGCAGATCAGGCACTGGACGAGGTATTGAAGAAAGGGCGCGAATTACGCGAATTAGCAGTCCAACGCCAAGTTCAGGATGCCAAAAAAGGACTATCAAAAGAGAAATTAAAAGCAGCAAAAGAGCTACTGTCGGCCCTGCAACAACAGGTAACATCCAATGAGGCAGAAAAGGACTCATTAAGGCGCCGGATGGAAGCTGTGGGTAAAGAAGTCCAACGTCAGGGTGCAATTGAGAGAGCCGAACTCAAAGACATCGCGACGCTGCGCCAGATTCTCTATGTGCATTCCCCTGCCGAACTTAATGTTCGCTTCGACACAATACCAGGAAAAAACATGCAGCCGCTCACCTCGAATCACCTCACAGAAGCCGCTCTCACAGGATCAGAAGAGATAAGGCGTCTGGTAAGTGAGCATCTCTACATCGGCGATATTTACTTTGAACGCGAAACACGACCAGATACACGCTCGAACTACGAGTATGGAGGTAGAGTAAAGTTAACCGATGAAGTAGGAACTCGCATCGTAGTCCATGAGTTTGGTCATGCGCTCGAAGACCTGAATCCAACAGTGCGCCAGAAAGTACTCGATTTTCGTACGAAGCGCACACGTGGGGAAGGCTTTTTAAGCCTCCAATCAACCAATTCCGCCTTCAGACCTGACGAGGTATATAAAAAGGACCGTTTCCTAGATGCCTATATGGGGAAATTTTACATAGGCAGTGATGACACAGAAATCCTCTCGATGGGATTAGAATACTTTCACAGTGATCCCTTGACACTTGCCGAAGGCGACCCAGAATACTTTAAGTTCATCTACGATCTCGTGCGCGGCAAGTAGTGAAAACTGGACTCAAATTACTGAGAAACCCCTATGCCCGTTACTATCAATATATTTCACAGAGTTGCGACCGTGAAAAATTACAAGTGGTATTGTGAATCGGCCACCGTGGTCGAGTTACTGAACTCGACTCTACACCCACATGGCCCCTCTGGTGCCGACCCCGACCCCGATTACACAGCGGCCAAAGAAGCCATCAGATTCTACGGCCACGGCGAAATCACCGAACACATCATCATTCAACGCAGCGAACCCACACCCGGCTCATCTTCAGACTAAAGCCTCTCCAAAATCCCATGCCCGTCACCGTCCGTATGTTTTGCAATATTGCCACTGTGAAAGATTATGAGTGGCACTGCGACAATCCCAAAGTATTAGATTTGTTGAACGCAACCCTAGAGCCTGATGGCCCTTCAGGTGCCGACCCCGACCCTGACTACTCAGCCGCAGAGGAAGCCATCAGGTTCTACGGCCACGGCCAAATCATCGAACACGTCGTCATTCAAAGCAGCGAACCCACACCCGGCTCATCTTCGCAATAAAGCCTCTCCAAACCCCTATGCCTGTTACAATCCGCATTTTTGGCAGAATCGCCACCGTAAAAAATTACCAATGGCACTGCGAAGCCCCCACCATATTAGAGTTTCTGAACTCGACACTGCATCCACATGGCCCCTCTGGTGCCGACCCCGACCCCGATTACACAGCCGCTCAACGCGCAATAGCCCTCTACGGACACGGCGAAATCATCGAACACATCGTCATTGAACGCAGCGAACCCACCCCCGGCTCATCTTCGGACTAAAACCTCCCCTCTGTGCTTCTTATGTTCCTCTGTGTTTAATCGGCCCACTTCGGCAGCCATCTACTCGGCCTGCGTTTTGGGCGCTCTCATGTTCTGGAAGACATACGCGCCAGTCGCGCCCATGCCATACACAAAGCCAGCGATAACAAGCCACACGATGCCATCGAAAATGAGGAATCCAACATCGACTCGGTCGGCACTGTCGATTTGCCCGACGCTCCCCTTATACGGGTGGTCAACCACATACCCCATCGGCCAGCCCCACTCGGTCGTTTTGCGATAGTCGCTGTCCCCCGCCGACGCCAGCCCCCACTCGGCGGCGTCGCGATAGTTCGTCCCCGAAACTCCCAGAGTCCCGGCCCCCAGAATGCCCGTGAGAATCAAGAGCAGTACAGAATGGATTAATACTTGCCGCATAGTGTTGTAATTAATTTTGCCCTCTCGATCTCACAGCCATCCCCCCAAACCCCAACAAACGCGAAGCAGTGAAAGCCTCTCTTGACGCAATCAACGAAGCTATTGGCTGTTAGCCATTAGCTTTTAGCTCCCCCCTCTCAAAACCTCTCCGCGTCTCTGCGGTTAAAAATCATCACCCTGACCGCCCAACCTACTCCCATCAAAGCGACGAACCCTCTCTCAAAAACCCCTCTGTGCTTCTTATGTTCCTCCGTGTTCTCTGTGTTTAAAAATCCTCCCTTCCCATGCCCAACTTACTTTTAGTCGAAGATATGCCCGATTCTCTGGGCGCATTCGTCACCTCGCTCCGTATGGCGGGGCATACCGTGGTCGGCATCACCGACCCGTGCGCTGCCGTCGAAACTTACCGCCAGCAGCAACAAAGCGGCTCGCCGTTCGATTTGGTTGTCCTCGATTTAGCGATGCCGAACATGAACGGCTTCGAGGTCGCCGACCAACTGCGCGCTCTGGATGAAGGCGCCCGCATCGCCTTCCTGACCGCCTTCGACGAACCCCTCAGCGTGGGCCGCGCCGAAGCGGGCGGCGCCATCGCCTTCTGGAGCAAACCGCTCACAGCCCCCACCCTCATCGCTAACGTAGCCAAAGCGCTGCGCTGAGGGGAAAAACCCACCCGCACGGCGACTCTTTTTCCGCTTTACTGGATTCGAATTTTTCGCCCGACTCATCTCTCACATCCGGCATTCATTCATCCCGAACCCCATGAAAATTCGCTTCTTTTTGGCGGGCGCTCTGCTGCTCTGCGCCCCTGTGATGGTCCTACTGCCCGGTTGCGGCGGCGGCAGCTCGGCTCCCTCCATAAACAACCTGTCGTCCAACATTTCGCTGTCGCCCGCTCAATCGGGCGTGGTCACTTTGTCGGTAAGGGGTGGCATCGCCACAGGCACCCTCCTGGTATCGGAGGCCAGCGCCTCCAACGCCCGCCAGACGCGCGCATTGGGTTTGCTGCCCGCTGGCTCCTACCCGTTTTCGGGCAGCTTCGCCTCGCCCTCCACGTTCAATGTCGGTGGCACCATCACGGGCGTTGGCGCCTTCACCATCGCGGGCGAAATTCCGCGCAACGGTAGCGATGGCAACTACACCATCACTGCTGGCGGCAAAACCGTGAACGGCTCGTTCTTCGTGCCGCGCACTGCCACCCCATTGCCCACCACCGTCACACGCGGAGTTGCCAAAGCCAGCCTCACACTCATCACCAGCGGTGACGAAGAGTTCGGCTCCCCCTTCTTCGACGCCAGCGATGGCACAGTGGTTGGCAACCGCTCGTCCTACACCATCACCCTGAGCGACTCACTGGGCCGCACCATCGAGTTCAAGAACATCAAAGCTGACGAGGCCACAGTCGGCACCAAATACTCCCTGGGCGGCACCACCACGCTCGAAGCCGGTTCCGGTGGCAAATTCTGGGGCGGTTCCGGTATCTCAACCGGCAGCGTCAAAGTTCAAAAAATCGAGGGCAACACCATCACCTTCCAGTTCGATAGCGACATCCTCCTGCCCAGCGGCGCCACCAGCACCCTGTTCGTCTCTGGCACCATCACCGCGCCCATCAAATAACCGCTGAATTAACAGTGACTTAATGCCAGCCAATTTGTCAATTGGCAAGCCCCCGACTGCCAAATAAAATCACCTCATGCGTCCCTTGCTCGCTTTATTTCCCTTGGCTTTTTGCGCGATTGCCGCCCACGCCCAGCCGAACACCGAACCATCGCGCTGGGGCAATGCCCCCGATGCTCCGGTGGCAGCCGCCCAGCCAGTTCCACCTCCAGTTGGGCCTCGCCCCGGAACGCCTCAGGAGCAAATCAAGACCGATGTCACCATGTTCATCAACAACCTCAACAAAGGGCACGCATTCATGAACAACAACGGCCTCGTCCACGGCGTTAACACGGGATATTTCGGCGCCAACCAATGGGCCAAAAACTGGGACGCTCTGGGGGTTCAAATCAAGCTCGATGACATCATCATCGACAACACCGACGGCAAAACGGCCACCGTCACCATTAAATACAACGCTCAAGCGGGGCCAGAGCTGCTGAACGAACTGTTCAAAACCCGCTTCAAAGACGGCACCTCCGAAACGCTAAAGCTCCAAAAAGAGCTGATGTGGGGGGAGGAACCCTGGCAGATCGTGCCGCAGGAAAAGGACTTCGACCCGGCCAAACCCGAAACCGGAATTTTCGCATATGTGGCCTATGTTCTGGCCCAGAAGGGCGAGGTGCCCACCGACGCGCTGCCCTACACCTTCAATACCGAAGGCGCCCGTTCTATCAATAACCTCAAACAACTCTGCCTGGGAGTCTTGCAATTCGTACAAGATTACGACGAGATATACGCCTTCCAATTGCAATATCTGCAAGAGGCCATCATGCCCTACGTCAAGTCGACGCAGATTTTTCGCATCCCCGCCAGCCAGCAAAGCTACAACTTCAACGCCAACCTATGCGGCAAGAACATAACCACTCTCGCCGAACCCGCCCGCACCATCTTGTTCTACGAAGGCGACAACCAGAAACCCATCTTCCACTACGCGGGCAAAGCTGCCATCGGCTTCGCCGATGGTCACTGTGTCCTCGTCAGCCCCGAAGACTTTAAAAACGCCATCTGGGAAGTGAAGCCCGCGAAAAACTGACATTTCATTAGGAGTTACGCAGTGGTATTTGCGGGTACCCGGTCCCTACAAATACCACTGCGTAACTCCTATTAATGTGCGACTCTTTTGCCACCAGCCACTCCCCCGCCGACTCACAATGCCACGCCAGTACAAGGCTATTCCAGTTCCATGAGCAGCTAACAGCTAATAGCCAACAGCTAAGAGCTTTTAACTAATAAATGGCACTCGATATTCATGCTTTCCCTGGCTCCCCATTCCCCCATTCCTGAGAGAAACTAGACAAAGTAAAGAAAATTACATTCCGAATGCATCAACGTGACGAAGAATTGTGCCGCGCACTTTTCGCAGGAATGCCGTTGTCTCAGTTCCTTCGCGAGTTCCGCCCTAAAACGGCGCGCTATGCCATCATCCAAACCATCCTGACCGAGTCCATCAAAAATCAGGACCCCCTCGAAACCGAATGCTTCCTTCAGGTCGGGGCCAGAGTGGGCTATTGCCCCGAAGACATCCCCCTACTGGCGCTGCTGCTTCGCCAACAGTGGCACATCTGCCACGAAGCCATAATTTCCCACATCGGCGAATTTGCAGCCACGACTCTCTTTTCGCAGCAAACCCTCTCCGCTCTGGAATGGGCCTGCAATGTAAGGCTCGACTATCTGGCCCACAACAACAGCGATGAACTGGCACGCCGAGCCATCGCGACATTGTGGAAATCAATCACTCCCGGCTCCCAGAAAACGCTGGAAAGACTCTCGCTCAGTCCCGACAAATCCCGCCGCGACTGGGCGCAAAACAGACTCAACAATCCAAAAGCTTTTAGCTTTTAGCTTTTAGCTTTTAGCTGTTGGCTATTAGCTCTCCTCTCCTCCTACCAATGCAATCTCCCCCAAATTTCTCTGTGCCTCCATGCCTCTGCGTTGAATTTCTCCCTCCCTCAAAAATCCCTCTCTGCGTCTCTGCGCCTCTGCGGCTTAAAAATCAAAACCCATCCCGCCTAACCGACTCCCGCAACAACCACACCCCCTCTCCAAAATCCTCTGTGCCTCTTATGTTCCTCTGTGCCCTCTGTGTTTAAGGAAGTGCCTAAAAATCCCCTATGAACGACGGTCGCCAAAACAACGGCGGCGCCCGCAAAGGAGCCGGACGCCCCTCTATCAAACGTGAATCCCTGCTCCTCGAAACGCTTGCCAAAGCCTGTCCCCCAGCCGATCACGAGGCTATTTTCGCGGCCCTCTCCGCCAAAGCGAAAGAAGGCGATATTGCCGCCGCCCGCCTCCTGCTCTCCTACTCCTGCGGAACTCCGCCCACAAGCGACGACCTCGCCATCCAGGAAAAGGTAAATGCCATTGTCCTCGAATTTTTCCAACGACTCGCCCCAATTTACGGTGACAAAAAAGCGCGCGAAATCCTTGGACATCTCGCCTCCGACAGCCCAACAACTCGCGCTGAGCCACCTCGCCTCCCAGCCTGACCCCGATGCCAAACCCCGCCTCTACACCCTCTCCGACCTGCTCATCCGCACCAAAGACAAGCGCCTCATCCCGCTCGTCCCCAACGAAGTACAGGCCCAGTATCTCGACCAAATATGCCCGACATGGCGCGACGGCGGGCAAATCCAGTTGCAGGGCGCCCGCGAACTCATCCTCAAATCGCGCCAATTCGGCTTCTCGACTTTGATACTGGCGCTACTCTTCCTTGATACCATCAACACGCCGCACACCCAGACGGTGGTTGTCGCCCACGACATGGACTCGACCATCCGTTTATTCCAGATGGTGCAGCGCTTTTATAAGCACCTGCCGGAACCGAAACCGCGCGC
>SDZD01000182.1 GCA_004172935.1 bacterium | reverse complement strand
GTGACATGCGCAAACCCCTGAGCTCAATCACCAACCCAGCTGAGCGTGGATATGAGCTGGAGCGGCAGCTGCACATGGCCCTTGACCACAACTCGCATCCCATCACAGTGTACAACCTGTCTGGGACGAAGGAAGACACGCTGCTTCCCATGGACACGCAACGGGCGGTTCCCTTCAAGCACGTGCGCGACACAGTGCCGCACGACGGTGCGGCCGTGCTATACATTCCCTTGGATAGCCAGTACGCTACCGATGCCATCATAGTACCGGGTGCCCTCAAGCCCGAGTCGCCCGTTGTGCTGTTGGAGAGCAGTGTGACGGAGCCCTTCGACAGCGATCGTGTGAAGAAGGTCCTGAAGTGGTTCGCCCCCCACGGCTTAATTGATCAAGTGCGGGCAATCCACAGCGACCGCAGCATTGTGTGCGCGCTTGCATGGAACGGCGCGATGCCTCCGGCCGGGCAGAAGTGTAAATACAAGGAACTCGACGATGCGGCAGCGGCGGTGACAGCAACGATGGCGGCTGCTGAACACGCCGCCGCGAAGCCGCGCACCGTGATGGTGCGCGTGATTGACAGTGAGGGCTTGCAGCAGCTCGGCGTATTGTTGTGAGCGTCCGACCTTGTGGGCGACAACGGAATGGGTGCAGGCAGCTGCGTGAATGCGTGTGTGTGTGTGTGTGTGTGTGTGTGTGTGTGTGTGTGTGTGTGTGTGTGTGGTCACGGATGGCAACAAACGTACGTATGTCCCACGCACGCGCACAACACGGGCGGGCACGGTGACGACTCGAAGCCGGCGCCTCGCCGTTGCCGCCGCCCGCCGCCGATGCTGCAGACACGCCCTCGCGCGCGCCGCCCGTGTACCTCGCCGCGCTGCACGGGCACGCGGACATTGTGCGCGCCCTCGCAGCGGCGGGCGACAACGTGTCGTACGCGCCGCCGGGCGGCGCGCTGCCCGTGTACATGGCGTGCGAGAAGGGCTACTCCCGTGTGCTGGACGCGCTGCTGGCCGCGGGCGCGGTTGTGAACGCGACGGACCACGAGCGCCGCACGCCTCTCTTCTTCGCCGCCTTCCACGGCGCGGCGCGCGTGGCGGCCGCGCTGCTGACCGCGGGCATGCATGTGGACGCGCCGCTGCGCGAAGGCACGACGCCGCTGTACGTGGCGCGCTGCGCAACCACGCGCCCGTCATCCGCGCACTGGTGGAGGCGGGCGCGCACCCCGACGGCGGCGGCGCGCGCGGGCGCGCGCGCACACCCCTCACAGCCGCCGCGGCGCTGGGCAACCACCGCCGCCGCTCTCCTCGCCGCGGGAGTATCGCGCGACGCGCTGTACCTCGCCGCCGTCGTCACTGCGCTAGCCGCCGTTTGGTGGCTCGCAAACAAGACGCGCCGCGCGCGCGGTAGCAGCGCGGCGGCTGCGGTGGTCGGTGGTGACGCCATCGAATCCGTGGTCGTGCATGTCGTATACGATGGCGT
>SDZD01000181.1 GCA_004172935.1 bacterium | reverse complement strand
GTTAAGGCTGGTGTGTAAACAAATGTTCCTGCAATATTTGAAGTTGCGTTTAATTGCGTTGCTGTTAAAGCGGTGCCATAAGTAATATCTGCCGGGTTAGCCCAGGTGATTACTGGTGTGGCTTTACCCACATTGATCGTTACCGTTTTGCTAACCGCTGCATAATTCGCGGCATCCGTTGGTGTGAAATCTACTTTTAAGTTTTGATTTGCACCGGCACTCAAAATAGTGCCTGAAACTGGTGTGTAAGCAAATGTTCCAGCAACATTTGAAGTTGCGTTTAATTGAGTTGCTGTTATAGCGGTGCCATAAGTAATATCTGCCGGGTTAGCCCAGGTGATTACTGGTGTAGCTTTACCTACATTGATCGTTACCGTTTTACTAACTGCTGCATAATTCGCTGCATCCGTTGGCGTGAAATCTACTTTTAAGTTTTGGTTTGCACCAGCGTTTAATATGGTGGTTAAGGCTGGTGTGTAAACAAATGTTCCAGCAACATTTGATGTGGCATTTAATTGCGTTGCTGTTAAAGCGGTGCCAGAAGTAATATCTGCCGGGTTAGCCCAGGTAATTACTGGCGTGGCCTTGCTCACATTGATTGTTACCGTTTTACTAACCGCTGCATAATTCGCTGCATCCGTTGGCGTGAAATCTACTTTTAAGTTTTGATTTGCACCTGCGTTTAAGATAGTGCCTGAAACTGGTGTGTAAACAAACGTTCCTGCAACATTTGAAGTTGCGTTTAATTGCGTTGCTGTTAAAGCGGTGCCAGAAGTAATATCTGCCGGGTTAGCCCAGGTGATTACTGGTGTAGCTTTAACCACATTAATCGTTACCGTTTTGCTAACCGCTGCATAATTCGCGGCATCCGTTGGCGTAAAATCTACTTTTAAGTTTTGATTTGCACCGGCACTCAAAATAGTGCCTGAAACTGGTGTGTAAACAAATGTTCCTGCAACATTTGATGTGACATTTAACTGCGTTGCTGTTAAAGCGGTGCCATAAATAATATTTGCCGGGTTAGCCCAGGTGATTACTGGCGTGGCCTTGCTCACATTGATCGTTACCGTTTTGCTAACCGCTGCATAATTTGCTGCATCCGTTGGCGTGAAATCTACTTTTAAGTTTTGGTTCGCACCGGCGTTTAATATGGTGGTTAAGGCTGGTGTATAGACAAACGTTCCAGCAACATTTGATGTGGCATTCAACTGCATTGCTGTTAATGCGGTGCCGTAAATAATATCCGCCGGGTTAGCCCAGGTGATTACTGGTGTAGCTTTAACCACATTAATCGTTACCGTTTTACTAACCGTTGCATAGTTTGCGGCATCCGTTGGCGTGAAATCTACTTTTAAATTTTGATTTGCACCGGCACTCAAAATAGTGCCTGAAACTGGTGTGTAAGCAAATGTTCCAGCAACATTTGATGTGGCATTTAACTGCGTTGCTGTTAAAGCGGTGCCATAAATAATATCTGCCGG
>SDZD01000180.1 GCA_004172935.1 bacterium | reverse complement strand
CAGCTGTTCCTTCTCGCCCCAGCCTAACGTGTCGGTCAAGCCGACACCCACAAGTTTCACTTGTGGGTTCCCTACGCGCTTCGCGCTCCGGTGCGGCTTACCTGTGGCGTTAGGCTTTCGGTTGCCTTCAACCAGCAATTCGGCATGGCCCTGGCCATTGATGCTTCTGCCGTTTATCGTTTCACGGCGCTGCATTCTTTGGCACTCATGCACTGCGCATTCTGGCTAGGTCCAGCGCTAACAAGCGCAGCGGTTCGCGACCGGGTGGCGCAGCAAGTCTCAATCTTGCTGTCTGCCCTTCGGCAGCCTGCTTGCCATCGTGCAGCGCCAAAGTGCCACACGCCATCGCCGCTTGGCTTCCTGTCCTTCGGCAGTCAGAACATCACTGAGGCATGCGCCGGCCTTTCATGCGCATTTCAAAGCCAGCGATGATTCCAACCACCGAATTCCGTGCCGCTGGTTCACGCTTTGGCCTTGTCAGGCACAATTCCATCCAGTCACACAAAGGGAGTAGGTCAAATGCCAATCTGCAAGGCACTGCCCGTTGCGGCTCATCCGGCGATGCTTCTCGCCCCAGCCTAACGTATCGGTCAAGGGGACGCCGACAGATTCCATCGCTTTGGGCAGGCCACGCCGGCGCCCCTTACCTGTGGCGTTAGGCCTCTTATCTGTGGAGACTCAATGCCCTGCCTAGAAAAGTACAGCGCTCTAGTTAGCTGCTTAGCAGCAATCACGCCAGTTATCACCGCAGTGATAGTTGCATACATCGCATATCAGCAGTTCAAAACCAACAAGCAGAAGCTTCGGCTCGACCTTTATAACAAAAGGTTTAACGTCTACGATAAAACTCTCGCCTTCTATGCAGCACTTCACAACGCCAATGCGTCATTCAAAAACGAAGACTTTATGAAGGTTGCAAACGCCTTTACACCAGCGTTTAATGAGTCAAAGTTTCTGTTTCATCCTAAGCACGGCGTTCATCAATTGCTCAATGAATTCCATGAGGCTGCCATAGGAATCATTGGCTTCAATTCGGATGGGAAAGCCTTAGCTGACAGCGGGGCTCACGAAGAATTTTCCAAGCTCTTCCAAAAAAACCAGCATGAGCTACTTGTAGTTATGCCAAAGCGCATCAAACAAATTGAAGAAGCCATGGCTTCGTATCTGAACTTTCACAAAGTCGCTGCTTAGTCATGCATAACCGAGAATTTCCTATCATCGCAGGGCCATCCACAAGCAAACAAATTGTGCCTACGGGCAGCGGCTCGCATTCAACCAGCAAGTGCAACACCGTGCCTTCGCGCAGCGGCCTAACTGGTTGTTCAACAGGACGTCAACCCGCTTCGCGGGCTGCCGCCTGTTAACGCGGGCGTTAGGCCTCCCGTTTCATGCGCGTAACCGTATCGACCGTTGTGAACAAGACCGCAGAAGCACTTTTCGAGCGCTCACAAGATTACTCGCGGAGGCTCGAGTGGGATGTTTATC
>SDZD01000070.1 GCA_004172935.1 bacterium | reverse complement strand
ACCCCCTACCGCCGGGTATTTGCCGGGAAATATTTAGATTAAATAGGGAAAAGCCGAATAATAAACGGGAGAAGTGGGGTCAGAGCGGAATCAGTGTTGCTCTTGACACTTCACTCTCCCGTTTTGTTCGTTTGTTGAGTTCACTGTATTTATGGAAGCCGTCATTCTGGCCGGAGGGCCAATACCCGCATCGCTCCAAGGCGCCACCGACGCGCCCGAACGGGCGCTTATTCAGTTGGAAGGGCGCGCGCTCATTGACCATGTGGTGGACTCGCTGCGCGGCGTGCCCCCGATTACGGGCATCCTGTGTGTAGCACCGCCGCATACCCTTGCGCATCTACCTTCGGATGTGCGCGGCTTGGAGTCGGGCGATAAGCTCAGCGAGAACCTGTTTAAAGGCGCACGTGCTGCTCAGGGCGAGCGCATCCTTATCGTGACGGGCGATGTGCCCCTTGCGACGGGGCGGACCTGGATGCAGTTTTTGGATGGCGCGGCGGTCAACTTGATCGAGGCGGCGTATCCCATCGTGACTCGCGAGAATTGCGAGGCGCAGTTCCCCGGCGGGACGCGCACGTATGCGACGCTCAAGGACGGCCAGTTCACCGGAGGCAACGCCTTTTTGTTGCCGCGCGCTCACCTCGAATCGTTGGAGACGATGATTTCTCAAGCGTTCGAGGCGCGCAAGAATCCATTCAAATTGGCGCAAATGCTTGGGACCGGATTTATCTTCAAGGCGCTTTCCAAACGGCTCACCATCAACGAAGTCGAATTTAAAATCTCGAAGATGATCGGGTGCCGTGCCGGGGCTGTGCCCATTCCTGATGCGGCTATTGCTTTTGACATTGATAAACAGGACGACCTCGATACGGCGGCGCGCGTGTTGCGTGAGCGTGGCAAAGACATCGGACTGGATTTGTGCGGCCCAGCGCCGCTACAACCCACAACAGAACCTCCACAAAAGCGCTAAACCAAAGGTGCCATGAAGGAAATTATCGCGACCCCCGATGCGCCCGCCGCACTCGGACCTTACGCGCAGGGTGTTAAAGTCAACGACACCATTTATGTTTCAGGACAATTGCCCGTTAATCCTAAAACAAACCAGCTACTGACCGGCTCGATTGGAGTCCAGACCGAACAGGTTTTGAAGAACCTTCGTGAGATTCTGGAAGAGGGCGGCGCGCGTCTGGATGATGTTGTGAAAATCACCATCTACATGACCGACCTCGACAAATTCGACGAGATGAATCGTGTGTTCGCTTACTTCTTTCCGAACACCGAGACCTCGACGAACCTGTTGCCCGCGCGTGCAACGGTAGAAGTTTCGCGCTTGCCCAAGGACGCCGAAATCGAGATGGATTGCATCGCCGTGATCTCTCGCGATTATCAAGCACCAGAACTTTATTAGGCTAGTCGTTAGTTACTAGTTTTTAGTGGTTAGTTTTGGGGGCATGGACTAGATATGTCCCTCTTACGCCGAATTGAATAGCCCCCGAAAATCAATTTTTTTCGGGGGCTATTCGATTTTTCAGGGGTGTTAATTCAATTCACCACAGAGACATGGAGGCACAGAGAGAAGCCAGAAGAGGAATAGTTGCTCTGGTGGGATAGTGTTGATTTTTAACCGCCGATGATTTGCTGGATGTTAGTGAAGACTTGCCTATTTGGTGGGGAGAGATCGGGCTATTCGTTTTGCGGGCAAAGAGAAAGGACGAGCTTTTGGGACTCGTCCTTGAGTGGGATGGTGAGGGGGTGAGGCAGTCTCCGTTACGTATTAATTGAGAGAGTGGTGGGGACTGTTGGGTAGGTGGGGTTATCGGGTTGTACGCTTGATGCGTTTGATGGTAATTTTGGGGCGAGAGTTGGCGCTAAAGGCCGACCCACCTCCGAAGGAGGCGCCCGGTTCGAGCTTGCCAGAGAACACTTTGGTGTGTTCCCCATCTTTATCTGTGTATTTGAACGTCATGTAAGTGATTGTTGTTTGGGTGCTGTTGTTCAGGAATTTCCATGTCCAGGTATCGCGGGTGAGTTGGGCGTAACTGGCAGAGACATCGTGAGAAATATAAGCGTAGGGACCAAAATCTGAGGCGTGCGCTACCTGAATGCTCATTGCTCCGGTCAGGGAGCAGGCAAGTAATAAGGCCATTTTAGTCAACGTCGTTGCTCGGATAGGAAACCTCACTTCTTGCTGAAAATGATAGCGGGAACAACACGTATTAACAACGTTAATTTTTTTACATTCATGGCTTTGTATATGGATAAGGTTAATGTTTCCTAAGTTTCGTCAGAGGCTTCACAATGCAATACATTTCTCCATTAGTACGCGCTGGAAATATATGAATGTGAGTTGTTTTTCCTGGAATCTTGTTCTTTGACCAAGCAGTAATTCGGCGGTTGTGGAGGTTATTGAGCGTCGAGAAAACGCTTGATGTTGTCGCTGATCCAGACGCGAAATTCGTCCGTCATCGGCGGGGCGTGCTTGGGGGTGGCAATGAGTTTGGTTTGGGCGTGCGGTATCAGGTGGGGTATACGAAGCAGGAGTTTTTCGCCGGGAAACTGGAGATCCTGTTCGGCGGCGAACACGATTGTCGGAGTATTGAAGTCGCGTAGAGAAGCCTCGGTTGCCAGTGGGGAAAATCTTTGGATGCGAGAGGCTTACAATTTGTAGAAGCGGCGCACTAAGCGCCATAGTGGGAAGCCAATGATGAGGGAGATAATAGCCCACGGGGCGAGCGCGACGACGATGAGGATGATGGCTTTGCCGACATCGGCGAGGGCATCGACTGAGGATTGGAAGGAGCGCGCGATCTGGGAGCCGAAGGTCGTCGGTTTGGGGGCCACGTAGCCTTTGACTTCGTGCAGAGTGACGGTGATGGTGGTGAGCGAGGTCATGTTCGCCAACACACGCAAGCGTCCCTGCATCTGCTCGATTTCGCCGCGTACACGGCTGATTTCGCGCTCGATTTGGAGAATGTCGCTGAGTTTGGCGGTAGAGCGTTGAAGATGATCGAGCAAGCGTTTCTCTTCGACCTGTTTGTTGGATATGCGCGCTTGAAGGTCGTAGAACTCAGCGGTAACGTCCTGCGAATCGGTGTGGGTGGTTTGCAGTTCGCCGAGTTTGACGACATCGGCCATGAAGCCGGAGAACTCGGCTTCGGGGACGCGGATTTTCCAGGTGCCTTCACGCGGGGAGCCGGGAGTGCTGCCGATGTTGGTTTCGGAGAGATAGCCCTTGTGCTTCTGGATGAGGCTGAGCAAGCTGCGCTGTGCGGTGGTGAAGTTATCGGCGAGTAGGTCGACCGTCGCATTGTAGATGATTTTGCGCGGAATTGCCGAGGCGGCCTGAATGAGCTGGGCGGTAGCGTTGCCGGGGGCGTTTGAGCCGCCCATTGGGTTAGCTTTATTACTGCCCTCACTGTCTGACGCCAACGCTCCTTCCGCTGCCGGGGCTGAGGCGGGAGCGCCCGCCGATTCGCTGCTGGTTGAACCGCTCATTGAGGGACTTGCTCCGCATCCGGCCAATGCTAATAGGCCGAATAGACCCAGAGGGAGAAGGCTTTTTACGAGGTTTCGTTGCAGTGGAGATGTGGGTGTTTGAACTGTGTTCATGGGAGGCTCCGGCTACTTTACAACTAAAATCGTTCGGCAGTGTATCTGTTGTGACAATGGATTGAGGGCGGGGTGTTTGAGATCGGTAATTTAACAAATGACAACAGGCGCGGTTTGCCGAGCAGCAGGATTTTTGAGTTTTGCTTCCCGACTTCCTTAGTCGGTGGGGAGCTGATTGAGGGCGAACACAAGGTTCGCCCCTACAAAGGACAACCTTATCAAATTATTCCTATTTGCCACGCTGCGGTGACTGATTATAGTGGCAATGTTTACGGGCGTAGTACGTATTTTAGTTGTAAACATTTGACGCTTTGAACAACTCTCTTGCAGTCAAAATGGCGTTGCTTCCTTTTATGGGGGCTTTTGTGGTGGCTGGGTGTAATTCGTCTTCTGGTGGTACTTCCAACAGTTCGGTTGTCGCTGCGAACACGGCAGGAGGGAGCGGAGATGTTACTACCACTGCTGCGCCGACCGAAGAGCCGTTGCGCTCGAATACCGGGGCGCAGGTGAAGCCTCCAGCAGGGTTGGGCAACGCGCAGGGGCGCGTGTTGTGGAACGAGAAGCCCGCCAGCGGTATCAAGGTTCAATTGTGCGAAACGGTGTCATTTATCGGGGGATGTGGGGGCAAAACCTTTACCGCGACGACTGATAAGGACGGCAACTATACGGTCGATAAGGTGGCACCGGGGGAATATGGATTAGCAGTGCAGGTGTTTGACACCGATACATTCGTGTATCCGACCAGTGGCATTCTTTCGGCGGCTAAATACACGATTGTAGCGGGGGAAACGCTGGATATTCGGGCGACCAACCTGTTCAAGACCGATTTACAGACGATTTCGCCCAAAGTGGGCGAAACAGTGAAGAGTGGGACGCCCGAATTGAGTTGGAAGCCATATCAGGGCGCGACGGAATATGAAGTCCGGCTTTCGCCCAAAGGCAGCGGGGCCGAAATGCAGAGCATGAAGACCTCCGAGACGAAGGTCGCGCCCGAAAATCCGCTGTTGAATGGCGACTACAAATGGGAAGTGGTGGCTCGCAATGCCAACGGTGTGAAAATAGCCGAGACGCGCAGCGAGACGCCGTTCAAAGTGGCGGGGCAAGCCGGGTCGGCGAAGATCGTTCTCGAATCGCCGCGCGTTGGTACTTCAGTTGTGGGCAATGGTTTGGTCCTGAAGTGGCAGAAGCACCCGTTGGCCGATGTTTACCAGATTTATTTGAACGCCGAAAACGGCAAAACGCCCATCCTTTCGTTCGAGGAAGTGCAGACCAATTCGTACACGGTTAGCAAAACACTGGAGTCGGGGTTGTATTTCTGGAGCGTCAACGCGAAGCGCGGCGGAAAACAGGTCGCGGCCAGCGAGTTGGAATCATTCCGGGTGAAGTGAGAGGGCGCTACCACTGAGTAGGGTCCGCGTAGATGATCCAGATAATGGCCTCCTGTGCGTTATCTACAATGATTTTGAAAGTTCGAGCCTTATTCATATAGTCGGTATATTCCTGACTTTGTTGAGAGATAAAGAATGGTGAATCGAAGTAACAGGCCAAAGCATTCGCTCCCAAGCCCATTATGTCTGTGCCATTTACGATGAAACGTTCGCCGCATTGAATGGATGAGATGCCGTTCGCCTTCACGAATAATTTGCAACCCCTTGTCCCTTGAATGAGGTAGGTGTCGTACTTTTCGTCCGGGTAACGCTCCAACTTCTCAACTAGGTGGGCAACCTCTTCTATCGAACCTCGTAGTCGGAATGGGCCGACGCGATGATTGGTTGCATCCCACTTCCAGTTATTGGGAATGGGCGGGGGAGATTCTGAAATATCTTCCATTTATTTCTTCTGACTATACCGCGTCTTTGCCTTCGGCGGCCTTCCAGGTCATGATGGTTTCGTGGATGGTTTGGCCGAGTTGTTTGGAAAGGTCGCGCGGTTTGTATTCGCTGGCCCAATAGCTGATGCGCGCGGCGAGGTAGTCGATATAGACGTGGCCCAGAGCGTGGTATTCGCGGTACTCGTTGGAATCGAGTTGGATGAGAAGTTCGTATTCGGCGAATGATTGCTGGCAGCGTACTGACAGGTAGTAGCCGTTTTCGTCCTTGAGAAAGAACCAAGCTTGCGGGCCGTAGTCGATGACTTTCATTTTGCTTTCAATTCCTTGGCCCGCTTTTCGTCTGCGGCGGCTTTCTCGTTGTCGCCTGTGGCGTAATAAAAAGTCGCGCGGGCTTCGTAGGGCTTGGGCGATTGAGGTGCCAGAGCGATGGCTTTGTTGTAATCGGCCAACGCCAGGTCATTGTCACCGTGGGTGAAGTGCATTTCGGCGCGCTCCAAGTAGGCCTCCATGTAGTTCGGAGACAGACGAATGGCGGCATCGAAATCTTCGGTAGCTTTATCGAATTCGAAGGTCTTCATATAGCAGAGGCCGCGTTTATAGTAGGCCTCCGCCATTTTGGGAGCGAGGGTGATAGCGCTGGTGAAGTCGTCGATGGCTTCGCCCCACTCTTTTTTCTCTAAGTGGGCTTGGCCTGAGTCCAGGCGAGCTTTGGCGAGTGTGGACAGCGGAGGCAGGGTGACGGGCGGTTTGGCAGGAGTCGTTGGTGTCGTGGGCGCTGTTGGAGCGACAGGTGGTTTTGCCGGGGGGGTGGGAGTCGTCGGTGTTGCTGGTGGTGTTTTGGTGTCGGGCGTTGTTGGCAGCAGCCACAAGAAACCTGTGCCATCTGTGGCGGGTTCAGGTTTCGTGGGGGGCTTGGGGGGAACGATGGCTGGAACCTGGGGTGGTGTCTTGATGATTGGAGCGACAGGGATGTTTCTCGGTTTGAGTGCTATCGGGGTGTTCGACAAGCCGAGTAGGGTGCTGCGATCCAGGCCCGCGAAATTGTCGCTGGCGGGTTGGAAGAGTTTGATGCTGCGCTCGACTTGAAATTTGCCGTTGACTTCTTTGGTGGTGCCCCCAACACCTATGACTGTGCTACCATCGACTGAAATTGAGTTGAATAGCATCAGCGGGAAATCGCTGGCATCGAGCGCTTTGTTACCGCTTTTGGATTGGATGTCGAGTTTTTGGATACGGTCCGCGTCCGCATTCAGCTCATTGGTTTCTATGACGATGCCGCCCGCGTTGGCGTGTAGGCGCTCTATTTCGGACTTTTTATCTTCTTTAATGGTGCGGCGGCTACTGCCATCGAGTTTGGCTGCTACTACCATTTGTACTGGGTCGAGCTTGAGTTGGCCGATTTTATAGAGCAAGAACACTTCGTTGGCATCGGCGCGGTTGGGGGTGATTTGAACTATGCTGTCCTCACTTTTGAAGCGCTCTTTCTCCTGCCCCGAAACCAGACTGTAGGCGATGACTACTCCCGGTTTTTCGACGATAATTGGCTCGACATTGGGGGTGAACTCGGCGAGATTGGTGTATCCGATGCGGATGAAGAACAGGGTTTTGGAATCGTTGGAGAACTCTGGCGCCGATTCGCTGATGCCCGTTGTTTTGGTGATTTGTTTGAGTCCGCTGCCATCTGCCCCCACCATCCAAATGTCACCATTACGCCTGAAGGCTAGTTGGTTTCCGTCGGGACTCCAATGAACGTCGCCGTCGATGGCATCCGTCGTCAGGCGGCGCGCTCCACTGCCATCTTTGTTCGCCGTCCAAATTTCCGATGCCACGACTTTAAATTTTTGAGTGGGTGTGGGATCGGCCAGCGTAACGACGCTATAGGCGATTTTTTGGGCGTCGTAACTGAGAATCGGCAGGGCAATGTCTTTTTCGGCGGCACGCGCGCCAGTCGCACACAACACGAGGGCGCAAGCAAGCAAGGAGGGTAGAGAAATTTTCTTCATTGGAATCTAAAAAAAGATAGCAGGAATATCAGATATTTTAGAAGAGAATTTGTGTTGGTGTTGGGAGAGATAAGGCTTATTGCGGCGGCGGCACATTTTCGAATTTATGGAGGGGCGGATTTATGTTTATTGCCTGGATACGTCAGGGGAGTGGGGCTAATTTGGTGGTGAATTTCAGCTCTGTTGGGCTGTTGTCGGGATTAAGGTGTTGGGGCCACTGCACCTGAATTTCCTGGGGCCAACCGGCGGCGATAGAAAGTAGGCAGCGTATTTTGGTACCCGCTGTTAATTTTCCATCCACTGTTGGTATTTCTAAGTCAATTTCTACATTTTGTTTGGTCGGGTCGTTAGAAATCCATGAGGTTGTCGCTGGTGATTCCACTATCTCGGTTCGGGAACCCCGCTGTATCCATGCTTTCAGGCACTTCGAACTCATGAGCGTGCCTTGAGCTTCGTCTTTTATGTTTTCAATATCAAAAGTGACATAGTACAGTGGAGTGACAGTGGGAGCGCGTTTGATGTAGGCATTGGTTACATGGAAATTTTCCCGTATTGCCTCAATGACATTCGGGCGGACTAGGTCTTTGTTAGATAGCTCAACTCGCTGTTTGAGCGCAGGGAAGCCTTTATTTTGAGAAATGAGTTTGACTTCAGCGACAGGGGAAGTTGTAGATGAGAGTTCTTCCCAACGATAGGCGTAATATTTTTCGAGGCGGGCGTAGTTGTTGCGATTTTCGGTGTAGGAAATTTTGTTGTGTAAAGGCTTTGGTGTGTGATCCCCGACAAGCGAATATTCCATCTCCGGGAAATAGCCTTTCAACAAGGCTTTGGGAACTTTGGCTTCGTATGTGACGCCAATTTGCTTGCCCTGTGATAGCTCCATTGGTGTGGCGGGGCGCACGCGACAGGCCACGATGTGGGCTTTCGTTGGCCAGTGTTGTTCGCGCAGTTGGGCACCCCAGATTCCAAGTGCGATAATGGCGAGTGGAGCCGTGACTAACAGTAACTCGCGGGGGGCAAATCGCTTCATAACTAACAGAAGTATGGATTTGCTGGCAGGTAATTCAGCCAACTACTCGTGAATGAGTTACAACTTCTGCCAAACTGTTTAGTAAATGTCTAAACCGTTAATAGCTATCGTCGGGCGTCCCAATGTCGGGAAGTCCCATTTATTCAATCGTCTGGCGCGCCAGCGAATCGCTCTTGTCGAAGATTTCGAGGGCACGACGCGCGACCGTTTGTATCAATCTATCGAAATCTGGGGCCGCGAATGTTTGCTCATTGATACTGGTGGTTTCGATTCGATGGATAAGGAGGGCTATACGCCCGCCATTTTGGGTTCGACCCAACTCGCCATTGATGAGGCTGATCTCATCGTGTTTATGGTCGATGGTCGTGATGAGCCGACCACGCTTGATTATGAAATCGCCGATGTGCTTCGCAAAACACGCAAGCCCGTCATTTTGGCGGCCAACAAAATCGACACGTTGAAGATGAAGCCCGCCAACCACTATGCGCTTCGCATGGGAACTCCGTTGCCATTGAGCGCGGCGACGGGCTTTGGGGTCGCGGAGTTGACCGAAAACATCGAAGAGCTTCTGCCGCCCAAGGATAAGGAAGAGGAAGAAGATGGCGAGCGCATTCGTTTGGCTATCGTTGGGCGTCCCAACGTTGGCAAATCGCAGCTCACCAACACTTTGCTCGGCTTCGACCGCTCGATTGTGAGTCCGGTGCCCGGAACGACTCGCGACGCAGTGGACACGCCGTTGGATTGGAACGGCGCACCGCTGTTACTAATTGACACGGCAGGTATGCGGCGCAGGTCGCGCGTTAAGCGCGATGAGACATCGGTCGAGTACCACATGGTGTTGCGCTCGCTGCGTGCCATCGACCGAGCGCACGTCGTGGTATTGCTGTTGGATGCGGGCGGCGTGACCGACCAGGACACCAAAATCGCGGGTTACGCCCTTGAAGCGGGCAAGCCGCTGATTATCGGCGTCAACAAGTGGGACCTTATCGAACCCGAAGGAGCCAACCCTGAAAAGCGTACTTCGGCACAGAAGGACTACGAGGCGAACTTGAATAACTACTTCGCCTTCGTTTCGTATGCGCCCGTTCACTTCCTCAGCGGAGAGAAGGGCTGGGGAGTGCAGGAAATGATCGCCGATGCGCTCAACATCGCGCCGAACGGCATGCTTCGCATCACGACCGGACAATTGAACGACATCATTCGCCGTTCCATTGCCGAACACCCAATTCCTTCGGTGAAGGGGCGTCCGGTGAAGTTCCGCTACGCGACGCAGTTCGCAGTGAACCCGCCCAAAATCGCGGTGTTCCTCAACCAGCCGGAGCTGTTGCACTTCTCGTATGTGCGCCGCATCGAGAACGTGATTCGCGCCAAGTTCCCGTTCCGAGGAGTGCCGCTCAAAATCGAGGTCCGCAAGTCGAACCCACGCGACGACAAAGACGACAAATAAATCCTGGTGAGTTGAACGTGAGCCTTCGACCTCGTTAATGAGGTCGAAGGCTCACTTTTATGTGCGCTAACAATGGTTATATTGTGTCGAATGTTCTTTTTCGCAAGAATAGGAATTTTCTAGTCTCTGTCGGTTGGGTTACTTTTTGGGCTTTGCGTCCGATGAATGGTTTTTCGCAGCAGAGGTAGAAGAGATAGGAGCAACCGATGATGGCTGGAACAGCCAGCAAGGTTAAAAGCGAAAACGATAGTTCGGGGTTCAGGTGGAGTGGGTTGACAACGTATTGCCACACGAATTGGACCAAAGGAAGATGGATGAGGTACAGGCTATAGGCAATGGTGCCAATGAAAACCAGAACCCGCCCAGAAAGCAAGCGCCGCAGGGTATCGTTGGCAGATTGGCTGTCGAGCATGACGAGCAGGGACATCGTGGTTAAGCCGACCACAAAATCGACAAACGCAAGGTACGTTGAAGTGCCATACCAACCCCAGGTCACGCACCATGCTAACAAAATGGTAGCAAGCGATAGGGTTATCAGTTTCCAGTGGAATGAAGTTTTTACCCGTTGCCAGAGCGGGAGATCGCTAAAAGCGATTTGGGCGCCGAGCATTCCCAGTGCGAAAAGCGCCAGGTAATGCGGAGTTGTTTTGATGTAGGGGGTTCCTGAGAGCAGGAAATTTATATAGTACGCGATGAGGATCGCTATTCCAGTTGTTTTTATCGCCCCAATTTTCTTCCATAAGATGAGCATCGCTGGGAACAAGAAGTAGATATGCCATTCGACGGCAATACTCCAAAATGCCCCGTTGATTTCCAGCCCCCCCCTGTCAGAGAATATGTCGTGTATCAGGAGTACGTGAGTGACAATGCTGATCGGTTGGACGGGTACGCTGAGATCCCAGGGAGTTCCGGTATGTTGCCCCACTAACGTAACAATCAAAATCAAGCAAAATGCAATGGCGAAATAGTAGGTCGGTAATATTCGCCTGGCTCTTCTCTTGTAAAAATTTTTGGCTCCTCCAAACAATACACCGTCATTTTTGACGACTGGCTTCATGAGGCAAAAGCCGCTAAGGACGATGAAAATATCGACTGCGAAATGACCGTACAATAGCCACCCCGTTGTATGCCATGTCAATTGGCTGGGCCATTGGTTTCGAAAGACAGGCCAGATTTGTACCCAGATGTGATTCATTAAAACCCAGAGAGCGGCTAGGCCGCGTAAGCCATCCAGATAGAGCAGATGTACAGATGGGTCTGCCTCATGGTTTTTCGCATTTTCGTTTCGCATCTACCATGTTCCTTTGCATAACTTTGGCCTCAAACACTACGTAACAGCAAGATACGTATTTCCGAATCAAAGGTAAAGGCGGGGTGCTGGCCGGAAATAAACTCTGTGATCTCCTTCATGAGCCTTTGGGCTAGTTGGCGAACCTGCGGAGCTTGCGGCCAGACGAATGGCTTGATTTCGATTGGATGGTTGGAGGCTGTGAGTGTTTTGCATGGGAATTTTCAGGTTTGGCGTGACTTTACGGTGTTCTTTTAAACTTGTGGGGGTAAGATTTTCCTGATGCTCATTGTTGCTCTGCTGCTTTCGTTTGTGATTGGTTCGATTCCCTTTGGTGTGTTGCTTGGCAAGATGCGTGGGGTGGATGTGCGCTCGGTGGGGTCGGGTAACATTGGCGCGACTAATGTGTGGCGCGCGTTGGGGCCGACCTTTGGCGTGTTGGCGTTCGCTTGTGACGTACTCAAAGGCGTCGCTGGGCCAGTTATTGGGCGCTTGTTGATTCCCGATTCCGATTGGGGAGTCGCGTTTTGTGGCATCGCTGCGGTGGCTGGACACATCTTCTCGCCGTTTTTGGGCTTTAAAGGTGGCAAAGGCATCTCGACCTCACTGGGAGCGCTTTTTGGCTTGATTCCGGTTGTTGGTATCGCTGCTTTCGCGTTGTGGGCTGTTGTGTTGGCTGGGACTCGCATGATTTCGGCGGCATCTATCGCGGCGTGCATCGCGTTGCCATTTTTGGCGTACTTTATGCGTTGGCCATCGCCCACCCCCTGGCCGTTTTTCATCGTGGCGTTGTTGATGGGTATTTTTGCGTTTATCAAGCATATTCCCAACATAAAGCGCATCGCGGCGAAGACCGAACCGAAGATTGGCGCGAAGAAAGCGGCTTAAATTGTAAATTGAACATTGGCTATGTCCATCGTTCAACACACGCCGTCCATTTGGACGATTCCCCATTTCCTCAGTGAAGACGAGTGCCGCCATTTGATTAGCTTTGCCGAGGGCTTCGGTTTTGAAGAAGCCACGGTTGGGCTTTCCAGTGGTGCGCGCATGATGAAAGGTGTGCGTGATAACTTCCGCGCCGAAGTCGACGACCAAACTCTCGCCGACCGTCTGTGGGCGCAAATCCAGCCCGAATTTCCCGCTTCTATCGAGGGGATGTCGCCTGTTGGCCTCAACCCGCATTTTCGCTTTTATCGCTACGAGAACGGCCAGAAATTTAAGCGCCACATCGACGGGCGCCAGAAAGTGGGCGAACTGGAAAGCCGCGTTACCTTCATGATTTATTTGAACGCTGATTTTGAAGGCGGGGCGACGGCCTTCGATGAAGTCGCTATTTCGCCCGAAACCGGGACGGCGCTGTTGTTCGTTCACGAATTGAAGCACGAGGGATGCCCGGTCGAAAGCGGCCAGAAATATGTGTTGCGCTCGGATGTGTTGTTTGGACGCGAGGAGGCCCTTTGAAACTGACTGTTTTAGGATCGGGGAGTTGGGGCGTGGCGCTTGCGATTCTGGCGCATCGAGCCGAGGCCAGTGAAGTTTGGTTGTGGGGGCGCGATGCCGCCAAAGTCGAGGCGATGGCGCAGTTGGGCCAGAGTCCGTTTTTCCCCGGCTTGGAACTGCCGACCATTCGCTATTCGAGCGACCTTTCGGTGGCGCTGGCTGATGCTGACATCGCCGTGTGTGCGCTGCCGTGCGCGTCTCTACCGACTATGACTCGCGAGATCGTGCCGTTTCTGCAACCTGAGGCTATTGTGGTGTGCGGCTCGAAGGGCTTGCACCCCGAAACCGGACAACGCCCCTCGCAAATTTGGGCGGAGGCGGGGTTGCCCGTCGCGCAGTTCGTGGCGCTTTCGGGGCCGAATCTGGCGCGCGAAATTGTGGCCGGGGCAGCGACGAGTTCGGTGGTGGCTTCGGTGGATGGCGACAACGCCAAAAAGGCGCAGACCGCTTTCGATTCGTCGTCGTTTCGGGTTTATACCAACGCCGATGTGCTGGGAGTGGAGCTAGGCGGTGCGCTTAAAAATGTGGTGGCTATTGTGGCCGGATTGGGCGATGGCAAGGGCTTTGGCGACAACGCCAAAGCGGCGATTATGACGCGCCACTGGCGCGAGATGGCGCGCCTCGCGGTAGCGCTGGGCGCGGGCGAAGCCACGCTGTGGGGACTATCGGGGTTAGGCGATTTGCTGGCGACGTGCGCTTCGGCGCAAAGCCGTAACCATCGGTTGGGAACACTGTTGGGGCAGGGCAGAACCCTTGAGGAAGCACGGCGCGAAATCGCGCAAACCGTTGAGGGCATTCATACCTGTCGTGCGGCACTGGAACTGGGCGAGCGGCACGGGGTTTTTCTGCCAGTGACACGCGGATTAGGAGCGATTTTGTTTCAGGGGTTGCCCGTGGAAGTGGCGCTTGAACACCTGATGAATCGGCCCGGACGTTCGGATAGCGAGGATGAAACTCCGAAAATGAGTGGATAAAACCGATTTTTTTTGAAAACGAGAAAAATTTAGGTTAGGGAAGGGGTTTTACGAGGGAAAACCCTTTTCATGGCCTAGGGGTTGCGATAAGGTTGAACGCAACTCCCAGTGTTTTCGATACGTTGGCTTTGTAGAGCCGCAGTTTTGCGTGTCGGTGGGAAATTTTTGGCAGGAGTTTTAATATTTCCACATGGCAGACATCATGAATCGTGGCGACGTGTTGAGCACAGTCGCGGCTGAGTGCGACATGCCCCAGGCAAAAGTGGACGCCGTTTTAAAAGCGTTCGAGGGCGCCATTGCGCGAACTCTGGCGCAGGGCGGCGAGGTACGTATCGCCGGTTTTGGCACCTTCAAAACTTCCGAGCGTTCGGCCCGCACATCGCGTAACCCGCGCACGGGCGAACCAGTTGAAGTCCCGGCCCGCACTGCGGCGCGCTTTATTCCCGGCAAAGGCTTGAAAACCGCTGCCGAAGGCGCGGGCACGATGCCACCGGCCAAAGAAGAGAAGCCCGTCGAGGAAAAGCCAGCTAAAGCGGCCAAGGCCGATAGCAAAGGCGGCAAAAAAGCGGCACCCAAAGGCGAAAAGTCGTCCTCCAAAAAGAAAAAATAACGAGCAATCGTTTTACAAAAAACGCTGTGGGGCTTAGGCATCACGGCATTTTTTATTTGTATAAAGTGCTATTTGCAAGTTATCTGAAATACCAAGAGTTGAATTGCGGCGCGGTTTAGACCAAACTGCGGGCGCTTTGGCAGGGTATTTTGTCTGAGATAAGGCATGGACCTTGCTTCTACTCGTCACAGAGGAACTATGAAACTCACGCAACTTTCCGTCTTGGCCCTTTTGGCTATCACTTCTCAAGGGGCTTTCGCCCAATCCCGTGGTGCGTCTTCGGGTATGCCGCAATCTGCGTCAATCGGCTCGCCCGGTGGCAGCCCATCCGGTCCTTCATCCGCAGGTGGCAGCAGCACCGCTGGTTCGACCGATGCCAGCGCCGTTACCAACGCCGGTTCGGCTTTCGTTGGCGATTCCAGCATGGAAATGACCGACACCTCGACCACCAGCACCAGCACGGTTGATGTGATGCCCACTGGCGAAATGGCCAACACAGGTGGCGAACCCGAAATCATGCTGTTGGCGGGTATGCTGCTCGCCACTGGCGGCTTGCTCATCCGTCGCAAAGCGGGCGCTCAGAGCCTCTAAGTTCCAAGCACTTAAAAGAAAACCCCCTCCGCAATCGCGGAGGGGGTTTTTGCTTTGGGATATAGTGGGCTTCTTGGCAGGATTAGTGATTTTCAATCAGCGATAGTGGCTACTTGCCCTTTTTCTTTTTGGAGGGCGTTTCATCGCCAGCCTCTGCCGCACTGGCCTCTGCAGCTATCTCGTCGGCTTTGTCTGCCTCTGCGGTTTCAGCCTCTTCTTCCTTGTCGTCGTCTTTGGCGCCGCCCGCGAGGTTTTCGGCGGCGGTGGCGGCGTTACCTACTACTTCGGAGACTTTGTCGAAGATGTTGGGATGGCGTGGTCCGTCCAGTTCTGACCCGGCGGTGGCTGCAGTTTCTAT
This sequence comes from bacterium, assembly GCA_004172935.1. GTDB lineage: Bacteria > Armatimonadota > Abditibacteriia > Abditibacteriales > Abditibacteriaceae > Abditibacterium. The sequence continues at coordinate 12,681 of SDZD01000070.1, read as the reverse complement.
TTTGTCGATGACCGTGTCGGATTCGACGGCGACACCATCAACGGCATCGGAAGCGGCGACGCGCACTTCGTCGGCTAACTCATCGACTTTGTCTTCGATCTTCGCGGGAATGGTGTCTTCGTGAGACTCGACGGCGGTTTTCACGGCGTCGGTAGTGGTGGCGGCGACTTCTGCCAGCTTCTCTTCGGCGCGATGGCTCAAGTCTTCGGCGCGTTCTGTTATTTCAGAGCCTTTTTTTGAGGCGGCATCGGCGGCGCCAGTAGCTTTATCCACTACGTCGTCTTTGACTTTGCCGAGACGGTCTTTAATGGCGGCCCGTGAACGGCGTCCGCTTCCCGGCGCGAAAAAATACACCAGTGCCGCTCCGATGAAGATAGCGCCGCCAATCAGCAACCATAGTTTGGAGCCGCCGTCATTTTCGGCAACGACGTGATATTCGAAATCATCGTCGTCATGGTCGATGACTTCGACGGTGACGGGCGACTTACGGCGCACATGGATTTCCTGGGCCTGTTGCTGCGAGGCGAGGCGGGCGGCTTCGAGTTGCGCGGTGCGCTCCTCGATAAATTCCTGCTGGGCATCGAACTCGGCGCGTTTGCGGGCGAGGTCTTTCTCGATGCGGCCAATTTCCGACTCGGCTTTTTTCTGGGCGTCGCGAGCCGCTTTTTCGGCTTCTTTGGCGGCTATTTCGGCAGCTTTGCGTGTGACAGCTGCTTTGAGTTGCGCGGCTTCGACGGAATCCTGTGCCGATTCGGCGACATCGTCGGCGCGGTGGCGTACTGCGTCGACTTTGGCGGAAACAACTCCGCCAACTTCGGAGGCTTTAGCGGAGACTGCGCCGCCAACTTCAGAGGCTCTGGCGGAAACAGCGCCGCTAACTTCGGAGGCTTTAGCCGAGACAGCGCCACCGAGATCAGAGGCTTTATGGGTAACCGCATCGGCCACGTTCGCGGCGATGTGCGGTGCTTGTTCTAAGAGCGAATGGGCCGAATCAGCCACGTGAGAAGCGGTTTCTCTCGCGGCGGAAGCGGCATCTAGGGCCGCTTGTCTGGCCTGATCGAATTTCGATGGAGTTGGGCGAAAAAACATACCGAAAGCTTATGTCGGCAAAGGTTGTGCCGCCCATATTTGAGTAGGTGCCGGGTTTTCGCTATTCTTTTTGGGCTTTTCGCGGGCGCCTGAAGGCTTTTCGGGCGTCTTGAATCGCTCTAGTTATGGCTATTTCAACCGCAGATTTTAAAACCGGCCTCACAATCGAATTTGAAGGCAAGGTCTATCAGATCCTCGAATTCCAGCATGTCAAACCCGGCAAAGGTGGCGCGTTCGTGCGCTCGCGCCTTCGCAACTTGCAAACCGGCTCCACGCTTGAGCGCACCTGGCGTGCAGGCGAGTCGATGGAACCCGCCATCGTCGAACGCCGCAACGTTGAGTTCCAGTACCGTGATGGCGATGATTTCTTCTTCATGGACATGGAAGATTTCGACCAGATTCAGCTTTCCAAGCAGCAAGTCGGCGAAGTCGAGAAATTCCTGAAGGACAACACGCCCGTTCAAATCACCACCTGGAAAACCAACGTCCTCGGTGTTGAACCCCCGCAGACGATGGAATTCCGTGTCGCTCAAACCGATCCCGGCTTGCGCGGCGACACCGCTCAGGGCGGCTCGAAGCCCGCTACGCTGGAAACCGGCGCTGTCGTCACCGTTCCGCTGTTCGTTAACGAAGGCGAAATGATTCGCGTTGACACCCGCTCCGGCAACTATCTGGAACGAGTCAAATAAATTTTGAGAGAAGAGTGTTGGGCTACAAATCGAGTCGTCTCAACACTCTTCCCTCAAACTGTTTACTTCGATGATTGAGCGCCGCGAGTTCATTTCCATTTGCCGCCAGATTGGCGCCATGATGGAAGTGGGCGTTGATTTTTTGCGTATTACCGAGGCGCTTCGCTCTCAAACCGATAACCCTCGCCTCTTACAACTGTATGAGCAAATCGACGAAGATTTGCGTGCAGGGGACAGCCTATCGGACGCGATGAGTCACGCGCCCGATATTTTTTCGCCTTTTGCCGTTTCGCTGGTACGACAGGGCGAGGTGCGTGGCGACATCGAAGGCGCCTGGGGGCGTGTCGCTGATTTTTACAAGACCGAAGCCCGCGAAGACATCGAATTAGGCGATGATGCGGGCGTACTGGAACCCATCGGCGCGCGTTTTCGCGGCGGCAGTGGGGGCGGAGGCAGTTTTGCGCCGCGCGGCAGAAGTTTCGCGGGCACTGCTGAACTCTTCGAAGGTGCGCAGAAGGCTTTTGCGCGCGCGTTTTTGGGGTTGGCGCTTCTACTGGTCGCGCTGGGCACCGTGCGCGTTCTAGTGGCCACTGGGGCGCTGCCACAGCGCTTACAGACTTTGAGCGAACTGTGTGTCGCGGCCCTCTTTTTCGCGGCAGTGGGTGCGATTGGACTTTTACGACAGCCTGCCGCCATTCAAGGAAAACCTCGGTGCGCGTTTTGCGGACGTGAAGAAAGCGACAATGTGCTACTTTCTTTCGCTGGAGGAGAAAATGGGGCAGCAATTTGCAGCGTGTGCGCTGGACAAATTGCGGCGCAGACTCCCCACACGCGCGAACAGCGCGCCGAGGAAGAGCGCGAACGCAACCGGGCGCTCAGTGGAGTGGCCGATGCGTTGCCTAAAGAGGATGTCGCAATTGATGATACGATCATCCTTGACGAGGATGATCCACTTGCGCCCCCTCGCTCGTAAGGGCGCAATCACTATTTACGGGCTATCGCTATGAATATTCTTTTGGTGGATGATAATGAGGAACTACGCGAATTTCTGGCGCTCAGCCTTGCCGAGTCGGGTATTGAAACCACAACCGCTGCGACTCCAGGAGAAGCGCTGCGCAAATCGGACATCGTCCGCTTTGATGTCATTGTTATAGATTCGGTGCTGGGCAGTGAAGACGGCTTAAATTTGGTCGATAAAATTCGCGCCAGTAAGAATGGCAAGACCACGCCGATCTTGTATATGTCCACCATTGCCACCGCGCTGGCTCGGCGTATGGCGACAGCGTCGGGGTGCAACGAGTTTTTGGTGAAGCCTTTCGGTAATGGCCAACTGGTCGAACAGATACAGGCTTTGGGCCGTACCAGTGGACGCCGTTAACATCACCTCGAAAATAACGCTACCCACACAAACACAAAATGAAAAACGCCCCTGCAAACAATGCGTCAGGGGCGTTTTATTAATTATGGGTTGGGGAGCGCTCAATGCGCCGATAAGTTGAACTCGCCGAGAGGTTGGTTTAATCGAAGAGAATAACGCGCGAGGATTGGATGTCGCGCACGCCGCGCACGGCGCGGATGAGAGTGAGCATCGACTGGAAATCCTTGCGGACGCTTACGTTGCCGGTTGCCCCACGAGGGGCGCGAACTTTGCCGATGAGTTCGATGTTACCGTTACCGCAAGTGATTTGAAGTTCGGTGATGTCGAGGTTAATACGCGCAGCGGCAGCGCGCGCCGTTTTGGCGATGTAGCGATCTTCTTCTTTGTTGGCGGCCATGTCCTCAGTTTGAACGATTTGGAAACAAATCTACAGGGCCAGTTTTTGTTTGTGTCGGAGAATTTTTTAGCGAGTAGCGGTCAAAACCATTGGCCATCAGTTCCAACTTCAAGGTTTTGTCGGTATGCATCTGCAATTTGATGGTTTGGCCGGGGGTAAAGGTATTCCAGCGGAAGTAACGGCCTCCGCCCATATCCTCGACGGTGGCCGACGGCGATAAAACGCGAATATCGGCATCGCGGGCCGCTTTTTGGTCGAAGCGAAGGCGCAGGTTGCGTATGGTTTCGTCGTCGCCCGGAAGCGAAGTGTTGACCGTCATCATCAAAACGAGGCCGCTGTCGTTGTTGACACCGCTGAAGTCGAGCGAGGTGCCGACAAGTAGCGGCCCGCGATCCCGAATCCTGGTCTCGCGGGCGATACCCGTCGAAATGAGCGCCAGAATCGCGACGCAGATGCCCATGCCAAATGCCCACACCAGCGTTTTTACCGGTTGTGCGAAGAAGTCGTGAATTGGTCGCCGCTGTTTTTGGGGCAAACGGGAGCCGCATCCCGCACACAAGGGATAGGTTGGAAACGATTCGAGATTGGCGAGGCCGCAGACCGCGCACACCACTTTTTGCACGTTGAGATTTATATTTGAGTTTGGAAGGCGCTCTCGATGGCGGCGCGCATGGCCCCCACAGTTTCGGACAAAGGTTTGGGCGGCGAGAACACTGCCGAACCCGCGACCATAATATCGACGCCCGCGCGCACCAAGTCGGCGGCGTTGGCGGGCGTGGCTCCGCCATCGACCTGAATTTTGAAGTTGAGTCCGGTTTCGCTGCGTTTGCGCGCCAGTTGCTCGATTTTATTGAGCGAGAAGGGCAAAAACTTCTGTCCGCCAAAGCCGGGGTTGACGCTCATGATGAGCACATAGTCGAGGTCGGGCAAAATCCAGTCGAGGACATCGAGCGATGTCGCTGGATTGAGAACGACGCCCGCCATTGCGCCGCCATCTTTGATGGCATGAACTAGACGGTGGAGATGCGGCTGGTCCTCGACGTGGATGCTGATGCTTTGCGCGCCCGCTTCGAGAAACTCTCCCAGACGGTCGGCGGGGTTGGTCACCATCAGGTGGGCGTCGAAGTGCAGGTTACAGGCGCGGCGCATGGCCTTCAGGAACGAGGCTCCAAACGATAGGTTGGGGACGAAATGGCCGTCCATCGCGTCAAAGTGCAGCCATTCAACTCCCAGGCGCTCCAGTTCGCTCACTTGTTCGCCCGCGCGTGTCCAATCGACGGACAAAAGAGAAGGCGCCAGAATCACATCGGATGCAGTACGATTCATCAAAGCTCTCTCAGTTTGGCAGAGGTCGTGCGAAGTCCGAGTAAGGAGTTGAGGTTTTTGAGGCCCCTTGCCGTAAATTTGAGGGATTATGTTTCTTCGAGGAGAACCCGTCACTCATCACTCAAATAAACTCGCGAGCCGTTTTCATGCATATTGTCCGCCGCCTTTATTTGCCGCTATTAATTGTGCTTTGTGCTCTGTGGGCATTTGGCCCCCTCGAAGGAGGCGACGATTTCTGGGCGCACGCGGCCCTCGGACGCATTTTTCTCGAAACTGGACATATTCCCAAAAGCACGATGTTCCTGTGGAGCGCCGATATTCCGTGGGTCTTTCACGCCTACGGTTCAGGCATCATCTACGCGACTTTGTTGAATTTAGGTGGACCGTGGTTAGCTCTGTGTCTTAATTTTGCGCTTGCTGTTATCCCGTTACTGTTGATTTGGCGATTGGCGAAGAATCGCGCGGGCGAAGTGCCATTGACCTTCATTTGCTTGCTTGTTCCCGCACTGTGGTTTTCGTCGGTGCGCTGGCGACTGCGTCCCGAAGGATTCACGGTGCTCTTTCTGACGTTGACGCTGCTGTTTTTGGTTAACGAGAAGCGCTCACGCTGGAATTACTTCGCCATTGCCGCCATGTTCGCGTTGTGGCCTAACCTGCATGGCGGTGTGCTTATAGGCATATTGACGATGTGGGTGGGCTTCATTGGCGAGAGCGTTCAAATCTTTTTGCGTTCTGGCAAAGTGGCCGCTTCGGAGGCGCCATTGGCCGAGGCCGAGACCGATGCTGTCGTTGTTGAACCCGCTCCACGCCGTATCGACTGGAGTTTTGGTGCCCTTGCCGTCGCATGTTCGATTTTGCCGTTGCTTTGCAACCCCTGGGGGTTGGCATACCGTAGCGTTTTTGGTGGCACTGCCGCTACCTCCAGCCACATCGCCGAGTGGCGTCAGTTCTGGGTGTATCCGGCGATGACCTGGTATGTTGCGTGGGGATTGTGCTTGTTGTGTGCCATCTGTATTTTGGTGTGGTCGCAGACCCGCCGGAGGCCCCTGGGCATTGGCGCAGTGCTTTTGATGATGTGTGCGCTGTGGATTTCATCACGGCGCCACATGTGGGTCACCAGCATTACCTGTATGGTGGTGCTTGCTCAGGGCGCCGGGATTTTAAATGGGCAAAAGGTGTATGCGGCGGTACGTAACAGCATTACCTTCGTCGCCTCGCGCTTGCTTCGTAAGCCGACTCAGGCCGGTGAGGTGCCGCAACTCGACTCAACGATGCGGCTCATCGGGCAAATCGGCACGCTCATTATTTTGCTTTGTGCTTGTATCGCCGCTTTTCCCGACAAGGGATTTCGTGCCGTCGGGAAAACCGTGCCCATTGGTATGAGCAGCTTTTTGCTGACTAGAGGCCCAACGGGGCGGGTTTTCAACGATTACGAATATTCTGCCGCCCTCGAATGGTATTTGAAAGGCCAGCGCCCACTGTATATCGACCTCATCAATGCTTACCCGCCCAAAATTTTCGATGACTGGTTCCCCATCGCCCATGCTGAACCCGCAGGCATAAAAATGCTGGATTCCCTCAAAATAGACGTGGTCGCTCTGCGCCCTGTCGAGGATAAAAAGAAGAAAGACCCTATCTATAACCTCATCCAGTACCTGAAAACCTCGCCGCAGTGGCAGCATATTTACAAAGGCGTCGATGGCAACGTGTGGTCGCGCCGCAAACTCTACAACGCCCCCATTACCTTCAACGCGGGCTTGGGAGTACACCCACAAAAACTCCCCCGACCGTAATTTGAGAGTTCACTATGAACAGCCCGCGCTACAAATTCTTGTAGCGCGGGCAGTTTGGTTTTTAGTCGGGTTTGTTATTGGATGAAGTCGTAGGGGCAATCAGCCTAATTTGCGACTCTTTCTGGAGTTGAGGAGTTGCTAGTTCAAAATCCATTCGCGTTCGATGGCGCCGTTGGTGGAGTTGAGCGCGATGACTCGACCTCGGTCATCCCACAATACCCATGTTCCTCCGCATTCGTGGGCGCCGATGTGGTTCGCTCCTTCGAAGCGGATATTTGCCAGCACCTGGTTGTATTTATACGATAACAAGGTGGCGCGCGCTCTTTGCCCGTCGTGCCCTAAAATCACCATGTTTTCGGCTGCGGTGATGAAGTCGGACACTTGCTGGAATGGTACTCTACTTCTTTCCTCACCTCCGGGCCATGACATCAAGATCAATGGCGATTGGACATCCTGCAATCCTGTGGCGAGTTGCTGACCATTATCACGGATGCGATATTGCGTTGAGAGGGCGGTGAAAGGGGTATCTCTGGGCTTCATCCGCGAACGCAATATCAGCGCTGGTAGCTCGAACTGCCACGACTCGAATCGTCTGTTGAGCGCATCGCCAGTTGATGGTGACGGCGAGTTAGCGGGCGTTGGCTTTTCGACCAATGCCGCCAACGAGTTACGGCTGATGGCGAGTTCGACAGGATTCCCATTCATGTCGCCGCTATCCCACAGGGCGCTTGGCGTGGGAGCCGCGACATCGAAGGCGCGCACGCGACCATCGCTACCCACAAACCATGTCGCGCCGTCGTAGTTGCGGGCGAAGCAATTGGCGCGCACATCGCCCCAGAAGCTGGCTTTGCGGCGGCTGATGTCGAGCTTTGTTACTCGCCAGATGTTGTCGCGCGGGGCCAGCAGCAAGGCTCGCGGCGCATCGAACGCGCACACGATGTTGTGCGCGGGCACATCGAATTGCGCTTTGGTGCGACCATCCCATGACAGCAAGCGGGCGCCTAATTCGCCAAAAGCCACCAGTAGTTCGCCGCTTTCGAGTAGCACAGCATCGCGTGCGTTCAGAGTGCCGCCTTCGCTGCTGATGGCGATTTCAAGTGGTTCGCTGCGCTTGGAAAGTTCTGAGGGTTTGTGCAGTGGCGCGGCCCAACGCGAATCGGCGCGCAGTAGGCCATCGCCCGAAAGTAGCAGTAAATTCGTCCACACCGATTGCTCGACATAGCCCCAGTGGTTGGCTCCATCGCGTAACAGCGCGCGCGCCGTCCAGCGGGCGGCGACAGCTGCCGCCGCGTTAGCGCCGTTTTTTTGCGCGTCGAGTTCGCGGGCGAAGCGGGCGCGATGGCGGGCGCCGTTGGCGTTACGTTCTTCGCTGAGCAGCGTTTCCAGCAGTGGGAGCCACTCGTTCCAGCTATCGGGTTCTAGCGCCAGCGCGCGCGCCAACAGACGCGGCGATACGCCTTCTTCGAGGCCGAGGCGCATCCACTTGCTGGCGAATGGGTGCCCCTGTGGCACTGGCCACACGGCTTCGACCGCGGCATCGTAGCGCCCCTGACTCGCGAGATGGTGCCCCCACAACAGGCGCAGAGTTGCTGCGTCGTTGTTGTGTTCGGGCGATTTTTCGAGGCGCACGATGGCGTCGCCGAAGGCATCGCGCAGTTGTGCGATTTGTACGGCGCGGCTGCGATTCCCGGCGAGCCACCAGGCGCGCACCACCAATCCGGGCGCCAGTTGGCGACCTTCGGCCAGCCTTGCCGCCATTTCAAATTCGCGATGTTTTTCTAAAAACTCGACGGCCTCTTCGGCGTTTTGCAGCAAGTCGGCCAGCACGAAGGCCGCTTTGTGAATATCGCCCGCGTCGCGCAGTTTTTCGAAGGCACGGCGATACAGCGCGGTCAGACGCTCCTCTATTTCCGGCCCGAAGTTCATCGTGCCGCGCGCGGGCGCGTTGGAAAACGAAAGGTTTAAGTCGGGGCGCGCTCCCGGCAAGCCCAGCGCTGGAGGTGGCGACCACGAACCATCGGATTTGCCGCCAAGCGGGATGGCATGGCGAAGCGCCGCGTCGAGGTCGCCGCGCTCGAACATCTCCATCGAGCGCAACAGGTAACGCGCCTGAGCGCGTCCCAGCGTTTTAAACAGTCCACTTTTGAAGGCCGCTTGCGCCATCAGGCGGCGCCACATATCGCTTGTGTCATCGCGCGTTTTCGGGGCAGGAGTGCCACCACCGCTACCCCGACCGCGCTTACGAAGCCAACGCGCAAACCAACTTTCGCCGCCTCTTCGGACTCCAACTCCCGTACCAGAAGCGGAACTTGCGCTGACACCTACTGCACCTTGACCAATCAGAGTGCCAGTTATTCCCAGCTTTCGCCCCAAAAACATCGCTACTGCCAGAATGATTAGCATTGCCAAGGCCTTGCCGACATCTGAAAAGGCGACGCCCAACAACCCGATTGCCACGAAGACTCCCGCCACGTTTTGCACGCCGGGAGAAACCACGATGGGCGGGGCTATTGGGGAAGTTGATGGCTTGGGCTGCGAAAATTGGGGCAACCTTCCCATCAGAAAACGAATGGTCCCAGCCGCCACCACTGCAAGCAACAGGGCGATGGGCAACCCGCGCGCATTGGGCGGACTGAGCCACGCTTGCACCATGAATATAAGCGACGTTATTAGCGTCGCGAGACCCGATAGCGCAATTGAGGTGTCGGACGCGAACGGAGCGTTGCCCGCATCGCGCTGGGGCGTGAACAGATTGCTGAGGAAGCCGATGAACAGCGAGGACGACATGGCGGGCAGCGGAAAACTCGATGGAGTACCGCCTCCGCGTTCCCAGATGGCCTGCCATTGCGCATCGGGACCTTGAATGCCGCTTTGCGCCCGCAAATCGAAGTTAATGGGAGCCAGTAGCGTTGGCACTTCGGGTACCTCGCCCAATGGTTTGGTGGCGGGCACCCTCCATGACCCGACATCGAGCCACTGCGAGACATCGACGAGGCGACCATTTTGGAGCGCGTGCCAATCGCCATCTTCGATGACCCATGTGCCCACGCCCGGCTCGTCTCCGCGCGGAGGTGGCGCCGACACAAGGCCACCGCTATGGCGAGTTAGCACCAACGCCGGGGCCATTTCGGCGCGCACTTTTTGTGGAGAGGGTAGGAACAGCACGTGCCCCCACTCGAACTCTTCGAGGCGCGCGCCGCTTTGCCACAGCGCCAGAACGCGCCCGGGCAACTCGTCGGGCGCGACAAGCGAGCGAGGAAAGCCCCACGCGAAGGCTTCAACATGGCCGCGAAACGCGAGGCGGCGAGGGGAGGAGAGTTGAGGCATATTAACAGTGTTCATAGCGCTCTATGTCCGTGCCCGCAAGAACCACGTGCCATGCGGCATCGACCACACGCCGATTTCATACTGGCTCTGAACGGCGATGAGTGGCGCGAACGGGCACACCGTGACCGATTCGATGGCGGTGCCGAAGCGAAATAGCTTGCGCTCTTCGGTGGCGGATTGAAACCACAGTTCCCGTTCGCCGGGCATATGCCACAGCAAACCGGGTTCCTTATCGAATATGCCTCCGACAACTGAACGCGATGAGGGAACTGGAATTTCGCTTTGATGATCAGTTATGCGTAGGTGCCATCGGCCTTCGTCTGCTTCCATTGCCCATAAAGATTCGATGCCGTGATTTCCCCATCCGGTAAAGGCTTGGCGTACGACAGGAGGTACTTGAGGGAAATTATCGCGGTTGTTGGCGGCATAATGTGGGAAGACATCAAAATATGCCCCCTGGCCGTGGTCTTGAAGGGCGAGAAGCCTGACCTGATCGCCTGTCAGGGCCGCTGCTAGAACTCCTGTATGTTCGCTTTGCAATATTTTATCTTGTGTTGCTGCGGCGAAGCGACCTGTCGCGAGTAGAACCGCGAGTGATTTCCTCTGATCGACGCCAAACAGTTGTCCCAGGGAAGCTGTGAGCGTCGCGCCATACTCGTTATCGCTGAGCGGGATTTTAAAAGTGGCGCTGCTGGACGCATTTTCACCGCGCCCCCACCACTGGAAATATAAACCGACTTCGGGGTTTTCGGTGGCAGTACGAAACAGCGAGGCTGCAACGGTGGCGCGTCCAACTCGCCCAGCGGCCACTAATCCCTTTTTCGCGGGTCGGAGTAGTTTCGGTGGCCCTACTGTGGCGCCGGGTGAGTTGGGAACTGCGAATGCCAACAGGTTGCCGCTATGAGTGCGAGCATAGAGCTTCCAGCCGCTGGTACTCCATACCACACCTTTATCGATGGGTTCGACTTCGAACGAGTTGCGGTCGTTGGTTTTTGGCGCTTTGGTCGCGAATGGTTCGCGTAGCAAGCGCGCGCCCGTCCTATCGTCAGGCAACTCAAGGCGAAGCGTGCGCCCATCGTTGACAACTTCGACGGCGCGATTGGGCGCCAGCGGGTCGAGTTCATCGCGCACTTGCAATAAGCGGGCGCGCGGCGGCACGAACGGCAGCATGTCGGGCGAACCTACCAGCCACAGTTCGTCGTTCTTCAAGTCGAAGCCCGCTTGCTGCCACGTGTCCTCCCACAAAACCATGTGGTGAATATCGGGTTCGCTTTCGCCGTGCAGCGAAAGCCAGCGCTCCACGCTTTCGCGGTTCACTTCGTCGTTCCATTCGCCCGGCTTTTGCCACAATCCCCAGCGAAAAGTGGCGCCCGCGCTTTGAGCGCGCCTCGCCAGAACCAATAGTGCCGCCAATTGCACCAGACGCGGTCCCCCCAACACATCGGGGCCACAATCGAACAGCGCCAAAGACGCCCGCGCTGTGTGTGGGTCGTGCCGCGCCAGTTGCAAATAGCCGCTTTCGCTTTGCGATAGCCTTCGCAAAAATTCGAGCGGGGCTTCCTCAAGCAGCATCCACTCGGAAAGCAGAAGTCGTTCGGGCGATCCCCGCCGCGATAACCCATCGAAGCCATCCGGCTCCATCGTGCCGCTTTGGGGGGCGGCGCGTAGCGGGCCTAGCCAGTTATTGAGTCGCTGTAAAAGCGGCCCCAGCGCCAACGCCGATTCAAGCGGCAGCAATTCCAGGAATGGTGCCCAGGGCACCAACGGTGGCGGAAGTTGAAGAGGAAGTGGCATGAGTTAATAGGGCGGTTTTATACCGTCTGCAACCAGCTCTCCACCACACTTCGTTCGATGGCGCGGGCGCCTGCCAGAGAAACCGCGAGGCTCTGATTGGGTAGCACCACGAGTGGTGACACCAGTTCGTCTTTGAGTTGGCGCTCGAAGGCGCGTGCCCACAGGTCGAGCGGTGCATCGGGTTCGAGCGCACACGGCAATAATAGTCTGGGCGCCTGCGCATCGTGTCCCAGATAGAACGCGCCATCGACCCACGGTAGCGCCGCCGACTCGCCTTCGAGTGCCAACCCATCTTCCCAACTGACGCCTCGTAAGCGCTTCAATTCGTCGTCTGAAAGCTCAAGTAGGCGCTTGGCAAGTGCGCGTGCCGCATCGCCCGTCGCGGCAACGGCGGTTGGTTCCAGTGGCTCGACTCGCGCGCGCCAGCGCACTTCGACCCAGTGGATCATGAGTGGGTTTCCAGCGCTGCCACGATGCTTTCGCGGGCGCTTTGCAGCGACGCCGGGCGATGTTCGGGGGCAAAGGCCGCGTCCATCTCGCGTGCCACTCCCTCAAGTTTCAGTTTCCAACCCGCGTCGCGTTCGGGACGCGCCAGCAAGTCGCGGGCGCTGTTTTCCAGTCGGAGCGCGCGTGCCAATGGCCCGCTCGATGCTTCTTCCGAAGCGCTCGGCAAGGCGCGGTTGCGGGTGCGGCTCAGTTTGTCGCGCAGCACCTCGCGCGCCAGTGTTTGCCCTTCGAGGGTTGGAACCGCCCATACAATCGGCCACAAATCGCCGTCGTCCGGCACGCTACGCCCGTCCAGCATCGCTGCCGACGCCACCAGCTTTTGCGTTTTTACAGCGCGGCGGTCGCTGAGTTCGACGCCCGCGCCGCGCAGCAAGCGCAGTG
>SDZD01000013.1 GCA_004172935.1 bacterium | reverse complement strand
TAGTGGGGCTAAGGGACAGGTAGTTATCGCGCACGGCGTCCTCGTTATCGAGGGTGATGATGAACTTGCCGCGCGTCTGGGAGAGTTTGGGCCAGCCGTGTGCGGTCACGGCATCTCGCAGAGTTGCAGAGGTGCCGCGCACATCGTCGGGGGTGAGTAGGCGGTCGGTGGGGAGTACGGCGCTGATTTCGGCTTCGAGGGCTTGGAGCGCGGCATTATCGAAGTGCGGTGGCTGGATGCGTCCTGAGAACGACTCGTTTTTGAGTTCGAGCAGCACCATGATTGGCTCGTGATTTGGGTGAGCCTTCGACCATGCGTTTAGTTCGGAGAGCGCGAGACGAAGGGTGGGGACTGTGGTGGCGACATCGAAGTCGGGGCTGTGGAGAACCTTGAAACCGGGCTTTTTGAGCGCCTCCGCATTATCGGGGATGGTTTGCCCTGCGAGGCGAGGGCCGATTGGATCGGAGTAGAGGCCGCCCTTGGGGTCGCCGTAGAGGTCGAGTTCGAATTGGCGAATGCCGGAGTCGAGTTGTTGGGTGAGAGGCGGGTGGGTGTAGTTGAGCGCTTCGCCCTGTCCGGGCATGGCGGCTTCGATGAACTGGCGCAGTTTCTCGGAGGGGGCGATGTGGTAGGAGTTGTGGGAGCCGATGAACTGGAGATGATTGAGCGGTGGGTCGAATTGGGCTGGCATTTCTTGTTGGGCGTGAGCGAGGGGCACAACGCCCAGAAGGGCGACGCAGAGCAGGGTGAGGGAGGTTAGGGCTTTTTTCATTTGAGACGAAAGTGGGCTTATTGAGAATTGAATTCGGCTCCGAAATCAATAAAATTCGGGATTAAATCAATTTTTTAGGGCATTAATCAATCAAAAAGATCGATTGATTTCAAAGTGTATGGGGATTTTGAGCGTGAAAATTGGGGAAAAGATTGATTAATCAATCTTTATTCAATCTTTGGGGCTTATTGAGAAATTAGTGTCGGATAGGAGATGCGACAGCTCAATATGGTTTCAGTATACCTGATTTAGAAGCTGTCAGCTATTGGCTGTTAGAGTTGCAGGGGCAAAGACTGCATAAAACCGCAGCCAACGGAATTTGTGCTGACTTTGCCGGGTGCTCAGGCTTCACCGACAGATAGCGCCAGTTGGTGCCGCACTTTTTGCGAGAGTGGGGTGGGAGTTCGTTGCTTCCTCCCCGAATCAATTGAGGGGATATAAGTCGGTTTCACGGACAACGTGCCCTGGCGTTCGCCGGGCGCCCAGCCTTCGCGAACATCGTGTGGCCAATACATACTGTGACGAAATTGGTTCAGTTCTATCGAGGTTTGTGATGATGTCCCATTTCTTTAAGTTTCCTGTGTTTTTGCGGTTTTTGGTTGCTGGCTGTGTTTGCGGGGTTTCGCTGCTGTTGGGGGCGGGGCGTTGTGAGGCGCAGTTGAAAGTGGGGCAGAAGGCTGTGCTGATGCAGCGGTTTTTGTTGTTGGGGGATCGCAAGCATTACATCTCGATGCAGCGACATGTTTTTCGCGTTGAGCAGGAAGAGGTGTACAAGCTCACACAGAACAACAATGACGTGTTGCCTGAGTTGAGTGGGATTTATGTGATGCGTGGAACATTACCGGGGCTTACGCCGCTGTATCGTTTGAAGCATATGACCAGTTCAGGCAAGGAGTTCTACACCATTTCGGAGGCGGGGGCCAAGGATGCTATCGCTCATAGTGGTTATGCAGCGCCTTACGATATTATCGGCTATGTTTCGCCGATTCAGACGCCGGGGACTGTGCCGTTATTTCGCCTGTATCGTGGCACCAAGCCCAAAGCCAAGTCGACGGAAATCGGGTATTACGACGACCATTTATACACCATCGATAGTGCGGAGCGGCAGAAGGCGGTCAAAGATTTGGGGTACGTGTTCGAGAAGGTGGAATGTTATGTGTGGCCCGCAGCGGCAGAGTACAGCATGGGGGGAGTACCGTTGGGCATAACGTACCGTTTGCCCGAATATGACAAGGCGGCAACGGCGATTAACGCGCAGTATGCTCCCACTTTTGGGGCGCCCAACACCGACCCCGTTCGTACCGACCAGCTTATTTACAAGTTATGGAGTAAGCCCGTGCTGATGCAACAGGAGTTTTCGGCGGGGCTAAGCGCGCAGGACGCGAGCAAGTTCTATCGCAAGTTGTTGCAGAACGATGGAGGGGAGCGGAGTTTGTTGATTGGTAATGTGGTGATGGATGTTTATGGGCGTTACCAAATACCTTTTAACACCACAGATACCGACCTTTGGGATGGGCCGATAAAAGCCGGGAATGCGACTTATGCGACTATTTTGGCCGCTGAATTAAAGAAGTTGAATAGCAACCCCAGCGCGCGTAAGGATATGATTGAGCGCGTTTATATTCGTACGATGGGGCGTATGCCAATTGACCGCTTCGTGCTGACCAAAGGGATGCAGGGCGAGCAGACCTACTGGGGGCCACGCTCCGAGCGTTACAGCGAAATGATGCGGGCTAATCGCGACTGGTTGTATTCGCCCGGTGGCAGCAAAGACCTATCGGCAACGGTGGCTCGTGCGCTGAAAGTGAAGCTGAACCGTGTGCCGACAGAGAAAGAAGTTTTGTTCTCGGTGAAAAAATATACGTGGGATAAGTTGATTTTTTCGGAGATGGTTGCTCCTGTGAATATGCCGTATTTAGAGAGTCAGATACGGTCGGCAGTTCCTCAGGGCATTGTTGTCAAAGGTGGAAGCCCAGCGGCGGGTGGGCGTCCGGCGCCACTCAAATGATAAGTGGATATAAGGTCTGCTTTGCATTTCTCTGATAATATGGAGAAAGAGCAAAAATGATTGCAACACGCTCCAATTTGGAAGCGATGGCCGGGGCCTTTGGTAATGCGACTTGCCCTGAGGATGTGTTCGGCAATTTGGTCGGGGCATCTGCGGATAAGTTGATGGCTTTGAAGTCTCAACTGCGGACTTTCACGAAGAATTGCCATCCAGACAACGCTTTGAGCGCTGACAAAGAGTTGGCTACCGAGGTGTTTCAATCGCTGTCGAAGTGGGAAAGTCTGGCGCGGGAGAAAATCGAGTTCGGCACGTATGGGGATAGGAATGGGTATGGCGCTTCGGCTTATACGCCTGTTGAGTTCGTGGTGCGCGGCAAGACGTTGACGCTGACTGCGCTGATTGCTGAGGGCGTTTTTTCCAGCGTCCACAGAGTTGAGTACGACAACGATGTCGAGCATTCGAATTTCGTGAAGTACACTCGCGATGTGAACGATAACGATTTGCTAGAACGTGAATTTTCCGTTCTGAAATCTTTCCAGTTACCGGAAGCCGACCCGGTATCGGAATCGTTTTTTGCGACGCAACGGGCGTATGCCCCGCATCCGGTGGCGACCTTTTCCATTTTAGATGAGGACAAGGCGAAACACCGGGCCAACCTTTTACGAGTTCCCAAAGGACGCTGTTACACGGCGGAGACGCTGCGCAGGGATATATTCCCTGACGGCATCGAGCCGAGGCATGTGTGGTGGATTTTTAGAAGGTTACTTTTAACGCTGTGGATGGCGCATTTGAAGGGCTACATTCATGGCGGAGTGACTCCCGACCACGTGCTAGTTTTCCCTGATGAGCATGGCCTTGTGCTGCTGGACTGGGCCTGTGCTGCCAAAATTGGGGAAGAGCATGTGGTGGCGATTAATCCGGCGTATCAGGATTATTATCCGCCCGAACTGCTGCGCAAGGAAGTGGCTTTGCCAGCTGCTGATATTTTCATGGCGGCTTCGACGGCAATTTACATGATGGGCGGCAACCCGGCGACATGCCAGGTGCCTGACACCGTTCCCAATGATTTGCGTTGGGCTTTGCTGCGCTGTTTGGACCCAATAGCGGGCCGCCGTCCTCAGGACGCTGAAATGCTGCATAACGAGTTGGGAAACCTGCTTGGTAAACGCACCTACTCACACATGGTCATACCCTGACCAACGATCCGCGCGGCCTTATGGCTGTGCAAGCCCTCTAGGAGAGGAAAGTACCAATGGGAAGTGGATATTTCGATTCGTCTGCCAGCGCAACTCGCGCCAACATGCGCGCCGCAACCGGCGCTACCGCCTTTACTCATGATGCCGCCGCACGAGCGGGGGCTGCTCCTTTACTGCACCCATCGCTTGATGTGACCAAGAAACTGCGCCGTGAGTCGCGTGATGTCCCCGGCAAGCAGCCCGCGACGCCCATCATGGTGTGGCTCGATGTTACCGGGAGCATGTCGCAGATTCCGAGCCTGTTGATTCAGGATTTGAGCAAGCTGATGAAGCTGGTTGTTGACGGAAAAATCGTTACTGACCCGCAGATTTGCTTTGCTGCCATCGGCGATGCGACGAGTGACCAAGTGCCTATTCAGGTCGGTGAATTTGAAGCGGACGATGCTTTGGCCGAGTCGCATCTTTCCAATATCTATCTGGAAGGAGCGGGCGGCGGGCAGAGCATGGAATCGTATGAGATGGCGCTCTGGTATGCCGGGAACCAAGTCGATACCGACGCTTTCGAGAAACGAAAGGAGAAGGGATTCTTGTTCATCATCGGCGATGAGGCTCCTTATAGGGCGGTGCGGCGCGACCTCGCCAAAGAGTATCTGGGCGTTTCGCTGGATGAGGATATTTCGCTCAAGGATGCGGTGGCGCAAGCTTCGGAGAAATTCCATGTCTTTGTGATTCGGCCCGGTGGGACGGGGCACTACGATGCGGTCCCCATCCAAAACGCCTGGGCGGCGGTGCTTCCGGCGGAACGGGTTATCAAGCAAGAGAATTGGCAGGACATCGCGCCGCTGATTGCTGGAACGATTTCGGTGATGTCGGGTGAAAGCATCGACGACACGGTGGCGGCGATGAAGGCCAGCGGTTTCGACAGCAGTTCGGTGGATGCAGCTTCGCGCTCGCTGGTGCCATTGGCGAATGGCTCGGCGGCTCCGGTCGCTTCGGGCATCGTGCCCGTTGCGTCGGGAGGGAGTGCGCCGGGTGGGAAGCGGCTGTAGTTATCGGGCGGTTGTCCTTCCATTATTGCTCATTGACAATCTAATCCGTTAGTCAGTAGAGAATTGTTTGAGGGCGAACACAAGATTCGCCCCTACAGAGGAAATGAGCAACTGGAATGGGGGCACATTTCTACTGACGGATTAGGTTGTCCCTCCATTAAAATGGGGGTCTATACAACGTGCCCTGGCGTTCGTCGGGCGCCCAGCCTTCGCCGACAGATAAGGGGCGCTTCGCGCGCTGGATTTTATGCAGGGTTCGGCGGGTGCCGAACCCTGTTTTCTTTTTATGCATAGGGCGATAGTTGTTACTGACCTCACTTTTGGGGATGCGGGGAAGGGTTCGGTTACTGACGCGCTGGTTCGGCGTGGGGCGGGTTTGGTTGTGCGCTACAATGGGGGGGCGCAGGCAGCGCATACGGTTGTGGATGAACGGGGGCGGTGTCATGTGTTCCACCAATTTGGCAGCGGGACTTTGGTTGAGGGGACGGAGACCTTTTTGTCGCGGTATATGATGGTCAACCCGTTGGCGCTTTATCATGAATGGGAGGCTTTACGGGCTATCGGGGTGATGGATGGGTTTGAGAGGATGTATGTCGATAGTCGGGCATTGGTGACGACTCCCTATCAGGTGGTGGCGAACCGCCTGCGCGAAATCGCGCGTGGCGCCGACAAGCATGGCTCGTGTGGAATGGGGATTGGGGAAACCGCTGCCGATGCGTTGGATTATGAGCGTGAGGTGCTTCGGTTTGGCGACCTCGGTAACGAGGTGATACTTCGGCGAAAATTGGAGTGGCATCGCGACCATAAGAGGCGATTGTTAGATGGTTTGATGCCCGCGCTTCAGCGGCTTCCAGGGCGGGTTGTGGCCGAACGGGTGTTTCCCCTGTTGGAGCAGTTGAATAGCGAGGATGAGTTGGAGGCGGCTTGCGAGGTTTTTGCTTTCATCGCCAGTCGGGTGAAGGTGGTGGAGGCGGATTTTCTGGCGACCCGAATGCAGAAGGCGGGGGAGACGATTTTTGAAGGGGCGCAGGGGGTGTTGTTGGATGAGGATTGGGGATTTCATCCTTATACGACGTGGTCGCGGACGACCTCGGCTAATGCGTTGGCTTTGATAGAAGAAACCGGTGCCGATGTCATGACGACGGTTTTGGGGCTGACTCGCGCGTACCAGACGCGACATGGGGCGGGGCCATTTCCCACTGAAGATGAGGACGTGACTCGCGCGCTGCATGAGCCGCACAACCCGACTAACGAGTGGCAGGGGGCGTTTCGGGCGGGGTGGCTCGACCTTTGTTTATTGCGTTATGCGATGCGGGCCGATGGGCGAGTCGATGGTTTGGTGGTGACCTGCCTTGATCGACTTGAGGAACTTGAAGAGGTGCGTGTGGGAGTTGGTTATATGCTGGGTTCGGTGGAGTGGGAGCCGGAAGCGCGGGGTGTGTCGCTGGAACGACGTGAGGCCGAGGGGAGGGCATTGCGCGATGTCGAGGTTTCGTATCGCTCGATAGACCGTGAGCCAATGGCTTATGCGGTGGCGGTGGCCCGATTGCTAGAAGTGCCGCTTTTGGGCACTTCCTGTGGAATGACGGCCGGAGACAAGTTTTTTAGGTTTTAGGGCGTTGTTTTACGAGCTGTTTGCTTTTTTTCTTCCTCGCTCAAAACGACCTCGAACAGATATTCTCCTGCTGGGTACTGAAGTTTGTAGAGGCCCAGTTGCGTGTTCTTCGGCACTTGCACAACGCCAGTGGGATAGACCCCCCATTTGGTCGGGGAATCGGAAGTTGCGACAATAGGAGAGGCTGGTTGGAGACCTTCTTTGACAGGTGGGTAGTATCTAAAGAGCATCCAACTGGAAGCCGCGTCTGTTGTGTCAGTTTTCACTTCTTGGAATTGGGTGTTGAAAGCTTGGCCGCGATGGCCGCGAGCAATGCGGAGGGCTTTTTGGCTTAGCTCCATATCTGCAAACCTTTGCTGTTGAAGGATTTGGGTTTGTTCCTGACTGGTTCGCACTTGATTGCCTTTCCAGTAGGCGTAAACGAAAACGCTAGAGAAGGCAAAGAGAACCGAAAACACGATTGAAGCGCAGACGAACTGCTGCTTAGGAGTGAGAGTTTCTTGACTCGTATGCATGGGGATTCGACAAACTATATCAACGCTGGATTACGTGGGCGTTAAATATGAAAGCATATGTTCTCGGAAGTTTTGGTTTATTGAGCAAAAGTTAAGAAATTTACATGCGAGGTATACCAATCAAAAATTGCACGAGTTAGCACAATCGAGTGAGGTGAAATTGCGGGTGTTTGAGGCCTGTTGCGTGTTGTATGAAGGGGGCAACTTGTCAGATTCTATCTGGTACGATAGCTCGTATTTGTGAGGGCGGTAAAATTAATATATTGATGTCCGAACTTCGCAATCTTATTTCACAGGCGGAACTAAAAGAGCGACTCGCTGCCGACCCGACGCCGCGCCAGACCATCTCCTTTTATAAGTACCATCCAGTCGCCGACCCGAAGGAGTTCCGGGATGCGCTGTATACGCAATTCGAAAAGCTGGGCGTGCTGGGGCGAATTTACGTGGCGAACGAGGGCATCAATGCCCAATTGAGCGTTCCGACGGCTAACTTCGAGGCGTTCAAGACCTATCTGGATTCGTTCGAGTTTTTGCGGGGCATTCGTTTGAATATGGCGGCGGAGGACGATGGTAAATCGTTCTGGGTGTTGAACGTGAAGGTGCGTCCTAAGATTGTGGCTGATGGCATTGACGACCCCGAATTTTCGGTGGAGCGAGTGGGGCAGTACCTGAAGGCACAGGAGTTCAATGAACTGACATCACAGCCGGATACGGTGGTGGTGGATATGCGCAATTATTACGAGTACGAAATCGGGCATTTCGAGGGCGCGCTTGAAGTGCCGAGCGATACTTTCCGCCAGCAGTTGCCGATGGCCGCCGAGCTTTTGGACGAGGATAAGGACAAGAACATCATCATGTATTGCACTGGTGGCATTCGATGCGAGAAGGCGAGTGCTTACTTGATGTATCGGGGTTTTGAGAAGGTGTATCACCTTGAGGGCGGCATTCTGGAATATGTGCGTCAGGTGCGCGAGCAGAATTTGGAGAACAAATTCAAGGGCAAGAATTTCGTTTTCGATGGGCGTCGAAGCGAGAGAATCGGCGATGAAATCATCAGCCATTGCCACCAGTGCGGCGAGTTATCCGATACGCATCGCAACTGCGCCAACACCGATTGCCATTTGCTGTTTTTGCAGTGCGACAAATGCATGGCCGAATTTGAAGGTTGCTGTTGTGTGGAATGCCGTGACTGGAAGAACTTACCGGCTGAAGAGAAAGAGGGGCGCGTTTTCAGTCATGGTGAGGAGTTCAGCCACAGTCAGGTGCGGCGCCATGCGCGCTTTTTCGACATCAAGAGCGAGTAGAAGCGGTGAATTTTGTGGTTTGGCGTTGACATGTGGTGCCAGTGCGTTCAAATTGCATCCACGCTATGTCTTCGTCTGCACCTAACCCACAAGAGCTTGAAGGGATCGGGAATCCCGTCATCCCCATTTATGCGGCTGACCCGCACGCCGAACTGTTTGGCGAGCGCTATTACATCTACGCCACCAATGCTGGCATGTATACGTCCTCGACGGCTTTTCACGGCAATGCTGCGGGCGAAGGTCATGGCTTTGCCGTGTGGTCGTCGTCCGATTTGCGCAACTGGAAAAGTGAGGGGCCAATACTTCGGTTCGTCGATGTTAGCTGGGCGCGCGAGTTAGGCGATGCGTGGGCGCCTTGTGCGGCAGAGCGCAACGGGCGCTACTACTTTTACTTCTGTGCCCAATCGCGTATGGGGGTTGCAGTAAGCGACTCGCCGACTGGGCCATTCCGCGATGCTTTGGGCAAGCCGATTGTGGAGTTCCGCGATGATATGTCGGCTATCGACCCGATGGTGTTCGTCGATGACGATGGAAAGGCGTACTTTTACTGGGGCGCTGTTCCCGGTTCGTGGTTGGAAGGGCGCGGGTTCCCGATTGGGATGCACCTTTCGGTGTGCGAGTTGAGCGACGATATGGTGTCGTTTGCGAGCGAGGAGATTCCCACCATCACGACTTATAAGTCGGGCGAACGTTGGGCTGGCCTTGACCATATCGAAGCCAGTCACGTTTTCAAGCGCAACGGCACCTATTATCTGATGTGGTCGCCGGGTGATTTCGCCTCGAATGACGACAAGCACTCTTACCGAGTGCATTACGCGACTTCGACTTCTCCGCTGGGGCCGTGGGAATTGGCGCCGAATAATCCGGTGTTGACTTCGCGGCGCGACATTGAGGTCGTGGGGCCGGGGCATCACTCGACGATTCAGATTCCCGGCACCGACGAGTGGTACTGCGTGTACCATTGTCACAAGGGCGATGTTGACCGCCGCGTTTTCATCGACCGCATGATCTTTGCGGCTGATGGGACTATCGAGTCGATTATCCCCACGCTGGAGGGACCACCGCTTCGGCCCATCGAAATCGCGATTTCGATTGACGACAAGGGGCCTTATTTGAGCGAGTCGGATATTGTGATCGGAGTCACCTTCCCCAACGGGGCGAAGGCACACAGCATCGAACTCTTTTCGGGAGCCACCAAGATTGGCGAGGTTGCGGCGGGGGAGACGAGTTTCGTTTGGAGTGGGGCGCCAGTCGGCTTCCATAAGCTGGCGGCGCGCGCGACTCTGGAGTCGGGGCAGAGCGTGACTTCGTCGGTGCTCAATACCGATGTGATGTAAATGATGGAAGTACGAAAGGGGCTATGCATATGCATGGCCCCTTTTTCGTATTTGTAGGCGTAGGCCCACTTGTTGAACAGGGAGAGGGGGTGTTCAAGCAAAGGATAAATGACTCATATTCTTGCTGTTTTCACTCATATTTTCTGTTTAAGTAGAGGTTAAGAGGCGCCAATTTAATTTTGAGGGAAAAAACTTTGTAAATTTCTCAACTTTTGGCCGATTTATTCCGCCCAAACCTATTTTCATCGGCTAATATATCTCGAATAAAAAGCGGCTACAGTGGAGAGCATCCGGTAGTCACCAGTACAATTCGTCGGTTCACTGGCGTTCATTGTTTGTACCACACTTCGATGAGACTGCACTTTAGCCTATCGCCCAACCATCAAATCGTGCCGTTCACTTATCCCCATTTTCTGACGGGGAGGGTGCATAAGTGGCTTGCAGACAACGCACTGCACGATAACCTGAGCCTGTATTCGCTGGGATGGTTGCAGGGCGGGCGTGGGCGGCGTGATGGTATTTCCTTTTCGGAGGGGGCGCGCTGGTTTATTTCGGCGCCTGATACGCCCTCTGGCGATGATTTATTGAGTCGCATTGTGTCGGCTGCCCAATCAGACCCTATGGTGTGTTGCGGCATGGAAGTGATTGAGATCGCTGCTGAGGGAACTCCCGACTTCGGCGAACGCCGTGTTTTTCGCGCTGACTCGCCGATTTTTCTCCGTGGGGAACGCACGCCCGAAGGACTCGACCCGCACCTGATTTATAGTGATAATTGCGCTGATGCAGTTCTTACTCGCGTTTTACATAAAAAACTGGCAGCTGCGGGGCTTTGCAACCTCATTGAAGGGGCAACCATTCGCTTCGACCGCAGTTTCAAAAGCCCTAAGACCCGTCTTATCCAAATTCAGGAATCGAGAAAGCGGGTTAACGTTTGCCCGGTGATTGTCGAAGGCGCTCCTGAGGCTGTCAAATTTGTGTGGAACACAGGTGCGGGGCATCTGACGGGTTGTGCCTTTGGAAGCTTGACTTAGTGGGACACGATAGGGGGGATTGGGGGCCTGTCAGGGTTTTGGAATTGGATGCGGTCCTTTGGGTGTTTCATTCGTCCAGAATTTCATTGTGCCCACGCTAGACTTTTGGGCAATTGACATGCGACACGAAAGAACTGATACCTCCCTCTATTATCATCCGCGACCGTTGGAGCGATTAGAGCTACCTAAAGTCCTCAGTCGACTTGAAGGACATTGCGCTTGTGATTTGGGACGAGAACTCGTCCACAAATTGAAACCGGCGAACTCGAATATCGAGGCTCGGCGCCGTTTGCGCGCCACTTCGGAAGCGCGCCGTTTCATTGATTCGGTGCGCTTTCCGCCATTTGGCGGGTTGCGCGATATTTCTGAGTCGGTGAAAACCGCTCAGATCGGGGCGACTCTGGAAGCGTTGCCACTGCTTGAAATAGGACATTTTGCCGAAGGCGCACGCCAGTTGCGACGCGCTTTGCGCGATTTGCAGCCAGAACAGGAAGACGAATTCCCGCTTTTGCTCGATCTCTCGGAAGGGTTGTTCCCACAGCCTGCGCTGGAAAAAGTGATTTTTGAGAGCATCGACGATAACGGTGAAATCAAAGATGAAGCCTCATTGGATTTGAGACGGGCGCGCGCCAACATGCGGCAAGCGCAAGCGCAAGTCCAATCGCGCTTGCGCAGTATGCTCAGCGACCCACGTGTGACTCCGCACTTGCAAGACGCCTTCATCACCATGCGCGATGGGCGCTACTGCTTGCCCGTCAAAGCTGAATCGCGCGGTTCGGTGCGCGGCATCGTTCACGACCGCAGTGGAAGCGGTAACGCCGTCTTTATCGAGCCGCAGGAAGTGGTTGACCTCAACAACCGCATTCGCGAATTGGTGGTTGAAGAACGCGAAGCGATTATTGATGTGCTGCGCGGGTTGTCGGCTTTGGCTGGTGGGGCTGCTGACGAATTGATTCGTACCCAGGAAGCCGCCGGACAACTGGATTTTGCTTTCGCCAAGGCGCAGTTATCGCTTCGTATGGAAGCGATTGAACCGCTGTTGCGCGATGATGTGACGGGGTGGAATTTGAAGCGCGCGCGCCATCCTCTGGTTGAAGGATGCGTGCCCAACGATATTCGGTTAGGCGACGAATCGGCAGTGACCGAACGCGGCGATTTCGACGTGATGATGCTGACTGGCCCCAACACCGGAGGCAAGACCATCGTGCTTAAGGTGATCGGTTTGCTGACGGGGATGATTGGATGCGGCTTGCATATTCCAGTCGATGAAGGCTCGTGGCTGCATTTACCCAAGGGCATTCACGTCGATATTGGCGATGAGCAGAGCATCGAGCAATCGCTTTCGACTTTCAGTGGACACCTGAAAAATATCGTCGGCATTTTGAAGCGCGTTGAGGAAGGAGATTTGGTGCTGTTCGACGAAATTGGCGCCGGAACCGACCCCGATGAGGGAGCGGCGCTTGCCAAAGCGGTATTGCGCGCGCTGTCGCGGCGCGGTGCCCGCGTGGTGGCTACCACGCACTATGGCGAATTGAAGCAGTTCGCGCTTTCTGCGCGGCGCTTCGAGAACGCTTCGGTCGAGTTCAACCCGGCCACGCTTAGCCCAACCTATCACTTGCGTATCGGTGTGCCGGGTGCCTCGAACGCGCTCGACATCGCGGCGCGGTTGGGAATGCCAGGCGACTTGATTGGGCGGGCGCGACGATACCTGGGAAGCGATAGGATTGATCAGGAAGCCGTCTCGCAGCGTTTGGAGCAGACGCAGCGCGAATTGCAAAATCAGATTGGCGAAGCGGAAAAGGAATTGGCGACTGCCGAACGATTGCGCCGTGAATATGAAGGCAAGCTGAGCCGTGTAGAGCGCGAGGCGCAGAAGGAAATCGAGAAGGCGCGCTCACAGGCGCGCGAACTGGTCGAGACTGCGCAAAAAGAGGCCGATGAGGCATTGCGCGAATTGCGACGCGCGGCGCGCGAATCGGGGGGCAGTGGCGAAAACAAAGGGACGGAAGATGCGCGTGGGCGCCTTCGCACGCTGCGCGAACGAGTGCGCGCTTTCGGCGATGGCGAAGCGCCAATTCAACAGCGCGTTCAGTTGCCTAAGCCTGCCACGGGACCCAAATTTGGCGATACGCAGGAGCAGTTGATTCCTAAGATTGGCCAGATCGTGCGCGTGAAATCGCTCGACCGTGAGGGTGAAGTGGTTTCGGTCGATCAGCCAGCTAAGAAAATTGAAGTGCGCGTTGGGGCGATGCGCTTAGCATTGAAATTCAACGAAGTCACTACGCCACGCACGACGGGTGCGGTTTCGACTGCGGGCGTTCAGTCGCGCAAAAGCTGGAGCGTGGGAGGCGAAATCAACCTGATCGGTTACAACACCGAGGATGCGCTTGATGAGCTTTCGACATTTTTAGACGATGCATTACTGGCCGATAAGAAGGAGATTCGCATCGTTCATGGACGAGGCACAGGAGTTTTGCGTGGTGCGATTCACAAGTTCTTGCGCGGTGCAAGCGGTGTCTCGGACTTTGAACTGGCTGCGCTCAATGATGGTGGCGAAGGGGCAACGCTGGTGAAACTGGGGTAAGAGGTTTGAGGGCAGGGCGTCGGACGCTCTGCCCATTTTGGCGGTGTAAAACCGTCGCCAACGAAATCTGCCCTGACGATGTCGGGCGCCCAACCTTCGTCGACAGATAGCGCCCGTTCGTGCCGCACTTTGGCGCGGGGCGGCGTATGAGGCGTCAAATAAGGGGCGCTTTGCGCGCTGGATGTGTTCGCTGGACTAAAGTCCGCGCTATTTGGCTAAAGCCACCTGTCCATCTTCATGGACACAGCAGGGGCGCTGTGCGCACTGAATATGTTTGATATGAACATGCCAAAGATTACCAGCCATAGAGGAAGAGTCGAATTAAAATAGTCGCTATGAGATTCGTCTTTTCTGTCTGGGTGCTTTGTGCGCTGTTGGTATCGGGGTTGGCCCATGATGCGGGGGCCGATAGTTCGCGGCGGACTTTGCACAAGAATTTGAAATTCGATTTGAATGGGGATGGGCGGCTTGATACCATCGCACTGAAAACTCACGACACGGATAGCAAATTTCAGTTGAGCATCAATGGGCTAACCGTTTCTGGCGAATTTACCGAAGCAGCGACAGGTTTTTATCTGGCGAAAATTAATAAGGCCGACCGTTATTTTGAAGTGGTGGTGTATACGCCGGGACCGAGTGATGATGACGAACACCTCGTTTACTGGTACGACGGCAAGAAGATTAAGCGGTTGGCCCACCTCGCGCGTTGGGTGGATTACAAAGGTGATGGCACTTTGACCGAGACTTCATGGGCGGGATTTTGGCAGCCGAAAGACGAATGGAATCTGACGCGCAATTATGATCTCGTTCGGAAGCCGCGCACGTTTTACACGGTGAATGTGAAGGCCACGACGACCAAAAGCACGCCGCTTCGGGGCAGCATCGGGGGCAAGACGGCTGTTGTTGTTCCCGTGAAGAAGGCTGTCCTCATCGTCAAGAGTAATCCCGCTATCTCGTGGTATTATGTGAAGGCTGGCAATAAGGCGGGCTGGTTGACTGAGGCAGAGCTTTATGACCACCTGACGGGAATGCCCGTCGCCGATTAGAAACGCTTGTTTGTGCGGCGCATTCCTTACTGTTTTGGATGGATTTAGTCTGGAATAAGAGGAATGCGCCTCCTTTCTGAACTTGTGTTTGATGGGTTCGGACTTCACCTACCATCGGGTTATTAGTGTTCTCTTAGCTTGGACTTAAAGAAAGATGGATAGTATGGGAAGGGCCATTATTGACATCGTCACGTGTGAATGAGGCACATAAGAAACCATCATGTCCATCGACAAATCGAATCGCAAGCGTCTCACCTCTTCAAATGCCTCGTGGAATACTAAAGCTGGCTTTACACTTATAGAACTTCTGGTTGTTATCGCGATTATCGCGATTCTGGCCGCTATCCTGTTCCCCGTCTTCGCTAAAGCGCGTGAAAATGCGCGCCGCACCTCCTGTATGTCCAACCTCAAGCAGATCGGTCTTGGTTTGATGCAATACACGCAGGATTACGACGAGAACTATCCGGCGGCGGGAATGTCGCCAACAGCCAATGGGCCTTTAGCGCTTGGTTACGGTTGGGCCGGGGATATTTATCCTTACGTGAAGAGTGCGCAGGTTTTCGTTTGTCCCGGCGACTCGTCCGAGTTGATGGCTCCTTTCAACGTCGCGCCATATACGACGTATCCGCGCATTTCTTACAGCATCAACGCGGCGATTTTTTACAACCTTTACGCTCCCGCTTTTCCCTATCCCGCAGGAAAAATGACGGCCTTTACTGCGCCTACCAAGACTGTGATGCTGTTGGAGACTTCCTCGATAACTGCCAACGTTACCAACAGTAACGAGAATGACTCGGCTGCGGCATCGGGCATTCAGTTACCGTTCAACAATGGGGCTACGAAGATTGGTCTGTATGACACCGGTTATCTCGGTGGCATGTCGACCAACGTCAAAAACTTCCTCACGGCTTCTTACCGTGCGCCTCAAGGCCGCCACTTAGAGGGCGCGAATTATGCTTTCGCCGATGGGCATGTGAAATGGCTGAGAGGCGCTTCGGTTTCGCCTGGGTATGCGCCCAAACTTTCCACCGACCCACAAATCAACGGGCAGATCGCGGCAGGAACGGAAAACAACACATTCGCTGCGACGTTCAGCCCGATGTAAGAGCAAACTGAAGTCGCCTTATGAGTTCAAGAATACCCTCACTCTCCCTACTAGTTTTGCGTAGCGCTTCTTTGGAGGCTGTGAGCGATTTTTATAGCGCCTTCGGTTTTGATTTTCGACAGGAGCAGCATGGCTCTGGCCCGTTGCACTATGCGGCGGAAGTTGGAGGGCTGGTGCTGGAAATTTACCCGCTGAAAGCGGGGCAGACGGAGGCAGATGATAGCACTATGCTCGGCTTTGAGGTTGAATCGTTGAGTGGTTTGTTGATGGAGTTGGAGATTAAGGCTGAGATCAAATCATCGGAGTTGGGACGTTTTTGCAGTGTGAAAGACCCTGATGGACGGACGGTGCGGCTTACGGAAGCAACTGAATAAGAATCACGAACAGCTCGACAAGCAATTTTGTCGAGCTGTTCGTTTTGGTGTGAGTTGGTACGAGCGCACTTCGGGATTAACCTTCGCGCTTGAATTGGCTGAGGTTGGTCGGAGTCATGCCCATCATGAGAACGCGCTTGTTATCTTTGATGTCCCATTTCCAGTGCCACTGGGTATTCTTTTGGCGTTCGGCGGTTGTCATGTCGCGATTGGTTTTCTGCTTACCGTTGTACCAGCCGAGATAATGACCTTTGACCGGATGCAGCGTGAATTGGCCGTTTTTCCAGGTGACGGTGCCTTCGCTGTAGGTGTTGGCCTCGCTGACCAAATTATAGGTACGCATCTTCACGTAGAAGTTGAAGGTGTAGCGCCCGTCTTTGGTGAATGTCAGGGAGGTCGACATGCCGCTGCCATCAATCGAACCCGTCGTTTGGTTTTCGTAGTTGATGAGTGACTGGGTAGACCAACGCCATTTGCCGACCATTTCGGAAGGCGTGGAATTTCTTGCGACTGAGGCGTTTGCTATGGAAGCGCTTCCTGTCAAAAGAGTTGCTAACGCGATGTATTGAGTGGTTTTCATTGTTTCTCTTCGCAACGAGCTACTGCCGTTGTTACGAGAAATTTTAGAAATGCACCCTGAAAAAAATCTGACGCTGCGCTCTGAAAATGCTCGCTTTTCGAGGTGCTTGTGAGTTCAGACTTTTGTCAGAACTTACGTTGTGTGTATTTGGTGACATCGGCGGGGGTGTCGAGGTCGAATTGGCCTTGCTGCCACGGTATCGAGGTGGTTGATTGTCTGTGGAGGGGGAGTATTTTGCGGGCGCCGACATCGCCCTCAAGGGCGTGGAGTTCGGGCCACAACTCGCGCGCTACGATGAGAGGGGCGCCCAACACATCGTCGTAGCATGAGGTTACGATTTTCCATAGGCCGCTTTGATAGGTCGTGATGAGGTCGTTTAGATGAGAGGTTGAAAGCAGAGGTAAATCGCAGGGAGTGAAGAGGACTGCGTCAATGTTATCCAGCGATTCGGCTGTGGCCAGTCCGGCTTTTATGGATTGCGATTGGCCTAATTGCGGGTTTTCTACGAGGGCGCGCGTCCATTGTTGGCCGTGGAGTTCGGCCTCGAAATCGACGCCATTATCGGATGTGGTGACGACCACCGAAGCGGCTAGGGAAGCCAGCGCGGTTCGGACTGTGCGATGGATGAGTGTTTGGCCCTCGACTTCGATGAGCTGCTTGGGGCTTCCCATACGCGACGAAGTGCCCGCTGCCAAAACCACGATTGCTATGCGCGACTGACTCAATGGATGCTCCCGCGTTCGCGCAGACTCGTCCCACTTTTACCACGTCGTACGCGCTGGATTTCGGCGATGATGGAGAGTGCAATTTCTTCGGGAGTTTCGGCACCCATATCGAGTCCGATGGGGGCGAAAAGGCGTTCCAGTTGTTCGTCAGTGGCATTAACCGGGGGAAACAGAGTTTCCTCGCTCATCTTTTCGAGCAGTTCGTTAGTGCGGCGCCTTGGGCCTAGAATGCCAATGTAAGATGCGCTGGAAGGGAGAAGCGTTTTGAGCAGCTCTAAATCGTGGAGGAAGTTGTGTGTCATGATGACACAGGCGGCGCCTTCGGGGACTTCGAGTTTGGTCAGTTTGTCGGGCTGGTGAAACTGTGACTCAACGAAGACGGGGCGCTCTGGGTTGGGGGCGCGTAAATCGAAGACTTGCACGTCCCAACCAAGCGTTTTTCCGATGGATTGAAGAGGGGCGACATCGGCCCCCGCACCAAATATGAGAAGCGGCTGGGGCGGTTCTAGCTTTTGGACGTAGGTGCCTTGAGTGCGAGTGGCTTCTTTGTCGGCGAGGCGTGTGCCCAGTTGTTCGCCTTCGTAGCCCACTTCAACGGTGACGTTTTCGCCGAGCCAACGCAAGTCGCGCGCGGGTTCGAGCAGGATTTTCACGACCCCACGACAGCCAAGCCCTAAGCCGAAGACGATGTCCTGAGCGGATGTCGTGTCGTAGATGGCGAGTTGGGCTTGTCCGGTTTCGAGAATTTGTTGGGTGCGGGCGTATAAATCGGCGTCGAGGCAACCGCCATTGATGACACCCGCGCTGTGGCCCCGGTCAGTGAGCAGCATTCGCGCTCCGGCGCGGCGGTAGGCCGAGCCTTTGACTTCGACTACCGTCGCCAACACCGAGCGTTCACTTTTTTTCCAGAGTTCTAAAATGGCGTCGCGTTCGTGCATTTAAACCAGCTTATCCGGGGTCAGGGGGAACTCGCGGATGCGTTTTCCTGTGGCATTATAAACCGCATTGGCGATGGAGGCGGCAACGCCCACGATGCCAATTTCGCCGATGCCTTTGGCGCCGATAGGCGACATCTGGGTATCTTGTTCGGGAATGAACTCGACCTCGATTTCGGGCGTGTCGGCGCAACTGGGGATGTGATAGTCGGCCAAGTTGCGTGTCACCACGCGCGCGGTGTTGGGGTCGTACATTGTGTGTTCGTGCAGCGCCATGCCGATGCCCCAGATGAGTCCGCCGAGCATTTGTGAACGCGCGGTTTTGGCGTTGAGGATGCGGCCCGCGCCGTAGACGCCGAGCATCTTCTCGACGCGAATTTGGCCTAGCTCCAGATCGACGCGCACCTTGGAGAACTGGGCGCCGAACGAGTAGTAGGACAAATCAGGGCGTTGCGCTTTACCGTTGGAGCCGAGGGCATCGGCGCGTAATTGGCCCGATAGCTTCAATACATCGGTGTAAGAAAGGCCAATGGATGGGTCTTTGGCCGAGAAAACTCGACCATCTTCGGCTTTGACATCTTTGGTCGCCATTCCCGAAACAGGCCCGCCTTCAGTGGCAGTGGCCAGTGAGATGAGGCGAGTCTTGAGGGCTTTGGCTGCTTCAAGGATGGCCGAACCCGTCGAAGCCGAAGTGGCTGAGCCACCGGCCAAGACGCCTTCGGGGAGTTTGGTGTCGCCCATTTCGACGCGCACGTTTTCGACGGGAACCCCGAACTCCTCGGCTGCAATTTGCGTGAAGATGGTGTAGGCGCCCGTACCCAAGTCATGGGAGGAGCTTTGCACCAGCACCGAGCCGTTTTGCATCAAAGTCATGCGCGCGCTGGAGGGGCGGAAGTTGGCGGGGTAAGTGGCACTGGCGACGCCGTAGCCGACCAAATAGCGGCCTTCGCGGTTTGTACCGGGTTCCATTTTGCGCTCGCTCCAACCGAATTTGTCGCGTCCGACGGTCAGGCACTCTTTGAGGGCGCGACTGGAGAACGGCTTTTTCAGGGAGCCGTCGGTCTGGGTTTCGTTGCGAAGGCGCAGATCAATTGGGTCCATGCCCAATTTGACAGCTAATTCATCAATGGCGCACTCTAAGGCCACGCTGCTGGCTGCTTCGCCGGGGGCGCGCATGAAGGTCGGCGGCATCTTGTTGATGCGGATCAGCTTTTCGCTGGTTTCTACGTTGTCGCAAGCGTACATCATGCCCGTCATGCGTCCGGTGTCCTCGCGCCACTCGTCGCGCATCGAGGTCTCGTTGAGCGAATTGTGGCGGGCTATCGTTAGCTTGCCATCGGCTTGTGCCCCCACTTCCATTTCCTGGATGGTGTGAGCGCGGTGGCCATGTCCTGTGAACATTTCCTGGCGGCGCAGAACCAATTTCACTGGGCGTCCAACGAGTTTGGCTGCCATCGCGGCGATTGGAACATGCATCCACATGGTCCCTTTGGAGCCGAAGCCGCCGCCCACGAAGGGGCAAATGACGCGCACGTTTTCGATGGGTATATCGAATGTTTGGGCGAGGGTTTCGCGGCACGCTTGCACGCCCTGCGAGGCATCATATACCGTCAGGTTATCGCCATTCCACACCGCGATTGTGGCGTGTGGTTCCATCGGGTTGTGGTGCTCGCTGGGGAGGTCGTAGCTGGCTGTGACGATTTGGGCGGCATTGGCGCGGCCCGCGTTTAAATCACCTCGCGTTTTGGCAGGCGCATCGGCGAGAGTGAAGGCGTCGCTTTTGAAGTCGGCCATTTCGATGCGCGGCTTTTGAGCGTCGTATTGAAAGCGCACCAGTTCGGCGCCTTGCCTTGCTCTTTCTAGTGTGTCGGCAACGACAACGCCCAAATGCTGGCCGTTGTATTCGACGTTGGGGCCGCCGAATAGAGGTTGGGTGAGCGAACTAGGCCGTGCTGCCGGAACACCTAGTTTGGGGGCGTTGGCAAAGGTAATGACCTCTAACACGCCTTTGATGCGACGGGCCTGTGAATCGTCCACCCCTGAAATCCGGCCAGCGCCGACACCCGATTGAACGAGCGCGGCGTGAACCATATTCGGCAGCTCGAATTCTGCCGCGTAAGTGGCGGCTCCGGTGACTTTGAGACGACCATCAACACGGTCGAGTGGTTTTCCAATGGCTTGCATAGATGTTTGGTGACCGCCGACTAGGGCGCTCTGATTGGTTTTAGGCTGTGAGGGGAATAATGCCAGCGACTCCGCCCGCGCTGGAGGCTAGAGCTGTTCCTGCTGGGCCTTGCAGTGGCAGCAGTCCCGATGTTTCCATGAGGGCACGCACCATGAGGTTTTGGCCTAGCGGGATTTTGTAGGCGTTGTGTTCCAGTGGTTTGGCGTTCGCGAAAGCAGCGCGGGCGGCTTCACGAAACAGCGTTTCGGATGGGGCTTTGCCAGCTAACATCGCTTCGGCTTCGGGGGTGCGCCAGGGTTTGTGGGCCACGCCGCCGAGCGCGATACGGGCGCGGCGGATAGTGGCGCCATCCATCTCCAGAGTTACGGCGCACGAAACCAGAGCAAAGGCATAGGAGGCGCGCTCGCGGGCTTTGAGGTAGTGCGAACGCCCACTGAAAGTTGGTAAGTCAATCGAGGTGATGAGTTCGCCCTGTTGCAACACGGTGTCGAGCTGTGGGGTGTTTTCGGGGAGGCGATGAAATTCGGGAAAGGGAATCGAGCGGTTGCCGCGTGGCCCTTGCGTTTGTACGATGGCATCAAGCGCCGAAAGTGCTACCGCCATATCGCTGGGGTGGGTGGCGATGCACGCTTCCGATGCGCCGAAGATGGCGTGAACACGATTGATACCGGTGATGGCGGCGCAACCTGTTCCCGGTTCGCGCTTGTTACATGATTGGCTGGTATCGCGAAAATAGGGGCAACGAGTGCGTTGCAGTGGGTTGCCCGCTGTCGAGGCCATGTTGCGAATTTGAGCCGAAGCGCCAGCCAAAATGGCTTCGCTTAGCACCGGGTAGCGCGACACGACTTCGGCGTGATAGGCGACCTGTGTGTTGGAGACGTTGGCACCGATGCGAATGCCACCGCCCTGAGCGGCGATGCTTTGCAGGGGCAGACCAGACACATCGACCACTAGATCGGGGCGATGGACGTTTTCCTTCATCAAGTCGATGTGGGAGGTGCCGCCTGCGATGAAGGTTGATGAGGCGTTGCGAGATACAGTTGAAACCGCGCTTTTGGCGTTGCGGGCGCGCTCATATTGAAAGGGATGCATAATTAGACCGCTCGTACCCCGCCTTGGACTTCTTTGATGGCGGCGATGATGTTTGGGTAAGCCGCACAGCGGCAGAGATTGCCGCTCATCGCTTCGCGGATTTCGGCGTCGGTGCGGGCGCGCCCTTCTTTAATGAGCGCAACCGCCGACATAATTTGGCCGGGAGTGCAGTAGCCGCACTGGAAAGCATCGTTCTTGATGAAGGCGGCTTGAACTGGATGCAGGTTTTCGCCGGAAGCCAAACCTTCGATTGTAGTGATTTCCTTGCCCTGATTCATGACAGCCAAGGTGAGGCAGGAAAGTTGGCGCTCGCCGTTGACGTGGACTGTACAGGCGCCGCATTGGCCGTGATCGCAACCCTTTTTGGTGCCCATAAGGTGCAGGTACTCGCGTAAGGCATCGAGTAGGGCGACTCGTGGTTCGAGTTGCAATTTGCGGGGTTGGCCGTTGACGCGCAGAGTGACGGGTATGGTGCCTGCCGTTTCGTAGGGAGCCGGAGGCGCGGTTTGCTCACGCGCCACTGCGGGTTTGAGCATTTGCGGGTCGGCTTGAGCGCTGGACAACGGCAACGACAGAACTGCAGCGGCGGCTAAGCTGGCCGACAGGAAAGCGCGCCGCGAAATGCCTCCCGCGTTTTGTGGTTTGGCTTTTAAGGTTTCGAGCGCCGTGATGACCTCGCCGAGTGAGATGATTTCGTTGGAGCCGACCTCGATTTTCCAGCGAAGGATGCCCACTTCATCGATGAGAAAAAGCGCACGTTTACCGCTAACACCGAAACGCGCGGCTAGATCGCTTTCGGTGTCGAAGTTGTGCCAGTCGTCGGTACAGGCTTCGATGAAGGTGGCACCCTCGTCGAAATCCTTCAGAATTTGGGCGAAGAGTTCGCTTTGGTAGGTATGCGCGGGGTTCCACGCTTCGGGAGCAAACGCCAAAATGACGGGACGGCCGCGCAATTGAGAAAGGCGCGAGCCATCGGGTAGGGAACAATCGGCGATAACATCGCCTATTTGCAGTGGAGCGCTCAAAAGTGCAGACATAAAACTTCTCTGAATGCTGTCAGTCGGGAGGTGTCGGAGCCGAGGCGCGCAGAATCTGGCGCTCGGAAGCTGCGCGTTGCTATCGCAGAAGATGTGCCACGATCACTGCTATTGAGGGATTACCCTGACCATGCCGACAATAATTTCCCTATCATGGGCTGTAACTTCTGCTGAATATTACGGGGGGATTTCGTCATAAAGAAAAAGGTTCGCGGGATTTCCCGCGAACCTTTTGGCTTGCTATTATCGTTGTGTCAGCGCTTGAGTTGCGAGAGGTCGCGGACTGCGCCTCGGTCGGCGGAAGTCGTCAGGGCGGCGTAGGCTTGCAGGGCTTGCGACACATAGCGGTCGCGGTTTACTGGCTGCCATGCGTCGGCGCCGCGTGCTTCCATAGCGGCGCGACGGTGCGCCAGTTCTTCGGCGCTGACGCGCAAATTGATAGTGCGGGCGGGGATGTCGATGTCGAGCATATCGCCTTCCTCCACCAAACCTATTGCGCCGCCTTCGGCTGCTTCGGGCGAGGCGTGCCCGATGACGAGGCCCGATGAGCCGCCGGAAAAGCGTCCATCGGTGAACAGAGCGCAGGCTTTGCCAAGGCCCATCGCCTTGATATAGGACGTGGGATATAGCATCTCTTGCATACCGGGGCCGCCTTTCGGGCCTTCGTAGCGGATGATGACGACATCGCCAGCATGGACGGTTTTGCCAATGATGCCCTGAACCGCGTCGTCCTGGCTTTCGAAAACGCGCGCTTTGCCGGAGAATTTGAGAATGCTTTCGTCTACGCCAGCGGTTTTCACGATGCAGCCTTTTTCGGCGATGTTGCCATACAGAACGGCCAGACCGCCATCTTGTGAGTAGGCGTGCGCACGGTCGCGGATACAGCCTTCGCTTCGGTCGAGGTCGTTTTCGTCGTAGCGCTCGCTTTGCGAGAAGGCGACCTGTGTGGGCACACCACCCGGCGCAGCGCGGAACAACTGATGTACTTTTTTGTTGTCGGTGCGGCTGATGTCGTACTTCTCGATGGCGGCGCCGATGGACGGGCTGTGGATGGTGGGTAGCGACGTGTCGATGAGGCCAGCGCGGGCCAACTCGCCGAGGATTGCGATGATGCCACCCGCGCGATGTACATCTTCGATGTGGTACTTATCGGTCATCGGGGCCACTTTGCACAGGCAGGGCACGTTACGCGAGATGCGGTCGATGTCGGCCATCGTGAACTCGACTTCGGCTTCGTGTGCGGCGGCGAGCAAGTGCAGAACGGTGTTGGTGGAGCCGCCCATCGAAACGTCGAGGGCCATCGCGTTTTCGAAGGCTGTTTTGGTGGCGATGCTACGCGGCAGAACCGAGTAGTCGTCCTGCTCGTAGTGGCGCTTGGCGATTTCAACGATGAGTCGGCCCGCCTTCAAGAACAACTCTTTGCGGTCGGAGTGGGTGGCGACGATGGTGCCATTGCCGGGGAGCGAGAGGCCGAGAGCTTCGGTGAGGCAGTTCATCGAGTTGGCGGTGAACATACCAGAGCAGGAGCCACAGGTGGGACAAGCCGAGCGCTCGACTTCGGCGACTTCCTCATCGGAAATCGAAGCGTCGCCCGCTTTAATCATGGCGTCGATGAGGTCGAGCTTGACGGTCTTTTCGGTGTTGTTGACGACCTTGACCACTTTGCCCGCTTCCATCGGGCCGCCAGAGACGAAGACAACCGGGATATTGAGGCGCATCGCGGCCATCAACATGCCGGGAGTGATTTTGTCGCAGTTCGAGATGCACACCATCGCGTCGGCGCAGTGGGCGTTGACCATGTACTCGACGGAGTCGGCGATGAGGTCGCGTGAGGGCAGCGAATACAACATGCCGCCGTGACCCATAGCGATGCCATCATCGACGGCGATAGTGTTGAATTCCTTGGCGACGCCGCCGGAGGCTTCGATTTCGCGGGCGACCAACTGGCCCAAATCCTTGAGGTGGACGTGACCGGGAACGAACTGGGTGAACGAGTTGACGACGGCGATGATCGGTTTGTTGAAATCGCCATCTTTCATGCCGGTGGCGCGCCATAATGCGCGCGCGCCTGCCATGTTGCGGCCTTGAGTAGTTGTATGTGAACGATATGTGGGCATGGAATCTCTAAAAGCAGAAGGGGAATTAGGATGCTAGGGGCGCCATGAGTTGTCCAATATATGATTTAATGCCCTGTGATATGCGAAGAGAATCACAGGGGGTATTCAGCCACATCGAACTGCGTCAACTGCGTTACTTCGTGACTGTCGCTGAGGAGTTGCATTTCGGGCGCGCAGCGAAGCGGTTGCACATGACTCAGCCGCCATTATCGCAGACCATCTTCGCATTGGAGGAATTGTTAGGGGCGGCACTGTTCGACCGCAATCGGCGCGGTGTGGCGCTGACTGTTGCCGGGGCGGCGTTGCTACCCGAAGCGCGGCGTTTGCTGATGCAAGCCGATGAGTTGCCCGCATTGGTGAAGCGGGCGGCTTCGGGCGAAGCGGGGAAGTTGGCGCTGGCGTTCGTTTCGTCGGCTGATTACAGCGTGTTGCCGCCATTTTTGAGGGCTTACCGCGCCGCTTATCCGCAAGTACAAATTACATTGCAGGAGGCCACTTCCGATTTGCAGTTGGAAGAGTTGCTCGAAGGGCGCATTGATGCGGGGTTACTGCTGCCACCATTGCCAGATAGAGCGAAGGGAGAATTGGAGTATTTGCCTGTGTTGAATGAGCCGCTGATTCTGGCCTCGCCCGCGCGTTTGCTTGAACTACGCGGCAGGCGCGTTGCTGATTTGCGCGAGGTGCCGCCGCTACCGCTGATTATCTTTCCACGCGCCATTTCGCCGGGGCTTTATGATTCAATTCTCTCGGTGTTTCATGCGGCTGGCCTCACGCCCACCATTGGTCAGGAAGCGATTCAGATGCAGACTATTGTGAGTCTGGTATCGGCTGGAATGGGCATCGCGCTTGTACCCCAATCGGTCGGTAATCTGCGCCGCCCCGGAGTCGAATATCGGTCATTGACGCAAAGTACACCGTTGGTAGAGACAGGGCTTGCATGGCGCCGCGATAATACCTCGCCTGTTTTGAAGGGCTTCCTGGATTTGATGCGCGAGGTGGCGGTGGGACATAAATAAGATTCGGTTGCCCATCGTCACAATTGCCCGTAAATCACGTTCTTCCTACAAACGAGCAACCGGAATGATGGGCAACCACGTGGGTTGCCCCTACGAAATGTCCGTAATTCATTAGAAGCTATGTAGTTGTCCGAACCGTAAGACTCTGGCGTCTTTGCCCCTCCTAACCTCCCCACTCCGTGGAGAGGAACCACTCACCGAGGCGCGACAGTCTTTTCGCGAACAGGTAACTCCTCTTCACTATAATCATGCCTTTCGCGCTTCTGCGAAGACTTGGGTGGGTATGGTGGTGCCAGCGACTGGTTCGGTGCCGGGGATGCCGAAATCAATCCAGCCTGAGTTGAATCCGGCTTCCATTTCCTCGAAGCTGCTGGTTGTGCCGGGGGGCATACCAATTGATTCGAGGGTTTTTGCCCATTGGTCGCGAGGGATAGCTTGGGCGGTGACTTCGCGGCCTAATACTTCGCTCATTGCTCCCGATAACTCGTCGGGGCTGATTCGGGAGCCGAGTTCGATGATTCTTTTGCCGCTCCACTCGGATGTCAGCAAGTGGGCGATTTCTTTTCCGATGTCGTCGGTGGCGACCATTGGGAAAGCGCGGTCGGTGGGCTGTAAGAAGCTGTAGAAGACGCCTGTTTTTTCTGCTACATCAAGGCTGTTGATGAAGTTCTCGAAGAACGAACCCGCGCGGACGAAGGCGGTGGGGAATGGTTGGCTGCCTAATGCTTCTTCGAGAAGGTGAGTGGCGGTGATGTTGCCGAGTCCGCTGCTTTGCTGTGAGCCGACCGAGGAGAGCGCTACCAAGCGTAGGGGTGGTGCCTGTTTCAGAGCCTCGGTAAAGCTGACGATGTTAGCTTTGGCTTCCGAGAAATCAGGTGAGGGGCTTGGAGTGGGGGGCTGCATCAGGAAGGCGCCATCGACTCCTTGCATCGCTGTGGCGAGGGCGGTGGAATCGTTGAGGTCGCCTTGATGGAGTTCGACGCCTTTCTGCTCCCATTCGGTGGCTTTTTGAGGGTCGCGCACTAAGGCGCGTACTTTGTGGCCCTTTTCCAGCAGGTGGCGCATGGTTGCGCCACCTACATGACCAGTGATGCCGGATACGAAAAATAGCGATTGGCTCATGGTGTGTGTCCTGTTGTGCTTACCACGCTACCGGGCCTTTAGCCTCGAAGAAGCCACCTGTGGGGCCATCGTCTGGCAGCAGTGCCAGCGTCACCGATGATTGGGCGCCTTCGGGTATCGTTTGCGGGCCGCTGTTTCCGTTCAAGTCGGTGGCGGTGTAGCCGGGGTCGGCGGAGTTGACTTTGATGTTGGTGTCGCGCAGTTCTTTTGCAAGGCTGACGGTGAAGGCGTTGAGGGCTGATTTCGAGGCGTTGTAGCCGAACGGGTTGACCGCGTAATATTGGTTGGATGGGTCGCTTAACTGGGTGAGCGACCCGAGTCCACTCGACACATTGACGATGCGTCCCGATTCGCTTTTGCGAATCAGCGGCAAAAGCGCCTGTGTCACTGCGACAACGCCGAAGAAGTTGGTGTCGAAGGTACGGCGCACTACCTCAAGACTTGCTTCGCTGGCTCCCGTGGATTCGAGTGCTACACCTGCGTTGTTGACGAGAACATCCAGACGACCGAAATCGGACTCGATAGTTTTTGCTGCGGCTTCGATGCTACTCTGATCGTTGACATCTATTGCCACAAAACGCGCGTCCACTCCTTCGCTTTGAAGTGTCTGTGTTGCCTCTTCGCCGCGTCCTGCGTCGCGGGCGCCTACCAACACCGTCAGGCCATTTTGGCCGAGTTGGCGCGCGATCTCTAAACCGATGCCTTTATTGGCGCCCGTGATGAGGGCGACTCTATTATTGATGCTCATATTCGCTTACTCCGTGAATTGTTATCGATGGAAATTTAATTATGTTTCCAGTGATAAAATTGGTGCAAGAGTCGCGCCAAGCGAATTATGAGTTATTGATCATCATGCGGGCGTGGAGGCGGCGGAAGCGCAGCGGCGTCATGCCTTCGAGTTGTTTGAAGACGCGCTGGAAGTAGGTGGTGTCCTCGAAACCGCTGAGTCGGGCGATTTCGCCGACGTTGTGGTTGGTGTGGAGGAGTAGTGATTTCGCGTGACTGATGCGGGCGCGGCGGATGGCTTCGGCGAGCGATTGGTTATAGGTGCGCTGGAAGACGCGGCCCAGATACTGGGAGTTGTAGCCTAAGGCGAAGGCGACATCG
Source organism: bacterium (assembly GCA_004172935.1). Lineage (GTDB taxonomy): Bacteria > Armatimonadota > Abditibacteriia > Abditibacteriales > Abditibacteriaceae > Abditibacterium. Next base: position 99,704 of record SDZD01000013.1, on the reverse strand, counting down.
GAGGCGGTTATTTTTTCGTGGAAGTGGGTGCGGACAAAGGCGTAGGCCCGTCCGGCCAACGAGGTTGCCGCGCCCGTATCCAGTGGGGGGCGGGTATCCGATATTTCCATTAAAATCATCCACGAATAGAGGGCAGCGCCCAGCGGTTGTAGGTGCCCGGTTTCTTGGTCATCGAGATAGCGGCGGAAAAGCTCGGTGACGAAGTCGGGGCGAGTGACGTTGGTGTACTGGGGAATGGAGAGGGCAGGGTGGTCTTCCCCAATATCGGTGAGGTTGAAGTGCAGCCAGTAGAATTGCAGGTTCTCGTCGTAGTCTTTGGTGCCGCCGTGGCGCCGTCCGGGCCAAAGTAACAGCGATTGGCCTGCCTGAACCTCGAATGCTGTGCCGAGTTCTTCGATGTGAAGCACGCCCTCGCGCACGAAGAGCAGCACGAAAAAGTCGGCTGTGCGGTTGATATGGCGCCCTATGCCGCGCGACATCATCAACCCGGCGCGCTGCGAGTCGAGTGGCAAGTGGCCTCCGAGCGATAATGTGCTACTCATGGATATGAAGATGCAAGCTTATTTGGCTGTTGTATCGGCGAAGAAAGCGCGAAGGGAAATAATCCAAAAAGTCCAACTTTTCTACATTCTATTCTAATACCTCATAGCGGGTTATTGGAGCAGACTTATTTTGTAACGAACACTGTTTTCGCGAGTCTTAGAAAAAGTACCCGTTCCTTATATGAAGCGAGATTTATCTGATGCTAATGCCCCTCTACCACGCCGCCGTTTGCTGCAACTAACCGCTATGGGAGCTATTGCTATCGCCAGCGCTGATTGGAATAAGAAAGGTTTCGGTGCTGAAGTGGGCGCCGAAGAAGCTGAAGCCGTGCAAATGGCACCTCACGCACTGGGCTTTCGTACTGCGGTGCCAGTTCGTGCTCCGCTGAAGCCATCGCCATTTGTTGCCCTGCCGCTCGGCAGCGTTAAAGCGCGAGGATGGCTGCTTCATCAACTCGAACTTCAACGCGACGGTTTGACAGGTCATGCTGAAGAGGTTCTGCCCGCTACTGCGTCTAACAGCGCTTGGAAGGGCGGCGACGGCGAAGATTGGGAGAAAGGCCCGTATTATGTGAAGGGGCTAGTTGTTCTGGCTTACACGCTGGACGATGCCAATTTGAAGGCCAAGGTTAGTGCCTGGGTCGAGCCGATTTTGGCGAGTCAGCGCGAAGATGGCTTTTTCGGGCCGAAGAAGAACGATGACTGGTGGCCACGTATGGTCGCGACCTACTTGCTGCGCGACTATGCCGAAGCCAGCGGCGATGCGCGCGTGGTGCCGTTTTTGACGAAGTATTATCGCCACATGGCCGATAACCTGCCCGCGCGCCCTCTGCGCGATTGGGGGCGCGCCCGCGCGGGCGATGAAATCGACACAGTGCTGTGGTTGTACAATCGCACCGGCGACGACTTCCTGTTGCCGCTCACCGATTTATTGGAGCAGCAAGCCTACCCGTGGCGCCAGATTTTTACCGAGAACCAGTTCCTCGATTACAACGGCGGCGACTTCCACCCCACACACAACGTTAACGTGCCGCAGGCTTTGAAGATGCCGGTGGTGTATTCGCAGCGGTCGGGCAAAATCGAAGACCGGGAGGCTTACCGGGCCGGGGTGACGCATTTGATGCACGACCACGGTACTCCCTTTGGCATCAATACTGGAGCCGAGCGCTTATCGGGGCGCTCGACTGTTGAGGGCGTGGAGACGTGTTCGACTGTCGAACATATGCTGAGTACCGAAACCGCGATGCGGATTTTGGGCGAGGCGCGTCTAGGCGATGAACTGGAATTGATGGCGTTCAACGCACTGCCCGCCGCGTTTTCCAAAGATTTCCGCCAGCACGTGTATTACACGATTTCCAACAACGTGGCGGCTGTTCGCGGCTCGGTAGGCTACACCGACGATCATGGTGATGACCGTGCCCCGGCGCCACGTTCGGGCTTCCCCTGTTGCTGCTACAACCTGCACATGGGTTGGCCGAAATTGGCGCAAAACTCGTGGGCGGCGACGAGTGATGGCGGCTTAGCTGTTATGGCCTATGTGCCTTCTCAGGTGAGCGCTATGGTGGCGGGTGGAAAAACCGCGACCATTAGCTGCGAGACGAACTATCCGTTTGAAGAAACCATTCGTATGAGCGTCAGCGTGGGCGCGGACACCAAATTCCCGCTGCAATTGCGCGTTCCGACGTGGTGCCAGAAGCCGCAAATCAAGGTCAATGGTTCGACTCAAACTGGCATCAAGGCGGGAACATATGCAACTATCGACCGCACGTGGAAGAATGGCGACCGAATCGAAATCACCTTCCCTATGACGGTACAGGTGATGGAGGGGACAAATGGCGCGGTTTCGGTGCGTCGTGGCCCATTGGTCTACGCTCTGGGCTTGAATGAGAATTGGAAGTCGTATGAGGAGAGTAAGTTGGCCGGTTTCGAGTCGTATGATGTGACGACCGATTCGGCGTGGAACTTTGGCCTCGTTCTCAATGCGACCAACGCGGCGAACTCTTTTCAAGTCGTGAAGAAAAAGGTTGGCACCGACCCGTTTGAAGCTGGCAAATCGCCTATCGCATTGCGTGTGCAGGGCAAGCGGTTAGACGAGTGGACGATGCGCTTTGATGGGCGTCTGCCTCACGAGCCGCCGGTTTCGCCTGTCGCGTCGAATGCGCCAACCCAGACTTTGGAATTGGTGCCGTTCGGTTCGCAGATGCTGCGCATCTCCGAGTTTCCGGTCATCGGGACGCCGCCTGCTCCGCTGAAAAACTGGAGCGAGGATTTCACGGGCGACTACACGCAACGTTGGTTGGTGCATCGTGGCAGCTTTATGCGCGACGGTAAGTTAGCCTTGCCGCAGTCGGCTAAGGGCATCGCTACCCATGCTGTGTTCGCCGATTTCGTTTACGATGCCGATGTTATCGTCGGTGATAAAGGTGATGCGGGCGTTATCTTCAGGGCCAACAACGCCTCGGTTGGAACCGACCACTATCAGGGCTACTATGTGGGCCTTAACGCTGAGGCCGATGCCATTGTGTTCGGTAAATCGGATTACAAGTGGTTACCAGCGGTCAGCAAGCCAGCCACTATCGAGGCTGGAAAGGTTCACCACATACGGGTGGAAGCGCGCGGCCCACAATTCCGCGTGTGGCTCGATAATATGGACACGCCCATTATAGAAGCGACTGACGCGACGTTCACTTCGGGGAATCTGGGTATGCGCTCTTATAGCAACAAGGCGCTATTTGGAAAGTTATCGGCACGAGCGATTTAAGTTAAGCAATGCACAGGGACTCGATTCGAGTTCCTGTGCATTGCCTGGGCACAACTGGAAAGTACAATCTTGTAGCAAAAAAGCGCCGCTGAACCTAAGTTCAGCGGCGCTTTTTTTATTGTTTGCGTTTTTAGAGCGCGGCTTTGGCGCTTGCGACGAGAGTCGAGAAGGCTTTCGCGTCGGTGATTGCCAGTTCGCTCAACATCTTGCGGTCAAGGGTAATGCCCGCTTTGAGGAGGCCGTTGATGAAAACGGAGTAGGACAGGCCGTTCTGACGAGCAGCTGCGTTGATGCGGACAATCCACAGGCGACGCATTTCGCGCTTGAAGACGCGACGGTCGCGGTAGGCGTACTGTCCGGCGTGCATGACGGCTTCGTTAGCCGTGCGGAACCAGCGATGTTTGGCGCCATAATAGCCTTTTGCCAAATCGCGGATTTTCTTGTGTCTTTTGTGGGCGGATACGCCTCTTTTCACTCTTGCCATAGTTGTTTTTCTTTGTGTATTCCTTTGCGCCCGACAGGTGGTGAAATACTCGGTCAGTCGCGGTTGTTTCACTTGGCGGAAAACCGCCGAAGCGAAATTAGATGGCCAAAAGGCGGCGCATCGCTTTGGTGTTCGACTTTGCGACGCTTTGTGCGGCGTCGTTGTTACGCATCTGGGTTGTGGATGCGCGCTTGGTCTGCAAGTGGGCCAGACCGACTTTGCGACGCTTCAATTTGCCACTACCGGTGACGGTGATGCGCTTTGCAGTCGCTTTATGCGTTTTCATCTTGCTCATGAGCGTAATTTGGGTGCGCTTAAAAAAGCGCGAAGAGGTATTATAGCACGTTTTTACCAGCTCTTCACCCTTTTGTAATTGAGAGTTCGCGGCGCTATTCACAGATTTGCGTGCCAGAGTAAGTCAAATTTTCTCGTTTTTCTCTCCTGTAGTTAGAGAAGATTCTTAATGTGGGAAGTTGAGAAAATCATAAACAACGGAACAAGGGTTGCGTCAGAGTGGGGGTATAAGCTTCCATTGGCTTGCGAAAGTCGAGCGGTAGCATTGGAGAGAAAGAGGAAACAATCATGAAAATCACAACACCTACCACGAAGTTGGCTTTTGTAGCTGGAATCCTTGGAGTTTGCGGACTGGGCTTTCTGGCCCCCTCCGCTTCGGCCGCGCCTCGTCGCGAAACACGACGCACTACTACAACCCGTACTCATACGGTCACACGAACCCAGCCCTCTCAGCGCCCAGTGGTTGTCAACCGTAACCGCACTGTGGTCAATCATAACCGCACTGTCGTTGTGACTCCGAGCCGCCCAGTTGTCGTGACTCGCAATCGCCCTGTGGTGGTTACGCGCAATCGTACCGTGGTTACTCGTCGTTCCACTTACAATAACCGCAACACCCGTAATGTGAACCAGAACAGCACATGGAATGGTCGCGTGACCTATGTGTCGGGTGGTCGCTTCGGCATCAACGTCGGCGGCAATCGCTTCACCGTGTTGCCTTCCTCCGGTTTGCCCCGTGGCTTGAGTACAAACGATTATGTGCAAGTCAGTGGTGTGCGCAATGGAGGCACAATTCGCAGCAACCGCGTTTACATCACACGCAACGCTTAAATCCGCGTCGCCATCCAAAAAGGCAGCCACTTTCTGAAAGTGGCTGCCTTTTTGGGTTTTAGGCCAAGGATTGGAGGCTTTCACGGGCTGCTTGCAGAGTCGCATCAACATCCGCCTCGTTGTGGGCCAACGACAGAAACGCCGCTTCAAACTGTGCGGGAGGCAAGTAGACGCCGCGTTCCAGCATGGCGTGGAAGAACTGGCCGAAGCGTTTGGTGTCGCTTTGCTTGGCGTCGGCGAACGATTCGACGGGATTGGGATTGAAGAACAAAGTCCACATCGAACCCCAGCGTTGGAACTGCGCTTCGATTTTCAGATCGCTGAGGATGGCGGCGAAGCCTTCTTCGAGGCGGACGCCCAATTCTTCGAGGCGCGCGTATGAATCGGCGTTGAGAGCATTGATGGCGCTCAGGCCCGCTGTCATGGCAATCGGGTTTCCGCTCAGCGTTCCTGCCTGATAGACCGGGCCAGCGGGGGCAACGCAACTCATGATGTCGCGTCTGCCGCCGTAGGCGCCCACCGGAAAGCCACCGCCGATGATTTTGCCCAGTGTGGTGATGTCGGGCGTGATGCCGATGACTTCCTGAAACCCGCCCTTGGCGAGTCGAAATCCGGTCATCACTTCATCAAAAAGCAACAGTGCGCCCGATTTTTCGGTTTCTTCGCGCAGCATCTCCAAAAAACCGGCTTTGGGTTTGACCAGGCCCATGTTCGCCGGCAGTGGCTCGACTGCGACACAGGCGAGTTCGTGTCCCAATTCGCGAATTAGGGCGCGCGTGCCTTCGATGTCGTTGTAGTTCGCCGAGACGGTGTCCTGTGTTTGCGCAGGAGTAACTCCCGCCGAATCGGGGATGCCCAGCGTCAGGGCGCCCGACCCTGCCTGAATGAGCAGGGCATCGGCATGGCCATGATAGCAGCCCGCGAATTTGATGGTTTTGCGGCGTCCGGTGAAGCCGCGTGCGGCGCGTAGCGCGCCCATTACGGCTTCGGTGCCCGAATTGACCATGCGAACCATTTCGATGGAGGGGACTGCTTCGATGACGGCACGTGCCATTTCCACTTCGAGGCGCGTGGGGGCGCCGTAACTGGTGCCTTTATCTAATTGGGCGCGCACTGCGTCGTGAACGAACTGAGGGGCGTGACCGTGAATGAGTGGCCCCCAGGAGCCGACGTAGTCGAGATAACGGTTGCCATCTTCATCCCAGAAGTAGGCTCCTTCGCCGTGCGAAATGAATCGCGGCGTGCCTCCAACCGAATTAAATGCGCGCACTGGCGAGTTGACGCCGCCAGGTAAAAGTGTTTGGGCTTCCTCAAATAGAAGTGTGGAAATAGGTGTTGACATAGCCAAAGATAAAAGTTAACGCTTCACTTTGTCGTGACAAAGTGGGAACGAATGCCAAAAGGCTGTTTCTGTGAAAGAGCGTATCGAGAATTATGAATCAAACTTCCATCTCTTCACGGCGATTTCGTACCTCGCCATTGAAGCGCGCCTCGCACTCGCGGCGTCGCGGTGCGGCTTTGTTGGAATTTGCGCTCGTCGCTGCGATGTTCCTCATGCTTTTGACAGGAATGCTTCAGTTTGGCATTTACCTCAGCACAACGAACTCGTTGTGGAACCTTTCGCGCGAAGGCGCTCGCTATGCCTCGGTACAACGTTCCGATTCGGCAACTGTTTCAGATAACAATACGCGCATCGAAAACCACATCAAAAAGCCCGCACCGGATGGCATGTTGCCGCCCAACATCGACCCCAACAAGATGACGGTGACCATCACCCCAACCGCTGCCACTTCGCGTAGCAAAGGCACAGAAGTCAAGATAACCATCGCTTATGACATGCGAGACAAACTTTTCCTTCCAATGGGCGGTTTGCTCAACAAGAACTACACCACGACAACGACCATGATGGTCGAGTAATTTACATGTCTCGTTTTGTATTGCCTCGCAAAAATCGTGGACGCCGTCGCGGCATCTCAATGTGGCTTTTTGTCGCAACGATGCCAATTATTTTCGGTGTTTGCGGGTTGGTTATTGATTTGGGACAGCTTCAGGCGCGTCGCGCCCAGGCGCAGCGTGCTGCTGATGCTGCCGCTCTGGCGGGTGCTATGGTATCGGGGAGTAGCACCACGAGTGCGACTGTTATTTCAACGGCTGAACGCTATGCGGCGCTCAACGGTTTCGATCCGACCTCCAAAAAGCGTGTTTATCGCGTCACTGTGACACCCTCTTATGGCACTCAGGCGGGCGGAACTTACAATAATAGCGTTTACGTGAAAGTTGCGACTGACGAGCCAGTTTATTTTGCCCCCGTCGCCGAGGCTTTACTGGCGGCAGCTGGTATGAAAAGCAGTGCCGTTCGTTTTGCACGCACGGTATCGGCCTCCGCTCGCGCCGAGAAACTGGTGCATTTGCCAATGAGTTTGGGGGGGCCTTTTGGTATTTCTGACCCAAATAAGGCTCCATCGAACCTTTCAGTTTTTGGCCCTGATGCCTACTATAACTACGGCGACCCTTACTCGACTCGTTTCAGGCAAAACGGAGATGAGAACCCTCTGTACGATAAGACAGATGGGTACTATAACTACAATCTGACTGTTCCTGCGAACTATACCTCGTCGCAGAACGACAAGTTCGTTCACATTCAGATTTTCGATCCTGATTCCTATTCTCCTAACGGCACAGACAAATTTGACGAGTACCGTACTCCTAACCCCGCCAACAAATACAACAACAAAAAGCCCCAGAAGCACAACAAAAATACCACTACGACGGTATATGAGTTGTGGAAAGATGGTAAGAAAATTACCGAGGCCACTTACGACGATAACCCCAGCACTAATGAAAAATGGGTCGAGCCACCAGGTTTCGATGTGAACCTGGATACCTACGGGACGGGGCAATATCAGATTCGGGTGAAGGCCATCGACGGCGCGAGCGAAAACGGCTTCTTGTTGCGGGCTGGCCCCACTAAGGGGCTTAATTTGAATGAAACCGATTGGAACAATCAATTCGGCGACAAAGGTGGGACTGCGCCCGATAATATCCTCACGCCGATTACGGCCACAGGTGACTTGCAGATGAACTTCACCAAAAGTGGAACTGTGAAATTCCGTTTGGGTTATATCAATGCCAATCAGGCGGGGCACGATGTACAAGTGAGCAAGTTCGACGTTGATGTCGGATCGAAGACCATTACCTACACGACCGACCCTGCCATCGCTGGAATCGCGCCCGGCGTCATTCCTCAACCGGGAGACGGTATATGGTCCACGGACACCATTCACTTCCCCGACACATGGAAGGGGGGCAACCTGTACGCCGAGTATGTGGCCGGAGCCGGAGATACCTCCAGTTGGTCACTGACGGGGGCTGGCGAGGATGGAGAAGTCCGCTTAGTCGAATAGCGAATTGGCAAAGGCACCCAAATTATTGGGTGCCTTTTTCATTGTGTAAAAATGTAATCTTTGAATCATAATTGATTTTAAGATTTGTTGCAAGTAAGTAAAGTCCTAAATTTAGGCCAATTTGTAGCAAGTATCGCGGCATATTTAGTTTTTTGCATATGTCTCGACTTTCTTCCCCATCTCGTCGCAGAGTTAGTTCGGCACGGCGCAATGCGTCCGTCATGATAGAAACCGCATTGTGCGTCACGTTTGTACTTGTCCCGCTTACTATGGGGGTTGTGCAATATGGCGTCATTCTTTCGGCACAGCACCAACTCGATCACTACGCTCGCGAAGGTGGGCGTTACGCTGCCGTTCATGCCGGTGAAGCTGTCTTCGACTCGTCGGAAAGTACGGATGGGAGCCTGAAAAATTATCTGAAGGATATGGTGAGTGGCAAAGGCGTGATTCCCTGGGCGGACATCAGTAACAACATCACTGTGAACCCTGCCTATGGTGCCACGACTCCACGTACATCCGGCCAGCCCATCAGCGTTACCATCACCTACAACATGAAGAAGAAGTATTTTCTTGCGACTTTTCCAGGCATAGGCAATATGGCCCAGACCTACACCGCGACCTCAACGTTCGTTTTAGAATAAGCCATGATACCTTCTTTTTCATCCCAATCACAGAATCGTAATTATTGGCAACAGGCTGCACGTGGGCGTCGACGCGGTATCGCTTTCGTGTATACGGCTTTCTTCATGGCAGTTCTTATTGGTATCGCCGCTCTGGTTATCGACCTGGGCCTCGCTTACCGAGAAAGGGCCGAAATGCAACAAGCCTGTGATGCTGCTGCATTAGCAGGGGTCTGGCAGTTAGCCAACTTCAAGGGGTATAACTCGGCTCTTTCGCAGGCGCAGACTTATGCTGGGTTGCCTGCCAACGGTAGTTATAAAAACGGTGTCAATAACTGCTCCGTGTTGGTTTATTACCCTGCGCGCGAAGACCAGTCTAAACCTATAACTACTTCAAACGCTGATAATGACCGTTGGCTGCGGGTTTCCATACAGCGTCCACGTAAAACGTTTTTCACGTTCTTATATGGGCGAAACAACATCATAATTTCGGCATCGGCTGTGGCTACCTACACAGTGAGTGCAGATATGGACGCCACGGGAACAGGTGTTTATGGTGCCGATCCGGGGACTATCAACCTGGCGTTATTTGGTCCCGATGGCTACTATAACTCTGGCGACCCTTATTCGGTGAAGTATCTGTCCGACGGTAAGAATAACCCTTTGTATAACCCTAATGGTCTCGACTTTCAGATTACAGTACCAAAAGGCATGGGGAACACGGCGTTCGAGATATTCGATCCCGATTGCTATAACTCTGGCGGCGTCGCTGCTCCTTCGGCCGGAGTTCGTATCGATGAGCTTTGGAAGTCCAATGGTACTGTTGGAAGTTCGACTAACGCCACAACCACTAAATACACCCTGTATTACGACAGTGGCACTCCCGATGACCCTACCGACGATGTGTATATCTCGGAACAATCGTATGGTAACACATCGGCTACCGATATGAAGTGGAACTCGGTTTTCACTCTTAACCGCGATGCTGCAGCCTATAAGAAAGATGGCGCTGGGGCCACACTCTCCAACGGTGCAGTCGGCAACTTCCGTTTGAATATAACGACAACTGCTGGGGCCAGTGAAAACGGTTTTGGTCTGCGAGCTGGACCAGTACGAACTGGTAGTACGGCCTTTAGTGCTACCAACGGTACTAAAATCACTGGTGTGGGGCACCTGCCAATCAACTTTAACATTGACGGAACGGCAACCATCCGATTGGGAACAGTTCCAACCTCGGCGGCGGGCAAAGAAGTCATCATCCGTAAGTTCGACACCGACGTTCAGGCTGCGAGCGGTGCGGCGAACAAAGTGGTCTATACCTGTAGTTCGATGCCAGGTTTTACATTCACTGGAAACTTGTCTGGAAACGGTCTGTTCGCTACCGATACCATCCCCGTTCCGACAAGTTACACCGAGGGCACCTGGTCGGTAACTTACTCGGCTGGTCGTCAGGACACTTCGATGTGGGACATGAGTTACACCGGTTACGGTCCCGGTACACCCGGCAAAATCAAATTGATTCGCTAACTTTAAACCTCTAGCTTGCACTGGATTATGTGACAGTCTTTGTGAAAACCCTTGGATAACAAAAAAGCGGCGAGAACATAGTGTTCTTGCCGCTTTTCATGGAATACGAAGAGCAACTCGATAAAAAGGTCAAATCTTCGCATTAGTCAAGATCAGTTATCTGAGGTTTTTATGACTGCTCGCTCAATTGATTCTGTTATTCCTAAGAAACAGTCGCATCCACGTTCACATTTGCGACGCGGGGCGTCGGTTATTGTTGAGACAGCTTTGTGTCTCACAATTGTAATTCTGCCTACCAGTCTTGGCATTTTGCAGTATGGCATCGTCATGAATGCCTCCAATCAGGTTGAGCAAATTGCGCGCGAGGGCGGGCGTTTTGCGGCTGTCCACTGCTTAGAGCCAACTTTCGATGGTTCCGAGACACAGGCTAGCCCGCCGAGCCTGCGTTATTATCTCAAGAACAACATCGTTAAGAACAAGACGACAATTGCATGGGCTGATATTGATGGCGCTGTTCGGACTGGAGCAGGGACTGAGGGCTATATCCAAGTCACTCCCTCCACTGTTGCGGCTCGTGTGTCTGGCCAAGCGATTTCCGTCAAAGTCTGCTATCCGATGTCCCGCAAGATTTTCGTTGGAAAAGTAGTACCTGGCGTCTCTACGCTCAGCAACGACTATAACACCACCTCCACCTTTAATATCGAGTAGAAGTCCACGCCAATGAATAAATTTTCATCTTTCACACGACGCGGGACCAAAGTTACCCCTTTTATAATGGGTAGTACTCGGACTCGTCGGCGTGGTGTTGTCGCTGTTTATACAGCGCTTTTTATGGTGGTTTTGTTGGGTGTTGCGGCTATCGTCGTTGACATGGGGGCGCTATATCGTAGGCGTATCATTGCTCAACGATGTGCCGATGCTGCGGCTCTTGCTGGAGCATGGCAACTCGCCCACTTTCAGGCCAAACCCTACGCCGACACAATGGCCAAATACTACGCCTCACTGCCAGAGAACGGAGGTTATGTCGATGGAACTAACAGTGCGGCTGTTACCGTTGAATATCCCGCCAAGGACGAAAGTGGAGTGACGCGCAATAACTGGTATCGCATAACCGTGCGGCGCCCAGAGAAAACGTTCTTTGCCTCGTCATTTCGTCGTAATGCTGAAATTGCGGCAACAGCAACAGCCATTTACACGACTCTGGCTCCGATCAACATCAAGGGTTTGGGCACGTATGGAACTGCTCCTGGCCCCGTCAACCTTTCGGTGTTCGGCCCTAACGGACGATACGGTTATGGCGATTGCTATTCGACGAAATACTTGAATGACGGTGTTTCTAAAAACCCCGATTACAACCCAAAGGGTTATGACTTTTTGATTACTGTCCCGAAAACTTATAAGGGCACAACGCTGGAAATTTACGATCCAGATTGCTATAACCCCAATGGCCCAGACTCAGGAAATGGGCAGGTGGACGAATATCGTAAGCAAAACGGCGACACTGGCACCGTACTCGATGCAACCGTCACACAATATGCGTTGTATGATGATCATGGCACCCCGAACAACCCCGACGACGATGGGCTTCCTATCGCCATCAAGTCTTATGGAGCCGACATCACCACAGATGGCAAATGGGTGAACTTCTACACAGGAGACCGTAGCCTGTTGCCGAACTCGAACTTCCGGTTGAACGTAGTTTCGACGGCGGGATCGAGCGAAAACGGTTTTGACCTTCGTATTGGTCCAACTCGCACTGGTAGCCAAGCGTTCGATCCCAACAATGGTACTGCTATCGCTGCGGATGGACATTTGCCGATGAACTTCAACCAGAGCGGTACCGTGAAAATTGCCTTGGGCACGTTGCCTGTCGAGGCGGCTGGTGGTACTGTTGACATCCGCAAATTCGACACGGACGTTGGAGCCAAGAGCATCACTTACTCATGCAGTTCGTTGCCAGGCTATGTCTTTCCGGCAGGAACACTATCTGCAGATGGTAAATTCGCCACCGATACGCTCAACGTCCCTGCGTCATATACGACGGCTGGAACATGGTACGCCGAATATCAGGCGGGAACTGGCGATACCTCGGTGTGGGATATGTCCTACTCGAACGCTGGCCCCGGACGCCCCGGCACCATCAAATTAATCCGCTAGTTGATTGCACCAATCAAAAAGCCTTCCTCACCTGTTGATGAGGAAGGCTTTTGTTGTTTAGGTGTGATTATGAAACCGATACGGTGCGCAATATCTCTTCGACTACGGTGCGTGTGCCGCCTGTAAGACGGGTTTCGGGTTGGCCGATGAGTCGGTGACTCATGACTGCCGGGGCTAAGGCTTTCACATCATCGGGAATCACGAAGTCGCGGCCTCGTAGCGCTGCGTGTGCCTGTGAGCAGCGCCCCAGCATCAGGGCACCGCGCGGACTGAGGCCCAGACGCAATTTCGAGTGTGTGCGCGAGGCATTGGCGAGGCGCAGGATATAGTCGTAAACCGCGTCGGCGATGGCGATTTGGCGTACGGCATGTTGCATATCCTGAATCTGGTTGGCATCGGTGATGGCGTCCAGCGTTTCTATGGGATGATGCAAGCGCTGCTCCTTCATCAGCAGACGCTCGGCGTCGGGATGAGGGTAGCCCACGCTTAGGCGTAGCGCGAATCGGTCGAGCTGCGAATCGGGCAGGGGATAAACCCCCTCCGAGTCCATTGGGTTTTGGGTGGCGATGACGAAAAACGGGTCGGGAAGCGGGCGCGATTGCAAATCGACCGTCACCTGGCCTTCTTCCATACATTCCAACAATGCCGATTGTGTTTTCGGGCTGGAACGGTTGATTTCGTCGGCCAGAACGACGTGAGCGAAAATCGGCCCTTCGCGAAAATGGAAGCGCGATTCGTTCGGGTCGTAAATCATCGTCCCGGTAATATCGGACGGCAACAAATCGGGGGTGAACTGAATGCGCTTGTTCGATACGCCCAGCGTGCGTGCCAGTGCGCGCGCCAACATGGTTTTGCCCACGCCTGGCACGTCTTCTAATAAAACGTGGCCGCCCGCCAACAATCCGATGAGGCACGCTTCCACCAACTCTCGCTTGCCAAGAATGACGTGTTCGACATTCTCCACGAGCAAGTTCAAGCGACGTGCAAGTTCGGTGGCATCCATCTTGACATCATCGGAAGCCGAACCATTTTCATTCGATACAAATGCCGGGGTTGAAGGACTTGTTTTGGAATCGGGCGCAAATTTCATGTAGCGTGGCTCAGTCTAAGGGTGAAACGAACTCAAGAAGCGAGAAATCGTTGCCATTCGGCATCTACGCGCACTTCTAGGTCTTCGCGCGTATCATTATTGGGCAAAAAGATCAGTGGCACCGGCCCCGCCAGCATGAGTTTGGCTTCGGGAGAGGGTTGGGCCTCAAGGCGAGCTTTGGCTTCATCGCGCGATAAACCGCGCCGTGCCATCATGCGTTCTATTTGAAGCGGTTGCCATGCCACCACGCACCATATCTCGTCACAATTGCTGGCCTGACCGCTTTCCAACAACTTCACGGCCTCGATAACGACCGCTTCTGTGCCTTCCTGTCGGAGAGTTTCGAGTTGTTGTTCGCGCAGACGGGCGACTTCGGGGTGAACGATGGCCTCCAACTCCGCCATTTTGCGCGTATTGCCAAATACCTGCGCCCCTAATTTTATGCGGTCAACTCCGCCATGTACATCCAGCACGTCGCCAAAGTGTTCTCCAATGCGTGCCGCGAAATCGGGTTGAGCGTAAAGTTCGCGCACGCCCAAATCGGCGTCCAGATGCCGCGCTCCGCGCGCTTCAAGCAAATGCGCCACCGTCGATTTGCCAGATGCAATATCTCCGGTTAGCCCTAAAATTTTCACGCTGATAGTTTGGCGTCTTCATCTCCGTCGTGCTGTAAGGGACACCTTGACTCATTTTCTCGAATCAACCTACTCCTATAACCGAAAGAATCGCCAAACTGGGCGCCTCATGCGAACATATCGAGCAGATATAGCCATCATCGGCGGAGGGACTGGGGGCGTTGCCGCCGCTTTGGCCGCACTTCGTCGCGGTAAAACAGTCGTAATCACCGAAGAGTTCGATTGGCTGGGCGGACAATTCACTTCACAAGCCGTTCCCCCCGACGAACACCCCTGGATCGAACGTTTCGGCGCGACGCGCTCTTACCGAAAATTCCGCGCCGATGTGCGCCGTTTTTACCTCGATTACTATCCGCTGACAGCGGAATCGCGGACGCTGGGCGAGAACCTCAACCCCGGCGGCGGTTGGGTTTCGCGCCTTTGCCACGAGCCACGTATCTCGCATTTGGTGATGCAAGCCTACTTGCAACCCTACTTCGCGACTGGTCGCCTTGCAGTGCTATTAAACGCCCGACCCATTAAGGCCGATAGCGATGGCGATAGCCTTACCCGCGTCGTGGTTCAGGATTCGCGCGATGGCGAGCATATCGAAATTGTGGCGCCTTACTTTTTGGACGCCACCGAATTGGGCGACTTGCTTGAATTGGCGAATATCGAATCGGTGATTGGAGCCGAAGCCCAGTCGGAACACGATGAGCCACACGCACCCACCGAGGCGCAACCACTTAATCAGCAGTCGGTTTCGTTCTGTTTCCCGATGTCGTTTCACGAGGGCGAAGACCACACCATCGACAAGCCCGCCAGCTACGACTTTTGGAATGGTTACAAAGCCCCCTTCTGGCCCGACAAAAATCTTTCGTGGGTACAAACTCATCCAGTCACTCTCGAAACGCGAACCCGTTCGCTATTCCCCATCGAAGGCCACGACTACTGGGAGGCGTTGTTCCGTTTCCGCCAGATTTTGCAGCCCTCGCACTTCGAGGCCGGCTTTGCCGCGCCGATTTCGCTGGTGAACTGGCCACAAATCGACTACTGGCTTGGCCCCATCGTCGGCGTTTCCGAAGCAGAAAAGCAGAAGCACCTGCAAGGCGCCCGTGAACTGTCGCTGTCGTTCTTCTACTGGATGCAGACCGAGGCTCCTCGCCACGACGGGCAGGGCAGTGGGTATCCCGAACTGCGACTGCGCGGCGATGTGACGGGGACCAAAGATGGCCTCGCTCAAGCGCCTTATATTCGCGAAAGTCGTCGCATCCGCGCCGAGTTCACCATCGCCGAACAGCATGTCGCCTCCGATTTGCGTCCCAATGGCAGCGAGAAGTTCGTCGATTCGGTGGGTGTCGGCTGCTATCGCATCGACTTGCATCCCTCAACCGGTGCCAGTGGCACTGGCGAAGATGGCGACAACTATATTGATGTTGGTTCGCAGCCTTTCCAGATCGCGCTCGGTTCGCTCATCCCGGTTCGTGCCGAAAATGTGTTGCCAGCTTGCAAAAATTTGGGTGTCACTCACATTACCAACGGTTGCTATCGTCTGCATCCCGTCGAGTGGAATATCGGCGAAGCGGCGGGCGCATTGGCAGCTCACTGCCTGACTACTGGACAAAGTCCGCGCGCGGTTCGTAACACTCCTGAAAAGCTGAAAGCCTTCCAGCGCGAACTCGAAGCCGATGGAGTTGAGCTGGACTGGCCCGCTTTGCATTCGGTCTAAAAACTGGAAATAGCACTGTGTGGCGCGCGATTGGCTGGATGTAGAATGACCTCGATGCCAACGGCTTAACCCGTTGGCATTACTCGCTGAAAGATAAAAAGTAATTATGAAATTGTGTGGAATAATTGTTCCAATTATCGACAGTAGAGAGACGCCCCTTAGCGTCTTACGACCTCAGGCCGGGAGAAACTGACACACTAAGCGCGATTCGTGTTCTTCTTGTTCTTCTCCTTGCCGATGGCGCCGCCGCACAGTGATGACCGCGATGTGGATGCGGCTCGTCGTGGCGACCTCGATGCTTTTGATCGCTTGGTCGAACTTCACCAGGAGCGTGTTTTTCGCTTTTGCCTGTGGTCGCTGCAAGACCGCGACGAGGCACAGGACGCGGCTCAAGACACCTTCATTCGTGCGTTTCGCCATCTCAAAAGCTTTCGTGGCGATAGCTCTTTCGCCACATGGCTGCATCGCATCGCCATCAACGTGGTGCGCGATGCTGCCAAACGCCGCCAAAAAGCGCCCCGTCCGTTTTCCACGATGGTAAAAGAGGATGAAGAGGGCGATTTCGACTTGCCATCCGATGCTCCTTCGCCTTCGCAAACAGCGCTTGAACACGAACGGCGTCAAGCAGTGCGTGTGGCGCTTTGCAAACTTTCCGATTCTCATCGCGCCGTTTTGGTGCTTTTCGACCTCGAAGGACGTTCTTATGAAGAGTGTTGTGCGCTCTTGGAATTGCCGATGGGCACCCTCAAAAGTCGCCTCAATCGAGCACGTGCAGCCCTGAGAGAAGCTTTAGGCGACCAGAAGGAACTTTTTGAACTCGGATGAAGTCGGCAGGATTAGAAATTTGATGAATTGTTCCCAGTGCCAGGAGCGGCTTGATGAGCAGCTCGACGAATTGCGCCCCGGTCTACGGAGTGGAGCGCTGTCGTCTGCTGATGCCCGCCTACAGGCGCAACAAGCCCTCACCGAAACGTTGAGCGACTGCGCCGAGTGCGAAGGCGAACTCCGCGCTCATCTCAATATGCGCCTGTCGCTTATGTTGCCCGACCCGGAAATGGCTTCGGTCGCCGTGCCGCCTGCGCTCCGGGCCAATGTGCGTCGTGCGTTGGAGCGCGAAAGCGCAGCCCCAGCCTACGTGCCCGCTCCGTGGAAACCCTTGAAAGGCTTCGCGTGGACGGGCGGAATGCTGTTGTCGGCAGTGCTGCTATTCGTCGTGGCGCGTCCCTTTCTAGAAAGTAGCGCCCGAAAGCCGTTGGTTACCACCAATGCTGCCCCTGCTGAAGATTCTTTCGATAGCACAACAGGTTCGCCTGGAACGATGATGGCTAAGAAAGGTCCGACTCGTCCGCAAGCAAGAAAAGTGGTTCCGGCCCCGGCGAAGCCCAAAGGCGCCGTCGCTCCCCCCGATGTTGCCAGACAGCAACAGCCTTCAGGAGTGGTTGCGCTACCACCTTTGCCCCAAGTCGGCTCGCATCCAGAAGATGCCATGCCCTCGCGCCCATCCTCTTCTGATTCGGATGCACGTCCGACTAGACAAGATAGCGGCGACGCGAGTCCGAAAAGCAATAACACCGCGCCACGCGGCGGCGGCGCAGGACAGCCACAGCCTGTGTTGTCGGCTCCTAAGTCTCAGCCTCCTGTTGTCGCATCCTCTACACCAGTTAGCGAGGCTACTGCGGCGTCCGAATCAGCTAATGATATTCGAGCGCGTTCTGTTGAACCCGTTGAGCCGCGTTTAGCTCCTGATTTGGTGGCGCCTTCGGGGCCGGCATTAGGATTGGTTGTGCGTTTCGTGCCGAGCAAATCGTTGCGCGATGGCGCCGATGCCGCTGCTCCAAGGGCCAATCTTTTCATGGCTCGCCCCAACGCTCCGGTCACTCCTCAGGACGGCGCGCCTCCTGCGGCTATGGCTCCCCCCGCACCGATTGCGCCTGCGGCGCCTAAACCAGGCGCACAGGAAAAAGCTCCGACTGAGTCGACCGGGGCAAAGCCACCGCCCAGAAGCCCGATGATGATGCGTCGTGGTGCTGGCGGTGGGGGGAATGCCAATGCCAAGATGCGGACTAATGAGAACAGAGATATGGCCGACGCGAATGCCAACGCTGGTACCGATCCTATCGCTTCGGCGAATGCCAACGCCAGCAGTGTGCCCGTCGTCGAAAAGGGGACTCTGTCGGTCGCTGTGAAGGAGCCTGTTGCCAATGCTCGTGTTATGGGTCAGGTGCAGGGACGTGAGGGCGAGGGGATTATTCTGTGGTCGGGCAACGCAGCCGCCAATAAACCTATCTCTGTGCCGCTAGAACCCCTGAAGGCCAACAAGGGCGATACCATCAATATCACCTTCCAGCAACAAGTTAGTCTCGGCGAGGTTAAGACCCTGGCCACTACAACGGTAACGGTGCCTTAAACGGGGCGACCTATTAAAACAAAAGCCGCGATACCTGAGGTATCGCGGCTTTTGTTTTAGGTCGATTTTATGCTGTCTTGTCCGCCGATTCTTCTTCGTCGGTTTCGACCTCTTCCGTTTCGACCTCAGATTCTTCGACATCCGAATCGGTGTCGCCAGCATCTTCGGCAGAATCGGTGGGTTGATCGCCAGCTTCTTCGGCCAATTGAGCTTGGAGAGCAGCGAATTTCGCTTCCTCTTCGGTGTTGGCTTTCTCGTTTTTGTTGTTGCCTTTGGGCAATGGCTTAACGCCAGGCTTGGGCACCAACATCATCGTCATGTCGCGGCCCTGTTTGTTGACAGTGCCTTCAACGGAGCCAACTTCTTTGAGCGCATCGGCGATGGCGTCCATTTGAGCTTTGCCCAGTTCGGGATAAGCGTTTTCGCGGCCCTTGAACTGGCACAGCACACGGACTTTATGCCCTTCGCGCAAAAATCGCTCGGAGTGACGCACGAGAATATCACGGTCGTGCGGCCCGGTGCGTGGGTGGAGACGCACCATCTTGAGTTCTTTGCCTTTGGGCTTGGTTTCTTTCTTCGACTGCTCGTACTTCCACTTACCGTAGGAGATGATGCGGCAAACCGGCGGTTGAGCTTGTGCAGCAACCAAAACCAAGTCGAGACCCTTGTCACGCGCCATATCCACCGCTTCGCGTGTGGGCATGATGCCAATCTGGTTATTGTCTTGATCGACTACGCGCACCTGGGGAACACGGATGCGCTCGTTGATCATCGGGAATTCCCGCCGATTGTCGGGGCGACGATTGCCGCGCGGACGGAGTGCTATAAAAGCACCACCTCGAAATTAATCACAAACAGAGTATGCCCTATCATGTATAAAAGTTGGAGTGTGAAGCAAAAATTATCTCAATCTTAAAATACGGTTGCTTCACACTCTTATCTAGACGCAATTTCTACGCCGCCGCTTCCTCTTTTAATTGGGCGACGAGCGCATCGAGTGCAATAGCTCCTAGATCGCGGCGTCCGCGAGCGCGTAGCGCCACGCTTCCGGCCTCGACTTCCTTATCGCCGATGACGGCCATGTAAGGAATTTTCTGGGTTTCGGCGACAGCGATTTTGGCGCCGACTTTCTCGTTGTCGTTGTTCACTTCGACGCGGAAGCCTTCGGCCAGCAAGCGCTTCGCGACTTCGGCTGCCCAATCCTTGTGGCGGTCGGCAATCGGCAAAATCTGGATTTGAGTCGGTGCCAGCCACAGCGGGAAGGCGCCCGCGAAATGTTCGATGAGAACGCCGATGAAGCGCTCCAGCGAGCCGAACGGCGCGCGGTGAATCATCACCGGACGATGCTTTTTGCCGTCTTGCCCGGTGTATTCCAGACCGAAGCGTTCGGGTAGCACATAGTCGACCTGAACTGTTCCGAGCTGCCACTGGCGCCCGATGGCATCGCTGACGATGAAGTCGAGTTTTGGGCCGTAGATAGCCGCTTCGCCTTCTGCCACGGTGTGTTCCATTCCCAGTTCGCGCACTGCTTCCAGCAAAGCGTTCTGGCTTTCTGTCCATGCCTCTTCCGAGCCTACATATTTGCTGCCTTCAGACGAGCGCAAGCCCACGCGCGCTGTGTAGGTGAGTCCCAGACGACCCAGTACCAGTAGCACCAGTTCGACCTGCTGCTTGAACTCTTCGACCAACTGGTCGGCGCGCAAGAAGATGTGTGCGTCGTCCTGTGTGAAGCCGCGAACGCGGGTCAAACCGCCCACTTCGCCGGAAAGCTCCCAACGGTACACGGTGCCAAATTCTGCCAAACGCAGTGGCAACTCGCGGTAGGAGCGTGGCGACGAGGCGTATAGCGTGATGTGGAACGGGCAGTTGACGGGCTTAAGTACGAACTCATCGCCATCTTCCGAGCGCATCACTGGGAACATCGAGTCTTTATAAGCCTCCATGTGGCCCGACTTTATGAACAGGGCAGTCGAGGCGATGTGCGGGGTGATGACCATTTGGTAGCCGCGCTTCACCAATTCGCCGCGAATGAACGATTCGAGCGCGAAGCGCAGGGTGGTGCCTTTGGGAGTCCATAGTGGCAGTCCCGCACCGACCTCGGTCGACATGGTGAACAAGCCCAACTCGCGGCCCAATTTGCGATGGTCGCGCGCACGTGCCTCTTCAAGGCGCTTCATGTGCTCATCCAACTCTTTCTGTGATGGGTACGAAGTGCCATACAAGCGCGCCAGTTGCGCGTTGTTCGCGTCGCCCTTCCAGAAGGAGCCTGCTACCGACAACAGCTTGAAGGCTTTGATTTTTCCGGTCGAGGGCAAGTGCGGCCCACGGCACAAATCGAACCAATCGCCCTGACGGTAGATGGTGATCGGTGCGCCTTCGGGAATGTCGCCCAGCACTTCCAATTTGTAGACATCGTCGGCGAATAATTCTTTCGCTTGCTCGCGAGTGAGTTCCTCGCGTTCGATGGTATAGTCCGCCTTGGCAAGCTCATGCATTTTGGCTTCGATTGCCTCGAAATCCGATTCGCCGAGACCCTTTAATTCGATGTCGTAATAAAAGCGATCTTCTAATGCCGGGCCGATTGTTAATTTTGCCTCAGGAAAGAGGGCTTTTACGGCTTGCGCCATTAAGTGTGTCGATGAATGCCGATAAACTTCACGACCTTGCGGATCGTTCCATGTGAATAGACGCAGTGAGGTATCGCCTTCGAGGGGACGGGTCAAATCCCACATTTGGCCATCGACTTCGGCAGCGAGAACCGCATTGCCAAGGCGTGACCCAATGCTTTGGGCCACTTGCAGTGGAGTTACGCCGTTTTCAAATTCGCGAGAATTTCCATCAGGAAAGGTGACTTGAATCATGGAACACTATTTTGGTTGCTCTGCATCGCTCAAATTTGGGCGATTTTGATGCATTATAGAATTTAATTCTCGCCGCTCCCCGGCTTCTCCTCAAAAATGAGTGCTTCGTACCCCAAAGACCCGCACATGTCATTAAGCCAGTTTGGCCTGTATGATATTGCGTTGGCAGTCGCACAAGATGAAGCACATCTATGGGGCGACGATGGTGGACTCAACCTTTTTTTGACGGAAACCGTGGATATACTGCGGCGTGAAGCTCAAAGTATGGCGCTGTTATGCGCCACCCGCACCGGAGAACGTGCTCGTATCTTCTCGCTGTGGGGCACCTGGAGTGAAGCCCTACGCGAATCTGAGCTATTTGAGGGCCTATCTCGCGTCGCTGACGTGTGGGTTTTTGGCGCTCCCGACATCAACTGGAATATGGCCGGGGTTGTTCCTGTGGCCGTGCCCAATGGCTCCCCGTTCGAATTGGAGCGCGGCGTCGTCATTGATGCTCAATCGTTTGGCGTTGCATTTCTGACTCGTGAAGGTGGTTATCTCGACCCCTCCAACCCACTGGAAACCCGCTACTATGAAGGTTTTCTCTCGGTGCGCTCCGACGCCATCGAGATAGCATCGGGCCGTCTGGCCGCGCTGTTGAAATTGCCCGCTTTGCCCAATCGCTGGGTCGATCACGAACTTCAAAATTCTTGGATTTCTCGCCTCAATCGCTGTCTGTTAGAAGAACTCGAAACACAACGCCTCAGTGCCCGTGCCCGCGCCGATGAACTGGCTCGTGTTCGCGTCGATCTCGAACTTTCGCGCGAGGAATCCGAAAAGCTCGAAGCGATGGTGCGCGGTTACGTCGGTGGCCAAACCTGGCACGAAGTTCAAAACGCTATGCGTGGTGGGCACGAGAATGTGGCCGACCTCGAACGTGAACGGCTCACCATCTGCTTTTGTGACTTGGTCGGCTTCACCAAGATGTCCTCGCGCCTCAGTCCGCCCGACATCGCTTCATTGCTCAACGACCACTTCGCCCGCCTCTTCAATATCGTGCGCGCTCATGGTGGCACCATCGACAAATTCATCGGCGACGCTATGTTGGCCTACTTCCCCGAACCAGTCGAGGCATTTCAGGCTTCCAAAAAGATGGTGCTGGAATCACGTACCGTGCGCGTCGGCGGCGAATTTATTTTGCCTATTCAAGTGCGCGTTGGCCTCAATACGGGCGAAGTCACCCTCGCGAACCTTGGTGTTTCCGAATATCGCCAGCGAACCGTCCTCGGCGAAGCGGTCAACTTTGCCCAGCGTATGCAATCAAGTGCGCCCCCTCAAGCCGTTATGATGAGCGAAGAAACCATGCGCCATATCCCGCATACCATGATTCGCACCCTTGAGCCTGTGCGTGTCGAGATCAAAGGGCGCCGCGACCCCGTCGAGGCTTACGTATGGAACCAGAGTACCGAACGCCGCGACGAAGTCAGCGACCGTCTGGCGATTCGCTCTTCGTTGTTATCGGGACAAACGCGCACCACCCTTGCCGACCGCTTGAGAAAGAGAGACTGATCTCCTAAAAGCGTCGCGTGATTTGCACATGGGGGCGGCGCCATGATTCAACGCATTTCCAGCGACTTTCAAATATCGCTCGACCGCAGCGGCGACTCCACTGCGCCCGCTTTGGTGCTTTTACACGCCTTCCCCCTGTCGCACGCGATGTGGAGCGCGCAATTGAAACTTTTCTCGTCGCACTTCCATGTCATTGCCCCTGATACGCGCGGAGTTGGCGACACCTCACCATTTTCCGATATTCCCTCTATCGCGCAGATGGCCCGCGACCTCGCTGCTCTTTTAGATTCGCTGTCGATTGAAACGGCGATTGTCGGAGGGTGTTCGATGGGTGGTTATGCCAGTCTCGAATTTGCCCGTCAGTTCCCGCAGCGTTTACGTGGCCTCATTCTATGCGACACCCGCGCCGACCCCGACACCGACGAAGGACGTAAAGTCCGCGACGAGATGATCGCCTTCGCGCGCCAAAGTGATGGCCCTGCTGTCGCCGAAAAAATGCTCCCCAAACTGCTCGGTGAAACTACTCGTCAATCTAAACCTGAAGTCGTGGAACAAGTGCTGGGTTTCGCTAAATCTCTTTCAGGCGACCACGCCGCCGACCTCGTGCAATCTCTACGCGACCGCCGCGACTCGACGCCGATTCTTTCCTCTATCCAAGTCCCCACTCTGGTTATCGGCGGGCGCCACGATATTCCCGCTCCTGCAGACATCATGGCCCAAATGGCTGCTCAAATCCCCAGCGCCAAACACGTCATCATCGAAGACGCGGGACACCTCTCCAGCCTCGAACAACCCTCCGAATGGAACCGCGAGGTAGAGCAGTGGCTGAAAGGAAATTTCTAGTGGCTAGTTCCTACTTCGCTCACAAATTGGAAAAGGCTCGTCCATAACAGGCGAGCCTTTTCTATATCGAATTCTTGACCGCGAAGCGGCAACTAAAAACTAACCACTAACAACTAGAAACTTTAGTCCACATATGTTAGTTCGTTGCTTTGCGGCATGACGAAGCCTTCGTCGCCGAACAGTGAGCCGTTCTGGTACGATGGGTCGAAGGTGTAGTTCACGCCCGCGACTGGATTGGTGATTGTGCCGCTGTTTTCGTTATAGGAAGCCCAGTCATTCGACCATGCTTGCACGGCACCTGGGAAGGTGCCTGCTGGGTTAACCAACGGGGTTTGGTTCTCGGTGATGGCGCCCACGAAGTTGACGCGGTAGTTGGCGCGTGCGTAGCGAAGCATGGCTTCGGCTTCGCCCGCATCGTCTACGCCGTTGCGGTTCAAATCCTTGTTGCCCACCGTGTCGAAAATCGAGTTGCCGGTTGCATCCTGGAACTGCGATTTGTCGAAACGCGCGTTGGGAATGACGAACCAACTGCCTGTCTGTGCATAGACGAAGGCGTTGATGTTCATCGTGTAGCCCGGTGCCACATCTTTGCTGGCGGTATCCATGCGCTCCATTTTCAGGTGCCCCATGCGGTACTCCGGCAATGTCGCTGCCCCTGAGATTCCGGTCAAGCCAGCGCTCTGGCGCAGTGTCAGGGCGTTTGTTCCAGCCGTCACGCCAGGAACCGAGCGCGAATCGAGCGTGGTTTGGCGCGCGTCGGGCTGGTAAAAGCTCTCGTCGCTGGTCAGGCCATCCTCGGCTGTGCCTGCGACTGTCGCCGGATCGGTGAAGTCGGGGCAAAAGCCGAAGGTGTACGATGTGTGAGCGGCATCGGCTGCCGTCTCGAATCCGGCTAATGCGATGCCCGCGCCGTTCCACGATGGCGTTACCGAAGTCGCCAACACCATGTCGTAAGGCGTGTCTTTGATGTCAACGTTACGCGCTGTGGCGGGTGTGGCTGGGGCGCCAAACGTCTGGCGATTGCGCAGTGCTGCCAGATAGTGGAATGGAACTCCGTTATAGGCCGCGACTGCATTAGCTGTGTAGCTCCAGTTAATGTTGGCCGCGTTGTCCTCGTGAGGTGCGAGGCCATTGATGGCTGTTACCATCGTCGCTATTGTGTTGGCGTTGGCTCCCGCGTTGTCCGAAGGGATGGTGGCTGCGAACTGGTCGGTGCCTGTCGTGGGCGAGGTGAACTGGCCACGCGCGACTTTCTCGCCCGCGATGATATTGCCCGAAGCATCGACCGCCCGCTTGTTCGTCCAGTAGATAGGGTCTGCCGAATGATTGGAGCCTGGGTCTGCCTCCGTTCCAATCGTCAGCACCTTTACCTGACTGGCGCTGTGATCGAAGGTCAGTCGCAAATTAGCGACATCGGCCCCCGGTGAAACTTGCAAGCGGCGCTGAATCGAATCAATGCCCGAAGTAATGACTGAGCGCCCGTTCACGACGGTATCGGGGCGTGAGCGCACGATGTCGCCATTGTTGATAGTACCAGTTGTGATAGGCGTCACCGAAAGCGTGTTGCCGCTCAGGTTCTGAACTACGGCGACTGTTGTCGGAGTCGCTGGGATTGTCGACACAGCGGTTTCGATGACATCGCCGACCTTGAAATCGCTGCCATCGGCGACGGGTAGGGTAGCCGTTGTTCCAGCGGTCAGGGTGACATCGTTAGCCGCCGTCGTCTGCGCGTCGGGACGATAAATTGCCGCTGTTGGGTTGGCGACCACGTTCTTACGAGCCAGCAGCAACACCTTTGGCGTCTTGGGAGCAACACCCGTTACTCCAACCGAGCCGTCAACGTAAACGTTGTTCTGTGACACGATGGTCAGCGAACGTGGGACGTTCGTGGCTTCACCACGCACGCGCACGTTGCCCTCGGCGAAGATGACGCCATTCGTGGGCCACGCGAATACACGCCGATAAACGCCCGTTTGTACTGCTCCGGTCGCATCCTTCCAGGCTTTGGCAGGCACAGCGCCCAGCGAGTTGTTGGGAGCCGCCGTCGAGTTATCGGCGCGCGAATCGAGCGTGACCGCGATTTTGGGCGCGTTGCCGTCGTTCACATCATTGAAGATTTCGATGAGTGCGCCGCGAGCATGGAACTCGTCCGGCCCAACCCAACCGCGCAAATGCGCCTCTTCGAGCGAGGCATCGGTTGCCGTCGCTGCGGCGGGTGTTCCAGTGCGGTTGAATTTCGTGCTGGTGTCGTCCGTGCCGTCTGCCTGACGCGATAGCCACATCTGAACCAGTTCGGGCTGCGTCATGTCGCGCAGTTTGGTTGTGGTGGTATCGTAAATCCGCTCACGATCCGAGGGGTTGTTGATGTAAAGCCCCTCGCCGAAGCCATAGTTGGCTGCGTCGGGCTGGGCAGTGACGGTCGATTTTGAATCGCGCGTCATCTCGCGATAGCGAAGCACGCCCGCACCCGAAGCAAAATCGGGCGGTGTAAACGCCGTTATGCTTCTATCGCCCGCAGGATTGTTTTGCAGTCGGTCCGCTCCATCAGCGACTAAATCGGTGGTTAGTCCCGCGCCGGGGAAACCAGGCGCGTTCGAGCCAGTCGCCAAATCAATTGGCGTTGCTGGAGCTGCACTCGTCGAAACCGTGGCTTTCGATATGGTCGTGGGCGCGTTTTGCACCATCAATCCCGAAACGCGCACCGTCGTTCCCGCTGTCGCATCCAATGCGGGAAGTGAGACACCGCCAGTTAGTTCCAGACCGCCGTTGACGCGCACGCTTCCAGCGTTCGTGCTGGCACTCACATCGAGTTTGGTATTCTCGTCCGCCGCGATGGTGCCATCCAGGTTGTAGTCAATCGCCGAATCGGTTCCCGTAATGCCTAAGGGCAATGCGGCGCCCAACTGGCCCGCCAACTCGACGCGCACGCCCGTCAGCGCTTTGCCGAACGGCTCGTTCGCCAGATGCAGTTGTCCCGCCGCCGGAATCGAATCAACGACGGCGCTGCGCAAATCGGTGCTGCCCGCATCGCCAATCATTAGGGTGAACGGCACTGCTGGCAGTGCGCCCTTCAAATTGGTCAGCGTCAGAATTTGAGTCGCGTTATCGTAGTTGGCGCTACCACTGGGCACGGTCTTGTTCTTGAAGTCCCAGTTGGTTACGGTACGCATATAGCGTCCGGTCGGCGCGTTCTGCCCGCCCTTATAGGCGATGCTCTTGTGAAATGCTGCTGGATCATCGGGCGAAAGGCCGATAACCGTGATTTTAAGCGCGCCCTGTTTGGTCGGGTCGGTCGCATCGGGGTCACCCGCATCCAATTCACCTGGGATGCGTTGCACGCGCGCCAGATACTGCGGCGCGTCGTTGCGCGGCGCCAGTGGGTCTGGAAACTTGGCGAACGTGCCCGCCCAACCATTAGCCCTATCGACGGAGGTGTAATACAGGTTGTACGAAAGCGCGCCTGCTTGCGGTACGAGGCTTTCGCCTTCACCCAGAAGAATTTTGTCTTGGGCGGCGTTGCCTGTGGTTTTGAAACCGGGGCGCCAGTTTTCGCCCAATCGCGAGTAGGTCAATTGCTCGTTAACGAAGCGCAATCCCGAACGGGCGGCTTCAACCGCCCGCGATTTATCGCCCACGCGCGCTGTATAGTTCATGTTGCCCGACACCACAACGAGGAACCCAGCGGACACGAGCGCGATCATCAACATCACCAACACGGCCAAAATAAGCGCCTGTCCCCGACGCTGGCGACGAGAGGTGCGCCGCGCCGTGAAAAATGCGAAACGACGCGCTGCCCGGTTAGGGAGCGCATCGGCTGGACGGCTAAGGTCGAAGCGGTTCATGGATATTGCGAAATCAAAAAATAACGAGTGCGGGTAGGGGTGTTCTACCGGATGTTGGGCAACTCGACCACGCGGCGTCCGCGCACGATTTGACCAGTCGGTTGGTTATTGGCGTTGATGTTGACGCCTTGATTGGTGTCGAAGGTTTCCAGGGCAAGGGCGATGGTCACGTTGTCAATTTTGCCGTCACCGTTGGTGTCCTTCAAATCAAATGACGAATCAGGTTGCAGTGGCGCTTCCGTTTTCGGATCGAAGGCCGGAGTCGCACTGGCGCGGTATGCTTGCGAAGCCACCAGTCCCACACCGCGAGGAATGGCGACGGTGTGCGAACCCGCGATGTTTGTATCGGTTGTATCTGTGCAAAGCGGCTCCAAATCCGATTCGCCGAGCGCATTATGTTCGACCCACAGGGCGTTGCGGTTTTGGACGGCAGCCGTTGTACAAGAGGACGGGAAACGCGCATTCGAGGTATCGGCGTTTTGCGCTCCTGTTGGTGTCACTGGCGTTTGCATCGTGCCGCGAAACGGATATTGTGCGCGGAAAAGTACCACCGGATTTTCTACCGGGTCATAAGGTGCCTTCAAATTCTGGCGGCGAGCATAGTAGCTGACGACGGTATCGCCCGCGCGTACTGGCGTCATGATGCGGCCCTGTGCGTCGCGCTTCGCCAAAATCATGTCGATGCGAGCCGTGTCATTCCACGTCATGGCGCTGGCTGGTTTGTCGCAGACGCCTTTCTGAGGTGTTTCAATGTCGGTGGCGTCCGTCGATTTCACGTAGGGTTGCCCACCGTTGGCGGTGAAAGGTGCGCCATCCGTCAACCCTTCCTGTTGGGTGTTGGGAAACACGAAAACCGCGCGACGTAAATCGCGCTCGATCTGGTCGAGCGACGACTGAGAAGCGCTCTGGGTATCGGAGCGGGCTTTGCCGATGTGAAACGAATCCAATCCGGCGCGTAGCGGCACCAGCACGATGGTCAGCAGCAACGAGAAGATGGCGATGGCAACCAGCATTTCCACGAGCGTGAACGCGCGGCGCGAAGAGCGAATTGTCGAGTTCTTGTTCATGGTTTCTCTTAGTTGCAAGCCGAAGCAATATCTACTGGGACTTTATCTGCTTCCGAAAGCGGCACGCGCTTCCAGCCATCGCACGTCTTTGTCGCGCTCGCCGTATCGGTGACGGGTTGCGACACCAAAACACTTTGCACGCTTCCGTCCAAAAATAGCACGTTGTCGCGCGAGTTGTCGCCGACTTTGGTTGTACCATCGCTATTCAGATGCCTATGGAAGCGGCACCACGTCACGACGGTCTGGTCAGGTGCCACTCGCTCAGGAGTGGCAAAGCTTGCATCGTAAAAACGCAGTTGACGCTTGGTGCCGGCGCCGCGAAACGATGAGTACGTTGGTACGGCGGGAGCGTCGTCAAGCACCTGGTAGCTCAAGTAATACGGATTCAAGCGTCGAATGCCATCGCCGGGGTCGAAATCGAGGGCCGAACTACTCATCGGGCTTGTCGAACAGGCTGCCGCACCTGTCGAATACGAGACATCATGAATGTAGTCGTCGCTAGGGCAGTGCAGAGCGCGTGGTGCCTTCAAGTAAGCTGCAATCGGCGAATCCTTCAACGGGTCGTTGCGACTGGCTGGCAAATCGTTCGCGATGCTGTCGCAGTTGGCGTCTTTGAGCGTGTCGTTGTTGTGAGGTGGGTAAGCGTAAAGCGCCCACAATCCCAGTCCGCCCGCTGGCGTTTGCGCCGAAGTCGGCCCACCAGTCGGATTCAGATAGGGGAACTTGCCATCGAAATCCTGCGCATAAAGCCGCGCCGCGCCGTAAATCTGGTTGAGATTGGTCTGGCACGTGCCGCGCTTGCTGCCTTCGCGCAAAGACGAAATGACGCCCAGCGAGATGGCCGATAGCAAGGCGACAACCGCCAATACTATCATCATCTCGATCATGGTGAAGGCGCTTTTGCGGTTCATGGAGTTGCCTCCGAGCCAGCCGCAGGGCGAATCGAAGTCAAGAACGATTGTGTGTAGCGCGAACCATCCAACCAGGCGGTGCGAACTGCCACCGAAGCACCGCGCACGCTCTCAATCGAAACCAGAGTGTTCGGCGCCAGTGCATCGCCATTGGCATCCGTCAACTGCAACTGCGACACATAACCCGAAGGCGCAAATGTCGCGGGTAATCCTGCTGGTTGCAACGGGCTATCGTCGATGGTCACCAATTGGTCGCGCAAAGTGGTTGGTGTCGTGCCGTCGTTATAGGAATAGGTAACCAACACACTCTTTCCCGCCTCGGAGGCGTGGAAATACAGGATGCCGTTGTTGGCATCGAGCACATAGTCGCGCCAGGGTTCGCCCGCTTCCAAATAGGAAGGCGTCGAGGGGCCGCAACCGAAAGGTTTGTAAGCGGCAGCGGCAACAGAAAGCTGCTGTGCCCAGCCATCGCGAGTGCGAAATGCCACACGCGCTCCAGCGAAGGTTTCCCCTGCTGTCAAATTGCCTGTTTCGAACGTCACGCGACCTGCACGCAAATCCGAGTTGGTGGGCGTGTACAGCTTCTGGCTTCCGGTCAGGTTTTGGTTCTCGCCCCAGCTCGCTTCCACCAAATTGGGCTTGCCATTCTTGCGTGTCTGGCACAGCGTATAAATCGAGTTGGTGGCGCGGTCTTCTATATAAGGAGCGCCCAGCGCGATTTGACGGGGGCGAGTGGCTCCGGTTGGTTTCTGTTCGGGCACAGCATCGGGCACGCCCGCCTGTAAAATCCAGCCCCAGTCGGCCTGATAGTCGACGTATATCGTGTCACCCGCTGCAACGCCTGTGCTGCTCAGGTTCACCAATCCGCGCTTGTTGTTGCCTTCGTCGTCGGCGTTGATGGGCGCCTCGACGGGCCACGCGCAAGTCGTGGTGACATTGCCTGGTATCACACGCTGTCCGGTGTCGGCAGGTGCGACATCAGGCACGACCACTGTGTTGGTTGTCGAGGAAACCGGAACATCCTTCACTGCCCACGACGCGCTGTTGTCGTGGTAGCGGAAGGTCACGTAGTAGATGGCGCCCGTAGGTGGAACGAACGGGTCGCCGCTTGAAGCGTAACGAGCGTTGTCGAAGTTGAGCAGACCCGCCGCATCAATTTCGACTCCTTCGAGAGCTTCGCGCTTCCAGACGCGCACCTGAGTTGGGTCGAGCGCATCGCCGAAAATGGGGAACTGAGTTAGCACGAACAAATCACCATTTTCTTGTTGTGCCACAGTTTCGGGTTCGCCGATAATACAGCGCAGACTGCCCAGTGCCGAGCGGTCGAAATCCGCCTCGTTTGAGCGCGGCAACGAGTAGCCGCGTCGTGCCGAACCCAGAACAGCGCGTGGTTCATATACGCCGTTAACGGAGACGCCGTCCTGCCAATCCCACATCTTGTTGTCCTGGGTGTCGTAGACGGCCAGAGGCGGCGCGCTGCCCACGCGCACGAGCGCAGCACGGTTCAAACTGATGGCGTTTTGACGGTCACCTCCTGCGGTGATGATTTTCAGCGCGCCGGGAAAAATTCGCACTACGGCGAGCGCACCGAATACAAAAATGGCGAGTGCAATCGAAACTTCGAGCAGCGAAAACGCGCGCGTAGGTGCGATTGATACCCCCAAAGAGCGTAATTGGACGGGTGAGTTACGAGTTCTGCTCTTGAATGCCAACATGAGGAACGAAATCGGGCCACGAGGCCGCCGATGAATGTTCAACGATTATAGGTTGCGTGTAAGACGCAAGGAACCGCGAGAAAGAGTCAAGGCGCGGGCATAGCCCGCAGAAGAGAGTAGTGGTTGTCAGGGCGTTTGTGTCTGCCACTTGTTGCCGGTAACATCGGCTTTCCATGTGGCAACCCCAACAGATTTGGTCGAACCATCGAGATGCAGAACGATGTCGCGCACATTCAGGGGATCGCCGCCATAATTCAACTGGCCGGGTGCGGTCAAATCGTTCGCAGTTTGCAGACGGTGCCAAACGCAATGAGTGATGATGGTAGAGGCTGGTGCGAATCGGTTGGAAAGAGATGACCGAATCTTATTCTTGCGCGCGTCGAACGCGAGCGCATTGTTGCTGCTGTCAGTCGGATTCACCAGCAAAGGCGAACCGTTGGGTGTGCCTGTCGCGGCTTCCATTGGGCCGGGATAAGCGAAACCATCGGCGTCATAGCCCCAGTAGTTCCACGTGTATTTGCCCGCGTCAGCCAGTGGGTCGGGCGAAGCCCCAACTACAGGCGTTGCAGGAGCCACGACATTTTTGTTCAAAGAGCCATAGGACGAGCGAGGAATTGTGTTATCCAGGTCGTCATCCGGGCAACGCAAGCCATCGGCTCCCGATTTCAAATAGCCGTTGACGGATTCGGGCAATGTTGCCCCGGTGGGCGTTCCATCATCATATCTCGCTCCACCGGGCAATAAGTCAACAAGCGAATCGGGATAGCGTCGTTCGTCTTGGAAATATTGCTGTGTCGCCATGTAAATCTGCTGAAGATTCGTCTGGCACGTTGTCTGGCGCGCACTTTCACGTGCACGGCTAAACGCCGGAAACAACAACGCCGAGAGCAGCGCGATGATGGCGAGGACAACGAGAATTTCTATTAATGTGAAAGCGCGACGCACTCTTGATACAGGTTTTTGAACCTGGGACATGCTGACTCCAAAACGAAGAATTTATCCTATAAGGAACAGCGACTAGTGTGCCCCACATATAGCTCTAATTGACATTAACTTCTACAAGACTCGTCAAAAACGGCGAAGGAGAACCCACACAAACGCAACTACTGTGGCGGAGTGACAACATTAGGCGTAAAAGCTGAATTTCCTCCCAAAGTCGGAGGTGTCATACCCACGGCGATGGGGGGAATACCCGGCGTTGGAGGCGGTGTATACAGGCCAATATAGTAGTCGTTGAGTTGTTGACCGTAAAGAAGAGCTGCTACCGCGCCAATTGCCAGCATCGGCCCAAAGGGCATTAGGCTCTTGCGAAACGAGTGTCTTGCCATCGCCCGCGCTATATTGGGGGTATTATATTTTTGCGACCGACGTTTGCTCCATTTGTAAGCGCGTACTGTGCGTGGAAGCTGGAACAAACTGCCAATCACAGCGCCCAACACGGCTGCCAGAAAGAAGAAGGTAACCAGCGTCGCGTGCCAACCGAGGTGCATGGCAATCGCCGCCACAATGAACACGTCGCCCAGGCCCATTGCCTCGCGTTGGTATATCCACGAGAACAATGCGCGCAGCAGCCACAGAAAGGTCGCCGCGATAACGCCCGCCAACAGCGATTCCGGCAGCGGCGCCGGAATCAAATTCGCGAAAATGCCTCCATCGGTTTGAATCGAGGCCAACCCGTCATTGTGGATTTGCCACACGTTGTAAGCGACGGCGCTTAATCCCAGCAACAGCGTCGCTTCAAGTTGTACGAGGCGCGTGTCGTAATCGACCCAGAAAATGACGACCAGAGTCGCCATAAAAATCAGATCGCGTAGTAACCTCGCCGGGTCGCCCTCGAATGATGCCCCAAATCCGCCGCTAAGCTGCACGTACTGCGTGCCCGCCAACAGGAACAAAACGCCAGTCAAAAACTCGATGCCCGCGTAACGCCACGAAAACTTCACTCCGCAATAGCGGCATTTGCTGCCCAGAATGGCTTGTGACAAAACCGGCACCATATCGAGCGCCTGCAATCGCGTGTTGCAATTGAAGCAATGGGATGGCGGATACGACACGCTCTCATGGCGTGGCAAGCGATATATGCACACGTTCAGGAACGAGCCAATGAGAGTTCCCAGCACGAAGAGCAGCAAAAGAATCATGGAAAGCTAAGGCTTCAGAGTGTGGCGATTTTTGGCGGAGATTGTCGCCACTATCCCAATTGTGGCGACTCAAACTGAGTGGCGCGGGTAACCCCTCGAATTTTGAGGTCTTCAACGCCGCGTTGCGATTAACTTCAAGGATAAACTGCCCGTTGAATCTAACATGTGTTAGGGGCTGTCGCTATGAACTTTGCTTTTTCTGCTGAACCAGGATTGATGCGTCCCCGGCCACAAGGCCACAAACCCGTACACGACTTAACAACTAATCCG
Source organism: bacterium (assembly GCA_004172935.1). Taxonomy (GTDB): domain Bacteria; phylum Armatimonadota; class Abditibacteriia; order Abditibacteriales; family Abditibacteriaceae; genus Abditibacterium. The sequence continues at coordinate 66,049 of SDZD01000013.1, read as the reverse complement.
CTTGAGAAGGTGCGAGTTGCGGTCATTGGCTGCCATCGCGGCTTCACACATGCACTGGATGCCGCCCGCTTAGAATTTGTCGAGTTAGTCGCCATTTGTGATGTCTATCCAGAGCGTGCCCAAAAGCTTGCCGACTATATCGCCACTAAATTGGAACAAGCCCCGCCGCAGATTTATGCGGGCGCCGTGGATAGCTGGGAAGCGATTATGGAGCGCGACGACATCGACGCGGTGTACATCGCGTCGCCGTGGGAGTGGCACGTGCCAATGGCTGTCAAGGCGATGGAGAATGGTAAGCACGCCTTTTTGGAAGTTTCGGCTGCCGTCACCGTCAACGAGTGCTGGGAATTGGTGAATGCCAGTGAGCGCACTCAGCGCCACTGCGTCTTGCTCGAAAACTGCTGCTACGGCGAAGACGAACTGTTCGTACTCAACATGGTTCGCGAAGGCGTTTTTGGCGACTTGAATCACGCCGAATGCGGCTACATCCACGACCTTCGCAGCACCTACTACGATTTGGGACAGGAAGGAGCATGGCGCCGCGAGTATCATATGCGTTGGGATGGCAACCACTATTCGACGCATGGTTTGGGGCCAGTCGCCCAGTACCTCGGTATCGGCACGGGCGACCAGTTCAGCCACATCGTCTCGATGAGTTCGCCAGAGCGAGGACTTTCCAAGTACCGCGCCACCCACCGCCCCAACAACGACATGCACGCCGAAGAAAACTATGTTTGCGGCGACATGAATACCTCAATGATTAAAACCATCGGGGGCCGCAGCATCGTCTTGCAATACGACGTTATCAGCCCGCGTCCTTACAGCCGCATCAACATGCTGTCCGGCACCGACGCGACCTTCGCCGATTACCCCGCGCGTCTCGCCCTCGATAACCCCGCCCAATACGATTTGGAAGCCAAAAACTCCCACGGCTGGCTCAACGACGCCGACTTGCAGACCATGCGCGACAAGTTCACCCACCCCCTGTTCAAAGACTTGCAGGAAGCGGCAGTCGGTGGAGGCCACGGCGGCATGGATTACATCATGAACTACCGCTTGCTCGACTGCATCCGGCGCGGCGCCACCCCCGATAGCGTGGTTTATGATGCCGCCGCTTGGAGCTGCCTCCACGAATTATCGGCCCAATCAGTTGCGGCGGGCAGCGCCCCTATCGCCGTTCCCGACTTCACGCGCGGCCATTGGAAAGAAGCCAAACCACTCGGCATTGTGCGCGCCTAAATCGTACTCCACACCCAGCCCTGTAGGGGCGAACCTTGTGTTCGCCCTCAAACAGCCCATTGTCACTAACAAACGCTAGTGGCAAACCCCTGTAGGGGCGAACCTTGTGTTCGCCCTCAAACAGCTCATTGTCACTAACAAACGCCCCTGCTGTGTCTCGGCAACCCTAGAAAAGACAGGGGAAATCCATCCACAAAGACAAAAAAGCCCGGAGCCATTGGCTCCGGGCTTTTTAGGTTTGTCAGTAGCTAGAGGCTATGCGCCAACAGCTTTTTACGAATCGCCGCCCGACAGGTTGTTAACCAACGAGATCATCGGCATGAACATCGCGATAACGATGAAGCCCACGACCAGACCGAGCAACACGATCATCAGAGGCTCAATCGTCGCCGCCAACTGTTCGAGCTGGGTTTCGACTTCCACTTCGTAGAAGTCGGCAACTTTGCCGAGCATTTGGTCAAGCGCGCCAGTTTCTTCGCCAATCGCGATCATCTGAACCACCATTGGTGGGAACAGATTCGACTTTTCGAGAGGCTCGCCAATTGGGTCTCCTTCACGGATACGGGCACGAGCGTGCATGATAACGTCGGTGAAGGTTTCGTTGTCGATAGCGCCGGAAACGGTTTCCAGAGCTTGCAAGATGGGAACGCCCGAAGTGAGTAGGGTAGACAGCGTGCGGCAGAAGCGCTCAACAGCGATGTTGTGCGACAATTTACCGAACACAGGCACCTTCATTTTGTATTTGTCATAGATACGCTTGCCCCACTTCGTTTTCTTCCATTTCTTGAAGGCAATTGTAAAGCCAACAACGCCCACAACAGTCGGAACAATCGACTGCGGGTTGGTCATGAAGTGAGAAACCGACACCAGAGCCATCGTCATCGCGGGCATCTCGACTTTAAAGTCCTTGAAGATGTCCATGAACTTCGGCACGATGAAGGTCACAAGGAACGTAACGATACAAAAAGCCACGATACCTACCAACACCGGGTAGGTCATAGCCGCTTTGATCTTCTGGCGAAGGCGGATGTCCGCCTCCATGAACTGTGCGAGACGGTCGAGAGTTTCATCCAACACACCGCCGACTTCGCCCGCTTTCACCAGACCAAGGGTTAGGTTCGAGAAAACTGCGGGGTGGTGCGACATAGCGCGCGACAAGGTTTCGCCAGCCTCGACGCGGTTCTGCACGTCGCGGATGCACTCCTTGAGTTTCGGGCTAACCGACTGCTTCTCTAGAACGGACAAGCAGCGCACGAGCGAAACGCCCGCGTTGATCATGGTCGCAAACTGGCGGCAGAAGATGGCGATTTGCGTGGGTTTCACGCGCTGCAACATCTTGAGAGGGTTGAATTTCTTCTTTTTAACCGTCTCTGCCGTGACTGATTGCACTAAAAAGCCCTGTTCGGTGAGCTTTTTGGTAAGCGTCTTTTCATTCGGAGCCTCAATGCGGCCCCGGTGAATTTTCCCCGCTGAATCCTTGGTGACGTAAGCGAAAACTGCCATTGGGTGTTCCTGAAAACAAATACCTAACGCGAAATCTGAAAAATGGGGCGAGTGTCACCTCGCCCCGTCGTTTTAGCGGCGCCCTTGTGAGGCAGCTGCCGCCTGCATCTGTGCCATACCACCCGAAATCATAACTTCCAGTTCAGCGGCGTTATGAGCACGGCTCATGGCATCTTCATAGGTGACCATGCCTTGCAGCACGAGGTCGCGCAGAGCCTGGTCCATCGTCTGCATCCCGATACCGTTTTGCGTCTGGATGATGGAGGTCATCTGGTGCGCTTTGGCTTCGCGGATGAGGTTGCGAATCGCCGAGTTGGCGATCATGATTTCCACCGCACCGACACGACCGCCGCCCACTTTCGGCAGCAACTGCTGCGTAACGATGGCGACGATAGAGTTCGACAATTGGGTGCGAATCTGCTCTTGCTGTTCCGAAGGAAATACGCCGACCATACGGTCGACAGATTCAGCAGCCGAGTTGGTGTGCAATGTTCCAAAAACAAGGTGTCCCGTTTCGGCAGCGGTGATCGCTAAGTGAATCGTCTCGTTGTCACGCATTTCTCCGACGAGGATAACGTCTGGGTCTTCGCGCAAAGCCGCGCGAAGAGCGTTCTTGAACGAGCGAGTGTCAGTTCCCACTTCGCGTTGGTTGACAACGCACCGTCTGTGGGGGTGAACGAATTCAATAGGGTCTTCGATAGTCAGGATGTGACCGTCGTGTTCCGAGTTGATTTTGTTGATAACCGCCGCAAGAGTGGTCGATTTGCCCGAACCCGTTGGTCCCGTCACCAGCATCAAGCCGCGTGGGCGGTTCGCCAGTTCCATGATAACCGGGGGCAAGCCCAGGTCTTCAGGGTTGGGGATTTTGGTCGGGATAATACGCATCGCGGCTGCGAGTGCGCCCTTATCGCGGTAGGCGTTAACACGGAAACGGGCGGCGCCATCAGCAGTAGAGTACGCGAAGTCAAGTTCCCACTCGTTTTCAAAGCGCTGAATCTGCTCATCGGTCAAGACATCGTAGATGATGCGCTGAAGGCCCGGCCCCTTGAACATGTCATATTGAGACAATTCGCGGATTTTGCCGTGAACACGGATACACGGCGGCTTGCTGACGGCAAGGTGCAAGTCCGAGCCTTTCAAGTCGATGACGTGTTGTAGCAGTTCGTCCAGGTGAACTTCATCGAGGGAAAGTTTCTCGACGACTTCGACCACTGGTTCGGGCGGCGCTTCACGCGCAAAGCCACCTGGCATACCGGGACGCGCCATCGGCGCACCATTGGGAGCCATGGGACGCGGCGGCATAGCGCCGGGTGCAGTGGGCATCGGGCGCCCGAATTGAGTTGGATTTTGAGCCATGAATGAAACCCCTCGAAGGGGCGAAAACGGAACGCGAACCGCACGATTACAAACGCCGCATTCTCGCCGCAATTAAAGAGACGATGGGAGGGCGTTTTACGTGCCTTGACTAATGACTTAGTTTACGCCGCAGCGTTAGGAACTGCTGCAAATGCAATTTCAACACGTTCGCCCCACACTGTAGGCTGTAACCCGACGTGAAGCAAGTAGCGGCGCTTCTCTACTGAAAGTTGGAATGACCCCTCGCGAGCTTCGCCCGCGACTTTGGCCATATGGCGTAAACGCTCTATTATCGGCGCGAGAGTGGTCGTTGGCAGATGCAAGTGGTCTCGCTCGCTTTTGCCCACTGTATGGCGCACACGCACACCCAGGGCATCGGGTTCGATGGTGAGTAAGCGGGCGCCCTCTTTGATCGCCGACAAAAGGAGCGTGTTCACGATGCGCTCGACAGGTTCTTGCGCGCGCAGTTCCGCGACTAGTTGTTGTGTTTTTTGCAACTCTCTCGCCGCATCGAACACCCTCAGCGGGCCTGGGTCAGGCTGTACTTCGGGATCGAACGGGCCAGAACTACGCTCGATGTCGGCGAGGCACGCTCGTTTTAAACCGAGCGCGCCCCAGTGCTGTGGGTTCATGTCAAGACCTCAAATGCTATTAGTGGCCGCCGGTGAACACGACGCGCATAACCTCATCGACTGTTGTAAAGCCGTCTTTGCACTTGCGGAAGGCATCTTCCTGCAAAGTAACCATGCCCGCGCCACGCGCTGCTTCTTTGATTTCAGCTACTGTCGCGCGTCGCACGATCAACTCGGAAATTTCTTCGTTGATTCGCATTAGTTCGTAGACGCCCATACGTCCCTTGAATCCGGTCTGTTTGCAGTTTTCGCAACCGCGCCCACGCCAGAATTTCTGTTCGGGATGTTTGATGGGATCGAAGCCGAAACGTAGCAGAATTTCCCGTTGAGGCACGTACTCCTCCTTGCAGTTGCCACAAATGCGTCGTGCCAGACGTTGCGCAAGGCTTCCCGTCAACGACGCCGAAATCAAGAACGGCTCAACGCCCATGTCGGCCAGACGTGTCGGAACCGAAGGAGCATCGTTGGTGTGGATGGTTGACAACACAAAGTGACCGGTGAGCGAAGCCTGAACCGCGATTTCCGCCGTTTCCAGGTCTCGAATCTCTCCAACCATGATGATGTCAGGGTCTTGACGCAAGAAGGCGCGCAGCGCCGAAGCGAATGTCAAACCAGCTTTGCGGTTCACCTGAACCTGAGTGATGCCGCCCAACTGGTACTCAACCGGGTCTTCTACAGTCGAAACGTTCTTCTCGATGGTCGAGACGATGTTGAGTAGCGAGTACAGCGTCGTCGTCTTACCCGAACCCGTGGGACCCGCGATGTACAACATGCCGTTCGGCTGTGTGCAGATGTCCAGCAACTGAGCCTGCATCTCTGGATACAACCCGATTTTGTCCAAACCGAGCATAACCGAAGACTTGTCCAGAACTCGCATAACGATCTTTTCGCCGTACATCGAAGGGCAGGTGTTGACACGCATGTCATATTCCTTGCCCTGCATCGTCAATTTGATACGTCCGTCCTGTGGGATGCGTCGTTCGGCGATGTTCATTTCCGACATGATCTTGATACGCGAAATCAGCGGGTTCAAGACGTACTGCGGAATCTTCATCTGCTCGTGAAGCACACCGTCGATGCGGTAGCGGATACGAACGCCTTTTTGCTGTGGCTCGATGTGAATATCCGAAGCACCATCGCGCAAGGCATACAAAAGAACCGTGTTCACGATACGGATGATAGGCGCTTCGTCGGCCAGTTCGCCGCCTTCGCCGCCACCAACTTCCGTGGAGCCGGTTTCTTCTTTTGGAGTATCGTCCTTCTTCTTCTTCTTGTTATTGGAAGCAAGCGTTTCAACAGGCCTGAGGTCCTCAAGCATGCTGGCAACACCGCTATCGAAGAACGTTTCATCGTCCAAATTAACGGCACGCTCATCCTTGGGTTTGCCGTCGCCATCTTCGGAGCCGGTGGGAATAAGTCCGCCGCCTCCGTTTTCGCGAAATGCTTCCAATTGCGAAGGCGCTGCGATGACCGCGCGGATTCGCATTTTTGTGCGCAGTTGTAAATCTTCGAGCGCATGGAAATCTTTGGGATTGTCCAGCGCCACAATGAGCGTATCGCCTTCAATACGAAGCCCCGTCGCTTTTAAGCGAGTCTGCAAATCATCGGGAATTAAATTCCTGGCGTCTTCGGAAGGCGGGGTTTTCTTGAGATCGAAAAACGGAACGCCCTGTACTTGAGCCTGCGCTTCGGCAATGTCGACATCGGAAATACCCAGTTCCATAAAGATGCCGGGAAGTGCCGCGTGCGAGTTGTTAGCTCGCTTCATCGCGTCCATAGCCTGTTCTTTTGACACTTTGTTTTTGAACAGTAGGGCGTGAGCGATGGTCTGTGGCCGCGCAGCTGGCGCGGCGGGCGAGTTGTTGGAAAGCGCCATAGAAACCTCGAAACTGACAGTGGGGCGTCGCGTTGCTTCGACTTCGCAACGCAGACAGCTTTTTATTTTAACCGAACACTAGAAAAATAAAATGGGAAGAATAAGTCCGACCGAATAATAAGAAATTCGCGGAGAGTTTTATCGAGACGTGACACCCATTTCAAGCGTTCCCTTGCACCATAATTTCCACTGTCGATTCTGGGCAAACTTTGCGTAACCCCTGTCATTCTCCAATGTCTTGAAGGCTACCTAAATTCGTGATGCGATTTCGTTACCCCATGCCTCGTCCGTTTTTTCTCACTGTATTTGGCCTTGGTCTCCTCAGTTGTCAGGTTTTTGCCGCTCCCCCATTAAACCTTGCCATTCTGGATGATGAAGCCGAACCATCCTGCGATGTAACGTTCTCTCTTTCGACAGCCAGCCCCACCGGAAGCCTACACCTCGAATTTGACCGCCAGAACGATACCAACTTTTACGCGCTCGATTTCGCCAACGGAACCGCTAAATTTTCGCGTGTCCAACAAGGCCAACCCCAAGTTCTCGGTACCGCTCCCATTGTTCTCGCCAAAACCAATCAGGTCGTCGTGCAGCGCCGTCCCTTTGGAATGAGTCTGCTCCTCAATGGCGAAACCGCTTTGCGCGCTTTCGACGCCACATGGATACAGGGCACCGTCGGAACCCGCACAACTGGTACTTGGAAGATCGAAAACGCCCGCGTCCAGCCCGTCGAACGTATCCGCTTCGACGATGATTTCACCCGCGCTGGCGATGGCGGCGACCTCGACTGGAAGCCCGACACCGGCAAATGGATTCTCAGCGCGGCCTCCGAACAGGTGTCGGCCCGTAACGCCGATATGAGCGCTAATCCCTTCGCCTTCGGTGTCGACCCCGGCGCGGGCCTCGCCATGACCACGGCGGGCCGCAAATTCTGGAACGACTACGACGCGCGTGCCGCTGTGCGTGGCAACAGCAAAGGCACCGTTGGCCTCGCCGCCAACGTGCAGGACGCCAAAAACTACATCGCCTTCACCATGAGTGCCAACGCCAACGACAAAGACGGCGACCGCACTCTGGTTTTGGTCAAAGGCGGCAAGCAAACCGTATTGGCACAGGCCAAAGGCGGCTATGCCCCGCGCCAGTGGATGCAATTGGGCATCCGCACTTCCCCCGGCTACGTCGAAGGGTTGATTGATGGTGTCCCCGTTCTCAAAGCCCAAACCTCGGCGTTCGGGCAGGGTGGGGTAGCGATGCTTGCCAAAGGCGCCCCCGCACTATGGGACGATGTCAATGTTCGCTCCTACGACTATCTGCGCGCCACGCTCGCTCCTGCAGGGGCATGGGGCGGCTCTAACTGGAATTTTAAAAACGGCGAAGCCGTTGGTAGCGCCCCTAACGCCATGCTTACAACTGGGCGTCCCGACTGGAACGATTATCGCGTTCAAGTCTCGACTCCCTGGACGGCAACCGCCAGCGGGTCGGTATTGGCCGGATGGCGCGACTCGAAAAACTTTTCTCTCATCCGTTGGGCCGGAAATTCCACAGCGCTTCCCTACAAAAACAAAATCGAGGCTGTTCAGGTGCAAAACGGAATGCCGAAAGTGGTCGCCACTTCGCCTTATGGCTCCCCTGTTGCCACCAAGCGCCTCGATCTCGACGCCGAAAACGGAGTGTTCTCGCTGGGCTACGATGGGCGCGCCCGCGTCGCCATGCCGCTCACAAGCGCGGGCAAATTAGGGTTGCGAGCAACCACAGCGGGAACTCGCTTCTCAGACCCCGTCATTTTCTTTCCGCCGCCGCCCGACCCACCCAAAGTCGCCTCCAAATTCGTCAACGATGGCTTCATGCTCGGCTGGGCTTCCTCGCTGGGCGAATGGCCCGCCACCCCCGATAAAGAAGGTTTGCAGTTCTGGAACACCTCCGAAATATTCGGTGGCTGGACTCTCGCCTTCCCCTGGCGTGCGCGCTGGCGCGGCAAACTCGAAGTGGCGCTCTTCGCCGACCGTGGCAACTTCAACTCCGGCCTTACCCTGCGCGGCGAGGTGGCTCCTGCTGGGCAAACCATCGAGTGGACGCTCGCTCGCGACACTCAACTCTTAAAAACCGCCACCACCAAAATCTCCGATTTGCCCGGTGCTGAATCTGAAGATGAGGGGGCCATTCTCACCCTTGCCTACAGCAGTGGTTTACTTTCGCTTCGTAGCACTAAAGGCGTCGTTTTCTCGATGCCCGTCGATGCCCCCAAAGGCAACGCTATGGGACTCCGAGCCATTGGCTTCCGTGTTCGCACTGCTGGCCTCCAATTGTGGAGCGCCAACCGCGACGACTTCACTTTCGCCGATGCCCCCACCAACTTCTATGCGCCCTCCGGTAGCTGGAGCGTCTTCTCGCGCTGGCCATGTTACGGCGACTGGTCGTTCTTTGGCGGCACCGGACGCCAGCCTCAACTGTGGACCAAACGCACCTACAGCGGTGACATCGTAGCCGAATACTACGCCCATCCTCAGATGGACTTGCCCAAAGAACCCGGCTATTCGCATCCCGGTGACTTGAATGTCTCCCTCTGTGGCGATGGGCAAAACCCCGCTTCGGGCTACTCATTCGTCGTCTCCGGTCACGATAATACCCGTACCCAAATCTTTCGCGACGGAAAACTCGTCGCCGATAATGCTTCGGATGCCGCGTGGTTCCACGACACCATCAACCACAATACCGCGTGGCATCGCTCGTGGGTATATGTGCGCGCCGAAGCACGCAAGGCCACGAAAAACGGCCAGAACGGCGTTTTGGTTTCGCTCACTGTCAACAACGAACTTCTCGGCCAGTTCTTTGACCCAAAACCCCTCGAACGTTGGGATAAGGGCGGTCGCGTTTGTTTCTGGACGCTCGATTCCACCCTCATGCTGGCGCGTGCCAAAGTCGAAGCGCAGCAAATGGGCGCTCTGGCGACGCCCGCTAATCTGCGCGACACCACTCCGCCAATCCTCGCGACCACTGGCAATCCCAATGCTCTCCGCATCAGCCCCATATCCGAAAACAACGAGACTTCTGCTTTGGTAGGCCAGTCAAACGGCGTCTGGCGTGTGCAAAACGAAATTGCGGGTGGCCCCTTCGCTGTTTCGTTGAACCAGAGTCCGCAAAAAATCACCGACAAGACCCGTCTCTCCTTCGATTGGCGTTCCAGCCCCGACACCAAAACCGATGTTTACGTCCGTACTGGCGACGACTGGCACCTCATTGAACTCGGCGGCCAACAACGCCCCGACGCCAAAACCCCTTCCCTTGGCAAAATGACCCGCGAAGCTGAAGCCGACGGCTGGGCCAAAATGACCTTCGACCTCGGCAGCGCCCTCAAAGGCGTCACCAGCATCGACGAAATCCGTATCGGCGCCCTGCACGGCGACGCTTACCGTTGGCAAGGCTTCAGCGGCAACAACATAGGTGCCTGGTACGAACTCAAAGGCCTCGAACTGGGATAAAACCCGCCTCTCTCCCCCAACTCCTCCCTAATAAGTGCCGTTAAGGCAACGATTTTTAAGCCCAAATACCCGTGCCCCACTCGAACGAGTTGTGTTGCGTTTGTCCCCCCTGTAGGGTCTCTTTGTGTTTGCTCTCAAACAGTTCCCCATCATCAACGAAACAAGTGCCAAGGTTCGATATTTGGTGCCAAAGGATGCTTCTTGATGAGGTCATGAGTCCCTCCGATTGCCCGAAAAACTCTCTGTGAGATCTCTATATCCCTTTGGTGTTAGAAACAAAGCACAAAGGGGTATATTGAAATCTCACCCTTTGTTGTTCAGCTGAACTAGCGATAAATCATTCTTCCTTATACCGCTGGTGTCTCTGGAAAAATTCATTATGAAAAAATCCGCATTTACCCTTATCGAACTTTTGGTCGTCATCGCTATCATCGCGATTCTGGCCGCCATTCTCTTCCCTGTCTTCGCGAGGGCACGCGAAAATGCCCGCCGCTCTTCTTGCCAGAGCAACATGAAGCAGATTGGCCTCGGCATTATGCAGTACACCCAGGACTATGACGAGAGGATGCCACCGCGCTTGATCAATGCAAACGGTGTCTTGACGAACTGGCAGAATATGATTCAGCCCTACGTGAAGAGCTACCAACTGTTCCAGTGCCCTTCCAACACCAAGAACACCAACCCTCTGGACAACGATGCCACTGGCCTTTCGCGTGTATCGTATGCGCCAAACGTCGATGGCGGCGGTAGCAATGGTGCCGTTGGAAACGATAACGTCGCTGGCCCTTCGCTCGCCGATTTCAACTCCGTGTCGCAAACAGTCGCTTTTGTCGAAACCATGCCTCCCGGTTTTGGTTTCACCGACTTTGTCCCAACCAGCGGATATTTCGCTTCCTTTGGCACAACTCCCCTGCTTTTTGCGGGCCACCTTTCAACAGGTAACTACTTGTTCGCAGACGGTCACGTGAAATCGTTGCGCCCATCAGTCATGGCCGTAGGTTGTGGCACCGATGGCAGCAACCCGTGGCGCCGCGACAACAAAGCCTACGCGGGCACCGACCTCACCAACTGCCAGACCATCATGGGCAACGCTGCCAATAACTTCAAATAAATCGGCCCGGCTTCCCAACGAAACGGCGGCTCTCCTTCGAGAGTCGCCGTTTCGTGTTGCTCTGTCTCTGTGCTGATTTCTCCTGTCAAAGATGCGCCTAAGCCCGGATTTTAGCCCGCGAAAAACAACTAACGACAAGATCCTGCGGGTTTTTTAAGCTTTGTGGGAAGTTTTGTGGATGCTGTTTGAAAGCAAACCCGCATGGGTATATTCCAAGGTATCACCCATTGACCAGCTGAGCTAACGATAAATCATCCTAATTCATTACTGGCTGGTAATATTGACGAAATCATCATGAAAAAATCGGCTTTTACTTTGATAGAACTTTTGGTGGTTATCGCCATCATCGCGATCCTGGCCGCTATCCTCTTCCCTGTCTTCGCTAGGGCACGCGAGAACGCCCGCCGTTCCAGCTGCATGAGCAACATGAAGCAAATCGGCTTGGGCCTCATGCAATACACCCAGGACTACGACGAGAGGATGCCAGCGCGCTATCTCACAATCGCCCCAGGTGTGTATTCGAACTGGCAGAACATGCTCCAGCCCTACGTGAAGAGCTATCAACTGTTCCAGTGCCCATCCAACACCAAAAACACCATTCCCTTGGACGCCGATTCCACTGGCCTTTCGCGTGTATCGTATGCGCCAAACGTCGATGGCGATGGCCCTAACGGCGCCAGCAATGGTGCCATCGGCAACCAGGACCGTTCTGGCCCCTCGCTCGCCGATTTTAGCTCCGTATCGCTAACGGTTGCATTTGTGGAAATGGCACCCGCTAACAACTATGGATACACCGACTTTGTTCCAAGCGGCACCCATTTCACCACCTTCACTCCTGGAATGTTTGCGGGTCACCTCTCGACAGGTAACTTCCTCTTCGCAGACGGCCACGTGAAATCGCAGCGTCCCTCAGCTTTGGCTACGGGGTGCGGCACTGATGGCAGCAACCCGTGGCGCCGCGATAACCGTGCCTACGTCACTGGCGACCTCACCAACTGCGTGACTATCATGAGCAACGCCGCCAACTTCTACAAGTAAATCGGCCCGGCTTCCCAACAAAACGGCGGCTCTCCTTCGAGAGTCGCCGTTTTGTGTCGTTCGACTGCTGCGCCATCGGGCAGTGATCCCTCTCTCGTAAAGCCTAAAACGCTAGATTTCACGAACTCGACCATACCCAACAATTTCTCGCTACTCCCACATAAGCTAACCCCCGTAGTAGCTCTATGAGTGGTCCCTCTCCACGTAGTGGGGAGGTTAGGAGGGGCAAAACGCCAGATACTTTCAGCTCGGCCTTCCTATAAAGGCGACTCCCACTTCACCTTCAACGGCTACTTCGATCCGTTGACTTCATCCGCCGCTGACGGCGGGGTTTTCAACTCCCTTGCCGAAATCCAAAGCCCCGCTTCGCTTATCTTATTGGCCGAAGGCCCGGAAGATAACCAGCAGGTCGTCTTCAACGCCAACCGTTGGGGCAGCGGCGACCGTGGCGACGGCGGTTCGAGCGGTTGGGCCGGAGCTTACAAAGGCTGGGACACCGTCACCAAAAAGCCCACCGACATCGCCCTGAAGCGTCACTTCGACGGCTTCAATGTCTCCTTTGCCGACGGTCACTCCAAATGGGTCAAATGGGAAAACGTCTGGTGGCGTGACGACAGTTACAATGTCAACGTCGATGGACTGATGATGCCCTCGCTCAAAGGCAACTTCGACCCCCGCATGAAATAAGACTTGAACTTACAGTTACAAAGAACCCTGTGAGAACTATTTTCGCAGGGTTCGTTGTATTGAATGGAAAACACTCAACTCAACTTGTAGGGCCTACAGTAACAAATCTCAATCACTCAGCCATGAACCATTTCACCGAACCTTCCAACGAAGCTGTCACCACCATGAAATCCATTTTGGAAGGCAGCGCCCATATCTTGTACGTTGTTAACAACGAAGAGGGCTGGCAATTCCTATCGGGTGCCAATGCCCAAACTGCCGAAGCACAAGTCGTTGCTTTAGAACGGGTTATAAATGCCGACCCCTCCATCGGCGAACTCGGAAATTTGCCCGAAGGCTGGCACGCCTGGCGTGCAACTCCCGCCTCGCTCTGGTCCCGCGCCCCTTACGACGCAGGTTGATAAATATCTCTAATTCGGTTATACTGAAATTAATGAAATAAGGCGTTGTAGTTTTCCGTCTCCCCCCCCCTGAACCTACCATGCTCCCTCCTTTCTTACTTCATCTCTTCTCTTTTGGAGTGCCCTCTGTGTCTCTGTGGTGAATTGAATAAAGATTGATTAATCAATCTTTTACCCTGATTTCACGCTCAAATTTCAGATGGTTCCCCGAATAAATCAATCTTTTGAGGCAAAAAAGATTGATTTAAACCCCAGAATAATTGATTAAACCCCGAAAAAGATTGATTTACGGGCAAATTCAATCCCCATTTTTAGTCCATTTTTCCAGGCTGGTACCCCCTCACCATGACCATCCATGACCCCTCGCGCGCGAACTGCCCCTCACTTTACTCTATAATGTCTCCGTGTTTTTTCCAGACGAACCCGTTCCCGTTGAGGTTGTGCGCGAACTCGCGGCGCTTCTCAAAACTAACGGTTTGAGCGAACTCACGCTCGAATCAAAGGCCGAGGAAAACGCGCTCCGCCTCAGTTTGGGACGCGAAACACGGGCCTACGCAACCGCCCCCGTGTCCTCACAAACCATCGCCGCCGAGTCGGCATCCTATGAGGCCAGCGAAGCCGCCGCCCTTCAATCTGAAGCGGAAGTTCTGGCTGCCGAAGCACAAAACAACACCCGCGAAGTCGGTTCACCCTGCGTTGGTGTCTACCGAGCGCCCAAAAAACCGCTTCAAGTCGGCGACAGTGTTCGTAGCGGACAGGTCGTAGCCATCGTCGAATCGTTGCACGTTCCCAACGAAGTCGTCGCTCCTGTTGATGGCAAAGTTCTCGAAATTCCCGTAGTTGCGGGCGAAGGTATCGAATGGGGTCAAACTCTGCTTGTTCTACAACCCGCATCATGAAGAAATCGCTGTATCTTTTGCCCGCGTTGGCAGTGGCCCTTGTCGGTTGCAGTGGCCCTATCCCAGATGCCAACACTCAGGCCGAAACCGCCTCGACCGATAAAAAGACCGCCCTTGGCCGCTCGATGGACATGGCGAAAAATATTGATACCGACAACAACATCTCCCAAATTAACCAGACTTTGGGCATGATCAAAAACGACAACGAAGGCAAAGCACCCGCAACAATCGAGGAAGCCAAAACCGCTTGCAAGGGTATCCCCGCCAGCATGTGGATCGACAGCGTAACGAGTAAGCCCCTCCAGTACAATCCACAAACAGGCACGGTGTCCCGCTAATGTAGCTGTTGGTTACTAGCCAGTGCCTGACTAAAAACTAACCACTAGTAACTAACAACTCCCAAACCATGTTCTCCAAAGTTCTCATTGCCAATCGCGGCGAAATTGCGGTGCGCGTCATCCGCGCCTGCCGCGAAATGGGCATTCAAACCGTCGCCGTCCATTCGAGTGCCGACCGCAACTCGCGCGCGGTTCAAATGGCCGACGAGAGTGTGTGCGTTGGCCCACCCGCTGCCAAAGAGTCCTATCTCAATATCGCCAACGTCGTCAGTGCTGCCATTATCACCGGGGCCGACGCCATCCATCCCGGCTACGGCTTTCTCAGCGAGAACTCGTCGTTCGCCGAAATCTGCGAACAGGCCAACATCAAGTTCATCGGCCCGCCGCCCGCCGCCATCGACCGCATGGGCAATAAATCCTCCGCCCGCGAAGCGATGCGCGAAGCTGGTGTGCCCATCATGCCCGGCACCCCCGGCCCGGTAAACGGCGAAGCCGAAGCCCTCGAAGCCGCCCGTCTGATCGGCTACCCGGTCATCGTCAAAGCCTCCGCTGGTGGCGGTGGCAAGGGTATGCGCGTTGTGTTGACGGAGGAAGAACTCCCCAAAATGCTGCAAATGGCCCAGAACGAGGCCGCAGCGGCCTTTGGCAACGATGAGGTCTACATCGAGAAATATCTCATCGAGCCGCGCCACATCGAAGTCCAGATTCTGGCCGATGCCCACGGCAACGTCGTCCACCTCGGCGAGCGCGACTGCTCTGTTCAAACCGCCCGCCACCAGAAAATGGTCGAAGAGGCGCCATGCGCTTTCATTCCCGAAGAAACCCGCCGCGCTCTCGGCGAAGCAGCGGTATTGGGCGCCAAAGCGGTAGGCTATCAAAACGCGGGCACCATCGAATTTCTGGTTTCCAAAACCGGCGAATTCTTCTTCATGGAGATGAACACCCGTATTCAGGTCGAGCATCCCGTCACCGAAGAAATCACCGGCATCGACCTGATTCAGGAGCAGCTCCGTGTCGCGGCGGGCGAACCTTTGCGCTTCACGCAGGAAGACATCACTTTCGAGGGCCACGCCATCGAGTGTCGCCTCACTGCGGAAGACCCCAATAAGAACTTTCAACCCAGTGCGGGGACCATCGTTCACTTCGATCCCCCCGGTGGTCGCGGTGTGCGCGTCGACTCGCACTTGTTCGGCGGCTACCAGATGCCGCCCTTTTACGATTCCTTGCTCGCCAAAATCATCGTTCACGCGCCAACGCGAGCTGAAGCGATTGCAAAAATGGAGCGAGCGCTGTTGGAAACCCGTCTCGAAGGCATCGCTACCACGCGGGATTTTCATTTGCGAATCCTCGAAAACGAATATTTCCAGCGTGGCGAACTGTCTACGGACTTTCTGAAACGGAGAATGAGCTAGTAGAACGCGGGGATTGGCAACTCGAACAAGGAAAAGGAGGGCGAGTAGTGCAGGGTAACCTCACATCTTGACTCAAATTCCCGCGTTCCAACTGCCGATTGCCGCGTTCAAAGATTATGGGCAAACGAAGAAGCGGGCGCGAATTGGCGTTCCGATTGTTATTTCAAATGGATGTCGGCGGGGGAACTCCTGCCGAAGTGTTCGAGGTCGCCCGCGAGGCGTCGGAGGCGTCGAGCGAGGTCTGGGTATTCGCCGTGCAAGTCGCGCGTGGTGCATGGGATAAACGCGACGAGATTGACCCCATCATCGAGCGTTTCGCTTCGGGTTGGACTTTGGAGCGCATGGCGAACGCCGACCGCAATTTGCTACGTCTGGCGCTCTACGAAATTCAGTTCCGCCCCGAAATCCCGCCTTCGGTTTCCATCAACGAAGCTGTCGAACTCGCCAAGGAATATTCCACGGCAGAATCGGCGCGTTTCATCAATGGCATCTTGGGCGCCTATGTGCGCGAACGTGGACGCGAGGCGGATGCCGAACGCAAATCTTCCACTGACGAGGAAACTGCTTGAGTGACTCTAGGCCGTCAGTTTCAGTAATCGTCGTAACCCTCAATCGCCCCGATTGCGTGCGCCAGTGCTTGCTGCATCTGCAAAAGCAAACTGTCGCACCTCTCGAAGTGATAGTGGTCGATGGCTCGAAAGATAAGCGCACAAGCGATATTGTCGCGCAGTTCGAGGACGTGCAGTACATCGAGAATCCGCTCGGCTATGGTCACATGACCCACGGGCGCAACTTGGGCTTACTGGCCGCTCACGGGCAAATCCTCGCGTTTCTGGACGACGACTCCTATGCTCACCCCACCTGGCTCGAAAAAATTGTTGAGCCTTATTCCGACGCCAAAGTAGGAGCCGTGGGGGGCCGCGCCTTGCGCGGAACTCCCGACGAGGCCACTAAAGGCGCCGACGACATCGGCACTTTCAAATCCTACGGCTTTTTGGGCGGAAACTTCGGTGCTGATTCCCTCCGCGACCTCGATGTTTTCCACCTCCCCGGTTGCAACATGAGCTTTCGCCGCGATGTTCTCTCCGAATTGGGCGGCTTGCGCGATGACTACACCGGAACGGAAGTCCGCGAAGAAACCGATGTTTGCTGTCGTGTCGGCAAATTGGGCTGGCGCGTCGTCTGGACGCCGTTTTCCGTCGTTGACCATGTGGCGGCACCTCAAGCCAAAGGTAAGCGGCTCGATTGGCGCTACCACTACTTCTCGCGCCGCAACCACATCGCGTTTCTAGGGCGCAATTTTGGCCTGCGCTCGCTCTACATGCGCCGCTACTTCTTCCGCACCTTGCGCGGTGCTTTCAAGCGTTTCGCCGAGCGCCCCAAAGTCGCGCTTTTCTATTTCGCCATCGAGATTGCCGGATTCTTTGCCGGACTCAGTGCGGCTCTTGTGCTTATCAAGCGCGATAAGGGCGATTTTCGCCGCCGCGACACGATGGGACAAAAACTGCGTGACCATCTCGGTCACAACTTCTCGAAGGAAACCATCAAAGCGTGAACGAACCGACTCTTCCCGCACGCGCCACTAAGCCCCTTCATATTTGCTACGTCTTGCCCCCGGTCGAGCGCTACTCTCCGCAAATCGGTGGCGCCATCGCTACCTTCACGATGCAGCAGGCGCGGCGTTTGGAGGCGCGCGGCCACAAAATTTCGGTCATCGCTCCCCACGAAAACGAGACGACCTATGATGTCGGCAAGTTTTATCCCCTGCGTGGCGTCACTCGCGAAAGTTTGTCGCCCCTACAGCGCGCCATCTCCACCCGCGTCCGCCGCCGCTTCGCTAAATTCGAGTGGCTGTATCAAGAGCACTATTTCGCCGCCCTAAAACGCACGTTGCCCCACATCAAGCCCGATGTTGTGTTGTGTTTCAACGACTGGCAAACCCCGCTCTATGTTGGGCGCTTATTGCCCGATGCGCGCGTATTTTTACGATTATCCAATGAGTGCCGCACCCAGTTCGCCGATGTCAACCGTACCATCGAGCGCTGTGAAACCATCTGGGCGCTTTCTGGCTACATCCGCGACTGGACGAGCAAATACCTTCCCGCCACCGAACCCAAGTTGCAGGTTTTGCCCAATGGCGCCGATCTCACGTCGTTTTTCCCCACCGACGACTCGTTCGAGCGAGTTCAACAGCCCGATACCCCGCTCAAGTGCTTGTTCCTATCGCGTCTCGACCCGAACAAAGGCCCCGACCTCGCTGCTGAGGCCGTGCTGGAACTGAAACAGAAGGGGCTGAACGTCTCGCTCGACATCGCGGGCAACATCTGGTTCGATAAAGG
The DNA here is from genome assembly GCA_004172935.1 of bacterium. Classification (GTDB taxonomy): domain Bacteria; phylum Armatimonadota; class Abditibacteriia; order Abditibacteriales; family Abditibacteriaceae; genus Abditibacterium. The sequence goes on along the minus strand of SDZD01000013.1, from coordinate 47,742 downwards.
GATGCAAACGCCGCCATTGGCCCTCGAACTCAAAGACAAAGCCGAACGCACTGGTGGTTGCTGGTTGGGCCACGTTGAGCGGAGCGAGGTGCCCCGTCTCGTGCGCGAACATGACGTGCTTTTGCTCCCTATCCGCAAGCCCGACCCCATGACGCAGGTTGTCTTCGAGGCGATGGCTTCGGGATTGGCCGTTATTTCCTGTGCCCTGGGTGGTGTTCCTGAAGCGTGCGGCGATGCTGCGCTGTGGGCCAATCCCGGCGAGTCTCATTCTGTTGCTCAGCAGTTGGAGCGTTTGTATCAAGACCGGGAGTTTTTGGCTGACATCAAGCAACGCAGTCTTGCGCGCGCAAAAGAGATGACGTGGGATCGCAACGCGCGCCTGTTCGCGGCACAACTCGAAGGAGGCGCGGCGACTCCGGGGCAAAAGTAGGCGCTACTGGGCATATGAACCCGACTTATTGCAAAGTTTTCGAGGCCGTCGGCGACTATTCGGCGATTGCGCGCGTGTGCGAACTCGATTGTCGTATTTTGCTCGAAGCCAACTGGGACGTGACGGTGGTCGCTAAATTCTTGAGCGAGGACTTGCGCCCACATGTGCAGTGGCGTCCTCTTCACGTGCCCGAACGAGCCTTCGCCTGGAAATGGGCCACTGCACGCCGCTTCCTGCTTCAGGCGCGCGGCGCCGACCATTTCGACTGCGTTCACGGTGACCAACCCCAAATCGCCGATAAATGCGACCTGTTTCGGCTGCACTTTCTTACCCGCGCTGCCGCCAACCGAGGGATATTGGCACCGTGGCGTGGCAAACGTGCGCTCACCCGCGCTCAGGAAGAAATTGTGCTGCGCCTCGAAGATGGCTTCATGAAGCGCCTCGCGCATTTGCCCAAAGAGAATGCCCCGCATGTCATGTTCATCTCGGAGCTAATGCGCGAAGAGTTCACCCGGCTCTACGGGGCACCCGCACGCTCCAGTGTCGAGGTTAATTCCGCTCCCCCTATTGCGCTTCCATCCGAAAGCGAGCGCCAATCGGCCCGCTCCCAATGGGCCAGTGAGGCTGGTAATCGTATGGTGGTTGGATTTTTGGGCGGCACCCACGAGCGCAAAGGCTTCCGCCATGTGCTGCGTGCCCTCGAAGCATCCAACGAGTTGTTTCTGCTCTTCGGTGGCCCTGCGTCCGAAGGCTTCAACATCCCCGATTCGTTGAAATCCAAGATGAAAGTCGTCGGATTCGTAGATGATGTCAACGACTTCTTCGCGGCGTGCGATGCCTTCGTCGTGGCTGCTCAGTTCGAGCCACTGGGCATGGTGGCACTCGAAGCGTCCTCGCGCGGTGTTCCCGTTATCGCTGGCGAGGGAGTCGGCGCGCTTCCCACGTTGCTCCAATATGGTTGCGGTAGCACATGGCCGCTCGAAGCGGCTTTAGAGCCGCTTGTTAAAAATGCCGTGCATGAACGAGCCAGCATGAACGAGGGCGCGACGCGCATGTGCGCCGAACTGGGGGCAAAACAATACGCGCAGCGTTTGCTCGCCCTGTGCGATGAGGCCCGCCAACGCAACGTTGGGAGGAGCCGGGCATGATTGGCACGAATAACAAAGGGCGCGATATTGTCTTTGTCTCGCTCGAAGCATGGGACGAGGTTTGGCGCCGTAACCAATTTCTGGTTGATGGCTTCATCTCATCGGATTTGGCGAAGAGGGTCTTGTGGGTCGAGCCGCCCCGTAACTTCGTGCTGGGGCTTGTAGGACGATTGCGCGGGCAAAAAACAGCCATGCCGAGCGCTGGGATTGAGCCTATTGAGGGCGTCGAAGGTGTTTTCCGTTTCGCCCCGCCTCAACCACTCCCCAACACCCTCGCACCATTTCGTTGGGTCAACGAACGAGTCGAGCAGTGGAGCATGAGGCGCGCTATGCGCCGAATGAAGATGAATCGCCCCGTGTTGTGGATTAACAACCATTGGGCTGCTCACAACGCCGGACATATCGGCGAGTCGGGCTTGATTTACGACATCACCGACGACTGGCTGGTGTGGGAACGGGCACCTGAGCGTCGGCGCCGTTTGCAACGCTTCGATGCGCTGCTGTGCGAACGGGCCGATGCCACCATCGTATGTTCGCCTCAACTGCTTGAGCGCAAACGCGATATGGCGAAACACCTTCACCTTGTTCCCAATGGTGTTGATGCCGAGCATTATTCGCGCATTGGTGACAGCGATTTTATGCCGCACCCCGTTGCCGCGAAGTGGAAGAAGCCAGTGTTGGGGTACTTGGGTACCGTTCATCCCGACCGTGTCGATGTCGGGATGGTCGCCGAGGTGGCGCGGGCTTTTCCTGATGCTACTATCGCGCTTGTCGGACCGAATATGCTCCCCGCCGACGAGCAAGCCAAACTCGAACCACTGCCCAATGTGGTGTTAACTGGCCCCGTTTCGTATGCCGATGTCCCCGCGTTCTTGACGGCATTCGATGTGGCTTTGGTGCCACATGTCGAAACCTCGTTCACGCAAAGCCTGAACCCTATCAAGCTTGGTGAGTATCTGGCTGCGGGCTTACCAGTTGTTTCGACTCGCGTTGCAGGTTTCGTTGAAGTGGGCGATGAACACCCCCATCTGGTACGCGCTGTTTCGGGCAATGCTCCCTTCATACAGGCTTGTCGTGAGGTTTTGGCCGAAGGAAAGCCCGAATCTCAGCGCGCGGCGCGGCGCGAATTGGCGCGCACTATGAGTTGGGAAGGACGGGTTTCCTCGATTGCCACTATCATGGAGAAGATGAAGGCGAAGCAGTGAGTTGGAGGCGGGAGCTGCTTTGGATTCTCTTTTCGCTCTGTTGAGATAATACCATTGAATCCAATCGCAACTGTCAGTTTTCCAAAGATTCTAACTGCAAGATTTCGCCGACATGACAAACTGAACAATCCGACATGCAGATTTTCGCGCTGATTTACGCGCCCCTATTTCTGTTGATGGCGTCGCGCCGTCCGCTGTGGGCGCTCATATTGATTTTTGCGCTGGCGCCCCTCCAGTTCAATGTCGGTGGTTTTGGCCTCGCTTTTTCGATGGCCGAAGTCAATTTGCTGCTCACCTCAATCATCTGGGTGCTGCGCCTTCGCCATTCGCGCTATGGGCTATCAATGGGGCCACTCACGCAGCCGATTATCGGATATTTGCTGGTGTGCGCTCTCGGTTCGCTTGTCGCGTGGCGTGGTTCGGATGCCGTTGTTTCGTTCATCCAGATGATTCTTTATACCGTCGTGACAGTGCTACTTTTCTCGACGATGGTGCCCGTTGACGAACTGCGATTAGTTCCCTATTCCTTGCTACCTGTGGCCGTATTATGGTCGCTCATCGGTATCGCGACGAAGTTTTCGTTCATGGCTCTGGGCAAGAACGCCTTCGGTGGCACGTTGGCCCCAGCCTTTCTCGTGGCGCTTGATTTGTGGATGTCCAAGGGCTATGCCCGTCGCCCTTTGAACAAGGATTGGGGGCGCCATGCGCTATTGGCTGCGATGTTCCTTATCGCGACGGGGCTTGTGTTGTCGCTGTCGCGTGGTGCGTGGATCGGGACGCTGGGCGGCATCTTCATGATCACGATGATGCGGCGGGCCTCGGTTAAGATGGCAAAAGTTGCCATTCTGATTTTTCCTGTCCTCATCCTTTTATGGCAATCTTTACCACAGCGCGACCAGGAATATACTTTTGGCTTTGGAACCAACCGTCCCAATATCCGGGCGCGCTATCGGTCGGTCAAACTCGCTGAAGATAATTTTCTGGCGAATCCTTTCCTGGGGGCCGGGGTTGGTTTTCGCAAAAACTATGACGCGACTAACGTGGTTTGGTCTACTCTGGCCGAATCGGGGTTGGTTGGGTTGTTGGCTTTTGCTTGGATTTACGTTGTATTTTTCCGTTTGTGTTGGCGTTCGCGGCGATTGCTGCCTCCGTCCGACCCACGCTTCTCGCTGCTTTCCATTGGATGCGCGTTGATGACCTGTAAAATTTTGCACGGAATGGTTGACCAATACTGGGGGCGTGGCTCAATTACGCTCGCCTGGGGGGCGGCTGGAATGACTCTTGCTTATTGCCGCATACCTCTTGAAGTGCGGGCACGACAAATTTACGAAGCCCGCCTTCGCCGTTTTAGTAAATCAATGAATTTACCCTCTGCTTTGCCTTCAAACACGCCTCAAACAATGGCCACGGTGCCCTTTTCTTCGGATGGGGCGCACTCGTAATGCCCCAACATTTACATATCGCTCTGTGTTTTCCCCGCATTAATCGTCGTGGGGGAGTCGAACGTATCGCACTGGAAGCGGCTAACTTTCTGGCGAAGCGCGGACACCGCGTTACTCTTGTATGTGTTGAATGCGAACGCTCCGAGCTTCACCCCTCGATTAAAGTCGCTCATGTCGATGCACCGTTGCGTCCCCCTGCGGTTCGCCTGTGGGCTTTTGCCCGTCGTTCTCGGCAGGTATTGAAGAAGTTGGACAACGTCGATTGCGTGGCTTCGTTTGGGGCCATGTCGCCTCGCGGCGTTTATTGGGTGCAAAGCGTCCATGCCGCGTGGCTGGATATTTCGGGCAAAAAGCGCAAAGGGTTGTCGCTCCTCAAACAGAAATTTAACCCCGTTCACCCAGTTGCCCTGCGTTTCGAGCGCCGCAACTTCGGGACGCGGCACTACGATAAGTTGGTGGCTCTGACACCGGAAGTTCGTGACGATTTGAACCGATTCTATGGTGTTCCCGAAGAGGATGTCGTCATTATCCCCAATGGGTTCTCGCCGGAAGAGTTCAACGCTACTCGTGCTTCGCGCGAACGAGTGCGAGTGCGAGACGAGATCGGTTTGCCCGCCAAGGCGCGAGTTATCGCGTTTGTCGCTAACGAAACCGAGCGCAAAGGCTTTGGCCCGTTGTTGCGGGCTATAGCTCAGTTGAATGACCCTCTGGTGCATCTGGTGGCGGTTGGAAGGCTTAATGTGCGGGCCTTCGATTCGGAGATCGAGTCGCTGGGCCTCACAGGGCGCGTTCATACCATTGGCCCCACCAGCGAAGTTGCTCGTTATTTGGCTGCTGCCGATTGCTTCGCGCTTCCAACGCAATACGAGGCATGGGGTTTAGTTATCGTTGAGGCGCTTGCCTGTGGTTTGCCAGTGCTAACGAGTCGATTGGCTGGTGCCTCGATTGCGGTGGAAGAAGGGCGCACTGGCTTTTTGCTGGATGACCCCGATGATGCGGGCGAAATCGCCGAACGGTTGAAGGAGTTGCTGGCGCATTGGCCAGTTGCTGCCGACGAGATTTCGGCCAGCGTGGAGCGTTTTCGCTGGGATAGGGTGTTATTGGAATACGAGATTGTGTTGCAAGAATCGGCTGAAACACGTCGCAAGCAGGGCGGCTCGCGCGGCTTTTTCTTTCGGACGCGAGCCGCGAGTTTGCCTGATGGAGTTAAAGAGCGAAGCGGAGTGAGCGTGTTCTTTAGCGCTCGCAAATAGGCGACCCCAATTGGTTGGAAATGGGGATGAAAAATCTTCATTTTTCGAGTGCCAACAGATAAAATTGAGGCGTGTTCTCTTCCCGCTTGAGTTTGGCCGTGCCACGTTTTTTGTGGCGCGGTCGTTGGTTTTGGGGGGCATGGCTCCTCATTTTTCTCCTCCCGTTTACATCCGAAGAAGCGCGATTGCATTTCGTGGGGTCGCGCTATTTCTCAAATATATATGGACAGCCGTGGCAAGACAGGTGGAATTGGGCGGATGATGTCGCGACGCCGAGGCTTTCGCCGCTTGAGCGCGCGCTTTGGTTGAACGTGCGCCATAACGAATACTATTCCTACTATTCGGGGCAAAATAGCAACCCCGCTTCCACCAGTGCTGGGTATTTGTTTCGGAAGTTCCCGCGTGAGAAGTGGTTGCATTCGTTGGCTTTATGCCAATCGCTTGGCTGGGGGCCGATTGACGTATCGAAGCAGAAGACCTTGATTACATGGGGGCGACAGGGCGAACGAATCGACCCAAAGAATGCTTTTTACCCCTTGATGCTTGCCAAGGTTTTTGGAGATAGTGGGCGGGCGAAAGAGCGTGCTGAGGCTTTAGAGAGGGCGGCAAGTGGGACGCGCTATGATGATGGGACGACGAATTTCAAGCTGGTGATGTTGCGTACAATTCGAGGGGCAGGAGTACGTACATGGAGTGAGACATGGAATATATTGTCGAGATTGAACAGGGATAATGGCCTTAGTAGTAATCAACTGAGTTCGTTATTGGCCCAGTTGTCAGCGCTTTCGCAGAGAGACCTTGCTCTTGCCAGCAAGCGTAAGTCGCCTGTATTGGTGCGTTCTGCTTTGAAGCGTAGCAATGAGTTGATGCGCGTCTCGCTACTATTTCAGAAGGCGCCCTGTGGTTCGGATAAGTGGGGCATCGGGGCCGATTGGGCACGTGCGGCATGGCGTGTAGCGCGACCACCGAAGAGCTACAGCAGTTTTCCCGCGCCCAAAGTCGCCGAGTTCATATCCTTCGCTCACACGCAAGGGAGTGGCCCCAATGTGCGTTTAGCGCAAAAGTGTGCCGCGCGTATGCGGCTGTTGGCGCCGCTACTCAAACCTTCATCTGGGTTAGCGAGCGGGGCCGTGTTTTCGACTTTTGAAGCGATTTGGGCGGAAGGAAGTCATGCTAGCGGCTTTGGGGTGTTGGCCTTTGGGGCTTATTTGCTGGGTGCATGGTGGGTGCTTGCCTTTATTGGGTGGCGGGCTGTGGGGCAGGAGTCGAAAACGACTGAGCGTGCTATTCCCGCTGCTTTGGTAGTTGGTTGGACATTGTTGGCTTTTGGGGTATTGCTTGCCATGATAGTGGCATGGTTGCAGACGCCCGCGACTGCGCGACGAGGTCCACCTATTGGGCAGGCCGAAGTGGCGTTTGCGTTTGCCATATTCTCGTTCTGTTCGCCGCCATTTTTACTGGCGCTATGGTGCGCGGTGCGAACTGTGCGGCGCCATCGGAGTGAACTTGCGCTTCCGGCACGGGCGCAATTGGAAATGAATCTTGCTTCGATGGAAGTGTTCATCTTGTCGCGATTTAGCGGAGCTTTTGTGCTGTGTACCTTGGGGTTAGCGGTTGGGATTCCGTTGTTGTGGGGGTATTTAAGGTGGCACGCATTAAGCGGGTATGACTGGTTGCGTTTCTTGTTCCCGCGTATTTCGCCTCGTCTTATTGATCCGCAGTTAACCTCGATTGATTCGCCAGTCACGCCTGCTTATTGCGCTATGGGGATCGTCGTGATTGCTCTGGTGTGGCTTGTTTCGTGGCGTTACGGCACCGACCCGCAGAGGCGCCCGATTTATCATGATGGGCTTCGCGGCTGTAAGGAGGCGATTGGGTGTGCGATCACACTGACGGTGTGGGTGTACATGGCGCTGTTACTGGCCTGTCATTTTAGTGGAGAGAATTTCGTTCATCGATTTGAGGCTATCGGGCAACGAGGAGAAGGTGCGCTGGTACGGGGGTTTTGAGAGATGCCGCTGATGAGAATCCAGAAGAGGTAGTAAGTGTTGGTTTGCAAGGCAGAGGGGGGATCTGAGTGGGTCAGGAGGTTAGGTATTTTGAGATGGTTTCGGCCAGGTCGTCCAAGTCGGATTCGGTGTTCATCCAGTGGGGAGAGGCACGAATCCAGGGGCGTCCATCTCGGTCGTTGCGGAGGCTGAGGGCGAAGCGCTCTTCGAGGTGGGCGTTGAGGGCGTTGATGTCGCCGCTAGGAGGGCGGAAGGAGACGATGCCACTTTTGTTGTGGCCGTCGGGTGTCCAGCGGAGTTCGCAGCCTAGAGCGGCCAGTTTGCCTGCTATGTAGTCGCGTAGATGAGTGACGCGGCGGGAAACCTCGTCCATGCCAACTTCTTCGAGAAGTGCGAGTGAGGCTTCCATACCGACTATACCCAGATAGTTGCGGGCGCCGGGTTCGAAGCGCTCGGCTGTGGCGATGGGTTGGGTACCATATGAGAACCAGTCGTCGCGGCTTTCGATGGCGAGCCAACCGAGAATTTGTGGGCGCATACGCGGCAGGACTTCGGCTTTGAACCATGCGAAGGCGGCGCCGTTGGGGCCGAGCATCCATTTGTGGGCGTCGGCACAGACGAAATCGGCTTCGGTTAAATCGAGTTGGATGGCTCCCAGAGCTTGAATGCCATCGACGCACATGAGAGCGCCGCGCGAGTGAATCAATTCGCCAAAGGCGCGCAGGTCGAGCGCGTAGCCGGACACGAAGTTGACGGCGCTGAGAGTGACGATACGGGTGCGCTCATCGACGTAGGGAGCTAGGTCGTCGGGAGTGAAGTCGCGGGCGGGTTTGAAGGGCACGACGCGCACTTCGACGCCGTGTGTATGCGCCAGATTCTTCCAGATGACGACGTTGGCGGGGAAATCGCCGTCGAAGACCACACAGTTATCGCCGGGTTGCCAGGGATAGGAGGTGGCGACTAAGCCTAGTGCGTGGGACGTTGAACCGGCGAAGGCGATTTCTTCGGGGCGTGCGCCATTATTAAGTAAACGGGCTATGCGCTCTTTGCAGAGGTCGTAGGTTGGTTGGATGGGTTCGTGGAACTGGCCCTCGTTACCCAGACTTGCGGTGTAGTTTTGCAGGGCTGTGACGGCAACAGCGGGTAGGGGAGAGACTGCGGCGTGCGTCAGGCAGATGCGTGATTTGAAGAAGGGAAATTGCTGGCGGCGCCACTCGAAGAAATCAGCACCCGATGGAATGGAAAAAGACATAAGCGTATAAACCGCGCTTTTCCGTGAGGATATGATGCCGAAAAACGAAAATGCCGGAGCGAGAGGCTCCGGCATTTTGATTCGTTTGGTTTTTACTGAACGCGGGGTTCTTTGGGACCGCTGTTCGAAGGAGCAGTGGAGGCCGATACGACGGGACGTACATCGTCGTCATCTTCACGGGTGGCTTTCTTAAATTCCCGCATACCCTCGCCGACGCCTTTCATCAATTGCGGCAGTTTGGCTCCGCCGAACAATACGACGACGATAAGCAGCAAAACCACCATTTCCATTCCACCTGGTAAATGCATAGTTGATTCCTTCGGGGATGAAATCCCTCTGAAATGAGTATAGCCCTGCCTTGGTGCCGATTTGTGCTTGCTTTCGCGTCAGAGTGACAAGAGGCCGGACACTATTAAGGGCGCCTTTTTCCAAAAAGGCACAAGATGATGACGATAATCAGAAAGACAACTATTTCCGTTCCACCCGGTAAATGCATAGTTGATTGCTTTTGTACAAAGTCCCTATGAAATGAGTGTAGTCTCGCTTTTGTGCTGAATTGTGCCCGCTTCGCTTCTTGGTGATAGGAGAAGGCACACTGTTAAGAGTGCCGTTTTCCCGCCCGACCTGGGCTGAAGTTGATTTGTCTGCTTTGCGCCATAATGTGCGTGTTTTGGCCCAATTGGCTGCTCCTGCGACGTTTCTCGCGGTGTGTAAAGCCAACGCTTACGGGCATGATGTGCGTTTAGTTGCCCCCGTTTTTGATGCGATGTCAGAAGTCGCGATGCTGGGAGTGGCATCGGTGGACGAAGGCGCGTTGTTACGGAAGATGGGAGTGCAAAAACCGATATTGCTGTTATCGGCGATGTTGCCCGAAGAAGCGCGTTCGGCGGTTCGGGCGCGACTTACACCCACAATTTGGACTAGAGAACTTGGCCTTTCTTTGCAACAGGCCGCCGACAAGGAGAAGACTCGCGCCGAAGTTCACTTCAAAGTGGATACCGGAATGGGACGGCTGGGATTTCGCTACGAGACGGCACGCGAGGCCTTCTGTTCGCTACGCGATTTCGACCGGGTGGATGTGCTGGGCATTTACACGCACATGGCGAGCGCGGATGAGGAAGTGGACGATTTGACGCCATTGCAAATAGAGCGCTTCAAGGCTTTTATAAGAGAGGTTGAGCCAGCGCCGGGAGTTATCATTCACGCGGCTAACTCGGCGACGACGATGCGTTACCCTGAGGTGCGCTTCGATATGGTGCGTCCGGGAATCGCAACTTATGGCTCGAATCCGTTGCCCACGTTCGAACTCGACCTCAAACCAGTGATGACGTGGAAGGCGCGTGTGACCAGTTTGAAGACCATTCCTCAGGGGGCTTCGGTTTCGTATGGTGCGCAGTGGACGGCGCAACGAGACACGCGCGTTGCGGTGATTTCGGTGGGATATGCCGATGGTTTCCGGCGCAGCCTGTCAAATAAGGCGCACGTGCTTATCAACGGTACGCGCTGCCCGGTTATTGGGCGGGTGACGATGGATCAGATTATGGCGGATGTATCGGGAGTGCTAGTTCATCTCGGTGATGAGGCGACGTTATTTGGGCGCGGATTGCCCGTTGAAGAGATGGCGGACAAGGCGGAAACGATTTCCTATGAAATTTTGTGTGGGGTTTCGTCGCGGGTGCCCCGTTTAGCCACCTCATCGGGTTAACTGTCTTGTTGCCCACTATGTTGTTGTTACAAAGCGCTGTGCCCACGCTTTGGCCTCACTTCAAGCATTTGCTTCGTCAAGTCGATGTCGTGGCAGTGCTCGACATCTTTTTGGTGGCGACGGCAATTTATTACTTGCTGTTGCTCGCTAAGGGCACGCGCGCCATGCAGCTTTTGAAAGGTGTGGCGATTTTGCTGGTGGTCATGAAGAGCGCGCAGTGGTTGGGGCTGGACACGCTGTACTGGGTGATTTCGCAGGCGCTGTTTGCTTCGGCGTTGGTGCTGGTTATTTTGTTCCAGCCCGAATTGCGCGCGGCACTCGATCAACTGGGGCGCGGACGACTGGGGATTTTGGGGCTTCGACTCAATCCGGCTCAGCGTGAGGCGCAACATCGCGTGGCCGATGAGATTGCCCGCGCTGTGGAAAAGCTGTCGTCGCAGCGTATCGGGGCGTTGTTGGCCATCGAACGTGAAACCGGACTGGATGACATCGCTGGAACCGGGACGCCGTTGGGGGCACGCCTGAGCGCCGAACTGCTGGGCGCGATTTTTCAACCCGGCAATCCACTGCATGATGGTGGCGCCATTGTGCGTGGTGAAACGGTGGTGGCTGCCGCGTGCATTTTGCCGCTTTCGGGCAACGCCGAATTACCACGCTCGGTTGGTACTCGGCACCGCGCCGCGCTAGGGCTTAGCGAAGCGACGGATGCTGTGATTGTGGTGGTCAGCGAGGAAACCGGAAATATCTCGGTGGCGCGTCAGAGGACGATGACCTCCTTTATCGGAGCTAAGCCTTTCGCCGATGAGTTACGGGCATTACTGGTGCAATCGAACGATGGGGGAGCCGCCAAACTGCGTCCATTCGCACGGCATCTGGGCAAAACCGCCGTGTCGCTGCCACGCGAGACACTGGGAACTTTGCGCTCTGTGATTAGGCCGAGGTCTTAAGGAGAATCGGGCGATAGGGTTTGTTTATGATCGGTGAGGAAGTGGGAGCGGGCGAACACAAGGTTCGCCCCTACAGGGGAAGATAGCAGTTGAGGGAATGTGTGAAGTCGGCTTGATCCCGCACATTGATTGTTGTTTTCCTGCGGGGAAATTCTGTGTCTTTATGAATCGCTTGCTTAACAACTGGCCGCTGAAGTTGACCGCCTTCGTGCTTTCGATTGGGCTATGGAGTCATGTACGCGGCGAGTCGAACCCCCTTGAAACTCAGACCTTCTCGGTGAAGCTGGATTTGCGGTTTCCCCAAACTTTGCGTGTTGAAGACACTAGCGCGCCTAAAACTGTGCGCGTCACGGTGCGCGCGCCGCATCAGGAGCTACGGCTTATGAGTGGGGTTACTTTGCCTTTGCCTGCCCCCGATAGCGATGCTCCTATGGTCGCCAATAACGCACTGAGCGCTTCGTTGGATTTTGCCGATGTATCGGAGCCTTCGGGCGAACCGCAACTGATTCCGGTTCGCGTTGATAGCAGTTCGGAAGATGTCGAGATTTTGGGAGTGAAGCCCGCGAACGTGTCGGTGACGTTGGGGAAGAGGCGATGAATTGGTGGAGTTGAGAGATTGGATTGATTAAGCGAAAATGGGGGTGTCTATGAACTCCGAATCTCCCCTCACTCGGCGTGATGTGGTTGCTTTGTTTCTGTACGTGTTTCTGGGGGCAAATGTCTTAATGAGCGTACTGATGTTTTTGAGTACCGTACTCTTCGCTCGTCTGCCTTTGTTTATGGGGTCTATGCCGAGTAGGTTGGGGATTTTTAGTGTATTTCCCCTTGTGGTCTATCTACTATTGCTGCCTGTAGTCCCTATTATTTCGAGTGGTGTTAGCGGGCGCCAGGCAAATTTTCCGCTGACAAAGCATTCGATACGTTCGCTGATTTTGCCGTGTGCTGGTTTGGTGATGTGTGGCGTATCGTTGCCTCGTTTGTTATCGCAAGGCATCTTATATGTTCAGTTGTCTATGCAGTCCTCATTCAGTTTAAGCTCGACAATAGGACTGAATATGGTTCAAAACATTCTCGGCTTGTCCATTGGTTTTGCTTTGGCGTTCTTTCCCACAATCTTTGATACGCTGCGCTTGCGGGTGAGCGATGAAGAAAACGCCGCTTGAACAGGTCAAGCGGCGCTTTGAATTTTAGTATTTACCGTTGTTGTGTTCGGCGTAGCCGAGGATGCCGAGGATTGATTCGGGCGACGGGAGGCCGCGTGGGGCACTGGCGAGCCAGAAGGCGGATATTTCGCCTTCTACGTCGATGAGGTAGACGCCGGGGGCGATATAGTTTTTGTAGTCGTCGCGCTTCATGTCGTTGTGGTTGACGCCGTAGATTCCGTATTTTTCGCCGATGGCGCCGTCATCGTCAACGAGGATGGGGAGAGCGATGCGGAGGTCTTTGGCGAATTTGGCGTGCTCGGCTCGGCCTCCATTCACCACGAAAACAAATTCGCAGTTCATTTTCTTGAACAGGCGGGCGAAGGCGTTGAAGTAGGCGAATTCGCCGCGAGTGGTGGGGCAGTATTCGCCGCGTGCGAAGTAGAGGCAGACCAATTTGCCGCTATGGTCGCTGAGACGCCACTCTTTGCCGAGGCAATCGGTGAGTTGGAAGTCGAATGCTTTGTCGCCGTTGGTGAACGGAAAATTCATATCGTTAGTTTGGCGTTCGATTTACGGGCCAAAGTCGCTCGATTGGTGACCTTTGTGTGGTTTGGGCTATTAAACAAATTCGACGGGAAATTCCGGGATGATTAACCGTCCAATGGCTTATGTCTTCCACTTCCGTTTCGTCTCGTGCTGCGCTGAAAGAATGGGCGATTTCTGCTGAATCGTTGGCGCAGGGGCGGCAGGTTTTGTTGCTTCGCAAAGGCGGGTTGCATGACGAGGATGGGGTTTTTCATCTCGAACATGACTCGTTTTATCTTTTGCCGACGTGGTTTCATCAAGAACGGGGGTTGGTGAAGGCCGAGCACCAAGACCTGTGGGAACAGGCAGCGCGCGAGAGCGACGAGGGGCCGAAGTTGGCTTATCTGCGGCATTTCGCTCAGGTCGAGGAGATATGGCAGTTGCATGAGAACGCGGAAAGCGCGCTCAAAGATGCTGCGCATATTTACTCGACTTCGTATTTGGATTTGCGCTTTAGCTACCAGAGCAACAAGCCACTTTTGTGTGCCGCGCTGCGAGTGTGGGAACTGGAAACGCCTGTGCGTTACGAGTTACGGAGCGAAGATTTAGGGTGCAAATCGTGGGTGGATTGGGAGTCGCCATTGATTACCAATGCAACGCCCGCTTTGAGTGATGAAGATTTCGCCCGTAAATTGCAGGAATTGCGCGACGTTCTGGCGCCCGTTGTTGCTTAAACTCGCGCGTCCAATTTCAGGAAAACAATTATGGCTAACGAACAAGAACGCGAAGGTAAACCGCGTTTTCAAATCATTGATAACCGACTGTTGAGCGAAGATGAGCGCAAGGGCACCGCTCCTGCGGCTTCGGCTTCGACGCCGTTGATTCAGGTGCCGGGCAAAAGCGCTGCTTCCGCCGAGACTCCACAAATTATCGGTTCGTCTTCGCTGCGCGAAAATCCGGGCGAGGCCGTTTCGGCGCCCATCGCTGCGGGCGATGCCGCCGACGCGACTGAAACCGTGCCTGCGGACGAATTAGAGGACGATGTCGACCTCGACGAAGAGTTGACCGAGGAAGAGGCCGAACAGATGGCAGCACAAATGGAAGCCGAGCAGTTCGCCCAGCTCGAACAGGAAGTCGGGCGTCCTTTGACCGAAGAGGAGAAAGAGCGAGTGCGCGAGATGATGGCTCAACGTGCCGAAAGCATGAGCCGTTTGGAAGTTTCGCCGCTCTTGATTCAGACCGTTTCGGAGTTGCCTCGCTATGCTGCGGTGCATTTGGGCTTGGTCGCCAACCCTTACACCGGACTCATCACACGTAACGATGCTGAGGCTCGTTTGGCGATTGATGCTTTTGGTGCGCTGTACGAAACGCTCAAAACACGCATCGACCCGCGCGCCGGGGCCGAGCTTGCGCGTGTGCTGAACGACTTGCGCTCGAATTTCACGCGCATCACCGGACAGAGTTTCCAGACGCCCAGTGGTATCATCACCGGGCCGCGTATCATTCGCTAATTAACAACACGCCCCGCCTCGTTTCGAGTGATGGAAGAATTTTTGAGCCTAGTGCTTGAGAATCTTCAGTTTTTTGAAATGAGGCGGGGCTTTTTCTTTTTTACTTTCCATCTCGTTTTATGCCCCTGATCGTTGCAGAAGAAGACGCGCGGCCATTTGGACCGCTCGCAGATACTCGCGCCACCTTTGAGTTGCGTTTTGGCACTCTTTGTCCGCTTGACCGCGCTTTGCAAGTGACTAAAGATGTCGCTTTGCGTTGCCGCCCCGAACTTGAAGCGTATTTGCGCGCCAAGACGGGGTTGCCTGTGAACGAGGACATTGAGGGCGATTTGTTTCCGGGACTTCCTGCGGCGACGCCGTGGGACATTCTGGCGCATTCGGACGCTCATATCGCGGGCGATTTTCACGAGTGGCAGAAGCGGCACGAGAACCATCAGGAGCACGCGATGATGCATGGCGCGCACATTGTCGGCGACCGCCGCGATTTGTTTATCGGGCGCAACGCATTGGTGCAGCCGGGGTGCGTACTGGATGTTTCGAATGGGCCGATTATTCTGGATGAGCGAGTTGAGGTCAAATTCTCACAGATTCAAGGGCCGGTTTTCGTGGGGGCTGGTTGTGTGCTGGATGGCGCCCGCGTGCGTCCCGGCACCAGCCTTGGCCCGAATTGTAAGGTTGGCGGGGAAATTTCGGCTTCGATTTTTCAGTCGCGCGTGAATAAGGCGCACGAGGGGTTCGTCGGGCATAGCTGGGCGGGGCGGTGGGTGAACTTTGGCGCGCTTGCCACCACCAGCAACCTGAAAAATACCTACGGGAAGATCAAATTCCGACTCAGCTCTGACGAGATTATTGATACTGGGGCGCAGTTTTTGGGGACTCTAGTTGGCGACCACACCAAAATCGGCATCGGACAGTTGCTGACGACCGGGGCTAATATCGGCGTTGGATGCAATGTGTTTGGTGGTGGGGTTAGCCCGAAGTATGTGCCGTCGTTCTCGTGGGGCGGTTTGGAGGGGTGGCATGAGCATCGTTTGGAGGATGCATTGAAAACGGTGCGCGCAACGCTGGGGCGTCGTAACGCGCGCTTACGCCCCGAATCGGAAGAGGTGCTGCGCGTTTTGTTCAATCGGACGGCGGCGGAGAGGGCTAAGTTTTTGGGGTAACGCTATCGGAAATTTGGCGTAGTTTACTCCCCCTTTTCGGTGCTTCCAGTGTCTTAGAGAAGGGATTGTTGCGATATGGGGGAGGGCTATCGCTCTATTTTCACATTGAGAAGATGATTTCTTCAATCATATTGATTGGCCTTTGACTTTGAACTTAGGGGCTGATTCGAGGCGTTGAGTTAAGGCATCTAGATTTTTAACGTAGATGGTGTTGCCACCATCGAAATTCTTTCCCTTCAGGCTGATGAGTTTCCGCTTAAATGGGTCGTACCTATAAGACTGAAAACCATAGTCCAAGATTTTTTTATGGAGTTGCGCTTCGTCAAAGCCATATCTATTGCCGCTGCCATTTAATTCCATGACGATTGCCAAGAGCGATTCTTGCGACAAGACGTTGGCTGCGCCACTGATGACGCTAGTTTCAAAACCCTCTACATCAATTTTTATAACGACGGGATTTGAACCTTGGAGTGACTTGTCCAAAGTGACAACTGGAATAGTGACGGCATCGGCATGATGTTCATCTTTGCTGAGGACGTGGTTGACCGTATCAAGGCCCGATGTGAATGTGATTTCGCCATCGGTTTCTCCAACGCCTACATTCCTCGCATCGACAAGGTTATTGATTTGGTTCAAATCGACATTTCTCATCAGGTTTGAGAATGTTGAGGGGGCGGGTTCAAAGGTGATGCATTGGGCGCCTATAGCTGCTCCCGCTAAAACCGTGTAGGTTCCAACATTTGCTCCTACATCCACAAAGACATCGTTTTTTCGTAGAGCATGAAGGACGAAGGACATGTCTTCGAATTCATGTAGGCCGGTATAGATATTGAGAGTTGCTCCTGTCATGCCCGGTTTCACTAGCAACTTCGAGTCGTTCACGAAGTTCACTACAACTGGCCCCGGAACTAATCGGCTACCAACTTGCCAAGCGAAAAAATTGCGAATTGAGGCAACCTTGTGTTTTCTATTGAGAGGGTGATTGGCGATGAAGGAAAATAACGAGAATACGTTGCGGACTTTTGAGATGATAGGCATAGAATGACGGGTAGAGAGAAGTCGATTTTACTGGGGCATAGTGCCCCACTTTTTCATTGACCTACTGAGATATAAACGGGTAGATTCGGAGATTAAGTTACAAAAAATATAGATTGAGTGTGTTGGTTGGGGGACTGCCCGAATGTTCGGCGAGACTTGACAACGCTAGCGCATTATTTGGGTGCGCCAGAAGGAGAGGTAGGCGTGATAGAGGATGAGGCCGAAGGGGAGCCACCAGATTAAATCGTTGGTGGCGCATGTCCAAGCGGCGATGGCAGGGAGTGTGCCCTTCCAAACCGACCACGCCATGCCGAAGGGGCCGAAGAGTTTTCCGAGCAAACCCACGAGAACGATTGGCCAGTGACGGTAGGGATTGTGGGCGGCGATGATGTAGCCGACGCCGTAGACACCAACTATCATACCGACGCATTGCCATATTTCGGGGTAGTTGGGGAGGGGCATTTTGGCCCAGCGGAAGGGAGCCAGGGGGGAGAGTACCACGAAGGCGCCCCATGTCAGGTTGTAGATGCCTGCTATCCATAGTAGCCAAAACATCCATGAGGGAGAGGTCGGGCGCTGTCGCTGTTGATAGAGGCGCCAATGTTGGCGGAGAACGTCTGTAAGAGCCATTGGTGGTGTGCTGCCCCGATTTGTAGGGTGCCTTTTTGGGGCCAATGTGTGGATATTTGAGGTATGAGGTCGCTACTGTGAGAATATTACTTTTTTCTGATTTACATGCCGATGGGGAAGCGGCCAGAGCCTTAGCCGCACGCGCTCATGAATTTGATGTGCTGGTGGGAGCAGGAGATTTCGCGAATGCTCGGCGGCGAATTGAAGTGGCTATCGCGCCGTTTCGTTCGCTTCGTGTCCCGATTGTGTTTGTGGCGGGTAACAATGAGACGCCAGATGAGTTACGAAAGGCTTGTGAGGGGGCGGCGCATATTCGGGTTTTGCATGGCGAAGAATGCCATATTAATGGCGAGGCTTTTTTCGGGTTAGGTGGGGCTGTACCCATTACGCCATTTGGCTCGTGGAGTTTCGATGTGGAGGAAGACGAGGCGGCGCGTTTACTGGAAAAGTGTCCGGTGGGGGCGATTTTGGTTTCGCATTCACCGCCGCTGGGAGTGCTTGACCAGTCGAGCGCGGGGAAATCGTTGGGGAGTAAGTCAGTGGCCCGATGCATCGCCGATAAGAAACCGAAGCTGTTGGTTTGTGGGCATATTCACGCCAGTTCGGGGCGTTCGCAGCGAGTGGGACAAACGCTGGTTGTGAATGCCGGGCCGGGCGGCATGGAGTGGAGAGAGTAGGGGAATGGCGGTGTTCGTGAGGAAAATTTGTAGGGGATGGGACGGGAGATGCTGACTTTTTTCTAAAATAATACGTCTCTGGCGAAGCTGTGCGCTTCGCCGTTTTCGTTTTTATGGACACCGAACAGCTCGAAGCAGCCCAGCGCGCTCTTATCATTTCCGAGGCGCTGCCGTTTATTCGCGATTTGAACGGGCAGACCATCGTCATCAAATATGGTGGCGCGGCTCAGACTTCGCCCGAATTGCAAGCCGCCGTGATGGGAGACATCGCATTGCTGCATTATGTTGGTATTCGTCCCGTCGTTGTGCATGGTGGTGGACCCGAAGTGTCGAATATGTCGCGACAACTGGGGATTGAACCGAAGTTCATCGACGGAATGCGAGTGACTGATGAGGCGACGATGCGTGTTACCGAGATGGTGCTTGGGCAGATCGGGAAAAACATTGCTGCCGATTTGACCGAGAAGGGCGCTCCTGCTGTTGGGCTTTCGGGCAAAGATGGTGGCTTGCTTCGCGCTGAGAAATTCCAGGGCGAACATGACTGGGGATTAGTGGGCGAAATGGAAAAGGTCGATTGCACAGTGATTGAAACGCTGCAAAGCGGCGGATTCATTCCGGTTGTGACGCCTGTGGCGCAGGGCAAAAACGGCGAAACCTTCAATGTGAATGCCGACCTCGCGGCTTCGGCCATTGCGCAAGCAGTGGGAGCTTCCAAGTTGTTGCTACTGACCGATGTTGCGGGCGTATATCGCGATTTTTCCGATAAATCGAGCCTGATTGCGCAAATGACTCCCGATGAGGCCAAGCAACTGATTGATTCGGGCGCTGTTTCGACGGGTATGATTCCCAAAATTACCTGCTGCATTGATGCGGTGGCAGGGGGCGTTGAACGCGCTCACATCGTGGATGGGCGTGCGCCCCATTCGTTGTTGATTGAACTTTTCACAGATACCGGTTGCGGCACTATGATAACCGAATAGGTGGTTGGGAATCCCCAAACCATAAACCATCCGACCACGCGATAGCCATGAATTTAACCGAACTTCAAGAACTCGATTCTCAACACGCTTTTCAAAATTACGGTACTCGGCTTCCTTACGCCTTCACCAAAGGCGAGGGCGCTCGATTATGGGACTCGAACGGAAACGAATACCTCGACTTTTTGGGAGGTATCGCTGTTGTGGTGTTGGGACATAACCACCCCAAAGTCACCGAGGCGATTTCCAAACAAGCGTCGCAGATTCTGCACACCTCGAACTTCTTCTATATCGAGCCACAGGTGAAACTTGCCACCAAACTGGCCGAAATGTCGGGCGGGATGCGCGCGGTATTCTGCAATTCGGGCGCTGAGGCGAACGAAGCGGCGATTAAAATCGCTCGCCGCTATGCCTATGATCGGGGCGAAACCGAGCGCGTTGAAATCGTGACGCTCGAAAAGAGTTTTCATGGACGCACCTTAGGGGCTTTGGCCGCGACAGGGCAGCCGAAGTATCAGGAAGGCTTCGCACCATTGCCGCTTGGGTTCAAGCATGTTCCGCTGGGCGATATTGAGGCGTTGCGCGCGGCAGTTTCGAGCAAGACCGCTCTGGTGATGTTCGAGACGATTCTGGGCGAATCGGGCGTGTTGATGCTATCGAAAGAGTACATCGAAGCGGCGCGGCAGATTTGCGACGAGAACGGGGCGCTGCTCGCCATCGACGAAGTGCAGTGTGGTTGTGGACGGACGGGCAAGTTCTTCGCGCACGAATGGTATGGCGTGAAGCCCGACATGATTCCGATGGCGAAGGGCCTGGCGAACGGAGTGCCGATTGGCGCGGTTCTGGCGCGCGAAGAAGTAGCGCTGGCGCTCAAGCCCGGTAGCCACGGCACGACGTTCGGCGGCAACTTCTTGGCGAGTGCGGCGGCACTGGCGACTTTGGAAGCGTTGGAAGAGGAGAAATTGATGGAGAACGCCACTCGTGTTGGCGATTACTTCCAAAGCCGGTTGCGCGACTGGGGAGCCACTGTAGGCGCCAAAGAGGTGCGCGGACTGGGACTAATGGTGGGGGTCGAACTCGATTCGCCCAATGCCCGCAAATTGATGCTGAAGTCGTTGGAAAATGGGTTGGTGTTCAACGCTGTTGGCGACACGATTTTGCGCTTTTTGCCACCGCTCAATATCTCGACGGCTGATGTGGACGAGGCGATGGAAAAGCTGCAAAAATCGTGGGCTGAGATAGAGAAGTAATTTCGTCCGATGGACACCTCGCTGAATGCCGATGCTGCGCTACGCGCCTATTTGCCACCCGAATCGTGGAATGGCGACGCGCAGCATCGCTTCGTGTTTCGTACCGAAGACGGCGAGGAAGAGGCGCTATTGGCTCGGTTGGCGGTTGTTCGGCCCGATGAAGGTCATCGAGGCTTCGAACACTGTGTCGTGCTTCGGCCAGATCGTGCTGAAACGGCGCGAATCTTCATTGCCGAGAATTTGTGGTATCGTTCAGGGCGCAAAAAAATTGATAGGACGATGACGCCGCGTGCTGCTCGCCGCTTTAATTGGTCGCTGTTTGAGGAAAGATTTAATCATAGTCCTTATGTACGCTTACTCTCGCGTTTTTGGTCGGTAAAGCAGGAGGGGCGCAAGGTTGTGTTACGAGTCGGTGCCAGTGGTTGGGGCGATGTACTTGGTTTCAAAGATAAAGAGCCAGAGAACAACCTTGACGATGAGGGTTTTATCTGGAATTGTGATTGCCGCACTTCGCATGACCAAAAAGACTTGCGTTTTTTGCGTCAAACCCACTGCAACTTCCGACGCCAGATTCGCGCACGCTGGAACCAAAAAGATGGCGAGATACAGACTGCTTTAAAATGGCAGGCCCTGGATGAGCAAGAATGCGATGCCATTGCGTTCCACTGCCAGAAATACGACTGGCAGACGTTACAGAAGATTGCCGCTCTGGTTCTGATGGTGAGAGTAGGACGTTTTGATGAGCGACCTCATGATGTTTGTGATTGGAGCTTCGTGCGGCACAGACAAATTGAGGTGGGGGGAGTTGATTTGTGGGATGATGCGTTTCTCTTCGAGTGGCGTGCTGCTATTGTGCAGGTTTTCCAGCCTGACAACGTGGATGAGAATGGTAAAAAGATAGAAGGTACTGTTCTCTGTGTGCGGAGCCATGTAGAGAGTAGTGAGCTTGGTTCTGTGCAAGTCGAACCATTCTCGCAACATGAACTTCTCGAATCTCAATTGAAGTTACGCGAGTGGACGTTGGAACATTTTTCGGCGGATGAAGCGGCGCGACTTCTGGCGTTATAGGAATCTCGAAAACCCCGCCCCTTGTGGGTGGTGGTCTATGGCATAGCATCATAAACTCATTTCAACGATGACAGTTGCTTTGAAGGTGCGCTTGTACCCTACCAAAGCACAGCGTTTTCTTCTGGAGGAAATGCTGGAAACCTGTCGTCGCCTCTACAACAACTTCCTGGCTCAACGCAAAGAGACTTACGAAGCGACCGGAAAATCCCCCTCCAAGTTCGATCAGATCAAAAGCCTGACAGGCACCAAGAATGAGTGGCAATTGCGAGTTCATAGTCAGGTGCTACAAAACGTGGCTACGCGAGTCCAGTTGGCTTTTGATGGCTTCTTCAGGCGTGTTAAATCAGGCGAAACTCCGGGCTATCCACGTTTCAAAGGCCGGGGCTACTACGACTCGTTTACCTATCCCCAAAGTGGCTTTGAGTTGCAAGAATCCGCCGTTAAGCTCTCGAAAATTGGCGTCGTCAATGCCATAGTTCATCGTCAGGTCGAAGGCAAACTCAAGACCTGTACTCTTCGTCGCCAAAACGCAAAGTGGTTTGCGTGCCTCGTTATTGAAACTGAAGACCAGCCGCTTGAGCCAACGGGAGAATCTGTTGGCATTGACGTGGGACTGGAGTCTTTTGCAACGCTCAGCACTGGCGAGAAGGTCGAAAACCCGCGTCTCTATCGCTTGGATGAGAAGGCGTTGGCTAAGGCTCAGCGTCGCCTCTCGAAGGCCGAAAAGGGAGCGAAGGCGCGGCGCAAAGCCCGTAAAGTGGTGGCTCGAATCCATGAGCGTATCCGTAATCGCAGACACAACTTCGTGCATCAGACGGCGCGCAAGATCGTGAATCTCTTCGACATGATTGCTGTTGAAGATTTGAACGTGTCGGCCCTGCAGAAGAACCACTGCCTGGCCAAATCAATCCCAGATGCCAGCTGGACTATGTTCCGCATCGTATTGGCGCACAAGGCTGAAAGTGCCGGTCGCCGATTCGTGGCCGTGAATCCAGCGTATACATCTCAAGATTGCAGTCGTTGCGGTACGCGCGAGAAGAAAACTCTCTCGCAGCGTACTCATCAATGCGTGCATTGTGGTTTGGTTTTAGACCGTGATCACAACGCGGCGTTAAATATTCTGGCACTGGGAACACAGTGCCTTCAGGTTGATACCTGATAGAAGCCCCGCTGCTTGTCGGCGGGGAGTGTTCACAGTGGTATGACAAACGCACTAGCGAGGGCGGAATGAAACCTTTTCTCCTGGGACTCACCCTCATTTGCAGTGCTGCACCACTTTGGGCGCAAAAACCTGTTGGTTCACGAGCTTTTACGGCAGAAGAAAGTCGGCGTTCGCTTTGGCCCAAATTCCAGCGCATGTCGCATGGGCAATATGTCGGCGAGTTCGCGGCGCTGCAATATTTGTTGCGCAATCAAGGCTTTTATAAAGGCACTCCAACTGGGGTTTTCGATGCGAAGGGATCAAATAAGACTGAGAACGCCATCAAAGCGTTTCAGCGTGCCAAGGGGTTAAAAGTTGATGGCATCGTCGGGACGCAATCTTGGCCGAAGTTACTTGTGCGATTGAAGAAAGGCGACCGGGGAGATGCTGTGCGGGCATTGCAAACGCTGCTGAATACCCAACAGGACGATAGGCACGAACCTATTTATGGGGCAGTTAAAGTGGATGGGATATTCGGGACTGGAACTGACCGCGTGCTTAAGTTGTTCCAGAAAGATAATGCCTTGATTACCGATGGCGTAGCGGGGCCGCAAACATGGTCGCTGCTTTTATCACCTGCGGTTGGGGATTAGGCGCTTACGGATAAATAAATGCGAGAGTCACATGAAACGCAAAAAGTGGACACGCTCTGAAAAAATTTTGTGGTTGATGCCGCCATTTTTTTTGTTGGCAGT
Organism: bacterium; assembly: GCA_004172935.1. Classification (GTDB taxonomy): domain Bacteria; phylum Armatimonadota; class Abditibacteriia; order Abditibacteriales; family Abditibacteriaceae; genus Abditibacterium. The sequence goes on along the minus strand of SDZD01000013.1, from coordinate 24,471 downwards.
TGGGGCAATGATTTATGCACCTCACATCTCGCGTCCGCTTGAGGCTTTCGTTGAGAATCGGGGTGGGAGAACGAGTGAGATGAAGCAACGCTCATCTTGTATCTCGAATCTCAACAAATTGAGTTTGGCGATGCTCTTATACAGTCAGGATTACGATGAGCGATTTCCCCCCGCTACGATTCAAACGGCGGACTACGGATGGGGCGGGTTAATTTTGCCCTATATGCGAAAAACCGAGATTTTGCATTGTCCGAAAGATTCGAGTCGCCGTTCTACTCAAGTTGCATCCTCTGGATTTACGAATTACTATTACAACGCGCGCCTATCAGGGGGTTCTTCCGATGTTATAGACCCGGCGCGCATCGTGTTGTTTGGAGAAGGAGTAAGCTCTGATGCCCGCTATGCTAAGACGGAATTGCCCGCTGAATGGAAAAAAGAAGGCTTATCGCCAGCGCGCGTTCACTACGCGCTCGGTTCCGCTGTGAAGGCGAATGCCAACTATGCGTTTGCTGATGGGCATGTTCTTTGGCATGAGCCTCAGAATATTCTCACTACTTCTCCGCATTTAGGCAGATGGACCTTTGCCCTACGGTAAAATTCATAGGTAGATGAATCATTTCTTGTCCATCCAAGATCTTACGCGCGATGACGCGATGTTCCTGTTGGCTGAGGCCAAGCGGCTTAAGCGCGAACGTCGCGAAGAACCTTCGGATCAGTTCGAGCTTTTGCGGGGGCAAACGCTGGCGATGGTATTTGAAAAGCCTTCGCTTCGCACGCGCGTTTCGTTCGAGGCGGCGATGGCGCATTGCGGCGGGCACGCGATTTATCTCGCGCCCGCTGATATTGGGTTGGGCAAGCGCGAGGTGGTTGCCGATGTGGCGCGCGTGTTAGGTGGGATGTGCGATGCCATTATGGCGCGCGTGTTCTCGCATGAAACCGTGGTGGAACTCGCGAATTGGGCAGGGCGCCCAGTCATCAATGCGCTGTCGGATACGGAGCACCCCTGTCAGGCTCTGGCCGATTTGCAGACTCTGAACGAGTTCAAGGGGTTGCATGGGCGCAAAGTGGCTTATGTGGGCGATGGCAACAATGTCTGTCACTCGCTGATGTTGTTGTGCGCGAAATTGGGCGTGGATTTTTCGTGCGCGACGCCCGAAGGTTATGAGCCAGTGCCTTATTTCGTACAAAAGGCGCGCGAGGAAGGCACTGTTACGCTGACTAATGACCCTCGCGAAGCCGTGTCGGGAGCCGATTGTGTTTACACCGACGTATGGACTTCGATGGGACAGGAAGAAGAAACGGCCAAGCGGCTTCAAATCTTCCCACCATTCCAGATCAACGAAGAGCTGATGAGCTTCGCCAAGCCCGATGCGATGGTGTTGCATTGCTTGCCCGCGCATCGTGGCGAGGAGATTAGCGCGGAAACGTTCGAACTCCATGCTCCCGAAATTTTCGCGCAGGCCGAGAACCGTTTGCACGCGCAGAAAGCAGTGTTGGTGTATCTGATGGATGGACAGGGGCGTCCAACACCTCGCCCGCTTACTACAGACGCATGAAAATCATCTTGCTCGTCATCGTCCTGTTTTTCGCGGTGGCGGTGGGAATGGCGCTACTGGTGCGCCTGACACAAAACCAGCAACGACTCGCGGAATTACACCGTGATTTGAAGCGTAATAACGCTGAATTGGAGCGCCAAAGGCGCGAATTAGAACGTCTCGCGGCTGAAAAGGAAGCACAGAAGCCGCGTGATGGTAAATTTTGAAAGCAGTAGTTCGTTTGTCAGAGCGTTATTTGGCTGCCCTTGTTGGGCCAGTCCTCTCAGCGCTCGACATCCGATAACCTCTAAATCATGCCTGAAAAAGTTGTTTTAGCCTATTCTGGTGGTCTTGACACCAGCGTGGCCATTAAGTGGATCAAAGAAAATTATGGCTACGATGTCGTGGCGCTGACCATCGACCTTGGTAGCGAGCGCGATTTGCCCGCCATTCGCGAGCGCGCGCTTCAAGTTGGCGCAGTCGATGCCATAGTGATGGATGGACGCGACCTGTTCTTAAAATATTTCGCGTTCCCCGCGCTACAAGCGGGCGCGATTTATGAGCGCGAGTATCCGTTGGCAACGGCCATCGGTCGTCCGCTCATCGCGAAGCTGTTGGTGGATGTCGCACATGAAGTGGGCGCCAAGGCGGTTGCGCATGGTTGCACCGGAAAAGGCAACGATCAGGTACGTCTGGATGTATCAGTGACGGCTCTCGACCCATCGCTGCAAATCATCGCTCCTGTGCGCGAGTGGAAATTGTCGCGTCCCGCTGAAATCGAATACGCTCGATTGAACAATATTCCCATCCCCGCTTCGGTGAACTCGCCGTACTCGACCGACGTGAACCTGTGGGGCCGCTCGATTGAGGCCGGAATTCTGGAAGACCCCTGGGTTGAGCCACCAGCCGAAGTTTGGCTGTGGACGAAGAACCCAGAGGACGCGCCGAACAAGCCCGAATACATCGAGATTGATTTCGAGAACGGTATTCCTACTGCACTAAACGGCGAAACGATGGACGGCGTGACGCTGGTTCAGAAGCTGAACGACATCGCGGGCGAACATGGCATTGGCCGTATCGACCACGTCGAGAATCGTTTGGTGGGTATCAAGTCGCGCGAAATCTATGAGTCGCCCGCTGCGGTCGTGCTGCATCAGGCGCATTCGGCGCTTGAGGACATGACGCTATCGCGCGATCAGGCCCGTTTCAAGACGACCATCTCGAACCAGATTTCGGAGATGATTTACAACGGCCTGTGGTTCTCGGCATTGCACCAGGATTTGCGCGCCTTCGTTGAGTCGAGCCAGCGCAACGTGATAGGCACGGTGCGCCTGAAATTCTTCAAGGGCACCTCGATGGTGGTTGGCCGCAAGTCGCCGAAGTCGTTGTATCGCTATGAATTAGCGACTTACGACGAAGGAGACACCTTCGATTCGGATGCCGCGCTCGGTTTCATCAAATTGTGGGGCTTGCCGCTGCAAACGCAGACGAAGTATCAGCTCAGTGGCGGGGCAACCGACCTGCCAGTTCTGACTGGCAACAGCGAGACCACGACAGAGAGCGAATAATTGAACTGAAAGGGCGAACCATGTGTTCGCCCTTTTTCTTTTTTGCATTGCGCCTAGTTGCGGGCATTGTATATTGACCCCTTCACAATGAATTACGACAGCATCAAAAGTCACCTCGAAAACGCGCATCGCGTTTTGATTCATACCGGGGAAGACCTCGATTTGCAGAACCTGGCTTTTTTCGATGGGGCACTTAAGCGCAAAGACTGGCGCGCGGCGCTGAGTGCGCTCGAAGAGTGCGGGGCGGCAACGCCTGTCGAACCCGATTTCTGGCACGAGATGTTGAGTGCAGCGCGCGAACTGGAACTGCCGCGCTATCAAGCGCGTATCGAGAAGCAGTTGCAACTACTGGGCGAATGACTGGCAATATCTACGTTAATTTAACGAATGAATTTAATCGCGGGGAGCTACGTGCCATCTTATCTTCAGGGCAAGCTGTTGTCCTGCATCGACTAGCGATGGCATCGAAAGATGGCGATTGGATTGTTCGCCGAGAGCCTGAGTCACTTAATTTTATTTTGGGGGTCTTGGAAGGGTATGGCGCTCGTTATCGTTTGGGAGCGCCTCTTGATGCTCGTTGGATGAGCGGGGGGTGGAGCGCCCACTTTGAGTTCATGACCGAGGGATACCGGGCGCGCTGTGATTTTGTGACTTGCCCACCAAGAATATCAAGTGAGGACCTAACGAAGCTTTGGGACGAGCAGGAACGTGGAGATAATGGAGGGTTAGAAGTTCCCACTATTGACCTTCGCCGATTGGCTGACCTGAAAAAAACGGATCGTGAGCGTGATTATGCAGTGATAGGAGATTTGGCTCGTAAAATGTCGATTGAAGACCAATTATTGCAAAGTCGTAGCGCCCGCGATCTGATGGAGTTCGCCAAGCAATATCCTGAACTTGCCCAGCGCGTATCAACTGAGCGTCCTCTTCTGCTTCTGGCAGGGCAAGTTGGGGTGAGTCGAATTCAATTGCAACGAGCACTTGCAGAAGAGCAATTCGACTTGATGGAACGCAATGAAAAGCGGCTCGCCTCTTATTCAAAGGCTGCAAAGGGTTGGTCGAATAACTGGTCTTTGCTTCAAAAGAAAATTAACCAGCTACCTTTGCGTTCTGCGCATCAAATCATGATTGATGAAGCCATGACGTTTCTTCCTATGGAGGTTGAGGGTGTTTAATTACGTTGAGCGAGATGAGTTCCTATCAGAAGAGGATTTAGATATTGCCAACCTTGATTGGCCTGAACTTATCGCTACTTGGAATGCTTGGCTCTCTCGAATGCAAGTTACGAATGAAGAGGATAAAGATGATTATTCGCACGGAGTTTTTTTGAGCGAGAAGCAGAAGCGGCATTTGTGGGGAGATAATTGGGAGAAGAATCAATAATCTTCAGGCGCGTATCAAGAAACAGTTGCAACTACTGGGCGAATGAAAAAGAGCGGCGAAATTAATTCGCCGCTCTTTTTTGGTTTAGCTTTATCTGACAGAGGTTAGGTTGACTGTGAACGGTTTGTTCCAGTTTTCGGGTGTGACTGGTATCTGGGTGTCGGTGATGTAGGTAAGTCTGCCGCCTTCGGTTACGCGTACCGAGAGGGAGTAGGTGTGGTTGGCAACTAAGTCGGCGGCATTGATGGGGACGGCGAAGGAAAAGGGCACTTGTTTTCCTTCGCTGGCGATTGTCTGCCGTCCTACTACTTTGGCGGGGGCGTCGGCGAGGGAGACATCGGAGACGGTGACTTCGATTTTGGTGTCGGGCAGCATGGCGCGGCGGTCGCGCTTGGTGACAGTGCCGCGCACTGTGTCAGTTGTCGTTGCTGGGGTTTCCACTGTTGTTGTGCCCTCGCTGGGCAGAGGTTTGTCGTCGCCGATGCCATCAATGTTTTGAGGCGCTGGGGCCATCTTGAGGCGGATGCGGGCTTTGTCTGAGAGCGAGTTGAGCGTGGTCTGTGGGTTGGCGCCGTTCATGATGAGGCGATTATTGGCGACTACCCATGCCTGAAGGCGATATGGCCCCTTGGGAGACATGCCTTGTGGCACGAGCAAGCGGAATTGTGTGGTGCCGTTGCGGGCCTGTGTGATGGTGGAGGCGAGGGGCAGATATTCGGCGCCAGCTACGCGGCCAACAAGAGTGACGAAGAGTTTGGAATCGGGCGGGATGGCGATGCGCTCTAAGAAATAGGCTTCGCCTTCAACAACATCCTGTGGGACTGGCAAGGGGACGGGACGGTCGTTGGGGCCGTACTGGGGGCGCTTGTTGGCGGGGGTATCGGCCATGAGAGGCAATGCGAGAGTTGCGCCCAACAGGGCTACGTTCAAGATGGCGAATGTGCGTTTCATCAACCTCATAGACAGGGCAAATTGCGCGCGTGTTCGGCGAGAACGGCAAAGTGTGGCGGGAACTTTTAGGTGAGTGTCAGAGTCGGCGCGGTATTTTCAGGATGCGAAAGAGATAATTAAACACAGAGAACACAGAGGAGCATAAGAAGCACAGAGGATTTTTAGAGAGGGTGTTCTCGCCAAGGCGCAATGGGAAGGTTTTACAGCGGAGACGCAGAAGGGGCTTGAGGGGTGGTAGAGGTTTTTAGTTGGGTTTGGGGTTTGTCGTAGCGTCTAGGTCTTTTAGGGCCGCCTGGACTTCTTTGGGGAGGTAGGAGCGGACTATGTAGTCGGTTTTGGCATAAGGGAGGTGGCAGGATTGGCAGTTTTTGAGTTTTCCGCGTTCGGTTACTTCGTCGCCTGCTCCGTTCGTAACCATGAATTCCCAATCGCCGTTGGAGGGGTTGTAGCCTGCTTCGCGCTTGAGCATCACTGTCAGTAATTCGGGGGTAGAGCTGATTTGTTGCGGTTTGGGAGTGCCAGTCTTTGAGTTTTTGGAGGGGATGACAGGGAGTTTTTGTTTGACGATGATGGTGCCGACGGGGAAGCGGGGATATTTTTGCTCGGCCATCTGGGCTTCGCCGATTTCGTTGACGTAGACGCGAAGGAACTTTTTCGCGTGTGGCCCTTCGGTGCCTTTGGCATCGGGACGCTCGATTGGAATGGGGCCAGCGGGAGCGCACATCATGGCAACGGCGGGAGCCATCTCGACTCGTTCGCGGGCGACTTGTTTCCAGCTCTGGTAGTTATGGATTTCTTCGGGGAATTCGGGGGCGGGTTTGGATTTTTTTTGCGACCATGCTGGGAGTGAAAGGGCACATAAGCCGATTCCAAGAGATGGGACAATGACGCGAGAAGAGATGCGCATGAAATGGTTTGACACTGTTTTGTGAGAAAGTGGCGGAAGCACTACAGAAGCGCGATTTGTGTTGAACAAAAGATTGCTGAGAACGTGTTAAGGGATAACTGGTAAATTTACGCTGTAGAGAACTCATACTCTGGTGAAATCGAAGAGTTGCCAGTGAAGTTCGACTGATATGAAATCGCACTTGAAATCTGTTCCCGCATACCTTGGTGTTTTGACGCTGTTAACCGGTTTTGCACCGATAGCACACGCATCGGAAGTTCATATTAATAAGACGTTCAATAACCAAAGTTCTCTGCTCATTACCGGGGCTTTGAAGGAGAATTTGAAGAAGCCTACGACTGCGAAGCCAGTGGCCGGGGCCGCATTGAAGTTCAAGCCAGTCGGGGATTCGGGTGTGGCGAAAAGTTTGGCCGATGCGCTGGGCAGCAACGACCAGGAAAGGCTGGCTTTAAAAACTGCGTTCGTCCAGTTGAAACAAGCCTATGAAGGGGAAGTGGCTAAGAGCGGTAAATCGCATGACATCGCGGCGGCGATGACGCTTTTTATTGCCGCCAATGTGACTGCTTATAATCAGGCCGGAGAGCCTACCGATAAAGCGGGCGACAACTTGTATGCTGCATTACAGCAGACGATGTCGGGCATTCCCGAAATCACCAAAATGTCCAATGCCGAGAAGCAGACGCTTCACGACTGGCTGGTGATTATGGGGAGCTTTGTTTTGGGCGGTTACGTCAATGCCAAAGAGTCGGGAGACGCGGCAGCATTGAAGAACTTCAAGGAGTTAGCATCTGAGTCTTTGAAAGTGACTTTGGGAGTGGATGCCTCGAAACTAAAATTTGGCACTACCCAACTGGTGATGGATAGCACCCCCGAAAAGCCTACCCCCAATGGTGGTGCTAACCAGATAGTTGGCGTGTGGAGTAAGGCGACTTTGCCACCGTCCGTCTCGAACCCTCTGATTCTCAATCTGGGTTATTCGAAGGGCCGTTATACCTTCGCAGCTAACGGAACTTACAGCTACAAAGGCGAGGACTGGGGCGGTTTTTCGAAGAATATATTTTGGAGTACGGAAGAGAACGGGAGCTACAGCGTTCAAGGTAATTTGATTACCATCAGTCCGAAAGTCAGCAATACGACAGTGCGTACTTCCAAGGGCGAAGTCAAAGAAAGGAAGAACAACCCCCTCACGAAAGCGACTTACAAGTGGACGTTCCATTACTTCGACACCAGCAATGAAACCAAGTTCGTTCTACAGCCCACTACAGGCGCCGAGACTCTCCGCGATGGTCGATTCTCGGACAATAAGGTGTTTTCAAATGCCTATTTGTACAGCACTGGCTGGATCGTGTTGAAATTCCGCTACTAAAAGCGCCTCTTTCCCCCCTTTTTAACTCTTGAGGGTTTTTGCCATTGCCCATAATAATGCGGCGAACACGATAAAAACTTGTGCAATGAAGATGAGGTTCAACCATTGCATATCAGGGGGATAGGCATGGTAACGCCGATGGGCTTGTTGGATGGCGTTGATTAGCAAAATCCCCTGGCACAATAGAACTAAGGCGATGGCTACAAGGCTGCTCTTTAATAGATTAGGCACAAGGAGAAGAGTTGTTTCACGAGCGGTTCTTTTGTGGCGTTGAAGTGTGAAGTCCGAGGCGGCGAAGATGAGGCCCAGTAGTGCTCCGACCATGATTGCTGGGAGGAATGTCAAAACCCACGTCGAGTTTTTAGGGAACACATAATAAACATCGGTTGTCGCGCTCGCAATTCGGAGGGTGTACCATGTGGCGATGTAAGCCGTGACTGTGTGGCCGAACTGGAACGCGATAAGCCAGACCGCAAAGAGTGGTGGGAAGATGAGGAAGCGGTGCATCGAGGAATTAGCGATGAAGGGTTTTTCGCATCGACCATGTGAGTGAAGCCATCAGGATTATGAGAGGGATATAGGTGAGCCAAAGACTGATTTGGTCGGAGAGAGGGGCGGGCAAGCGGTAGAGTTGGAATGAGAGCGGGATTCGGATGGCACCGTAGAAGATGACGATGAGAGTTATCGCGATTGCCCCACTTTGCAATAGGTTGGGGGCCAAGCGGAGGAATGTTTCTTCGGTATCGTTGTTGTTGGGATTAATTTTCAAGTCCAGTACGGCGAATAGGCTGCCCATGATGAGGCCAATCGCGCATGACCACAGGAAGTAATTGAACGACCATGTGGGAAGTGAGAGGTTGTTTAGGTCAATGGTGTCGCTTGCTGAGCGGGCAGTGAGCCAGGAAGAGGCGTAGGAGAGCACTGAGAGGCCGAATTGGGCGGCGATGAACCATGCGACGAAGAGGGGCGGGAAGATAAGGTAATGGCGCATGGGGAAATGAAAAAAGCGGGCGTGAATTTCACGCCCGCTTTTTGTTTTATTCTTCCTCTTCTTTGGGGAGTGGCGCGAGGCCGAGTTCCGTCCAACGCTCGGATGGGATTTCGGTGGGGGCGCCAGAGAGCGGGTCGAGGCCGCCGCTGGTTTTGGGGAAAGGGATGACTTCGCGGATGTTGCCGTCAGGGATGCCCGCGAAGAGAGCCATGACGCGGTCGAAGCCAGGAGCGATGCCGCCGTGGGGCGGGGCGCCGTATTCGAAGGCGTCGAGCATGAAGCCAAAGCGCTCCTGAGCGACTTCTTCGGGCAGACCGATGATCTGGAAGATTTGCGATTGGATGTCGCGGCGGTGGCAACGGATGGAGCCGCTGGCTAACTCGAAGCCGTTGAGAACCAAGTCGTAGAGCCATGCGCGGATGCGGCCCCAGGGGTGCATCGCGTCGCCGAGAGGCAATTCTGTCGCGAAGCCTTCCTGCATCAATGCCATGTCTTCGGGGTTGGGCAAGCAGAACGGGTGGTGTACCGCGTCGAAGCCGCCTTTTTCGCCGTCGTACTCGAACATCGGGGTATCGACGATCCACAGGAAGTTGAATTTGTCTTGTGGGATGAGGTTGAGGCGCTTCGCCATTTCGCGACGCAAGAAGTCGAGGCTCTGGGCGACGACCGATGGCTTGTCGGCGACGACGAGGACAAGGTCGCCGGGTTTGGCGTCCATGCGGTCGAAGATGGCGCGCATCTGTTCTTCGGTGAAGAACTTGGCGACGTTCGATTTGATTTCCGATTCGCCCAGAGCGAAGGTTGCCAGACCACGGGCACCGAAGCGTTTGACGAATTCGGTGAGGTCGTCAACTTCTTTGCGCGAGTAGGCCGCGACGCCGGGGGCGCAGATGGCTTTTACTTCGCCGCCGCTGGCGATGGCGTTGGTGAAGACTTTAAAGCCGGAATCGGCGACCAAGTCGGTGAGTTCGACCAGTTCCATGCCAAAGCGGGTGTCGGGCTTGTCGCTGCCGTAGCGGCGGATGGATTCGGCGTAGGTGAGGCGGGGGAACGGCAGTTCGATTTCCTGACCCTTGACTTCGCGCATGAGGTGGGCGAAGAGACGCTCGGTGAGGTCAAGAACGTCGTCTTGACCAACGAACGACATCTCGATGTCGATCTGGGTGAATTCGGGCTGGCGGTCAGCGCGGCTCGATTCATCGCGGAAGCATTTAGCGATCTGGAAATATTTTTCCACGCCGCCGACCATCAGAAGCTGTTTGCAAATCTGGGGCGACTGGGGCAGAACGAAGCCTTTGCCGGGATGGGTGCGAACCGGAACGACGTATTCGCGGGCGCCTTCGGGGGTGGACTTCCATAGCAGGGGAGTCTCGACTTCCCAGAAGCCTTCGGAATCGAGGAACCGGCGGGTTTCGCGCGCCAACTTATAGCGCATTTCGAGGATGTCGCGTACAGGCGTGCGGCGCATGTCGAGATAGCGGTACTGAAGGCGGACTTCTTCGGAAGCAGTCGCACCAGTGCCTGCCACTTCAAAGGGAAGCGGTTTGCTGGTGTTGAGGACGATGGCCTCGGTGACACGGATTTCGAGTGAGCCAGTCGCCAGTTTGGGGTTCTCTTTGCCCGCGATACGGCTCACGACTTCGCCAGTGATTTGGAGGCAGTATTCCGATTTGACGCCGCGTAGTGACTCGAAGACAGGCGCGTCGAGATCGGAGTCGGCAACGATTTGCACGACGCCGCTGCGGTCGCGCAGGTCGATGAAGATTTGGTGTGACTGGTCGCGGACTGTACCCGACCAGCCACACAACGTTACGCTCTGTCCTATATGTTCAAGGCGAAGGTCGCCACAAAGATGAGTGCGTTGCATGGATGAAAGCTGAAGAAGTATAAAGCCCGCTTTCGCTTGGGGCTGTCTGTGTGGGGGCTTGGGACGCCTTGAAGGTGCAGACTGGGGCTATTATGCCGACTTTGATTTTGCCGCCTCGGTTTTCTGAAGATTCGAATACGCTTTGGCGGACGGCGATTGAGTTGGGGTGGGATATTGAACGGTTGCAGAGTTGGCGGGTGCCGGAAGGGTTTCGGCCTGATGGAGATGTGGCGATTTATGGGGAGTCGCTGTGGGCTAATTTTGTTGCCGAGCAGTTGGGAGTGAAGTTGTATGAGCCGCCGCTGGATTGGCTGGCTTCGCTCGATTATGAGTTCGTGGGGAGGTGTATTGAGTTCTGCACTTTCGAGGAAGCGCGAACAAAGCAATTCCCTTTGTTCGTGAAGCCCGCTAGTGAGAAGACATTTGAGGCGCGTGTGTACGCGGGCGCACACGAACTGCCAGCAGACATTGACCAGCCTGAGTTGGCGCCTGTGCTTACTTCGCAACCTGTCGAATGGGAGGTTGAGTACCGCTGCTTCGTTCTCGAGGAGCGTGTTGTGACGGCGTCATCCTACTGGCGCGGGGAGGATTCGACTCGCAAGGAGGATGGAAGTTATGATTCGCCGCCAGAGGAGTTGAAGGCGGCTTGTGATTTTGCGGGGCGTGTGATTGGGAAGAGTGGGGGCGGTTTTGGTGAAAGGGGCGCTGTTATTGATGTGGGAATTTTGCGTGGATTTGGTTGGGCGGTTGTCGAGGCTAATCCGGCGTGGGGAGCGGGATTTTATGGGTGCGACCCACGAAAAGCGCTTGGCGTTATCGCGAGTTGCGTTTCAAAATCGCCATGAGTGAGAGGGAAATTAGGGTATTGGAACGAGCGTTGGAAATTTCGTATTTATTTCGCAGCCGTAAAAACAACAATTATTTTCATGATGGGCTGAAAATCTCTTGATGTGCTCTTAATGATGGCGTACAATCACTCTGTCTGTAACAGATGTAACAGTCGTATCAGATAGAACAGAGGCCGTAAGGCCGCTGTTTGGTTTTGGAGGAGACTCACCAACGATGGCCCAAAGCAAGACGGAACGGTTGCCGCTTTATAAAAAGGTAACGAACCAACTGCGCGAGCAGTGTTTTGCCTCGGCTGGTGAGATGTTGCCCCCGCTACGCCAACTCAGCCAGATGTTGGACGTTAATCACGCGACGATTTCGCGAGCTTTGCGTGATTTGGAGCAGGAGGGGCTGGTTGAAATTGTGCCGCGCAAAGGCATTTTTTCGGTTCCGCAGCACACCAATAATGCGAACATCGAGCTTGTGGTGTTCGTGAGCGAACATAGTAATTTGCTGGATGTGGCGTTGCGCATTGCAGGCGGGGCGCAAAGCGCTTGCCGCAAATTGTCGGCAACTCAGGGTAAGATGAGCGTGAATCGGTCGGTACTGGCTGTGCCACCTTTTCCCGAAGTTGATCGCTTTGTTGGTGATTTGAAGTCGCGTGGCACGGTAGGCATTATTTGTTTGGGGTTTGGCTTTTTCGAGGGCGATATGGCGGCAGAGGAAGAAGAATTTCTCGCTCAGGTCGCGCAGAAAATCCCGGTGGTGTTAGTTGGTAGCCCGCAACCAGAGATGGGATTGGACTGTGTTTACGGCGACCCTCGCGCTCAGATGCTGGAATTTCTGGAGGATTGTTATTCCAAGGGGTTGCGGCGTTTCGAGTACATGGGTGAACACGACGATAACCTGTCGCAGCTTGAACGACGCGCTTGTTTCGCCCGATTCATGGAAGAAAAAGGGTTGGATTGGGAGTGGAACGAGTTCAAGAGCCACGAAACCCCTGAGTTAGCAGCGCAGTTAAATTCATTGCCCCACTTTCCCGAAGTTGTGGTGGCCACCAACGTTCGACGCGCGCTGACGGTAGCGCTCGAAGCACAACGGCGCGGTTTAAAATTGCCGGAAGAACTGCATATCTTGTGCTTTGCCAGTTTGTTGGAACATGCTCAACCGCTTCTGCCTTATGCCAGTGTCATCATGATGGATGAACCGGAAGTGGGCGCCAGAGCAGTGCAACTTCTCCACGGCAAATCGGCCTCGGAGAGCAATGGCGAACCTGTGGTTGAGCGCGTGCCCGCCCACTTTATCAGTGGCTCGTTGCACAGCGTCGAAGACCCTTTAGAACCTGTCATCGCGTGATTCTTCATTGAGAGAGTCGCGCCCGGTACGGAGTAATTTTTTCACAACATAATCTCATGCAACATCTCTATCGCGCACATCGTTCAGAACGTAAAGCCTTTACGCTTATAGAACTCTTAGTGGTTATTGCCATCATCGCGATCTTGGCCGCTATTCTGTTCCCGGTTTTCGCTAGGGCCCGTGAGAATGCGCGCCGTGCTTCTTGTCAATCGAACCTCAAGCAGATCGGTTTGGGGCTTATCCAGTATTCGCAGGATTACGATGAGTTAGTGGTGCGCTCATGGTTTGGCATCGACAAGGATGCCTCAGGCATTGGACGCTACAAGTGGATGGACGCTATCTATCCGTATGTGAAGAGCGAGCAGATTTTCAACTGCCCCAGCGACACAGCGAACGCGACTCGTAGCGACGTGACCAAAAACGCTCTGTACAAATACCACAGCGGCACAACCAGCGATAGCCTGGGCTACAACTATGGGAGCTATGGCGCCAACAACACTTACTACGACATTGGCCCTGACGCTCAGCCACCTTTTTCGCGCTCCGCTTCGTTGTCGTCCATCGCCGCACCCGCCACGACGATCTGGGTTGGCGACACTTTGCCGACCAATGCCACTAACGCGGCCTATCACGCTTTCGAGTTCAACTGGGGCACTCGCACCGACCAGCCAGTGGCGCCTATAACCGTTGGTAGCGTGCCAACTCTGGTGGGAACTGGTTCGGCAGTTGGAATTGGTGCTCGCCATTTGGAGACGACCAACTTGCTTTATTGCGACGGGCATGTGAAAAGCGCCAAGCTGACATCCTTGCTGCAACTGGGAACGACGGGTTACTACAAGGCTTTCACTTCCAACGACGACTAAGGTTTAGGGCAACCACCATGAAACTTCCCTTCAATCGTGTGTTAACGGCGAGTGCTTTAGCCTCCGTCTCGACGTTCTTATTGGTTTCTTGCGGGGTAACGGCGGCTCAGAACGAGCCGCTGGAGCCTGTTGCCGGGGCTAAACCCGCTGCTGAAACCAAGGCTGTTGCCGTGGTGCGAAGCAAGATGACTTTGCCGCGCGCTTTGTGGGTTTGGGATGCGACTGCCATCACCAACACCGCGCATGGGCAGGAGTTGTTTGATTTCTGCGCGCAGAAAAATATCTCGGTGATTTATTTGAGCATGGGCGACATTTTCTCTCCTACTCAGCGTGAGGCCACCGACCCCAAGCATGTGACAGCACCTGTGCTGGGCAAGTTTCTGGCAGCGGCGCACGCGAAGAAGATCGAAGTTGAGGCGCTTGATGGTGACCCCGTTTTCGCATTGAAAGACAAACATCCCGAAGCGCTGTCTCGGTTGCAGAAGGCGCTCGACTACAACAAAGCGGCGATTGCCAATGAGCGACTCGATGGTTTTCAGTGGGATACCGAACCTTATTTGCTGCCGGAGTTCAAAGCGGGGGGCGAGGGGCAAACGAGCGTATTCAAGCAGTATTTGGAGAGCGCGACGCAGATGCGCGATGCCGTTAAGGCCAGCCCGACTTTGCGACTGGGGTACGCTATTCCCGCCTTCTTCGACGAGGCGAACCGCTCAGTGGAGTGGAACGGCACCACTAAGCCGGTTTCGTTTCAGTTGATGGATATTTTGAACACGTTGCCCGCGAGTTATATCGCGATTATGGCTTATCGCGATAAGGCGCTTGGTGTTAATGGCACTGTCGAAATCTCGAAGGGTGAGGTCGATTACGCCAGCAAGAGCGCGCCCAAAGTGAAGGTCTGGATTGGACAGGAGACGCTCGATGTGAAGGGCGACCCCCCTTCGATTACCTTCTGGCAGGAAGGCGAGAACGCGCTTGAACTGGCTTTAGGGCAGATTCAGGACGCCTACAAAGATAAACCCGCCGTGGCTGGCCTCGCCATTCACCACTGGGAGAGCTACCGGAACTTGAAAGCAGGCGACCCTATCGCTCCCGTTAGCGTGACTGGCCCAATTACCGAAGCGCTGACCATTGTGGCTCCCAAAGATGGGGAGAGCGTGGCGCGTCGTATGGAAGTGGGCGGAACTGCCAAACCGGGCGGCGAGGCCGTTAAAGTTGAGGTTTCGGTGAAGCCTCAGGGCGACATCTGGTATTCGCAGGGCGAAGTTCCGATTGGTGCTGATGGCACATGGAGCGTGACGTGTCGCTTCGGCAACGAGAACACGGCTGTTGGAAGCGCCTTTGAAGTGCGCGCCCAATTGAAGAAGGCCGACGGTAGCGTTGTGACCGAGCAAATCGTGAAAGTCAAAACGAACTGAGTTGGGGCATTCGCCCCGTTAGTCAGCAAATTTCCGTTATGAATATCGGTCTTATCGGTTTGGATACCTCCCATGCCCCCGCTTTTGCCAAGTTGCTTAACGATGTCTCGCATCCGTATCATGTTGCCGGGGGGCGGGTCACTGCCGCCTTTCCCGGTGGCTCACCTGATTTTGGATTGAGCTGTGGGCGCGTCGAGGAGTTCACGCGGCAGGTACGCGAAGAGAGTGGCGTTGCCATGCTCAACTCGCCTGCGGCAGTCGCTCGCGCCTGCGATGCATTGATTTTGACTTCGGTGGACGGGCGCGTTCATTTGAAACAGTTCCAGGAGATTGCTCCACTGGGCAAGCCGGTGTTCATTGACAAGCCATTCGCCACTAGCTACGCCGATGCGCGAGCTATCGTGGATTTAGCCGATGAGTACGATGTGCCATTGATGAGCGCTTCGATACTTCGCTATGGGCAACCGTTGGTGGAGGCTCTGGCAACTGCAGAAGAGATTGTCGGCGCCGATTGCAGCGGCCCGATGGATTTGGAGGAAACGCAGCCGGGATTGTTCTGGTACGGCATTCACTCGGTCGAGGCGCTGTATGCGGCGCTGGGGCGCGGCTGTCGCGAAGTCCGCGCGGTTTCGACGGCCGAGGCTGAGTTTGTGACCGGGGTGTGGGAGGATGGACGAATCGGCACGGTGCGCGGCTACCGGACTGGTAACAAGAGCTTCGGGGCTTTGTTGCATGGGCCTAAGGTTTCGCGTTACGTGAACGTGATGTCGCATCCCAAACCCGCCTACGCAGGACTTTTGGAGCAAGCGATGGAGATGTTCCAGACGCGCAAGGCGCCACTTGCCGTCGAGGAAACGCTAGAGATAGTGCGTTTTATTGAAGCGGCTAACCAGAGCCGCGAAAGTGGCGAAAGCGTGAGTTTGTGATGAGGCTCACCACGACTGGTAGCAGGGTGAAAGGGAGACTGGGGGACATCATGTTCACTTCTCGTTTTTCTCTGTTTGTCAGTTGTGGTGTCATCGTTACTTGCGTACTCGCTGCTTGCTTGCTCGATTCCATGCCAGCCGCTCAGGCTGCAACGCCGATTGTAATGGGGTATTATCCATCGTATCGGACGACTCCGGCGCCGGACAGAATGCGCTTCGACCGCTTCACGCATGTCATTCAATGTTTTGTACGGGCCAACGATGAGGGGAAAGCGACTTTAGATGAGGGATTGAACCCTAAACCGCTAATTGCTGCCGCCCATGCGCATAACTCGAAGGTGCTACTGGCATTGGGCGGGGGAGCGGGCGGCGAAAAATTCGGCTTGATGGTGCGCGATAAAGTCAAACGAGCGCAATTTGTCGCCGATGTCGTGAGAATAATGAAGGCCAATGGATATGATGGCCTTGCTCTCGACTGGGAGCAACCGACAGCCGAGGACAAAGCGATTACGGTGGAGTTCGTGAGCCAATTGCGCGAACAGATGAAAGCGGCCAATCGCGCTTCGCTATTGGTTCTGGTGGTGAATGCGTTTGCGGGGAACTCGCAGGGATATGACGGGCCGCGTTTGCGCGATAACGTCGATTTCTTGCAGGTGATGAGCTACGACTTTCATGGGTCATGGAGTCATGCCGGACACCATAGCTCGCTGTATGGCACTTCGGCAGATCGCATCGACGGCAAAGCTATGACGTTTCAGGCCGGGCTTTCGTACTGGCGCGATGTGCAAGGCTTTCCGACTCAGAAAATCCTGATGGGTGTGGCGGGCTATGGCTATGGTTTCAAAGTGAAAAACTGGGGCGAAAAGGCGACCTCTCCCAGCCAATATCCCGACATCAGTTTTCGCGATGCGCGCGCCTTAGTTGGCAAAGGCTGGACACGCTACTGGGATGCGGAGGCGCACGCGCCCTTTCTGGTTAGCGATGATAAGAGCGACCGTATCAGTTATGAGGATGAAATGTCCGTTGCTGATAAAGCGAGTTGGATGAAGAAGAATGGGCTGCCCGGATTTTTCATCTGGGAGCTTTCGCAAGATTACGTGGACGGCGACAACCTGTTGATTAGGGCCGCGCAGAATGCGTGGTCTTCGCCTACGCCAAAATGAAAACTTCCATTTATTGCAATTACACCGAACTGACGCAGGCGGTTGCCGCGCGCATCGCCGAGGTGGTCCGCGCCAAGCCGGATGCGGTGTTGGGCTTGGCAACTGGTTCGACGCCCATTGGCGTTTACGATGAGTTGATTCGCTTGCACCACGAGGAAAATCTCGATTTTTCGCGTGTTTCGGCGTTCAACCTCGACGAATATTTTCCGACTGAAGGCGAGGCTCAGCAGAGCTACTATCGCTTTATGCGCGAGAAGCTTTTCGACCACATCAATATCGAGCCGAGAAACTGCTTCATCCCTTCGGGCGAGCCGCGCTCTATGGGTGAGATCGAACGCGACTGTGCGGCCTATGAGGCTGAAATCGCGGCGCGTGGTGGGCTGGATTTGCAGTTGCTCGGCATCGGGCGTACCGGACATATCGGCTTCAACGAGCCGGGCAGTGCTGCCGATTCGCGTACCCGTCTGGTTGTGCTTGACCATCTGACGCGCGCGGATGCGGCGTCGGATTTCTTTGGCATTGAGAACGTGCCAATACGCGCCATCACTATGGGCATCGCTACCATTCTAGAGGCACGCGAAATCGTGCTGATGGCGTCGAGTTCGGCGAAAGCGGCGATTGTTGCCGAAGCGCTCGAAGGCAAAATCACCTCGAAGGTGCCCGCTTCGTTTGTGCGCCAACACCCGAATATTCAGGTTTTTCTTGATGACAGCGCGGCGGAGAATTTGACGCAACGCGCCCAACCGTGGCGAGTGCCGGACGCTGATTTTCGTGTTCCGATGCTGCGCAATCGCACTTTGATGAGCGTCGCCCTCGAACGAGGGAAGACCTTAGAAGAGATTTCACGGCATGATTTGGCAGCAAGTGGCGCTGCGCCTCTGGCATTGACTGATTCTGAGTTGTCACTTGTGAAAAGCGAAGTGAGCCGCGATTTGATGAGTCGGATTGACGACGACTCGCATTTGCCTACTGGGAAGACTGTGCTCTGTTTATCGCCACACCCAGATGATGATGTGATTTGCTGTGGCGCAACGTTGTTGAAGTTGTCAGCGCGTGGCAATCGTGTTTTCGTGGCGTTTGGGGTGAATGGGGCCAACGCGGTGCGCGACAAGGATGTGCTGGCGATGTTACGGGCGCGCCATCCGCGTTTGATTTCCTATATCGAAGAGCATTCTGAGCCGGGAAAATCGTTCGAACAGGTGTTCGATGATCTGCGCACTGCGATTTTCGAGCGTGAACCCGGTCAACCTGATGTGCCGCTGTTGCGTGAATTGAAGCGTTTGGTGCGTGAGGGCGAAGCGAGCGATGCGTGTCGGAAAATGGGCGCTAAGCCGTTGTTCTGGAATTTGCCGTTTTACAATGAGAATCGCGAAATCGGCGAGGATGACGTGCAGATCGCTCTTGATACGCTGTGCGAGACGCAGCCCGATTTGGTGCTATTGACTGGCGAGTTCAACGACCCACACGGCACGCACGAGAAGTGCGGTAGGGCATTCGAGCGGGCGGCTCACATTTATGTGGGCAAAGAGAATGGCAAGGCATTCGAGAAGTGGAATTATCGTGGGGCATGGGATGAGTGGCCACTATGGCAGGGCGATGTGTTCTCGGTGTTCGACAAAGAGATGATGGAAAAGAAGATCGGGCTGATTCTCGATCACATCTCGCAACTCGACCCGTTGTTTCCCGGTGGCAATGACCCACGCGAATTTTTCGAGCGTGCCCGCGACCGTAACCGTGACACCGCACGCCAGTTGCAAAAGCTGGGATTGCTGCCGCCGTCGCGTTCGTTCGCGCCGCTTTATGCCGAGGTGTTTCGCCGCCAATCATGAATATCGTTGTATCATCCTCGAAAGTTGAACTGGGACAAAAAGCCGCCTCTCATGCCGCGCAAGCGCTACGGGAGACATTGGCTGCGAAGAGCCGCGCGAACCTGATTGTGGCGACGGGCGCCTCACAGTTCGAGATGTTGGACGCTCTGACGCGCGAGATAGACATTGACTGGGCGCGCGTTAGCGTGTTCCACCTGGACGAGTACGCGGGCATGAGCGAGGAGCATCCTGCTTCGTTTCGTCGCTACTTGCGAGAGCGCTTTATCGAGCGTTTGCCCGTCGCGCCCGCCGCCTTTCATTCTGTGAATGGCGAAGGTGATTTGGAGGCTGAGTGTGTGCGACTGGGGGCTTTAATCGAAGAGGCACCCATTGATGTGGCGTGTATTGGCATTGGCGAAAATGGGCACCTGGCCTTCAACGACCCACCAGCCGATTTTGACACCGAACAGCCGTTTATCGTCGTCGAACTGGATGAGGCTTGCCGTCGCCAGCAACTGGGCGAAGGCTGGTTTCCTGACCTGGAAGCGGTGCCGACGCGCGCGATTTCGATGTCGATTCGGCAGATTATGAAGTCGAAAGTCCTAGTGGTTTCGGTGCCGGATGAGCGCAAAGCACATGCTGTTAAAGAGGCCGTCGAGGGTGAGATTAGCAACTGCGCGCCCGCGTCAATTTTGCAGATGCATGGCGAGGCGACGCTTTATCTCGACACTGCCTCGGCATCGCTGCTTTCGCTATGAGTTTCGATTTACAGGTCAACGGTTATGGCGGCGTCGATTTCAACTCCGATGCCTTGTCGCTCGAAGAGTTACATCTCGCCTGTGAGCGATTGGAAGCTGATGGCGTGAGTGGCTTTTTGCTGACGCTGATTACCGATGACCTGAGCGCTCTGGAAGCGCGGTTGCGTCGATTGGTGGTTTTGCGGGAAAGCGATGAGTTGGCGCGGCGACTGATTGCGGGCTTCCATGTCGAGGGGCCTTTCATCAATCCCTCCACTGGCTTTCGCGGCACTCATCCCGAACGATTTATAATTCCCGCTTCGGTTGAGGGAGCGAAGCGATTGTGTGATGCTGCCGGCGGATTGCTGAGGCTAGTGACTCTGGCTCCCGAATATGACTCCGGCTTTGCCACCACTCGCTTTTTAAGTGACAGTGGGGTGCGCGTTGCAGCTGGGCACTGCGACCCGACTTTGGAGCAACTTCGTGGAGCCATTGATGCTGGGCTTTCGATGTGGACGCATCTGGGCAATGGCTGTCCGCTGGTGATGGAACGGCATGACAACGTTATTCAGCGGGCCTTGAGCCTGAGCGAGAAGTTGTGGTTGTGCTTTATCGCTGATGGCGTTCATGTGCCGTTTTTCGCTTTGAAGAATTATCTTCGTGCGGCCACATGTGAGCGCTGCATTGTTGTGACGGATGCCATCGCGCCCGCTGGATTGGGACCGGGACGCTATACGTTGGGGCAACTTGAGCTTGATATTGGCGCCGATATGGTTGCCAGAGCGCCCACAAGTGCGGGCGGTGCTTATCTGGCGGGTTCGGCTATTACCATGCCGCACAGCATAGCCAACTTGAGAGAACAGGTGGGACTCTCGCCCGCGCAACTCGTACTTTTGACGAGCGATAACCCCCGCTGCGCGCTTGGCCTTTGATATGAGGGTGAGCAACTCGTGAGCGCACCCGCGCCGCCGATTTTTAAATGGCTACTGAATATTTAGACGTATCGAACCGCACCCTCGCGCCCGCATCGCAGAGCGAGGTGCCGCGTGAGCGCGCGGCAGTGACGCCGCGCTCATTCGCGGTCGGGTTGGTGTTGGCGGCGGGATTGGCGGCGTTGAACTCGTGGATTGAAACCGTCGCTGATGTGCATTTTCTGGGTGGCATACAAATTCCGTTCGGGGCGATTTTCGCGCTGTTGATATTGGTGCTGGTTGTCAATGGGCCGCTGCGGTTTTTGCAGCGCAGACAGCCGTTAGTTGGGCGCTTGTTTCCACCGCTGACGAGCGCTGAGTTGGTCACTATCTACGTGATGTTGCTATTCGCGGCATTGGTTTCGACATCGGGCAGCGACAACTTCTTTCTCACGACTGGGGCGGCACTGTTCTATTTCTCGACGCGCGAGAACGTATGGGCCGACCTGTTTTACCGCTTCATCCCCAAGCATTTCGCGCCCGGTTGGGATGGGGCTACTTATCAACGCGAAGTGATAGAGCCGCTGTATACGGGTGGGCTGAACTTTAGCCAAATTCCCTGGCACGCCTGGAGCGCGATGTTGATTGGGTGGGGGATTTTCCTGCTGTTTGTTTATAGCGCGCTGTTTTGGAGTTCGCTGTTGCTACGTCGCCAGTGGATTGAAAACGAGGCGCTGGCCTTCCCTCTGGTGCAGTTGCCGTTGCAGATGGTGGAAGCGTCGAAGGGCGAGGCGCCGCCCGCTCGTGAGTTCTGGGGCAATGGCACTTTATGGGGCGGGGCAGGAGTCGCGTTTGCCTTTCATTTGCTGCGTGGGCTGAATAACTACTACCCCGACTGGCCCGCGATCACGTCTTTTCAGGGCAATAGTTTCAGCGTACAGTTCACCGAAGTACCGTGGAATAGCGCTGGTGGGCTGGGAATGGAGTTCTTCTTCGGGGCGATTGGTATCGCGTTTTTGCTGACGCGCGAGATTTCGTTTTCCTTCTGGTTCTTCTTTTTGCTGTTCAAGTTGCAATTAGTCGGCTCGACGATGATGGGGTTTCCTCCTGCCTCGTTGCCGCACGATAGCTATCGTGGCAACCCGACGTTCGTGGCATGGCAGGGAATCGGTGGCTGGGTGATGACAGGGGTTTTGTTGCTGTGGAGTGCGCGTTCGCACTTGGGGATTTTTGCGCGCCAAGCCCTCAAGCCTGATTCCAAGCACGAGATGTGGCGCAGCGAAGAGCCGTTTTCACCGCGTATCGTGCTGAGTGGTTGGGTCTTTTCCTGTGTGGGTTTACTCGCGTGGTGCTTGTTTTCGGGTATCAATGGATTAGCCGCTTTCGCTTTTCTGGCGCTCTATGGAGTGACGGCTATTGTGTTGGCGCGTGTTGTGGTTGAGGGCGGCTTTCTGTTCCCGCAGACGACTTTTGCGCCCATCGAAACTCTGACCGGGAGTGTGATGGGCGCCAATGCCATTGGCGCTGCCAGCCTGACACGTCTGTCGTTTTTACAGCCGATGATGTTCTCGGATATGAGAACCAACTTGCTGCCCGGCTTTTTGCATACGCTGAAGATGGCGCACGAACTGAAGTTTTCGATGCGCGATGTGCGGCGTTTGATGCTGGGGGCGGCGCTGGCTATTCTGGTGGCGTGGGGTGTTTCGACCCTCGTGACGCTGCTGACGCTTTACAGCGCTGGCGGCCTGACTGGCTATAGTTGGTTCACGCAAAGTGGCCCGCAAAGCGTGCTGAATGGCACGCGCAGGGTGCTGACTCAGCAGCCGGGTGTGGAGGCCAGCAACTGGATGTGGCTGGCAACTGGTGCCGCGATTGTGTGGGCGCTGACCTTCATGCGTGCCCGTTTTCTGTGGTTCCCGCTACACCCATTGGCGTTCCTGATGGCGGGCGGTTTCCCCATCACCAAACTGTGGGCCTCATTCTTCATTGGGTGGGCCACGAAATCGTTAGTGCTGCGTTTCGGCGGCAACGATACCGCACAAAGAGTTCGTCCTTTTATGCTCGGCCTCATTCTCGGCAATGCCGCCGCGATGATGCTGTGGATGCTCGTCGGCTTCTTCATGGGTTCTCAAATCCCATACTGGCCCGCCTAAATCAATCTCGATATGTCTCAATTTTCATCCATCATTCCACGTCCCCTCGAACTTGAAGTGGGGCAGGGGAATTTCCAAATTTCGCGTGACACTCCTCTTATTGCGGACACACCCGTCGCTCAGGACGCCATCGCGTGGTTTGTTGGCGAGTTCTACTCGCAAAGCGGTATCTCTCTTCGACAAAGTGGAGAGGGCGCTTCGGGCGCGATTACCATGCGGCTGCAAAGCGATTTGGCGCCCGAAAACTATGTGCTGTCGATTCGGCCTGAAGGCGTCGAGATTCGGGCCAGCGAGGCAAGTGGCTTCTTTTATGGGGCAGTTTCGCTGTTACAGTGCGTGCCATTTGAATCGCCCATTGGAGTTGGCGAGTGGCAACTGCCCACGCTCGAAATTCGCGACGCGCCTCGCTTCGGTTGGCGTGGTTTGATGCTCGACAGCGTGCGGCATTTTCAGCCCCTCTCTTGGGTGAAAAAATTCATCGACGTGATGGCGCTACACAAATTCAACGTGCTGCATTGGCATCTGACCGACGACCAGGGCTGGCGCGTTGAAATCGACAAATATCCGGTTTTGACTAGCGTGAGCGCGTGGCGCAAACAGTCGCGCGTCGGGCATGAATTGAATGGCGGCGACGATGATTTCGATGGGCGCCCACATGGCGGCTTTTATTCGAAGCAGCAGTTGCGTGATGTAGTCGCTTATGCGGCGGCGCGTGGCATTACCATCGTGCCCGAAATCGAGATGCCGGGACACGCGACTTCCGTGATCGCGGCATATCCCGACCTTTCTTGCACTGGTGGGCCGTTCGAGGTGTCGCCGAAGTGGGGCATCTTCGATGATGTGTTTTGTGCTGGAAACGACGATGTTTTCCGATTTTTGGAGGATGTGCTGAATGAAGTGTTGGAAATCTTCCCTTCGCAGTTCATTCATGTCGGTGGCGACGAGTGCCATAAGACGCGCTGGAAGGAGTGCCCGAAATGTCAGGCGCGCATCAAGGCCGAGGGTTTGGCCGATGAGAACGAGTTGCAGTCGTGGTTTGTACGCCACTTCGATACTTTCCTGAGCGCTAAAGGGCGGCGTTTGATTGGGTGGGATGAGATTTTGGAAGGCGGTTTGGCGCAGAACGCTGCCGTGATGAGTTGGCGCGGCGAAGAGGGTGGGGTTGCAGCGGCCAAAGCCGGACACGATGTTGTGATGGCGCCTCACCAGCAAACCTATTTGGATTACTACCAGACTTCGAATCGCGATGGCGAGCCGCTATCTATCGGCGGCGATTTGCCGCTTTCCAAGGTATATGCCTACGAACCTATTCCCCAATCTTTGAGCGCCGATGAGGCGAAACATGTTCTTGGCGGACAGGGGCAATTATGGACGGAATATATGCTGCGCCCAGAAAGCGTCGAATACATGGCATTTCCGCGCGCCTGCGCTTTGGCGGAAGCGTTGTGGAGTTCGGTACAACCGCGCGACTTCGATGAATTTCTCTCGCGCTTGGAAATTCATCTGCGTTTGTTGGATCGTATGAACGTGAATTATAGGCCGTTGAACAAGTAGCCAAATTTTTTGATCATGAAATTTCAAATGGCAACAATGTTTCTAGATAGTAATCAGCAAGGTCGAGAGGAACGGACGAGATGAGGCCGGGGGCAAAACGAAGCCAACTCAACTCTAGAACTCCCGAACCACGCGCAAATTTACAAGGATAGACACACAAAAATCATCATGATCAAACAGTTTTTGCAA
>SDZD01000069.1 GCA_004172935.1 bacterium | reverse complement strand
CCGCAAAGCCCGCCGCCCAAAACCGATGCCCCCACATCAGCGCCCGAAGACGAAGGCGAAATCGACGCGATGGAACGGCTGCGCCGCGCCAAAAAGCGCGCACGCGGCGAGTAAGAAATCTATCCCACAACCACGAAACCGCAGAAAAGGGCAACCTTTTCTGCGGTTTCGTCGCTTCGGTGTGGTTAATTCTTTAATGTGCTGCAAAAACTCGATTTTCCCGCCGCCGAACTCTATCTCCAAGGCGCCCACCTCACTCGCTTCAAAGACTGGCTGTTCCTGTCGTCGCGCTCGAACTTCACCGAGGGGAAAGCCATTCGCGGCGGCATCCCAATCGTTTTTCCTTGGTTCGGCCCAAGTCGCACCGATTCCAGCGCGCCGCAACACGGTTGGGGCCGCACATCGCTATGGCAACTCGAATCGCAGTCGCACAGCGATGCCATTCTGTCGCTACGCCACGACAGTTGGCAAATTCGCCTCACCTACAGCTTCGGCGACATGCTCAGCGTGCGCGCCGAAGTCCAAAACATCGGTACCCAAGCCGACTCATTCGAAGTGGTGCTGCACACCTACTTCGCCGTTTCCGACATCTCAGCAGTCTCAATCGAGGGACTGGATGGCCTTACCTACCTCGATAAGCCAAGTGGTAACGCGCGCTTCACCCAACAGGGCACGCTTCACTTCGACGGCGAAATCGACCGCGTCTATCTGAACGCCCCTTCGCCACTGCGCATCAATGATGGCACAGGCGGCTACGAACTGCACGGCGACTGGAACGCCGCTGTCACCTGGAATCCCGGCGCTGAGAAGGCCGCCCAATTGAGCGATTTAGGCGAGGGAGAATGGCGCAAATTCGTCTGCCTCGAAATCGGCGCCATCGCTGATGGCGCAATTCAATTGGAGCCGGGCAAAGTCTGGACTCTAAACGCCGAGATTTCGAAATTGTAGGCACCTGCGCCGAAATCACCATCCCTAGCACATTCCAAAACGCCACATGGACTGGGCACGCAAAAAACAATTTGTCCTGGTTCCTCTCTTGTAGGGGCGAACCTTGTGTTCGCCCTCAAACAGTTCTCCGTTATTTATCGGATTAGGCTATCAACGCTTCCTCTCGCTCCAATCCACCAAATACACCCGTAAAAAGACAAACAAAAAATCCCGCGCAACGAGCGTCGCGCGGGATTTTTTGTTTGGGTAGGTTAGAGCATGCCGTTTTTCTTGAGCTGATCGGTGAACCAGTCAGCATAAGACACGACGAAATATACCCCGATGCCCATTGCGCCGCCAAGAGCGCCCACCAAGAACCAGAGTAGCGAACCATCGTTACCGATGCTGACATCGCCCACCCACAAATAAATAAGGCCAGTGATGAGTGAGCCGCCACCAGCAATCGTCATAACGACGATTGTACCAACGTCTCCCAACTTGAACCATTTGCGTCCGACATACCAGGCAAGAAGCATGGCGCCCACGCCGCCGTAGAGCATTTCCATTGGATTTTAATTTACTCGTTCTCACCTACCCGCGAAAAGCTGCATAGAAATTGGAAAAGTGATAAATAGAGGTGGCACTTATTTATTTCCGTCTGCATAAGGCGAAAAGCATGTGTAAGAGAAGTAACTTGAGGCAACTTAGCAAGGGCGCTTTGGGGGCGTTAGGTTAAGCGAGAAAGGAAATTTTTAGAATGCGCGTTAAATTCTGGGGAGTTCGTGGTTCGCTCCCGTCGCCGCCCACTAGCGACGAAATCTCGGCGCGTCTCACGGAAGCTCTATTCCGTCTGGGACAGGACGGTTCTTCGCTCGACTTGAGCGACCGCGCATCCATCGCTCGTTGGGTCGACACACTGCCGCATTCCATTCGCTCATTCACTGGTGGCAACACTCCCTGCGTCGAACTGCAAATCGGCGACTACCGCTGTATATTCGATTTGGGTTCGGGCCTTCGTCCTCTGGGCGATGAACTCATGGCCGAAGAGTTCGGACGCGGCGAGGGTCACGCTCACCTTTTCCTCTCTCATCTGCACTGGGATCACATTCAGGGCTGGCCATTCTTCAAACCAGCATATATCGCGGGCAACCGCTTCGACTTGTATGCCCGCCATCCCCACGCATGGGATCGCTTACGCGACCAACAAACCGAACCCTACTTCCCGCCTGACGCCTGGGGCGATATGAAAGCCGACACCCACTTTCACTGCCTGCCCTGTGAACCAGTGGAGATAGCCAGAGGCATCAAAGTTTCGACTCTGGAACTCGAACACCCTTCGCTGGCCTACGGCTTTCGTGTCGAAGCAAACGATAAAACCTTCGTTTACGCATCCGATGGCGCCTATCCCACACCGGGCAACGGTTCGGGCAGCGACCCGGCTCAAAAATTCGTGCGCTTCTTCGAGGATGCCGACATCGTCATCTTCGACTCCCAATTCTCGCTCGCCGAAAGCATGGAAAAGCGCGCATGGGGCCATTCGAGCGCTATTGTAGGCGTAGAACTGGCCGCGCGCGCCAACGCAAAGCGTTTGGCGATGTTCCACCACGACCCATCGGCCAGCGATGCCAAATTGGACCACCTGCTGCGCATTTCAAGCGAATACGCCGCGAACCTGCCCTCTCCATCCCCCCAAAATGCCATCGAAGTCCTCATGGCACGCGAAGGCATGGAAATCGAGTTGTAAACCCAAATAACGCCCTTAGCGCGGCTTTACGGCGGTAACGCGCAGGTGGTCGGCGTGTCCCGACTTCGCCAACAACCAAAAACTGCCCAAATCGCCGAGCAAAACAACCGCTCCCCACAAAAAAGCCAGAGGCCACGCCAGCGTTTGCACAGGACGTGATAGCGACGATTTACGCCCCATCACCCACGTCCACCAAATCGCGAACGATGATAGCCCAATAAAAGGCGCACTGGCGCCTCGCACACGCACACCAACAAAGCCCGCATCCTTGAACGCGCGCCGCAAGCTGCGCCGCGAAAACAACGAGATATGTTGCGGCGGCAAATATGGCAACCAATACGACTGAAACAAACTGCGATGGAACGACTCAATGGAAGGCACCTCAACCACGATTGCCCCCCCTGGCTCCAACCGTTGATAAACGCGGCGTAAATCCTCGACCGGCGTAAAAGTGTGTTCCAGATAATGAATCATTGAAGCCGACGCAAACCGCTGTCTTCCCTCATCCACAACTCCACCTGCGCTATCGTAAGCCTCATCCAAAGTACCACGCCACAACTCCACATCCAGTCCTTCGCAATAAGCACGCTGCGACTGGCAAGCCGCCTCTTCGAAATCCAGCCCCACAGCCGCCAACCCACGCGCCGCCAGTTGACGCAATAACGACGACACCCCACAACCGACATCCAAATGACGGGCACCAGGCCGAAAACGTCGCCGCGCATTAAGCGCGCGCATCCGGCGCCAGTTCAGCATTTGCGCCAAAACACTACGCTGCAATTTCTCCTCGATGCCAACGCCGACCTCGTCGTATAACCCCTCATAGTAGGCCCCCATACCCTCTTGAGTGGGCCGAACAGCAAGAAAACCATGCGAACAAACTTGGCAGCGAGCCATCTGAAAAACACCGGGCCTACTCCATAAACGGTCGCGCAGGGTTTGCAGGGGCTGGGCCTCACGGGCACCACAAACAGGACAGGCTGCGTTCTCAGTCGGGGAAAAAGTCACCTTTTGATTTTGATTGGATTCGTTCCAACGCTGACTCCATCCGTCCCGACTCAACAAATCAGAGTCCGTTTCGCCGCTTCGCCGTGCCCAATCGGGTTCTCTCCCACCCAGCGTTCATCGGCGGGTTCGCTGGCGCGCTGATACCGCGAATCGCTGGTCAACCGCACACGATTCGAGGTGTTATCCAACGAACAGTGAACGGTATAAATCGAAAAAATTAGAATATCACCCGCGCTATAATTGGTCGTGAGCCAACGGCCACCAAGCGCGTCGCGTAGTTTTGCCGGACGACTCGAAAGGGCACCAAACACACCACTCTTCATCATATTCTGGCGCGAAGTTTTCAAATCGGGCCGCAAATTCTCGCACACCGAATCCACATCCTTGCTCGAATAGTTCTGGCGCAGTTTGTCGTGGAGATGCGAGCCTTCCAGCATCATCAAACCGCCATGTTCCAGCGGCACGTCACCAATCGGTGTCCAGCAGGTGAATAAGTTTTGCGTGCCGCGATTCATGTAAACGGCATCGGTATGAGGCGGTGTAGCCCGCCCCGGCGCCGTGGCGCGAAACCACGTGAAATCGAAGTGCCGTGCAGGTTCACCTAAAAACTGCGCCCAGAAATCCATCATCGTCTCACCATATAAAACCCGCAACAATTCGGGAGTTTGCATGGCGATTTTGGGAATAAAGGCGCCATTACCACCTGGAACAGCCAGGCACTCCATCGGGTCGCTATAGGGAAGAAAATGCCCAGCCTCGGCCAACTGGGTGGCAATGGCGCGCCGCGCGTCCAAAACTTCCGCACGATCCAGCATCGCGGGCAAATACAGATAGCCATCGCGCTCCATGCGCTCGCGCAACACGCTCATATCGTGCAAAACATCGCTCGAATCCAAAAGTTCGCCGAAATAGTCCGGCGATAAATCGAGCGTTTCGCCGCTGGAAGTCAAAGTCATCGGACGTTCAAACATCGTATTCATGGCACTCAACAGGATGGATTTTTTCGTCGCGGCACAACAGAGCAAAAATGCACAAAAAGTTGGTTTTTTTGGTCAAACTCGCCGCCATGCCCACAGCACTAGTCACCGAAAATCGAACCTTTTTCGTCGATGAAACCGCGCGCCCAGCGGGCCGACTCACGTTAGCAGGCACAATCAAAGAAAGCGCGGGCGTCGCGGGTAAACCGATGCGTGTCTTCGGCCAATTCGCGCTTGTGCTGATGGTGCGCGGGCGCGGCTCCTACGCCGACGCGCGTGGCACCAAACGCGAAATCAACCCCGGCGATGCCATTTTAGTGCTGCCCGAACTCCCGCATGTTTACGGCGCTCACCCTGCCAAATCACGCGGCGGTATATGGGACGAACTCTACCTCTGCTTCGATGGCCCAGTATTCGACCTGTGGCGCCACGAAGGTCTATTGGATGATTCGCAATTAGTCCGCTCAGTCAACGACTGGCCCGCGATGTTTACCCGCCTCTGCGCATTTTGCGAAGCACCACGCCCAACCAACGCCCACGAACACAGCAAACAACTACGCGACCTACTAACGATTCTGGATGACATCTTCCCCGCCCGCGATAAGCCCAACGCCGAACCCCTGTGGCTAAGTCGAGCGCGTGC
This sequence comes from bacterium, assembly GCA_004172935.1. Classification (GTDB taxonomy): domain Bacteria; phylum Armatimonadota; class Abditibacteriia; order Abditibacteriales; family Abditibacteriaceae; genus Abditibacterium. The sequence continues at coordinate 22,947 of SDZD01000069.1, read as the reverse complement.
CGTGCTGGAATCGAACCTGGGACAGCCGCTAGGAGGCCAACAAGCGGCGCGCGCCGCCCAGATGAACTACGAGTCGTTCCGCCGCTCGTGGAAGGCACACACGGGCACCACGCCGCAAAAATACCGAGACCTCAAGCGAATCGAAGCCGCAAAATCGCTACTACGCACTGCAACGATGACACAGGGCCAAATCGCCCGCAGCCTCGGATGGCGCGACGAAGCTCATTTATCGCGCCGCTTTCGCGAACTGACGGGAATGTCGGTCAGGGAATGGAAAACAAAAAACTCCACTTCAAAATGAAGCGGAGTTTTCGCACGATGCGGCCGGAGGGAATCGAACCCCCAACCAAGGGATTATGAGTCCCCTGCTCTAACCGTTGAGCTACGGCCGCGTTGAGAGGGGCGCAGTTTAACGACGTATGCGCGAAACGGAACAGAGGCCCAACATATTACTCTCGTTAGCAGAAATTTCTTTCTCGGTAAAAACCTTCAACTCAACCTCCGAACTAACACGAAAAACAACGTCAGGGTGTGGTGGGCGCAGGTCAGGCAGCGCGGACTGCACTCCTGCGCCCCACCACGCAAAGTCCCCTTATTTATACGGCTATCACTCCCGCAAAAGGCGAGGCAATAACTGTCGCTGGGCGACGAAGGTCGACTACTAATCGTCCAACTCAGAGTCCGAGCCGCTGAGGCCGGAACTGCGAGCCTTTTTGCGCAGTTTGCGAAGCGCCCGCACTTCGATGTCGTGAACACGTTCACGCGAAAGGTTCATCAAAGCAGCCACATCATCCACGGCCTGTGGGCCGCTGGCTTCGTAATCTCCCAATCCAAAACGCATCGAAAGCACAGCCTTGTCGCGGTCAGGCAAATCTTCCAGCAAAGCCGTCAGCCCTTTAGCCATCGCCATACGCTCCGAGCGCAATTCGATAGCTTCGTCTTCGCCTTCGAGGGTTTCGCCGAACTCGGTTGTGCCCTCGTCGCCTCCAACAGGGTTTTCAAGCGATAGCGGTTTGACAGCGGCGCGCTGCGCCTCCTCGATTTGCTCGATGGTAAGCCCCGTCGCGGTGGCAATCTCTTGGCGTGAAGGCATACGGCCCAACTTCTGCGTCAGTTCGCGCTGCGCGATTTGCATTGTCTGGATAGCGGCATACAACTCGCCGCTCAAACGCAACACGCGCGAGTGTTCCTGAATGGCGCGGTTCATGGCACGGCGCACCCACCATGTAGCATAGGCCCCGAAGGTCTTATTCGAGTCAGCGCGGTAACGCTCAACAGCATCCAACAAACCGATGTTGCCTTCTTGCAGCAAATCGGTAATCGAAAGCGTGGTGCGCGTTGCCGCCGATTTCGCGAGGTGAACTACCAAACGTAAGTTCGACTCGACCAGACGATTCTTGGCATCAAGGGCCACTTCTGGGTCGTTGGAACGCGCTTCGAGCGCCAATTCGCGCTCTTCCTCGGCATCAAGTCGAGGAATTTGTCCCATACGAGTCAGATAAACCTTCAGAGCATCATCGACAGGCCGCTGAGAATCGTCGAGATCATCGCCGACATAAGTTTCTTCATCGTTTTCAGCTAAGAACTGTGCGACCGAATCGACATCATCTTCGGTGCCCTTAATCATGTCGAGGTCGGCGAGGATGGCATCTAAGTCATCGTGAGGCCCTGGCTTTTTAGCCTTGGGCGTAGTTTTTGTTTTAGGTGCTTGTGGAGCTGAAGAAGGCACAAATTCTTCGTCAACGATAGCGATAGCGCGCTTTTCGAGCGCCTCGTAAAGAAGTTCCACATCCTCTTCGTCGAGTTCAAGGTCAACGAGAAGATCGTTAATCTGGGCAAAAGAAACGCGGCCATCGCGAGCACCCTGTGAGATAAGGTTACGCACGACTGGTTGCGCGAGTAGATTAGAGTCGGTATTTGCCATAAAAGCCCTCAACAGACGCTCGCAAAACTCGTGCGCTTCCCGCGACTTTAATATTTCATTGGGGAATCCTCGCACCCGAAACATTCGTTTATACTTTGGCGTTTCAGCTTTCGCTCATAGCGGAAACTGCGAAAAACGCTCGCTATGCCTCAAGATAACCTGACCGAACTCAAACGCCGCGTGCCCGGCGGCAAATATACCCTGGCCCGCGCTATCGCCGAACGCGCGCGTCAACTGCAATCGGGCGAATCCATTCCGCTCGTCGAAGTAAAAACCCCGAATCCGCTGTCCGTCGCCATCGACGAAATCGTGAGCGGCAAAATTTCGTTCCGCGTCTCCGCCGACCCCGGCGAAGTCACCCGCGACAGCCTCCAGAACCCAACTCTGGCCGCCGAAAACGCTCTGGACGAAGTGCTAGGCCTCAGCAACGAAGCCTCTGCATCCTAACCACGCCCAATCAAAAACCCGCCTCAGTCCAACTGAGGCGGGTTTTTCTTTTATTCCACAATACTTAAACCCCATGTCCTCCTCTAATCCCCTTTTCTTGATCACATCTTTTGCGCCACTATTTTCTACGCATGGTCACTGCGACACTCCGATGGCTCCACGCCCTGCCCTCCACGCTCACAAGCTGGCATTTTCACCTGATGGAAAATTAGTGGTTGCTCTCGGCGTGCCAGTGAAAGTACCTATTGACACCCCCTATAAATACAAAATAGAAAAGAAAGGAGCGCAGGTATGGACAGTCGCTGATGGCAAAATCTATCGCAGCTACCCTTGGTCGGATGCAAAACAACTGGCGTTTTCTCCAGACAGTCAATATTTGGCCCTCCCCAGCCAGGGCAATATCAAGATTATCCATCTCCCAACCAACCAAGTACAGGCAACTTTAGACACACCCAATAAGCCAAAGAAGTTCTATTTTTCACCCGATGGCAAGTGGTTCTTAATGGAAGGGGAGTGGCAAAGGGGCGAACAGGATAAAGAAAACGGACTACTATTCACTCAATACTACAATCTCAACATCTGGCATTTAGGCGATAACTACAACCACATCACAAAAACGCAACAGCGTGTGGTAGGTATACCGAAGGTTAGATACGTGGTCGAGTACTCGCCCGATAAACCTCCTATGATACGATACAATCCTGTAGGGCCTATCTATTGGTGTCAGGATACTGAGCGCGGTCAGTGGCAACAAGCGACAGATTCCGATGATGGCAAATGGCAGGCATTCGTGTACAAGGCTCCTAACAACACGGTGCAGATATGGGACGCGACCAAACGTACCATCAAATCCACATTTCCTGTTCCAAACGATTTGCAGAAGAGAACTATGTACCCAATGGGATTTTCCCGCTCGAATCGTTGGTTCTGTTCATTGCCTGTTTTTTGGGAAGAATACTACCAAAGAAAAACTTACTTTTGGGACATTAACCAGGGGAAAATGACTGACCTGAAACCTGATCTAGGGACTGATAACACCTCAACTGTTATGCAAGTGGTTCGGCGCCTTGAAGGCTATGCAGAAACAGATGTTACCCCAACGTTAGCTCTGTCCTTAGACGAAAATCTTATTGCTTTTACCTATGGCGTAGCACCTGACACCGACTCCGCTCCCATCCTAACGGTGTACGATCTGAATACAGGGCAACGTCTTCCAGCTATTTTTAAATGAGCACTCACTTCATCCCCAGCAACTCCCGCGCGAATGGCTCTAGCGCGCGTGCAGCCTCGTCCCAACTATTTGCATAGGGAACGAAAGCCAGCTCGCGCGTTTGCGCCAGAGTACAGGAAATTTGGGGACTGGTGTGCGCCGCGATGTCATCGCCTTCAACGGGCAGTGAATCGCAAAAAATAACGCCGTGCAATTTGGCGCTCGCGCGAACGGCACGACAAGTAAGGGTTGTGTGGTTGATCGTACCCAATGTGCGCCGTGCAACCACGACCACAGGCAAATCCCACTCGGAAACTAAATCGGCGCAGGTGGCAATCGAACCATCATCGCGCTGCCACAGCGGCACCGCCCAGCCACCAACGCCCTCGACTAAAACCCACTCATAACGCGATGTGAGTTCGTCAAAAGCAGCGCGCGCTTTGCGCGGCCAATCGCGGGTATCGAGGCCATTTTGTTGAGCGGCTACCAAAGGAGCCAGAGGAGGTTCCAGTTGAATGGGACAAACGAGTTCCGCAGGAACATCGAAGCCTCCGATGGAGCGCAAAAACGCGGCGTCTTCACTTTCCAAGACGCCGTCATTATTGCGTTCACATCCCGACGCAAAGGGTTTCATTGCGACGCAGTCGGCCCCTAAGTTCCTGAGCGAGCGCGTTAGCAAAGCCGTAATCACGGTTTTGCCAACACCGGTATCAGTACCAGTGACAAACAGCGCCGGCAACTAGTCCAAATCCCAGTGCGTGATGAGGGTGTGAGTCAGGCGCCAATCGCGTTGCGGACGCTTTTGGCCTAACGAATCTTTCTCACAAAGTTGACGGGTCAGTTCCTGAACGAGAAGCAAAACGCGAATAGCGAGTAGATCGTTATCCTTGTCGCCGCCCCAGGCGCGTATTTCCGCGTCGAACGGTTCAATTTTAGGCCCTGCGGCACGCAATTCTTCGATGTCGGCTTCGCCGCACAAATACTCTTCGTAACATTCGCGGCGCTTTTGAGCAGCGCCAATGCCTGCTCCTAAAGAGTTCCACTTCTTACAAAGGGCGAGCAACGAGTCGGGATCGTTGATGGCAATATAGTGCGTGCGTCGCGATTTGCGACGCCTAAAAGCGCGCATCAAAGCTTCACGCGCGGGAGTTTCTGGCTGTTTTTCGAGTAACGGCTTCAAAAAATCAAGTCTAAATTCGTCGTCCTCATTGATCTTCAAACCGAAATCGAGAAATTCACGGGCATCCATGCAAATAAGCAGTAAAGCAAAAACCTTCTATAACAATGCAAAGCCTTGTTGAAAAAGAGACCTTTTATTGGCGATAAATAGCCATAACTTAAGGTCTCTTCTTCACCAAGCACCTTAATTCTGGCCCACAGTGTGTTCCAGATAGGAGTAAATCAACGGGTCAAAGTCGCCATCCATGACGCCTGAAATGTCCGACGTTTCAAAGCCGGAGCGCAGGTCTTTGACCATTTGATAGGGTTGAAAAACGTAAGAGCGGATTTGGCTACCCCACTCGTTCGACTTCACTTCGCCACGCAGTGATGCGATGTGGTCTTGTCGTTTGCGCCATTCGATCTCGAATAGCTTCGACTTAAGCACCCGCATAGCGACTTCGCGGTTTTGCAACTGCGAACGCTCGTTTTGGCACTGCGTCACGATGCCAGTTGGCAAGTGAGTAATGCGAACCGCTGTTTCGTTTTTCTGCACGTTTTGTCCGCCCGCGCCACCCGACAAGAAGTAATCAAGGCGAATATCATCTTTACTCACTTCGATCTCGATGTTATCGGGAATTTCGGGCACAACGTCCACCGACGCGAAACTCGTCATACGCTTGCCCTGCGAGTTAAATGGCGAAATTCTCACCAAACGATGAACGCCCGCTTCGCTTTTGCAAAAGCCATAAGCGTTCTCGCCCTTGATTATTGCCGAAAATCCCTTGATTCCGGCTTCGTCTCCGGCGGTTTCTTCGAGAATTTCAACCGAAAACTTGTGGCGCTGCGCCCAGCGCATGTAAGCGCGAACCAGAATTTGCGCCCAGTCCTGCGCTTCGGTGCCGCCCGCTCCCGCGTTAAGCGAGAAGATGGCGTTGCTGGCGTCGTATTCGCCCCCAAACAGCAGCGTGCGCTCGAACGAACGATAATCGGCCTGAAATATCACCAGATCGGCATTAATTTCGTCCGCCAAATCGGCGTCGCTTTCGAGGTTGGCGAGTTCGATAAGGTCAATCAAATCGACGGCGCGCTTATCGAGCGTTTGAAATGGCTCGATGAAGTTGCGCGTGGACGCCAATTTCTGCATCACGCTTTGGGCGTGTGTCGCGTTGTCCCACAATTCGGGACGCTCTGAGTCTGCTTCTAATTCTTTGAGTTCTTGGAGTCGTTGATGCAGGTCAAAGACTCTCACCCTTCGCCCGCAATCCCTCTCGGATGCGTTCAAGGGTCTCTTTTTGAGATTCCAACATAGCAGGAAAGGTTTAGCAAATTTGGTGACCCCATTTCATTAAGAACCCATCAATCAAACATTGGCCGGGGCAAACAACTCGTTCCGACGCACAAAAGCGTTCAAATAACGCGGCGTCGAGGCCATCTGCGTCGCATGACAGGCGAGGGCGCGGCGTTTGGCATCAATCTCTCCTTCGCTCAATTCGAGCGACTGCCAGGCCGCGTGCTTGACCAAATGGGCCGGTGGCACAAGCCGCATATCGGGATGCAAACCGTTAGGAACCGGCCAAATGCCGTGATGGATCAGGTAAATCCAAAAATCGGGTTTACGCTCCAGCGAAGCCATTTCCAACGCACGCTGCAAAAAATGGAAAGCCGCCACGTGGTCGCGGTGGGTATCGAATGCGGGCGTGGTCAAAACCAGAGTCGGCTTAAATTCTTCCAGCGAAGCCACAATCGCCTCTAAAACGCTCTGCCGACAAAACGGCGCCTGTGGCGTGCGCGCGTTCTCGTAAGGCACACGCATCTTCGCCGTGAATGGCGAAACAAACGGGTCGCGCTCCGAAAAACCCTCTTTCCAAATCGTCTCCATTCCCCCATCGGGAAAGCCCAGAAATTCGATAGCGCTCTCATCCAAACCAAGCGCGCGCGCCGCGTTCCTAGCCTCCACCTGCCGCTCATGGGCGATGCTAAGCAGGTCGTAAGGGCCACCAAAGCGCGGATTAAACCGAAGCGCCAGTTGCGTTGTTCGTGTGCCATCTCCGCCAGTAAAAAAAGCAACCTTGGCAGGCACATTCGCACCAGCACAACGCGCCAATAAACCTCCACAGCCTAATGACTCATCATCGGGATGCGGACTCAAAATCCATACCCTGTCATCGGGACGTGGCCACGACAGCGGAGAAAAACGAGTTTCTAGAACAGAAAAGTCAGCGATGTGCCGCGCGATAGCGGGGCCATAAAAAGGGACAAAAGCGCGCGCAGCCGCACCAGATAAACGAGACAACCGGGACACAAGTAGCCACAGTTTGGCGATTTTGAGTTTTTAGTCGTTAGTGATTAGTTTTTAGCTGTGGCGACATAAGCAAACCCCAACACCATTCCAACACCGTCAGGCAATCAGCTTGCCCCGCATTTTCCCAACTCTCACTCAAACTCAGCGCGGCGAAACCACAACTAAAAACTAATCACTAACGACTAAAAACTCAAAATCTTGACACGCGAAAATGAACAAATGCACGCTCTGGCCCTGTCTATGAAACACTAAAACGTGGCCGAGGTCGCTTCAGTGACGCTTCCCCGCCCCCTATCTCCGTTTCGACGATGCCCTTCTTTACACCACCGCCACGCTCTAAGCGTTCGCCGTTGTTACGGCGTGCGCCACGACTGGCGCGGTTGCGGCGTCAACTCCCGACAATTGCCAACCCCCATATCTCGCGTTCGACGCGCATCATGCGCCCCATCGGCGCTATCCTCGCGTTGATATTGGCGGGTCTCATGGTGCGAGGTTGGACGCAATGGCGCTACGGGTTGGCTAACCAAATCGAGAGGGCGGCGCGCGCGCAGTACATCCCGCAGCTCGAAAAACAAATCGGCCAGAAAATCGAAGTCGGAAAATTCTCGACAGACTGGTTGGGGCGCCTCAAAGTCGAAGACATCGGCGTGGGCCGTGACCGCAGCCTCCCCACTGGCTCCCTCATCTCCGCCAAAAGCGTCACCATTTCGGTCGATATAGCGGGCTTGGCGCTGGGACGCACCAAATTCCCCGATGCCATTACAGCGGTAGTCGTCGATTCACCGTCGCTGTATGTGCGCCGCGATGTAAAGGGCCAAATCAACCTGGCCTCGCTGGTGAAACCATCCTCTAGCGGAACGGGAACGCGCTGGAATGGCCGTGTCAGCTTCACCAATGGCCGCGTCTACTACATCGACGATCAGCTCAAATCGCGCCAGAACCAAAACCTGCAAGTCGATGCCACCGGAGTTAAAGGCACCGTACTGGTATCCACTCCACAACCGGACTCCAGCGCCATCGAGTTCGACGGGCGCATCGGCCAAACCGCCCTACTCGGCCAGAATCTGGGCGGCTTGCCGCTGCGTGGGCGCGTCGTTACGCGCGATAAAAACCAACCGCGCGGCTGGCTCGAAACCCAAACCCCCTTCCTTCCTGTCACTTTAGCCAACCAGTGGGCCAAACTCCCCGCCGAAGCCCGCGCGGGCAGTGCCAGTGCGCGCGTTCAGGTCGCCTTCGTCGGCAAAGAGTTCGCCCCGCGTGGCGACTTGCAACTGCGCCAAATCGACATCAATGTCCCCCGCCCCAACGGCCCCCTCATCGAAGTGCGCGGACTCAACGGCCCAGTTCGCTTCGCCGGAACGGCGGGCGAAACCTCTGGCCTCACAGCCCGCGTAGCCGGAGCCAACTGGGTCGCCAAAGGGCGTGCCGCTTTCGATCAAGGGCAAACGATTTTCGACGCCAATGTCGCCACTCGTAGCCTTGCCTTAACCAACGTCCGTACTCTGCTAGGGCCGAATGTGTTGCCGCCGCAACTAAACGCAGCCAGCATCGACGTTGACGCCCACGCCAGCGGCACCCCTCAAACCGTTCATGGCGAAGGCACCGTCCAAGTCCGCGACGCAAGCTGGAACGGCGGCAACACAGGCCACGCCCGCTTCCCGCTCATACGCGCCACTGGCGTCGTACAGCGCAGCGTCAACGCTCCTATCGGCTTTGCCGCCCGCTTCGAGGCTCAGGGTGGCGAAGGAGGCGCGTTTGTGCCGCGCGCCCAAAACGTCACAGTGCGCGCTCGCCAGTGGTTCGGCTCGCTGCGCGGCGCCGGAAACACCGTCGATGTCAGCGCTCGCGCCGTCAATCTGAATGCCTCTTCCAACACGTTGGGCCAAACCAACGCCGATAGTGTTCGCGTGGTCGCTTCCACTCCCGACATGTTGAACGGCTCATGGCGTGGCGGAGTCGAACTAAACCGAGCCTCAACGTCTGGTGTGCGCTTGGCCTCCCTCTTTCCGAAGGCCACTCTAATTCGCGAAAGTGGCATCGTGTCGGCTCGTCTCAACTTCGAGGGTTCGCCCAAGCGCATCCGCGAAGCCCGCGCCACGGGTTCCGTGTCGCTCTCCGACATCGCACTCTCCCCCGAAATCATCCCCGCGTCGGCGCGCCCACAAATCGCCCGCGTTTTCGGCCCATCCTTCAACCCGGAGCGCTACCTGTCCGCGCGCGACGCCAGTGCCGATATTTCGCTTTCCAACGGCGTGCTGCAAATCGCCCGCGCTCAGGCCCAAACCGTCGGTGGCCCCGTCACAGCGTCATTCTCGACGCCCATAACCACCTTCGCGCCGCGCTATGCCTTCGCCTCACCCAACCTGCGCGTCCCCACCGACTTGCTCCTCGACGCCGCCCGCGCTCAGGGCATCACCCTCAGTGGCGATTTGAGCGCGGGCGGTTCGCTCATTGGTCAGGGCGATGCCCGCACCGCCGACATCCGCGCCGTGTTAACGATGGACGCCGCCCGCTTTCAAGCGCGCGGCGCTCAGGGCACAGCCCGACTCGCCGGAACTGGCGCCAACTTGCGTGTCACCGCCGATGTGAACGCCACTCGCCCCAAATGGAGCGCTGAACTGGTCAGCGAAGCCCTCAGCGTTCAAAGTGGCCGACTGGGAACCACCACTCTCGTCGTCCCCCCCGACCTGAATGGTCTGCGCGTAGTCGGTGCCCGCATCGTCGCAACCTCGCTTAACACCGCCCGAACAGCCGACTTAGCCACCGCCTGGACGGCCAACATCGGCGCCACTCGTAGCGCGCTCCCATTACGCGGCATCCAGGGGCGTCCCATCGTCACGCTACGCGACATCAGCGCCCTCATCAATCCCCGCGAAGGTGGCATCGAAATATCGCGAGTCGGCGCCAACTGGAGCCGTTCGGGCCGCATCGATGGCACAGTAACTCTGGTGGATGGCCAAGTAAGCGGCGAACTGTTGGCCCGTGAAATCGAGGCGCAAGCACTCCAAACCCTGCTCGCCAGCACCTCCACCAAGGGCGCGCGCTTGCAGGGCCGCTTGAATTTCAAAGCCGCTCTCACTCCCAACGAGCCGCCGCGAATGACCGCCCAGATGGTGCGCGGCAACATCATCGTGCCTTCGGGCGATACCATCGTCGCCCTCCCGATACGCGCCCTCAACGTCGAAACCCGAACAGGGAATGGCGTAGTGGCCCTGCAAAACGTGCGCGCTTTCATCGACGATGCCCGCGTCGAGGGCACAGGCAGCGTGTTGCTGAACGAGGGCCGCGTCATCGCCGATTTGAGCGTCGCGGGCCTGTCACTCACCCCGTTCTCTCGTCTGCTCGGCGGCGCCCAGCCCCAGCCAGTCGCGGGCATGGCGCGCGCCCAACTCAAAGTTCGTTTCAACACGCGCTTGAATCAAGTCGCCGTCGATGGACGCGCCCATCTCGATGGCGGCGCTTTTCGCGGCGTCTCCCTCGACGAAACCGAAACCGCCGTCGGTGCCTTCTGGAATCTCAAAAACCAGAGCGGCTCGCTCAAACTCAGCGACTGGCGCGGCGAAATCGAAGGCGCCAAATTTTCGGGCAACGTCACAGTCGATACTCCCTCCAACGCATGGAGCGTTCAAATCGCTGCTCCCGAAATCCCGCTCCGCAACATCGCGCGCCTCAAAGCCCGCGTGCAAAACGCCACCGCCACCGATAGCACCTTCCAGCGCCTTGCCCCTCCCGTCGAAGGCAACGCCGGATTCGTGATCGATGTCAGCGGCACTCTCCACGACGCCGAGAACCGCTTCCTCATTCGCCCCGAAGCAGGATTAGCCCGCTTGAACGTGCCCAATCTGATGTGGCGCTCCCGCACCCTCGGCGAACTCGACGGCACCTTCAAATTCGAGAATGGGCGCTTGGCCTTTGCCCCGTTGCGCTTGCTGCCCCCCAAAGACAAAGAAGGCATTGCCCCCACGATTTCTCTCGTCGGCAGTGTTCCGCTCAACTCGCGCGATGGTCTGCTCGATGCCCGCCTCAGCGTCGGCGAAGCCCCTCTCGACTTCTTCCTCGAAGCCGTGCGCGAAGGCCGCGATGCCCTCAGCGCCACCGACATCACTTCGCCGTTTCTAGAAAGCGTCGTCAACTACGCCGACAAACTGCCGCGCGGTTTGCGCGGGCGCGTCGCGCTCGAAGCGCAGGTTGGCGGCTCTTTCACCGCTCCAGCCTTCCAAGTTTCACGCTTGTCGCTGCGCGATGGACGCGCGCCGTTGCCACTGGGCGGTCTGTCACTCCCAGCTACCGTCGATGCCGCCTTCACCTTCGCCAACGGCGAAGTCACCTTCGACCGCGCCTCCTTCCGTCTCGCCAAGAAAGAGCCTAACGACACAACCGCAGCAGCGGCGGGCACCGATCCGCCCCCCGCCGAGGACGAAGAAGATGACGCAATCGTCCAAATTCAAGGCGACTCAAAGCTCTCTATCGAGGGAAATTCCAGCCTGGTCGCCGACGTTTTTAACGCCAACCTGTCACAGCTGGCGCCCTGGGTTCCAGCCCTTCTCGGCCCCAACGGCGCAACCCTGCTCAAAGGCCAGCTCGAAAGCTTTTCTGTGCGCGTCGAAGGGCCAGCCACCGATCCTCGCCTCACCGCCTCAGTCGATGCCCAGAACATCGAGTTTCGCGGCGTCAAGGTCGAACGCTTGCGCGTTTCCCGTCTTGATGTAGGCGACGGCGTGGCGAAAATCGAACCCGGCAACCTGTCCATCAAAGAGGGGCGCTTCGAGTCCAGCGCCGCTTCGGGAAGCGTCGCGTGGAGTTGGAAAACAGGCCCAGTGCCCGATGGCGAATTGAAACTGCAATTCCCCTTCGCCACCCGCGACTTCGGCGCCCTCTCCGCGCTTCTATTGCCAGGAATCACCAACGCCCGCGCCGACGAGTTCGCGGGCACCATCGAAGTAGGCGGCACCGTTCGGACACCGGAATTTCGCGGCGACGTGCGCGTGCGCTCAGCCAGTTTTCAGACCGTTTCCAGAGAGGCGTCCCCTTTCGCCATCGGCGTGCAAAACCTGACGGGCGCCTTGCATTTCGTCAATGGTAACCGCCTCGAAATTGCCGAAGACAGCCCCATTTCCGGCGAACTGGTGTCGCCCGAAACCATTCCGGTCGCCCCCACCCCCACCCCGGTCGGGACGCCCACGCCAGCCAAAGGCAAAACCAAGCCGAAAATCACCAAGGCCGTCGAAGAAAACAACGTCCGAGCGCGTGGCGCCTTCAAACTGCGCGGCTCGATTCAGGTCGGCCAGAACGACCTCACCCAAATCGCAACCAACATCTCCTCGGCGATAGCAACCAACATCTACAATCTGCGCGTCGACATTTCCAACGGACGCATCGAAGCACCAGGTACCAGCGGCTTGCAGGATGCCGTTCTCGCCGCCAGTTTTGTCACCGCCAACCCCGCCAATGCCGCCAACAGCCAAACGATACGCTGGATTGGCGCGGGCAAAGGTGCAGCCGCTTCCAAAGGCGCCAGTGGCGGCGATCTCTACACCCGTGGTGTCATTCGACTGCGCCCCGATTTCGCTTCCGGCTTTGATTCGCTGGCACGCTCAACCCCGGTCGCATGGCCCAATACCACCACTGAATTATCCGATGCCGACGCCGCCAAACGCGCGCCCGATTCTGCCTTCAAAGACGCCCGCCCCCAACTTGTCTTAAGTAATTTCGGTGGCAAACTAACCGGCTACGGCAGCGCCGTTATCGACGGCCAGTTGGTTATCGACAAAGCCTCGGCGACCAACCGCGCCCCCGACGCCGCCCGCTTGCAAACCATCTCCGGCGCGCCCTCGCTGCGCCCCTACGAACCCGTCAACGGCGCCCGCCTCTTCGGCCCGTGGAAGGAGAACGCTCTCGCCTCGCCGCTTCGCCCCCGTTCGCCGCTGGCACTGCGCGAAGTTCAGGGCGACGGTGGCGTCGGCGATGTCGGCAATTCAGAGCTACCAATCCGACTCGGCGGCAACATCGTCATCTCCAGCGCGCAAATCGTTGGTGGCGGCAGCGGCGACGGACAGGTCACGCGCCTATCCCTGCTCCCCGAAGCCCCACGCCTCGATATTCGCGTCTCTCTGGGCCGCGATGTCGAATTGGTCAACGCCACCGTGCGCGCCCGTCTGGGCGGCGATCTGGCGCTTTCTGGCACGCCATCCAACCCCTTGCTGTTGGGTACTGTCGAAGTGCTCGATGGTCAGGTGCGCTTCCCCAACGCCCGCGCCCGCATCGAAGACGGTCGCGTCTCTATTAACATCGCTCGCGATGCCGAAACCGACCTGCCGCGAACCCGCCTCGAAGTCGACGCCACAGCGCGCGGACAGGCGGGCCGTTATGCTATCACATTACGTTTGCGAGGCCCCCTACAGTTCGACGCAAAAGATTCTCAAAATAATTCGAACTTAAAAATTGATGTCTCGTCTAACCCGGCACTCTCGCAGGACGAGGCCTTCGCGCAATTGCTCGGAATCCTCCCTCGCGATTTCTCGGATTCGAATGGCTCAGTCAATGTCTCACAGGCCAACCAGGCTTATGCCCAGGCCGTGCTTCAATTGGTTTCAGCTCCATTTTTCTCCGGGTTCGAGCGTTCAGTTGCGCAAGCATTGGGCTTAACAAGCGTGTCGTTCGAATACCGTTTCAACGAACCACTCGCTTTTGAGATTTCCAAAACACTGGGCGACCGGATTTTAATTACCTATAGACGCAGCTTAGGTGCCACGCAAACATCGGGAGGTCGCACTCCCTACCTGTTCCGCGTGGATTACCGCATCAAAGGCGAGGTTTATTTAGGACTCCAGCTCGACGAACGTCAGGTAAAAACCCTTACGTTAGGAAAAACTTGGAGGTTCTAAAGAAAAAGTTGCTGAAAAATTTGCAAAATAGGTTTAAAATCTAGTCGTGTGGGGAATAGTTAAAGAGCGTCACTTTCGGTTATGCCTTTAGGAATAACATACTGTGTCGCTGGATTGGCCCTTTAAGGACTAAAGTTGATGTTTTTCAATCGTTTCGCTTCGTCACCATCGCCCTCCACCTCATCCAACGAGTCGGAAAAACCCAACCATGCCGAATTTGAGGCCATTGTCCAAAAATACCACGGCAAAGTGTTCCAGCTCGTCTATCGCTATACCGGCGATTACGAAGAAGCTTGCGATCTGACGCAAGATACTTTCGTGCGAGCCTTCAACGCATGGGACGAGTTCCGAGGCGATTCACAGGTCTACACCTGGCTCTATCGCATCGCTTTAAACCTCTGCCACAACCAGCAGAAGCGCTTGCAGCGTCGCTACCGTATGGAGCGTTGGTCGCTCGACCAAGGCCCAGACGACGACTTCGACGCACGCGGCCCCATCGAGGTTGCCGATGAGCGTCCCCTGCCCCTGCAAAAGCTCGAAGGCGACGAAGTGCGCCACCGCCTGCGCGAAGCGCTGATGGAACTCCCCGAAAACTACCGCATCGTCATCGTGCTGCGCGACATCGAAGGTCTCACCTACGAAGAAATCGCTCGCGTCACCGATTCGACTCTCGAAGCCATCAAATCGCGCCTCTTCCGCGCACGCCAAACGCTCCGCAAGCAGCTGGAGCCATATATGAACGGCGGCTTCGAAGCAGTAGGCGACAACGTAGTCGGCGTCAAAGGCAAAACCCCGCAAGGCGCCCGCGAAGCAGCCCACCTCCGCCGCTAAAAACCAAACTCCATCAAAAAAGCCCGCTTCTTTTCCAGAAGCGGGCTTTTTGTCACTCCGCCCCTGATAGCTCTAACCTTCTCCCCTGATCCATAAGCGGCCCCCTCTCCTATTTGTAAGAATGTTGGTGAAGGCAAAAAAACTCTCGAATTTCCTCCGCCGTAATATGCAACTTATTGGTTGCATATTGCAGGCAATGCTGTTTTACTGAGCAGTGAGCGAACAAGCCCTCATGGTTCGCCGCAACTCAGGAGTACAGACACTTATGCAAAACACAATTGTTCAAGACACCATCCAACGCGAAATTGCCATCAAAGCCCCCAAAGAGCGCGTCTACGCGGCCATTGCCGATCCCACCCAAATCATCAAATGGTTCCCGGATGCAGTCGAAGGAAGTCTTGAAATCGGCGAACGCCCCGTCTTCGATTTCGGCGAATATGGCAAAAACCGAATCTACGTCGAAGCCGCACAACCGCACGAATACTTCGCTTTTCGCTGGATTCCTGGCAGCAACCATTTCATGGGCGATGTGTTATCAACAGCAAACACACTGGTTGAGTTTCATATCAAAGAGTCGGATGGATTGACTCAGGTAACCATGATCGAAAGTGGCTTCGCTTCGCTTCCCACCGAAGTCGCCGAAGAAAGCCTCAGGCAAAACACTGACGGTTGGGGCTATATGCTAAGCCGTCTTGAAAAGGAGTTCGCTACCCAATGATAACCGTCGCCGACACCTTCAAGGCACTCGGCGACCCAGTGCGCCTCGAAATGGTGCAACGGCTGGCGAGCGGCGCTTCCTACACAGTTGGTGGCCTCTCCAACGGCTTAGGCATCACCAGACAGGGCGCGCGTAAACACCTCCAGGTACTTACCGAGGCCAAGCTAATCACCCTGGAGCCTAAAGGTCGAGAAACTCAGGTACGTCTCGACCGCGACTCACTGGAAACAGCCCGCTCCTTCATCACTGAATTAGAGCGCCGCTGGGATAAAAGGCTGGAAGCACTACGCGATTTTGTAGAACTCGAAGCCCCCGTCAAAGAAGACTCCACCGTACCCGCATAACCACAGTGGGCAACACAAAGGGGCGCCTCTATTTTGAGACGCCCCTTTGTTTTACCTAGCCCTCAACGCGGACTAAGCAACTCGAATTTCAAACAGCACGCGACTTATCTTTCGCATTGGGTTTCGCATAAGCGACTTCCTGCTGAACACGGGCCAGATAAAGCAAGTTCTCTTCATCAAAAAGCTCTGTTGGGTATTCAACCATGCGAGTGCGGTGCGTCTGCTTGTTCGTCACCATGTCGCGAGGTGCCGTCTCGCTCAATTTGAATCCCGCATGTTCGGCCATATCCTTAAGGTCGGGCAACTTCTCCAACGGTATAGTCAGCAGTAAAAATTGCTGCTGGGGTTTGCCCCAGCCAAGCCCGGTGAACCCACATGGACGGGCCGTTTGCAAATCGTCGCCATAAGTGGCAACCACTTTCTTGAAAAAGTTATCGACTGCGAACTTGCCAGTCAGAGCAAGCAACTTAACTCTGCGCTCGTCATGGCGCAGCCCACCAGAGCCAGCCTCAGCCTCCTCCACGCGCGTAAAAGCGAACATCCACGAGTTGTTGGCATTACGTCCCAGCAACTTTGCCAACTCAAGCAAAGCGCTACGCGCCTTTGAAGAAAGCTCAGGCAACACGTCCCCATTGATTTGTTTATACGCGGTAGTAATAAGTTGCTTTTCTGGCATCTGGAACTGTCGAAGTTCGATGGCAATGCTTTTGGAGTCCTCTTTGAGAGCCTCATCGGCCAAAGTCCATTCAGGGGTGAGGGCTAGTTTCGCACTTAACTTTTTATCCATACCCACAGTATTCGCTCAACTCACCCTCTCCCGAAGCTGTCATTTCCCCTCTCTCTCCTACTTTCTGTAAAATTGCAGCCAGCATTCTGCTAAATCTGGCTTGCTGCTTCGCAAGCCCAAAAACTCAAGCACAAACATCATGACAGAACGAATTGGCGAGGCTTTCGAATTTGGAGAGCAACTCACGGTAGTAGGCGACAAGCTACAGGTCGGCGACAAAGCCCCCGATTTTGCACTCGATTATTTCGATGCCGCAAAATCGGCGATGGAATCCGTGCAACTGGCGGACACAGCAGGCCAAATACGCCTGCTCCACGTGGTCAACTCACTCGATACTCCGGTCTGCCACATCGGCACCCACCGCTGGCACCATCTTAGTGCCACCCTGCCCGCAGGCGTGACCATCTACACCATCAGCATGGACTTGCCCTTCGCTCAGGCCCGTTGGCAAGCCGCCGAAGGTGTCACACACCACTCGCTCTCCTCACACCGCAGCGACCAATTCGGCAAAGACTACGGCGTCCTGCTCAAAGAATGGCGACTCCTGCAACGCTCCGTTTTCGTGATCGACGCCAACGATCAAATCATCTACGCCGAATACGTAAACGACCAGATGCAAGAACCCAACTATCAGGCCGCCTTCGACATTATCCGTCAAACAGCCGCCTAAAAACCAGAGGCATCCCCCGTATTGGGGGATGCCTCTATTCTCAACAGCTTCCCACCGTACACGCAATACCGTACAGGGTGCTTTGAGTTCAATGAGCAGCTAAAAGCTAAGAGCCAACAGCTAAAAGCTCTTACCGGCCAACTCCGTCTTCGCCGAATAAGGAAGTTCATCGGCCTTCAACTCACGGACATTGGGTTTATCCGACATCGTATTCACGATCTTCGCCCCCCCGACCAAATCCGCCTGTGAAATCCACGCATTCGTCCACGGTTTCCCATTGATTGTGCGCGACTTCACATACACATTCTTCTCCGAGTTCCCCTTCGTCCCAATCATAATCGCCTTCCCATTAGGCAGGTTGATTTTCACCGAATCAAATTCTGGACTCGTCAGCACATAACTGGGGTGCCCCGGCGTCAGCGGATAAATCCCCATCGAACTCAGCAAATACCAAGAAGCGTTCGAGCCGTTATCATCATCTCCCGCAAACCCATCGGGGCCAGCATTGAACAACTGGCGGCAAGCGCGGCGCGTCCAATACTCCGTCTTCCACGGTTGCCCAATTCCCGCATACAAATACGGCAAATGGAAGCTCGGCTGGTTACACGCCCCGTACTGCCCCATACCAACCGCCACGAACTCGACCATCTCATGAATGACACCGTTATATCCCCCCGTTTTAAAAATCGGAGGATGGGTGAATAAATCATCCAATACCTTCCCGAAAGCCTCGCGGCCCCCGGTTAGGTCGGCCAACCCTAGCGCATCGTACTGCGCCCCCCAACTGCTCTGCCAAGGCCCCGACTCGGTGTAGCCGCCGCCCCAGGCGTACTGGTCGAAGTCACGTCCAGCCCAGTTGCCTTGCTCGGTCTTGCTGCGCATGAACCCATTCGAGGCGTCCCACAAATTTTTATAGTTCTGCGAACGCTTCATCAGCGCCTGATAGTCATCCGTCTTGCCCATCAGCTTCGCCGCCTGAGCCACGCTCCAGTCGTTGTAAGCATGGTCTTGCGTCATCGACACCCAATACTCCGTCTTACGCGCTGGAATGTATCCCAAACGCAGATAATCCTCCATTCCGTCCTTGCCACCAACTGGCTTGCCCGGCTGTCCCACCGGAATCTCGAAGGCATCCTTGCGTAACGCCTCGTAAGCCGTCGAGTAGTCAAACCCCTTGATGCCCTTCACCATCGCGTCGGCAATCATCGTATCGGCGTAGGTGCCCGGCATAGCGCGGAACCCACCGGGATTGGGCCAGTGCGTCAGCCAACCACCCTCACGGTAAGCATTCAACCATCCGTCAACCATCTCCCCATAAACATCGGGATAAGCGATAGAAAACAACGGGAACTGCGTGCGGAAGGTATCCCATAGCCCCGTATCCGTGTAGGCTGGCCCCTTCTCGATCTTCCCGCTCCACGGGCTGTAATGAACCGTCTCACCCGCCGCATTGTTCTCGTAAATCTTGCGAGGGTACTTCAGCGAGCGGTACAGACACGAATAGAATGTCTCCTTGCGCTCCTCGCTCCCTTCTACAGCAATACGACTAAGCAACTTCTCCCACGCATCGGCTGTATTCTTACGCACGCTCTCGAACCCTTGCACCGTCTCCCGCTCAAGGTTCACCTGCGCCTGTTCGGGACTGATGAAGCTAGTAGCGATTCGCATCTCCAACGGCTTCCCGTTGTCAGTCGCGAACTCCACATACCCAGAGCCTTTGCCCGAAGTCGTCTCCGTTCCAACAGCCTGACCTCCCGTAACCGGGCGGTCAAGCACGCCCACAAAATAGCAATGAAAATCCCCCGCCGCTGGGCCACCATGATATTTGGTGTAACCCCACACCCGATTTCCCTTCATCTGCAACTGGGCATCGCCTGGAAAATCGAACACGAAACGTCCCGTCTTTTGCCCAGCATCGAAGTTAACCCTCCATACCGATGACCGCTCCGAAGAAGTCAATTCGGTGGTGAGCTTGTATTTATCGAGGCGAATCCTCAGATAATCCGGCCGCATCACCGTCGTCGCGGGGTCATAAGAACAAGTGCGATCTTCAGCATCCAGCACCACAGGCCCTGTCTGCGGGCTAATCAAAAAATGCCCATAATCCCCCGCCCACGGCGATGGCTGATGAGTAGCGCGAATACCCAAAAACGAGTTCCGACGTGACTGAAAGAAAAACCTCTCGTTGATGTCTCCCGCATTCTGCACCGACCAATCAGTCATTCCAAACGGCGCACTAATCAGCGGCAACACATTGCCGTGGCTGAACTCACGAATGGAGTTGGTGCCCTGCATCACGTTCACCATCGCCAACCGACTACCAACCGGGGGAGCAGGGCTAACAGCCTTCTTATACGGCGAAGTTACTGGAACTGGACCCTGCGCCTGCGCAACACCAATTCCCGCCAACATCACACTGGTCGCAATAGCATATGCCCAACGCCCACGTACTGCTGGCACGCTTCCACAACGAGACACACGACTCGCCCGACACGTCAAATCGAACTTGCTTTCTTGGTTTTTATTCATGCTGGTTTTGGGTTCGTACAATATTGACTCTCCAAAAGCTAATATGTAGTGCCTCTCTCAGCGCCAAATCCACACTAGCTTTCAAAACAAATGGTAGCCTCCTTTCCCAGCAAACCCAAATCCAACCCCACCAAAATAAGAAAGGACAGGCGAATTTCACCTGTCCTTCCGAGCCATATCGCAGTTGTGTCTGTCCCCTGTAGGGGCGAACCTTGTGTTCGCCCTGCATTAGTTCCCCATCAATAGCTAACGAGGAAACTAGATATTACTTCCCTGTCACAACTTGCCCTGCTGCATTCACCACCAAAGGCTGACGAGCCTTATCCGACGTAGCCAACCGTGCGAAAAAGCCCCAACCTTCGCTGCCGTTCAGCACTTCTAAAAGCAATGTGTTCCGCCCCGCACGAAGCGTGATTGGAGTCGCATCCTCATCAGGAGTTGCCCCACGCATAGTGAGCTTGCTTAGCACTGGCTGCCCGTTAACCCACACGCGAAGGGCGTCGTCACTACCAGTTAGCAACGTCACCTTTTGCTCCTGTTCGCTGGTAATCTCGCTCAAAGCGAACACGCGGCGCATATCAGTTGCGCCCAGAGGCGCATAACGCTCCTGTAAATCAACATAAGCTGGAGCGAAATTCTGCGCCGGACGCGCGGCCAATTGCCCAACTATGTTTTCCGCCTCGGCTGCATCCACTTCTGGCAGCAACTTGCTATCGGGCCAAACCAAAGCACTTTCGCTCAGTTTCCAGTTGTGAATAAAGTTGGCCGGGTTCGCGAACTCGCTTCCTCCTGCATTCGCCTGATTGGCATTGTTGTCAATCACCAGCACCGAAAAGCCATCGCCACCAGCCATGCGCGCCAACTCTTCCCGTGTAAATTCCACCGTTTGGGGAGCAGCGTCAGGGTAAACCTTGCTATCGCGCGTATAGGCATCGCGGTCAACCCCCACGAAACGCACTCCAGCCGGAGCATTAATCACCACTTTGCCGCTCGCCCCATCGACCTGAATTTTGGGAGACGGCAACTTTGTGTAGCCCTTCTTATCCATCTCAAACCAATGCGTGAAAGCAAGACGGTCCGAAGAAACCCGGTCGAACGTCGCGGTTTCTTCGGGCTTGGAAATCAATGGCGGCGCATTAGGCGCTTTAACGGGTTCGGTCAGGCTAAACATGCGGTTGATCTGATCGAATCCGCGCGACATCACCGAATAACGGAACGTGGAATGAGGCAAGCCCAACGCATGACCCAATTCGTGTAACGTGGCTCCAATCGTCGTCGCCGATAAGCCCCACATACGCCCACGATTGCCGCTGTCGTCGAAAGTCACAGTCGGGTCAACCGGTGTATTATCGTTGAAGATTGGTTGAACCTGCTGCAAAGTGCTGGGCCAACTGAACATATCCAGGCTTCCAAAAAGTCCCTGTCCGCCCCCGCCCAAAGCGGTGTGCGATAGCCCACGACGCTTAACAGCGTCATATTCCGAAAACCCCATCAGTACCACGTTTTTAGCCTCAGTAGTCGGGAACTGCGGCACAAGCATATTGTTTACTTCCCGATACAACACCTGATCATCGCTAAAAGCGTGATAGTAAGAAGCTGGATGCCCCGAATTGACGGTATGCACGATAACATCACCATTGGCATCAGTTTCCAATCGGAAAGTTCTGCGCCCTAGCCCCGCCGCATTCAGGCTTTCAGCCGTAGCCGTCTGCATCAACTTGGCGACGATATTCAACTTCGCCTTGTAATCCTGCGGGTCGTTGGCCTTCGGCGTCGAATATTTGGTGTTGCCCGCCGCATCGGTCACATAAATCATGCGAACGATGTATGGCGTCGTCATCGGTTCATAGGTCAGGAAAAAGCGCAGCGACTTCTTACCATCGTTCAGCACAATGGTATTGCGCCCCGGCACCAGCTCAGTCAGCGCCTTAAAGCGCCCACCTACAGTGGTAGTTTCAAAATTACGCGACGACTTCTTCGATGTCCGATTCACCACAGTCAACTTGCTGTTCTCAGGCGCATCGCTGCTGCCTTCCAGCAAAGCCACCGGATAACGCAAAGTCGTATTAGTCGCGATATTAGTAACAGCCACATCAGCCCGCGCCGAAACAGCACTCAAAGCCAATAACGCAGCCCCAGCAACACCCAAACAACGAGATGGAATAAAGGTAGAAAAACTCATGGAACAAAACAACATCACGCCATATACCGAATATTTCAGCAGTGACTACTAGTTTTTGATTCCTAATCGGTTCCAAAGTTAGAGCCTGTTTTCACATAGCACACAACCAAAGCAATGGGTTAATTGACAGATGGATACCAACGAAAAGGTGTCTCTCTACTGCACTGCCTCATCCAACCACTTCTGCGGCCAAAACTCGCGTGGAAAACCGAGGCGCAATTCCAGCTGCTCATGCGCAGTCAACGTCAGGTTCAATTCATCCCACGCCTCGCCCTCCTCAATACCCAGACGATATAGTCCACACGCCAAAATCGCATTCAATTCGGGCGCGATGCCATCCACTGCATTCGCAGTGGGTTCCACTTCCGAGAAGTCCAACCAACACACGGCGTCCCCATCCCAATTCCTCCTTCTCTTCCCCTGACTCAGTTCAATCCACTCCAACTGTTGCGTTTTGCCATCTATCGAGTAACGCATCGAAGCCGACTCACTCAAAGGCGCCACAAACATATAAGTCGAGCGGTCAGCCTCGCGCCTGAACGACTCACCGCCAAAAGCCCGCGACACACGCCGCGCTTCCTCCCGAATCTTCTCCCCAAGAATCTTAAATTCCATGCGCCCTTATTCCGTCTGCTTATAGCCATGTAGGGGCGAACCTTGTGTTCGCCCTCCATCAGTTCTCCGTTACTACGGATGGAATTGTCAATTAGGAAGCCTGACAGTCAGTTCCATCTCAATTTTCAAATCAGGCGCAGCCAGAGAAGCGACGCCAACCCCGGTAATACAAGGCTGCGCCCCATCAAAAAATTCTAACAATGGCGGAAATACCAATTCCAACGTCTCAGAGTCTGTACTCAAAGAGATTGATAAGCGAAAGGATGCTTTTTGGGTTTGGGATGAAGGGTGGCTAGCATCTTATGAATCATGGCCCACAGCATCCACGCTCTGGAACATTGGG
>SDZD01000179.1 GCA_004172935.1 bacterium | reverse complement strand
AGAGAGACAGTAAACTTGTTGGCTACTTATTGAACGTAACTGAAGAGCAACAAAATGAAACTTGCACGGTTAAAAAATTCTAGCGGCTTCTCACTCATCGAAATTCTAATGGCGATGGGAATGGCCGGTGTCGTGGGACTTGGAGCTGCCTATGTAGTTCAGTCTCAAGTGCTGACTCAGAGAGATGTCACCTCTCGTATGGATCTCTCGGCAGCGCACTCTCTAGCGCTCCAAAAAGCCCGTAATTTGCAGTTTGTCAGTGACCACGTCGTGCTTGCGGCAGTTCCAAATCGAACGGTTGCCGTGGCCGATACCGCAACGGCTGATGGGCCTAGAAATGAAGATAGCGCGTCCGGCGCGACACCCACTCCAGTACCTGAATCCAGAGATCCGCGCCTAGATCGCTGTCTTGCTGGAAAACCTAAGTCTTTCGACGCCTGCGGCCAGCTCGACGCACCAAGAATTGATCTGCCCTCAGTTGTACGAGATGACGCGAACGGTCCGATCAAATCCGAACTTTTCGCGACTCGTGCCTGCGACGCCTCCGGATGTTCTAAAATCACGGTTACTGTTACCACGCGCCGGATGATGAACAAGAACGCTCAAGGTGCGTCGTTTACTGCTGGCGGCAAAACCTCTGGCGATATGAAAGAAGCCGGAAAGCTCGAATCACTTGTTGAGTTCCCAGGTCTTGCATTCTTAACAAATGATCAGATGGATTTCACCTGTGCCACGGGCCCCACGCCTTCAAATCTCACCGGCTTAAGTATGGGGGACAGAGTTGGATCGTGTAGCCCTGCGGTCAGCGCAGCGCTCATGACTTGCTCAGGTGGGAACGGAGCGATGCTCGGCTTCGGTCTCACGCAAGCTTGTACACAGCTCCGCTCTAAAGCTTGCCTCGGAGCGGTATCTCAAGCCGGCGTTTCAAAAATCGGACGCGCGGTTTCATCTGTCGACTGTGGAGACATCGTCCCGCTCACGACACCACCAACTCCGGTTCCGCCAGCAACGGCGACTCCAGCAACGGGCGGATGTTGGTCGACTTCGAGCTACGGCCCTCAGGGCCGAGCTATTACTGGGCCAAACCGCTGCGTCACAAATGGTGCGTGCCCTACTATAGGTGCGCAAACAGGCGTGACGAAGTGTATGGAAGTTCCGTCTGGCGCGACGCAGCCTTATACGCAAAACGATTTGGATGCAGCGACTCTAGAAACAGGCTACCGCCTCCAGTGCCGGCCGGTCTCGGAGAACAACTGCACTGTCTCGCCAACGGCACCCGCTGCAACTGCTACTCCTGGCGCCTGTACCTGGACACAAACTAACGATGACCCAGCAGGTTGCAACACCCCAAATAATAATCGTTTATTCTTAACTCTGAATGGTGCGAGTTCGAGTATTGGCTACACCTCTCTCGCGCAAGCCATCGCAAACCTTCCTTCTACCGAACGTGACGGCGACACTGCTTCCTATTGTGGAACTTGCACGATGTTTGCGTGCAGGGTGACTGAATGGTCGTGTAT
>SDZD01000178.1 GCA_004172935.1 bacterium | reverse complement strand
ACAGCAAAAAGACGATGAACGAAGTGCCCCCACAAATAATGTTGGTCGCCTTGCACAATGCTCCCAACCCCAGCACAAGGCCAATGATCGCGGCAGCCCGCATCGTTCTGTCGTGCGGGAAACGTACTGCCAGCAACCACAACAGCACACTCTGGGCAAAAAGGGCAGCACTGTCATTGTTCACTACCCCCGCTATCATGCCCCACATTGGTAACAGCCCTACCTGAGATGTCGCCAGTAGTGCCAGTCGCCGCGACCCAAAGCGAAGCGCCACCTGATACAGCAAAAAAAGTGAACCCACGCAAATCAGCGAACTCAAAGCCCGCATAATGTGCCACGCGTTCTCGCCGAATAAGGGGCGGGTCAGCGCATAAAATGGCACCAGAAGCGAATAATAAAGCGGCGGATGAAGGGTATGCGCGCTCTTGTACTCCTTTCCATTGGCCATGATGTAAGGAAAGACGTGTTCGTCGAGCAGCAAAGTCACGTAGTTCATGTGACGCGGTTCGTCCGGTCCATAACCCCGTGCGATCACGAAATTATAAATGATTCCTAACAAGAGGCATACGACAAGCAGGGCAATTAAGCCTGTATCGCGGCGCGCAGAAATAGAATTGGGGGCGCGAAGCATTTCTCACAGCTTATAACAATAGTTTGGACGCTTTCAGGCTCTGCACCCATCATAGAATCTACTCGCAGATGGAATAAAGTGTCTGGACTATTGTTAGCTTGACGCCACCGATGATTTGAGAGTTATGGCAGCTCGTATTTTCCAACCGCACAGGCGCGTTAAACTGGATTTAACTTCATTCAATAGGCTGAAAACGTTCCATGTCCCAGACGCCCGCGAAATCTACCCCATTCATGCGCCAGTGGGAGCGCGCTAAATCCCAACACCCCGATACGCTTTTGCTGTTCCGCATGGGCGACTTCTACGAAATCTTCGGCGAAGACGCCAAAGTGGTGTCGCGCGAGTGCGAACTCACCCTCACCGCCCGCCACAAAGATTCGCCCAACCCAATACCGATGTGCGGAGTGCCCTATCACTCCATAGAGCGTCACATCGCCACTCTGCTTTCCCGTGGTTACCGCGTTTCCATTTGCGAGCAGATGGAAGACCCCAAGTACGCGCGTGGCCTCGTCAAGCGCGAAGTGGTGCGCGTGCTTTCCCCCGGCACCGTCTTGGAAGATGCCTTTTTGTCGGGCGTAGGAGCCGCGACGGGTAACAACTTCTTGGCGGCGCTTTCCTGCGACGCCAAAATGACCCGTTTCGGTTTGGCGCTTGTGGACGTGTCAACGGGCGAGTTTCTCGCGGGCGAAATCGAATCCGTCGCCGGAACCGAACTCAATCCCTGTGAACCCGACACCGAAGTGACTCAGTCTGGCGCCGCTGATGTCACGCCCGAAAACGCGGAAAGCAGCGGACGCTTCGCCAAATTACGCGAAGAGTTGCTGCGCTTCGCGCCCTCGGAAATCTTGGTGCCACAGCGTTTGCGCGAGTGCGCCGGGTTTTTGCAGATGC
>SDZD01000177.1 GCA_004172935.1 bacterium | reverse complement strand
TCCTGTTCTGTCTTCTGTGGTGATTCCTCCTCCCCAGTTGAAAGTGTAAGGTGATGCACCTCCTGCAGGTGTTAAATTAATAGATCCGTTAGAACCTCCGTTACAAGAAATGTTCGTTACGACCGTTGTTCCTGAAACTGCTGTTGCAGGTTGAGTCACGGTAGCATTTACGGTTGCTGTACATCCGTTCGCATCGGTGATGATCACGGTGTATGTTCCGGCTGCTAATCCTGTTCTGTCTTCAGTAGTAATTCCTCCTCCCCAGTTGAAAGTGTAAGGTGAAGCACCACCTGAAGGTGTTAAATTAATACTTCCGTTAGAACCTCCGTTACAAGAGATATTCGTTATTACGGTTGTTCCTGAAACTGCTGTTGCAGGTTGTGTTACCGTCGCATTTACGGTGGCAGTACATCCGTTGGCATCAGTGATGATCACGGTGTAAGTTCCGGCTGCTAATCCTGTTCTGTCTTCCGTGGTAATTCCGCCACCCCAGTTGAAAGTGTAAGGTGAAGCACCTCCTGAAGGTGTTAAATTAATTGATCCATTCGAACCTCCGTTACAAGAGATATTCGTTACGACCGTAGTTCCTGAAACTGCTGTTGCAGGTTGTGCAATTACAAATGAGTTAGTTGCAGTACATCCAATATTATCAGTTACAGTAACCGTGTATGTTCCAGCTGCTAGTCCTGTTCTGTCTTCTGTTGTAATTCCGCCACCCCAATTGAACGAGTAAGGTGCAATTCCTCCTGATGGAGTCAGGTTGATGGTTCCATTTGAACCTCCGTTACAAGAAGCGTCAGTTTTAACGCCGTTTGCAATAATACTTACAACGGTAAGTGTACCACTGTTTGAAGTTGCAGAACCTGATGCATTGGTTGCAACACAACGATACTGTGTTCCATTAATAGTTGCTGTAGCACCAGTTATAGTTAGTGTACTTGTTAATGCACCTGAGAAAGGAGCTGTATTGGTTAATGCTACAAATCCACTGCCTGAATTTTGGTACCATTGATACGAAGTTGCACCTGTAGCCGTCACTGAAAAAGTGGTATTTCCACCAGAACATATGGTGCGGTTTGGTGGATTTCCCGTGATCACCGGTGCGCCTCCAATAAATTGACAGCCTGAATATTGACCAACAGAACTGGTACTAAGTGTCCAGTTAGCTAAGGTCATTACTGCTGTGCGTATGTTTCCAGCTGTTGTAGTAGGCACTCCTGTACAGTTGAATTTTCCTGATTGAGCAAGTGTGTTTCCAGTTACTGATCCTGTATAGAATGCGCTGGTTCCTCCGGTAAGACCAGGAGGCATTAATGATCCATTTGGTCCGGCTGCAGATCCGATATTCCATCCCGCAGCAGTTGAAGTTGCTGTATAAAAATAGTTAATTCCCGCTATAGTGTATGATCCGGAACCTGTTATACTTCCGGTACTACCTTGAAAAGCGATAATCTGATCTCCTACGTTAGAAAGTGAAAGTCCATTTGTAGATGATCCTTCAGTAAGAGTTACGGTACCATTAACTGTGGA
>SDZD01000113.1 GCA_004172935.1 bacterium | reverse complement strand
GAACATTGAAAACTTGGCAATATTTAATCGCTAAACCTATCCAAAAATACCCCCATCAGGGTGACCTTTAATCGAACCTTCTGGGATTGAAACACTGGTGGGCGAATAACGGCACCGGGTATGCCCAAACCTTTAATCGAACCTTCTGGGATTGAAACCTGGCCGTGGGCGTATGTGATGCGCAGATGAAACTGGCCTTTAATCGAACCTTCTGGGATTGAAACGCGTTTGAAGGCATAGAGAGGTTTGCGGTCTATGTCCCTTTAATCGAACCTTCTGGGATTGAAACCCAATTCAGGGTTCTCACACTCCTTGCTCAACTCGATCCTTTAATCGAACCTTCTGGGATTGAAACCTGCCTTTTCGGCTTGTTCCTTCGCCATTTCGGCGCCCTTTAATCGAACCTTCTGGGATTGAAACACCTTTGTCGATCTGATGAATCGCGGCGCCACTCTCAACCTTTAATCGAACCTTCTGGGATTGAAACTTTGAACTGCGAAGTTTTCAAGGGCAGATTCTTCGGACCTTTAATCGAACCTTCTGGGATTGAAACCAGGGGCGCAAGATTTCGGCGCGTTCGGCGGCTGCATCCTTTAATCGAACCTTCTGGGATTGAAACCGCTGTTGGCGCCATCCCCCACACATGAGGCAACGCCCTTTAATCGAACCTTCTGGGATTGAAACGTCAGCGAATTTAGATGGCGGCAATGTCGGTATCAAACCTTTAATCGAACCTTCTGGGATTGAAACGAGTATTCGTTGACATGGAAAGCAGTGGCTATGCCGTCCTTTAATCGAACCTTCTGGGATTGAAACACCAAGCTATCACACTCACCAAAGTTTCCGGCACTGCCTTTAATCGAACCTTCTGGGATTGAAACGATGGTCGAAGGCTCCGTTGTGGTTGAGCTTGACTTCCTTTAATCGAACCTTCTGGGATTGAAACGTGGTCATTGCTGGGCGATGCTGCTGAGCTTCGGCTTCCTTTAATCGAACCTTCTGGGATTGAAACAGCACTTTGGTTTCGATTACTTCTGAGTCGATGAGGGCCTTTAATCGAACCTTCTGGGATTGAAACAAGTTCATAAGTCGCAGCGCGAAACTTTCTATTGTTTCCTTTAATCGAACCTTCTGGGATTGAAACAAGCGCTGTACTACGTCACTTCGACAGGCTTGAAGGGCCTTTAATCGAACCTTCTGGGATTGAAACCACGACGCGCGCAGCATGGTTCATGGACAGTTTGCAGCCTTTAATCGAACCTTCTGGGATTGAAACTTGACCACAAGTGAAGAAGCGGCGCTGAGAGAGCTGCCTTTAATCGAACCTTCTGGGATTGAAACAGGTGCTGATGCACGAGTTCGCTCCCAAGCACTTTTCCTTTAATCGAACCTTCTGGGATTGAAACATAATTGGTAGTTCTTCCCATCAGCGAATGTCGCGTCCTTTAATCGAACCTTCTGGGATTGAAACGTGGGCCAACGGCGAACATCGCCCTTGGGGCGCTCGACCTTTAATCGAACCTTCTGGGATTGAAACAACTCAACGGAGACAGGGATTAAGGCGAAGACGGACGGCCTTTAATCGAACCTTCTGGGATTGAAACTGCTGTAACTGCACTTCAGATACTTCTGGGCGCCAGCCTTTAATCGAACCTTCTGGGATTGAAACTCCTAAAATGGAACGGGAAGCGAATGAAGTGGGAAGACCTTTAATCGAACCTTCTGGGATTGAAACACGCTAACTCTCAATGCTTGGTCTAACCTTGTGGTTACCTTTAATCGAACCTTCTGGGATTGAAACCAATCAGCAGAGCAGTTAGCAGAGAGACTGACGCGACTCCTTCAATCGAACCCTCTGGTATTGAAATCCGCCCCACATGGTAGTTGGGATTCAAGATGCTCATTCCCCCAAAACAAAAAAGGAGGAAGAGATCGCTTGACCTCTCCCCCTCTCAAAAATCCCCTCTGTGTCTCCGTGCCTCTGTGGTGAATCAAAAGCCCAAAAAGCTTTCTCAAAAACCTCTGTGCTTCTTAATCTCCTCTGTGCTCTCTGTGTTTAACCACAAGTCCCAGTTCCTCACCCAGCCGGCGAGGACGGATTCACCGAGAAGTTCGAGGTGATGGTTTTGGTATTCCCTGCGCGGTCAGTCGCGATGGCCGTAATCACGTAGCTGCCGGTTTTAAGGCCCGTCCCCGAAGGAAAGCCGCTGTTGCGCGTCCAGTTCACGCCCGAAAGGCTCGTCGAAAGCGCGACGATGCTGCTCGTCCACGCGCTACCCGACCAATACAGGTTGTCCGACGAGCGCTTCAAGCGCAGTTGCACAAGCGTCACGCCGCTACCGTCGCTGGCATCGCTGGCGGTGCCCTTGATGTTGGTCAGCGTCGAAATCGAGGCGTTGTTGGCCGGGGTACTCAGCGTTAAAACCGAAGGTGCGTTCGGGTCAACCCAAAACGAAACCGTGCTGCTCGAAGCCGTGGTGCCCTCCGAGTTGGTGGCTGTCGCGCGCAGCGAGTAGCGCCCTGCGACCAGAGTAGGGAAGGTGAAAGTCCACGACGAAGTGCCCGTCGCTGGACGCTCGTTGGCAGCGGTGGCCGCTGCCGTCCATGTGCTGCCGCCCGCCCAAAACGCCGCCGCCACACCCGTCACCGGGTTGTTATAGCGATACAAACGGCAAGTAACGCCCGTCACACTCGCCGACCCGTTGGCGCTAGAAGTGCCCGTCGCGTTGGCATACGAAGCGGCCGCGCGTCCCTCAAGCGGGTTCGCAATCGAAACCACGGGGGGCGCAGCATCGGCTGCCGTCGCGTAGCAGCTCACTTCATAATCGGTCGGTGTTAAAGTGATGTCGTAATTGACCCCGGCCACTGGCGAGGAGTCAACGAAGTTCGCGAAGTTACCCGTCTTCGAGTAATACGTGAACAGCGTGTAAACATCGCCATCTTGGGGCACCCAGTTTTGCCAGCGTACCCAGTTCAGCGTGCCACCCAGATTCGCCGTGCCATTCACAATCATCTGGTCATATGAAGTGCCGGGGTCAGTTCCCCCGATTTCCATATCCAGCACGCCGCCCGATGTCTGCGTATAGTTGCCGTTGATGGTGATAGTCCCCGGCGAATGTCCGGGGCTAACCCGTCCGCCAGAGTTGGCAACATCGCCCTCAATCGTTCCGATGCCGTCCAGCACGCCGCCCGCCACTTCAAAAGTGCCACCGAGCTGTTGCCCCGACGCATCTTCCACCGAAATCACGCCGCCCTCAAGCGTCGTAGTCCCTGCCGTCTGCTTGCAAACTTCGCCGAATGGCATCTGCACATGCAGCGTCCCGTTCTCAACCACGACATTGCCGCTATTGTTCCAATCGACGCTCAATGTCGCATCGCTGCCAGCGGGCTTAATCAGCTTGCCCGCGTTGTTCAAAGTCGGAGCCTCGCCATCACTTGCATAAATGGCCGCATCCGATTCGATGGTCAGCGTTCCCGCAGGCGCATTCACAACCGTGTCGGCCAATAGCGTCTGCGCGCCATTGATTTCCAGGTCGCCAGAGTTATAAATCGACTTGCCCTCGTAATAACGCCCCACCTTCGAGCCCTTCAATATCACCGTGCCGCCCAACATGTTGTTAAGCACGTCCAAATGAATCACCGAAAGGTCGATGTCATCGAATAAACCGCAAACGTGGCTGTCCCGAACCCCATTGGCGCCAAACAGCGACCGAAGCGGATTCGATGTCCCCGTTGGGGCCGTGGCATCAATCGAAAGCGTGGCACCACTGGCATTGGTCACATTGCCCAGCGTCAGCGAACCCGTCCCGCTAATCGAAAGCTCCTCGCTGTTCTTGATTTCCTTGAAAGTCACCTCACCCTCCGAGGTGATTTGTGTTTTTCCGGCGTTCTCGAATTTCGCGAACTCGACTTTGCACCCCGAAGCCACCTTAGTAATGATGGTGCCCTTGTTGTTAATCGGCGCGAACACAACCGGACGGCTACGGCGCAACAACTTCGCTAACAGGTTGGCCGCAGTCACATCGTAAACCGCAGTCGCCCCCGCCGGAATATCCAGCGTGCCCGCCCCCGTGAACAACCCCAACGAGTTGGTCACACCCGTCACCTTAATCTTGCCGCCATTTTTCACTTCGGCGTTGGCTCCAACCGTCAAGCTGGCCACCGTGACATCCGCTGGCACAGCGACAACCTTGTTGGCATCAATTATGACATCATCTTGCACACCCGGAACAACCCGTGTCGACCAGTTGAGGGCGCTGTTCCATGCGCCATTCTCCGGCCCAACCCAGCGGCAGCTGCTCGCTTGTGCCGAACCAGAGGCCGCCCATAAAACGCCCATAACCAAGGCTCCTCCTATAACATGCTTGAATTCGTTTGACATCACAACTTTAAACCCTAAACGCATTCCCATAAAGAAAAACGTTTACCATTTTACATATACAATGCCAATTGGCTAAGTAGTGAATGCCCTCATTATACATAGAGATGTCTCAGATTTATTGTTATTGCATTAATCTGTGTGAATGCTAAGGTGACATATGAAAGGTGTATTAATGGAATGTCAACAACTTCTCAGATAACTAGCTACTCGCTAATTATAAGCGAATTCTAATATTTTTACTGTATTAAAATGACTGCTACATTTTGTTGCTATATTGATACATTGTCTTGGGGTCCTGCGCCCCGAACCATCACTCTTCATCCCTCTAAAGCTCTTAGCAAAACAAAAAGGGGAAGAGGCGAGTGGCCTCTTCCCCTCTCGCTCTTTAGTATTTAAGTCGCTCTGAGTTAGCTGCTCTTCGTCGAAGTCGTCACCGTGAAGTTCGAGGTGATAGTCTTGGCGTTGCCCGCGCGGTCAGAAGCGATGGCGGTAATCACATAGCTGCCAGTTTTCAGACCTGTTCCCGAAGGAAGGCCGCTGTTGCGTGTCCACTTGGTTCCCGATAGGGTCGTCGAAAGCGCGGTCGCGCTGCTCGTCCATGCGCTGCCCGACCAGAACAGGTTGTCAGCCGAACGCTTCAGGTTCAGCTGCACCTGTGTCACTCCGCTGCCATCGCTGGCGTCGCTCGTCGTGCCTTCAATGCTGGTTAGCGAAGTGATCGAGGCATTGTTGGCCGGAGTGCTTACCGTCAAAGCAGAAGGGGCATTGGGGTCAACCCAGAACGAAACCGTGCTGCTCTGTGTTGTTGTGCCAGCGGCGTTGGTCGCCGTTGCGCGCAACGAATAGCGGCCCGCAACCAGAGTAGGGAAGGTAAAGCTCCACGAAGTGGTGCCCGTCGCAGCGCGTTCATTCGTGGCTGTGCCCGAAGTCGTCCAGTTGCTGCCGCCCGCCCAGAATCCAGCGGCCACACCCGTCACCGGGTTGTTGTAACGATACAAACGGCAAGTGACGCCCGTCACATTCGCCGACCCATTGGCGCCCGATGTTCCCGTCGCCTTCGTGTAAGTTGTCGCGGCGCTGCCTTCGGTTGGGGTTGCCACCGCGACCACTGGCGCTGCGCCAGCATCATCGCCATAGCAGCTCACTTCGTAATCGGTCGGTGTCAGCGTCGTGTCATAGCTGATGCCCGCCACTGGCGACTTATCGACGAAGCTCGCGAAGTTCCCCGACTTCGAGTAGTACGTGAACAGCACATACACGTCGCCATCCTGAGGAACGAAACCCTGCCAGCGCACCCAGTTCAGCGTGCCGCCCAAATTCGCCGTTCCATTCACGACCATCTGGTCATACGAAGTGCCGGGGTCTGTGCCGCCGATTTCCATATCCAGCACGCCGCCCGATGTTTGCGTATAGTTGCCGTTGATGGTGACAGTTCCCGGCGAGTGGCCGGGGCTGACATGCCCGCCAGAGTTCACAACGTTGCCATTGATGGTTCCGATGCCATCCAATGTGCCGCCCGCTATTTCAAAAGTGCCGTTCGCCAACAGGCTCAGCGCATTCTCCACCGAAAGCACGCCGCCTTCCAACGTCGTGGTGCCAGAGTTCTGTTTGCAAACCTTGCCCGGCTTAACACGCACATGCATCGTGCCGTTCTCCACCACAATCAAGCCGATGTTGTCGATGTCGACGCTCAACGTCACATCGCTGCCAGCCGTCTTAACCAGCTTGCCCGCGTTGCTCAGTTTGGGAGCCGTGCCATCCCACGCGAAAATACGCGCGTCCGATTCCAGCGTCAAAATGCCAGTAGCGCTGTTGCTCACATCGCCGCTCAACACCGTCTGCGCGCCGCTGACGAGCATGTTCCCCTCGTTAATAATCGACTGGCCGCTGAAATAGCGCCCCAACGGAGCGCCCGTAACCTTCACGACGCCGCCCGTGTGGTTGGCAAGGTTCCCCACCTTCACCATGATTGGATCCGAGGTGTCAAGGCTGCCATTCAACAGGCTGGTCGCCGTGTTAATCGTGTTACCCACAATCCCGGTCACTGGCGTTACAAGGCCCGGAGGTGTCGTCGCTGCAATCGAAAGCGAAGCCCCCGTCGCGTTGTCGATACCCGACAGCGTCAGCGTCCCCGACGCGCTAATCGACATGTTCTGCGCGTTCTTGATGTCCTTGAAAGTCACTGTACCATCCGAAGTAACATCTGTCGAACCAGAGTTATTGATGGACGCGAAATCCACGCGGCACCCCTGCGCCACCTTGGTAACGATGCTGCCGTTGTTGTTGATGGGCGCAAACACAACCGCTGGCCCGGTGCCCAGAGTCGTAGCGAGCAAGTTGGCCGCAGTCACATCATAAACCGCAGTCGCCCCCGCCGGAATATCCAGCGTGCCCGCCCCCGTGAACAATCCCAACGAACTGGTCACGCCCGTCACCTTAATCTTGCCGATGTTCCGAATCTCGGCATTCGCTCCAACAGTCAAGTTGGTAACAGTGACATCGGCTGGCACCGCCACAATTTTATTGGCATCAATAACGACGCTATCAACCGCCGTTGGCACAGTCTTCGTCGACCAGTTGGTCGCGAGGTTCCAAGCGCCATTATTGGCCCCAACCCACCGGCAAGTGGCCGCGTGAGCCGAACCGGAAGCGGCCCACAAAGCCCCCACCACGAACGTACTCTTAAATAAATAGTTGACTCGATTAAACATTGCAGCTTTAAACGCTAAAGATAAAGAAACACAGTTCTACTGTGAATTTATCGACCCCATTATACATTTTGTCTGCCATTTGTCTAATATGCCGCTGTCTTTACTCTTGTTAAGATGGTCGACTTTGGCTCTTATTGCTCTAACCTGAGGCGATGCTAAGCTAAAAACAATTAATCTCTTAACCCATTAACCACCCCATCTTTAAACCCTAAAACCACCCCTCCCCACTAGCC